>JAPLHB010000109.1 GCA_026389845.1 Chloroflexota bacterium
CGGCGACCGTAAGCAGAACTGACCCGCGTTCCTTATCACTCTTGGACATCAATGACCTCCTGCCCAGCACGTCTGGCCGCGCCGGCTACCGGACCTCGAGCAGCTTCGTGGAGACGGCGCGCAAGGGAATGCGCCCTGAGCTGGAAATCGGGACGACGGAAATCGGGACGATCAGAAGCATGTTATACGTTACGTCGACCCGGATCGTCTGGTTGTCAGCTTGCTTGAAGGGCAAGACGAAGGTCAGATCCGCCCGATTCATCCCTGCGGCGTCGGTGACTTGATATACCACCGCTTTGATCCTGTCCGGATAGTCAGCGTTGTCCGAGATCACGCCAAAGCGCGCGCCCTGGCGTGCAGCATCTCCGATGGTGTTGTAGGAAAGAATGACCAACGCGAGTTGCACGATGCCCAATATCAGCGCCAACAGCACAGGCAGAAACAAGGCATATTCGAGCAACTCTTGGCCGCGCTCGCAACGAAGCCAGTTCAGCATTGCAGGCATCCTCAGCGGATTCGGAAAGCCGCCGCGTAGCTGATAGGGAGGGATGACCTTCCCACCAGACTTCCCATCATCAGAGGAACATTGCATGACACCGTCACCCTCACCGGCGTACCCGAGCCGTGGCCAGGATCGGCGACACAGGTCAGAGTCATAGGTAGAGGCTGATATTGTGCCTCTGCCAGGGCCCGGGCGCACATCTCAGTGCTGTTTTGGCTGGTCACTCCGTAGCGCGCGCCCTCACGTGCAGCGTCGATCACCGCTATGGAAACGAAGAACGCGCGGCCCAGGTCGGCCACGAGAGCCATCATGATAAGCAGCAGGGGCAGGACCAGGGCCGCCTCGACCAGACTGCTGCCCCGCTCGTGATGGCGTGTCCCAATACGCATGATTCTCCTTCGCCAAGACTCATGGCGACTGCCCAACATCTGCTGCCGATGATCAATCGCCCGGCGATGCGCTTCCCGGGCTTGCTTGCTGCCCCGGACCACCAGCGCCGACGCCTTCGAACATGACATGATAAGCCTAGCACACAAACGTCCGTGTGTCAATCACCCATTAGAACTAGGGTGCGGTACAGAGTTTTGCACTCGGGTGACAGGGGTCTGGTGGAATAGGGGAAAAGTCAAGGGAGGAGGGACATGATGCAGACTGATTTTGCCAGCCATTGGGATGAGTTAGCCGAGGCAGTGTTGAGTGGTATGAAGGAGTGGCGTTTGCAGCATCCTAAGGCCAATACGGTTCAGTTAGCAGGCCGGGCTCCCATGCCCGGCGGCGTGGGAGCCGCCTCTGCTGCCTTATCTGTACCGTATTGATCCTAAGGCGACGCTGCGGGAGATCGAAGGGGCGCTCGACGAGCGCTTGGGGAAGATGCGGGTGCGGATGCTGCAGGATGCGGCGCTGGCCAGTGCCGCGGCTGATCTCAAAGCTGCGCAAGCGGCGGAGCGGCCGCGCTGTGGTGCGTGTGGGAGCGGGCGGTCGCCGAGCGCCAACTCATCACGCAGCATAACCAGATACTGAAGTTGGCGCGCAGTTACGGAGTCTGCCCCACCTGCGGGGCAGACTTTTTCCCCTGGCTGACGAACTCGAGTTGCTGCCGGGTGCGCCGTAAGGACACCAGCCACAAACCCTCGTCCGTTTCTGCGCTGCGCTTTCCTGGTGTATAATGGCCTCATGCTGTCACCTGTCAGTCATCCCGGGTAGGGGCGCACCCTTGCGGTCGCCAAGGGCGGGCAGGCGCAAGGCCGTGCCCCTACAAATTGAGAGGATACAGGCAGCTCAAGAAACGGATCATCACGTGCCCCGTACCTTTGTTGCCCTAGACCTGGAAACCACCGGTCTGAACCCCGACCGCGACGCGATCATCGAAGTCGGCGCGATCAAGTTCCGCGATGACGAGCCGGTTGACCGCCTGACGACGCTGGTCAACCCCGGCCGGCCGATTCCCTATGAGATCCAACAGCTCACCGGCATCAGCAACGAGGACGTGCTCGGCCAGCCGCGCTTCGACCAGGTGGCCGGCCCGCTCATGCGCTTCGTCGGCAGCCTGCCGGTCGTCGGCCACAGCGTCAGCTTCGACCTGGGCTTCGTGCGCGCGCGTGGATTGCTGAACGACAACGTCGGACTGGACACCTGGGAGCTGGCGACGATTCTGCTGCCCAACCTGCCGGGCTACAGCCTGCGCGCGCTGGCCGGCCGCTTCGCCCTGTCCATCCCCGGCCAACATCGCGCGGCCGACGACGCCACCACGACCGGCCATCTGTTCCTGCGGCTCTGTGAACAGGCGGCGCGGCTGCCCCGGCCCGTGCTCATGGAGATCGTCCGGCTGGCGCACGGCAGCGATTGGCCCGCGGCGCAACTGTTCGACGAGGCGCTGACCGCAGCCGGGGTCATCCGCGGGGCCACGGAGGAGATTCCCCTCGATCAGCTCGCGCCCGGCAGCCCCCTCTTCCAGCCCGTGCGGTTGGCCGAGCCGCTGGCGGCCGTCGAGAATCCAACGCCGGTGGACGTGGCCGGCCTGGCCGCGATGTTGAAGCCGGACGGCGCGGTCGGCCGGGCGTTCCCCGGCTACGAGTTCCGGCTGCCCCAGGTCGCCATGCTGGAGGCCGTCGCGGGGGCGTTCAACCACAGCCATCACTTGCTGGCTGAGGCGGGCACCGGCACCGGGAAATCCCTCGCGTATTTACTGCCCGCCATCGCCTACGCGACGCAGAACGGCACGCGCGTCGTGGTCAGCACGAACACCATCAACCTGCAGGATCAGCTCTACAAAAAAGACCTGCCCGATCTCCAGCGCATCCTGGCCGGCGCGTGGGGCAAGGAGACGCCGTTCCGGGCCGCCTTGCTTAAGGGGCGCAGCAACTACCTGTGCCCGCGACGCTTCGCCAGCTTGAAGGGTCGCACCCACCTGAGCCACGACGAGCTGCGGGGCATCGCGCGCATCCTGGCCTGGCTGCCCACAACGCAGACCGGCGACCAGGGCGAGCTTTCCCTGCCGCTCCCCTCCGACCGCTTCGTCTGGAGCCAGGTGGCGGCGGACAACGAGGGCTGCACCCTCGACCGCTGCCAGCGCGACGTGGGCGGCCGTTGTTTCTTCTTCCGGGCGCGCAAGCAGGCCGACGCGGCGCACGTCGTGGTGGTCAACCACGCCCTGTTGATGGCCGACGCGGCCACTGACTACCGCGTGCTGCCGGAATATCATCATCTGATCATTGACGAGGCGCATCACCTGGAAGATGCAGTCACCGACCAGCTCAGCTTCCGCGCGGACAGCGGTCTGCTCGCCCAACTCTTCACCGCGCTCTATCCGCGCGGCGGCGGCCGGCAGGGCCAGGAGGGCGGCGCGGGCCGGGGCGGACGCGGCGGCCCGCGTGCAAGCGCCCGACCGGCGCAACCGGCCGGCCTGCTGGCCGAGATCCAATCCAGCCTGCGCGCCCACCTCTCCGACAAGCTGTTCGGCGTCGTGCGCGACCCCATCATCCGCCTGCAAGGGGACGTCGAGGCGGTGCACGGCCGGCTGGAGAATTTCTGGGAGGTGCTGAACGACGCGCTGGCGACCCTCCAACCGCAGGCCGACAACAGTGAGTACGACGCGCGCATCCGCATCACCGCGGCCACGCGCGCCCAGCCGGTGTGGGTGGAGATCGAGGTCTCGTGGGAGAATCTGGCGCTCACCTGGCAGCAGGCGCTTGGGCGGCTGGGGACGCTGGCCGCGGGGCTGAAAGACCTGCAGGACGCGGGTCACGAGCTGCCGGGGCTGGACGGCATGATGGAAGACCTGGCGACCGCCGAGCGCCGGCTGACCGAGCTGTACGAACAGATGGAGGCGTGGGTCGCTCGGCCGGCGGCGAACGGGGTCTACTGGGTCGAGATCGCCAAGGAAAACGGCCCGTCGCGCCGGGTGACGCTGCGCTCGGCGCCGTTGCACGTCGGCCCGCTGGTGCAGGAGCATATCCTGTTCCACAACGACACGGTGATCCTGACCTCGGCCACGCTGCGCACCGCGGGCAGCTTCGAGTATCTGCGCGACCGCCTCTACGCGCAGGAGGCCGACACCGTGGCCGTCGGCTCGCCGTTCGATTACAAGGAGAGTACGCTGCTCTATCTGCCCAGCGACCTGCCGGAGCCGAACGCGCCCACGTATCAGACCGCGGTCGAGCAGACGTTGATCGGGCTGACCAAGGCGCTGGGCGGCCGGACCCTGGCGCTCTTCACGTCGTATGCGCAGTTGCGCCGCACGCGCGATGCGATCCTGCCCGCGCTGCGCCAGGCGGGGATCGAGGTGTTGAGCCAGGGGGGCGGCGCGTCGCGCCATCAACTGCTGGAATCGTTCAAGGCCGGCGCGCGGACGATCCTGCTGGGCACGCGCAGCTTTTGGGAGGGGGTGGACGTGGTCGGCCCCGCGCTGAGCGCGCTGGTGCTGGTGCGGCTGCCCTTTGCGGTGCCCAGCGATCCCATCGTGGCCGCGCGCAGAGAGACCTTCGACGACGCGTTCTACAACTACTCCGTGCCCGACGCCATCTTGCGGTTCCGCCAGGGCTTCGGCCGGCTCATCCGCAGCAAGACCGACCGGGGCGTGGTGGTGGTGCTGGACAAGCGGGTGCAATCGAAGGGCTACGGCCAGCTTTTCCTGGATTCGCTGCCCGAATGCACGGTCCACAAGGGGCCGCTGATGAACCTGCCGGCTGCGGCGCAACGGTGGGTGGATGGGGCGTGAGGCCATCGTGTGTTGAGACCTGGAAGAAGTTATGCCGCAGAACAGGCCGCGCACTCATGCCGACACGAATAGTCGGACGAACTGCGCCAGCGAGATAATCTGGGTGCCGTGGTAGTATTTGAGGCTCTGCAAGTGGGGATCCTGGGTAACAAGGTAGTCTGCACCGGCTTCCAAGGTTGCGGCCAGGAAGACGTTGTCGGACGAGTCGTCACGGACAGCCGTCACGCCCTCGTACAAGCCAGGCAGCACGCGGGCACGGCCTTTGAATGTTCCGATGGCCTCATCGGCGTCCGCGTCGGTGAGTTGAAAGTTGTGCCGCACTTTGGGATAGGTCAGCACCCGCATGACCTCGACGAGGCTCTGCGGCGTGATATACAACTCAAAGCGTCGTGCTCGCCAAAGCTGACGTAACGTTTGGGCGCGTTGCGTCGCGCCGACGAGCAACGGCAGCAAGGCGTTGGTATCGAAGACGACGATGAGCACGCCGGCCGGCCCCGTCACGCTGGTTCTACTCCGCATGTCTCGGCAAGCACTTCGCTAAACAGCGCATCCAGGTCGTCATCCGTCAGGCCAACGAATTTCGCGCTGATGCGTTCCAGGCTGGTGAAACCGGCATCCCAGTCCGCCTGAAACGTTGCGGCCGCCAACGGCAAGGCCAATGCGCGGCGGCGACGCTCTTCCCGCTTGGTCAATGCGACCAGGCGGCGATACCAGGTCGGGCTCACGATCACCGCCTCGACCTGCCGGCCGTCGCCGATCATGAACTCGTGTTTGCCGGCCCGCAACGCGGCCGCGATGTCGGTCCAACGGGCCAGCACGTCGCTGCTCCGGATAGTCTCAGGCATCGCTTTTTCCCCTCACCACTCTCAATTTGATAAACTACGGGCATTATAGGATAGCGACAGATGGGTGTCAAATCGGTCCGGCGGATTGAATGCCGGCCGCGGCGCAACGGTGGGTGGATGGGGCGTGAATTTGACAGCCCCGCCGCGCCGCGCTATCATAGCAGTGAGAAAGACTTCCGCCGTCTTCACGACTGCGGAAGTCTTATGATTGATAGGAGAAGGACGAACTATGATCGGTGTACAAGACCTCCGCAAGGGGGCGACTATTCTCGAAGATGGCGAGCTGTGGCGCGTGATGGAGTACCAACACGTCAAGGGCGGCCGCGGCAATGCGACCATCCGCGTGAAGGTGCGCAATCTGCGCAGTGGCGGCACGATGGAAAAGACCTACCCGTCGGGCAGCCGCGCCAACGACGTGCGCCTGGATCACGCCACGGTGCAATACCTTTACAACGACGGCGATCTCTACTACTTTATGGACACCGAGACGCACGAGCAGCCGGCGATCAGCGCCAAGATGCTGGGCGACGCGGTCAACTACCTGGTGGACAACACCCTGCTCGAGCTGGAAAGCTGGGAAGGCGAGCCGATCAACATCGAGCTGCCCACCACGGTAGACGTGGAGGTCACCCAGACCGACCCCGGCTTTGCGGGCGACACCGCGACCAACGCCACCAAACCGGCCACGCTCAGCACCGGCTACATGGCGCACGTGCCGCTCTTCGTCACCACCGGCGACGGGGTTCGGATTGACACACGGACGGGCGAGTATGTGACGCGAGTGACGGGGTAGGGGATTGGGGATTGGGGATTGGGGATTGGGGATTGGGGATTGGGGATTGCAGATTGCAGATTGGAGGTTAGAGGTTAGTGATTGGAGATTGGAGGTTGCTGCCACGAACCTGCTGACTCCTGCCCCCTGACTCCTGACTCCTGACTCCTGCCCCCTGATCCCTGATCTCTGCTTTTTGCTTTTCCTGTTGTCCTTTGCTATAATCTGTCTTGATCGGCGGCACATTACCCCGGTCATGCGCCACCCTAGCTCAATCGGCAGAGCAAGCGCTTCGTAAGCGCTAGGTTGTCGGTTCAATTCCGACGGGTGGCTCCATCTGTGGCCCCGACCCGACCGGTTGGGGCTTTTGTTTACCGAAAACTGGTTACTGGAAGCTGGAAACTGGTCGGCTTCCGGTTTCCAGCTTCCGGTTTCCAGTTTCCAGCTTCCAACCGCCTATGCCTTCCGACCGCGACCACCGTCCCGACGTTCTCGACCGCGCCTGGCGCATCGCCGGCGCCCCGCGGGTCACTTTGGCCCTGTTGACGCTGACCGGCGTCATGCTGGCGGTCGCGCTTATCTTCCCCCAACAGCCGCCCGGGCTGGATCGCGTCGCAGCCGAAAGTTGGTTGGCCGAAACTGCGGCTCGCTACGGCAGCCTGGGCGTCGTCCTGCGCACGTTGGGCGTCTTCGTGGCGCTCGATGGCTTGATCCTCCGCGTGGCGGTGGCGCTGCTGGCCTTCAACCTGCTCCTGAGCCTTGCCACGGGGATCGGACAGGCGAGGCAGGTCTGGCGCGGCCGGCCGGCCGGCGAGCGCCGCCCCTTTGCCGCGTTCGGATGGCCGTTGGCCTGGCTGGGCCTGCTGATCGCGCTGCTGGGCCTGTGGGTCAACGACGTGGCGGGCTGGCGTGCGGCCGACGTGGCCCTGGCCCCCGGCAGCAGCGTGACGCCCTCCGCCGCGTCCAGTCGCGGGCTGCAACTCCGGCTGGATGGAGTCAGCGCCGCGGAACGGGATGCCGCGTCCGCGGTGACGCTGGTCATGCCTGACGGCGCCGCGCAGCAGATCAACACCGGGCCGCGCTGGCCGGGGCGCTGGGGCAACCTATGGCTCTTCCAGCGCGCCACCGGCCCAGCCCTAGCGGTGGCCGCGCGGGACGGCGAGGGCCAAACCCTATCGCTGCAAACGCTGGAGACGGGCGGCGAGGCCGGCTCGGCCATCCACCTCCTCTTCCGCCAGAACCAAACCGAGCAGGGCTTCGGCCTGCCGGCGCGCAACCTGACCTTCCGAGCCGTCAGCTACGAGGCGCTGCCGGAGAAGGGGATCGGCCGGCCGGTGTTCCTGGTCGAAGCATACCGGGGCGACGCCGCGACGCCGGTGTTCAGCCAGTTGGTCGAAGACGAGGCCGTGGTGGCTATAGATGACGCGACGTTGACCCTGCGCCGCGACTACTACGTCCTCCTGGGCATGGCGTATCTGCCGGGGCTGCCGGTGGTGATCGCGGGCGCGCTCTTGGCTCTTGCGGGTGCGCTGGTGGCACGTCCTTGACATCCCCCCCGCTTTCTCCTACAATGGCAGTGTCGAGAGGATCGTATGACTGCGGAAAAGGACTGACACCAGAATGAAAACCATCACCATGGGCGTTGCGGGCGGCACCGGCTCGGGCAAAACGACCGTTGCCCGGAGGATCCTGGAGCGTGTCGGCTTCGACCGCGTGGCCTATGTGCCGCACGACGCGTACTACCGCGACGTGAGCGACCTGCCGCCGGCCGAGCGCGGCCAACTCAACTTCGACCATCCCGACTCGCTGGACAACGACCTGCTGATCGTCCATCTGCAGGAGCTGCAGGCGGGACGGGCCGTCGAAATTCCCGTCTACGACTTCAAGACCCACAGCCGCGTCGCGGAGACCCGCCACGTAGATCCCCAGCCGGTAATCCTGGTGGAAGGCATCCTGATCTTTGCGGATAAACGGCTGCGCGATCTGATGAACGTGAAGATCTTCGTGGACACCGACGCCGACATCCGCCTGATCCGCCGTTTACAGCGCGACATCAGCGAGCGCGGCCGGTCGGCCGAGTCGGTCATCAACCAATACTTGCGCACCGTGCGGCCCATGCACCTGGAGTTTGCCGAGCCGAGCAAGCGTTACGCCGACGTGATCATCCCCGAGGGCGGCTTCAATGAGGTCGCCATCGAAATGGTGGCCGCGCGGCTGCGCGCGCTGATCGAAGAAGCGAAGGAATAACATGCCTGAATCTACTCTCCGTTCCGTCCCGTTGCTCGACCTGAAGGCGCAGTATGCGCCCATCCGCGAGGAGATCCGCGCCGCTATCGATCGCGTGGCCGATTCGCAATACTTCATCCTGGGGCCGGAGGTCGAGGCCCTGGAGCGCGAGGTCGCGGCCTATTCCCAATGCCGATTCGGCATCGGCATGTCGTCGGGTACTGATGCGCTGACAGCCGCAATGATGGCAATTGACGTTGGCCCCGGCGACGAAGTCATCACCACGCCCTACTCCTTCTTTGCCACGGCCGGCTGCATCGCCCGCCTGGGCGCGCAGGCCGTGTTCGTGGACATTGACCCGCTCACGTTCAATCTCGACCCCGCAGGCATCGAAGCCGCAATCACCGGACAAACAAAAGCCATCCTTCCGGTCCACCTCTACGGCCAAATGGCCGACATGGACCCCATCATCGCCATCGCAGCCCGGCACAACCTCATCGTCATCGAGGACGCAGCGCAGGCCATCGGAGCCGAATATCACGGCCGGCGCGCCGGCTCCATCGGCCACTTCGGCTGCTTCAGCTTCTTCCCCTCCAAAAACCTGGGCGGCTTCGGCGACGGCGGCATGGTCACGACCAACGATCCCGCCCTGGCCGAAAAAGCAAAATGGCTGCGCAACCACGGCATGAACCCGAAATATTACCACAAATACATCGGCGGCAATTTCCGGCTGGACGCGCTGCAAGCAGCCGTCCTGCGCATCAAGCTCAAATACCTGGACAGTTGGACCGCCGGCCGCCAGCGCAACGCCGACCGCTACCGGCGCCTGTTCGCAGAAGCAGGCCTGACGCAACCCGCAACCCGCAACCCGCAATCCGTCGTCCCGCCCTTCGACGCCGGCTTCGGCCGCCACGTCTACAACCAGTTCGTCATCCGCACCAGCCGCCGCGACGCAGTCATCACCCAACTCAAAGCCCGCCAGATCGGCCACGAGATCTACTACCCCCTGCCGCTGCACCTGCAAGAATGCTTCGCCGGCTGGGGCTACCGGCCCGGCGACTTCCCGCACAGCGAAGCCGCGGCCGCCGAAACCCTGGCGCTGCCGATTTACCCGGAGCTGACCGAAGAGCTGCAAGCCGCAGTAGTGGCGGCGATCGCGGCAGCGTAGCAAAAATCACGAGGAGGCCCTCCTGTGAAAACCGTCATCCTGGCCGGCGGCCTCGGTACCCGACTGGCCGAAGAAACCGAAATCATCCCCAAACCAATGGTCGAAATCGGCGGCCGGCCCATCCTCTGGCACATCATGCAACACTACGCCCACCACGGACACAAAGAATTCATCATCGCCCTGGGCTACAAAAGCGCAGTCATCAAACGCTACTTCCTGGAATACCAGACGCTCGACGACAACATCACCGTCAACCTCGCGACCGGCGCAATACAGCTCCACGCTGCCCAACGCACAGATTGGCTCGTACACCTCATCGAAACCGGCCTCAACACCATGACCGGCGGCCGGATCCAACGGCTCAAACCGTGGCTCCAGGACGAAACCTTCATGGTCACCTATGGCGACGGCGTCGGCGACGTGGACATTGCCGAGCTCCTGCGTTTCCACCGGACACAGGGCCGCACAGCAACCGTAACAGCCGTCCGCCCACCGGCCCGTTTCGGCGGACTGACCCTGGCCGGCGACCGCGTCGCCAGCTTCACGGAAAAACCGCAGCTCGGCGAAGGCTGGATCAACGGCGGCTTCATGGTCCTGGAACCAGCCATATTCGACTACCTACACGGCGACGCCACCATCCTCGAAACACACACCCTCGACCGGCTGGCCGCGGACGGTCAACTGGCCGCCTATCGCCACAACCGCTACTGGCAATGCATGGACACCTTGCGGGAAAAACGACTGCTGGAAAACCTCTGGCAAAGCGGAAACCCGCCCTGGAAAACGTGGGCATGAACAACACAACCCCCTTCTGGCAAGATCGCCCCACCTTCATCACCGGCGCCACCGGCCTGCTGGGCGGCTGGCTCGTGCGCCGCCTCCTCAACCTGCGCGCCGAAGTCGTCTGCCTGGTGCGCGATTGGGTGCCGCAATCAGAACTGGTGCGCAGCGGCCTGCTCGAACAAGTGCGCATCGTGCGCGGACCGATAGAAGACCAAGCGCTGCTCGAACGCACCCTGGGCGAATACGAAATTGACACCGTCATCCACCTGGCCGCCCAAACCATCGTCGGCATCGCCAACCGCAACCCGCTCGCCACACTGGAAACAAACATCGCCGGCACGTGGCGGCTCCTCGAAGCGTGCCGGCGCAGCCCCAAAGTACAACAAATCATCGTCGCCTCGTCAGACAAAGCCTATGGCGACCAGCCGGCGCTGCCCTACGACGAACACACCCCCCTCCAGGGTCGCCATCCCTACGACGTCAGCAAAGCGTGCGCCGACCTCATCGCCCACGCCTACGCCGTCACCTACAACCTGCCCGTCGCCATCACCCGCTGCGGCAACCTCTACGGCGGCGGCGACCTCAACTGGAACCGCATCGTCCCCGGCGCCATCCGCGCCATCCTGCGCGGCCAGCGACCGATCATCCGCTCCGACGGCCTATCGGTGCGCGACTACTTCTACGTGGAAGACGGCGCAGCCGCCTACACCCTGCTGGCCGAAAAATTAGCCGCCCAGCCCGAGCTGCGCGGCGAAGCGTTCAACTTCTCCAACGAAATCCAAATCACAGTGCTCGAGCTCGCAAGCCGCATCCTGGCGCTCATGGATTCAACCCTGACACCCGCCGTGCAAAACGAAGCGTCAAACGAAATTCAGCGCCAATACCTCAGCGCGGCCAAAGCACGGCAAAAATTGGGCTGGACGCCGCTGTTCACGCTCGACGCAGGGCTGCGCCGGACCATCGCCTGGTATCGTGACTTCCTCGGAGCAACCCCATGAACCACCCCCTGCCGCCCTGCCGCGCGTGCGGCGGGTCACACCTCGCACCGATCCTCTCGCTGGGCCGGACGCCGCTGGCCAACTCGCTCCTGACAGCCGCCCAGCTTGCCCAGCCCGAACCGACCTACCCCCTTGACCTGGCCTTCTGCCCCGCCTGCACCCTGCTGCAGATCACCGAAACCGTCCCCCCCGAGCTGCTGTTTCGGACATACCTCTACTACTCGTCGTTCTCCGACACCATGCTCCAAAGCGCACAGCAACTGGCCGGCCGGCTGATCACCGAACGCCGCCTGCGCCAGGAAAGCCTCGTCGTCGAAGTCGCCAGCAACGACGGCTACCTCCTGCAATACTACCGCCAGGCCGGCATACCGGTGCTGGGCATCGAACCGGCCGTCAACATCGCCGAAATAGCCGCCCAGCGCGGCATCCCCACGGTCTGCGAATTCTTCGGAGCAGAATTAGCTCAGCAGCTTCGGACGGCCGGCCGGCAGGCCGACGTCATCCACGCCAACAACGTCCTGGCGCACGTCGCACAACTCAACAGCTTCGTAGCCGGCTTCGCCACCCTGTTGAAAGATGACGGCCTGGCCGTAATCGAAACACCCTACGTCAAAGAAATGCTAGATGGCACCGAATTCGACACAATCTACCACGAGCACCTGTGCTACTACTCGCTCACAGCCCTCCACCGCCTGTTCCGCCGCCACGGCCTGCAAATCGTAGACGTCGAACGCATCCCCCTGCACGGCGGCTCGCTGCGCATCTGCGCCGGCCTAAACGGGAGAGCCGCCGCGCGGCCGGCCGTGACCGCGCTGCTGGCTGCCGAGACCGGCTGGGGCGTGAACCAGATCGCCTGCTACCGTGAGTTCGGCGCCCGCATCGCACAACTGCGCAGCCGGCTGCTCGAACTCCTGCAGGAACTCAAACGCCAGGGCCGGCGCATCGCGGTCTATGGCGCATCGGCGAAAGGAAGCACCTTGCTGAACTACTTCGGCATCGGCCGCGAAACACTGGAATACGTAGTAGACCGCAGCACCGTCAAACAAGGCCTCTACACCCCCGGCACCCACCTGCCGATCTACGCGCCGGAAAAGCTGCTGGCCGACATGCCCGACTACGTCCTGCTGCTCACCTGGAACCTCGCCGACGAAATTCTCGCCCAACAGGCGGCGTATCGCGCACGTGGCGGCCGGTTCATCGTCCCGATTCCTGATTTGAGAATAATCTGATGATCTTTACAGAAACTCGACTGCCAGGCGCATTCATCATCGAACCGGAGCTGCGCGCAGACGAACGGGGCTTCTTCGCACGCACCTGGTGCCAACGCGAGTTCGCCGCGCACGGACTAAACCTCCGGCTGGTCCAGTGTAACCTCTCCGGCAACACCCTGGCTGGCACCGTCCGTGGATTGCACTACCAGGCAGCGCCGTACGAAGAGGCTAAGATCGTGAGTTGTAACCACGGCGCGATCTGCGACGTAATCGTGGACTTGCGTCCCGCCTCGCCGACCTCCAAAAAGTGGCTGGCCGTCGAGCTAACCGAGCAGAACCGCCGCATGCTCTACATCCCCGAAGGATTCGCACACGGCTTTCAGACCCTCAAAGACCACTCCGAAGTCTTCTATCAGATGTCGGAGTTCTACATCCCCGCAGCGGCCAGAGGCGCACGCTGGAACGACCCGGCCTTCGGCATCCGTTGGCCGCTGCCTGTAACGATCATCTCGCCGCGCGATCGCAGCTACCCGGATTTTGACGCATGAACAGAGTCCTGCTCACTGGCGCAACCGGTTTCATCGGCCGGCAATGCCTGCTCCCCCTGCTTGCCAGCGGCTACGAGGTGCACGCAGCGGGCATCGACGCGGCGCTGAACGATCCACCAGGCGTGCAGTGGCATCAAACCGATCTGCTGAACCCTCACCAGGTGGTCGAGTTGGTGGAGACCAGCCGACCGTCGCACCTGCTCCATTTCGCCTGGTATGCCGTGCCCGGCAAGTATTGGACCTCGCCGGAAAACCTTCGCTGGGTGCAGGCCAGCTTGGGGCTGCTGCAAGCGTTCGCGGCGAACGGCGGCCAGCGGGTCGTGATGGCCGGAAGCTGCGCCGAGTATGACTGGCGCTACGGTTTCTGTTCGGAGCAGGTCACGCCGCTCGCACCCGCAACCCTCTACGGGACGTGCAAACACGCGCTCCAGACGCTGGTCAGCGCGTACGCGGCCCAGGTGGGATTGAGCGCGGCGTGGGGACGCATCTTCTTCTTATATGGCCCACACGAGCATCCCGCCAGACTGGTCGCAGCGGTGATCCGGGCGCTGTTACGCAGAGAGCCGGCGCGTTGCTCGCACGGCGACCAGGTCCGGGACTTCCTGCACGTGAGCGACGTGGCCGGCGCGTTTGTGGCGCTGTTGAACAGCGCCGTGTCCGGACCGGTCAACGTCGCCTCGGGTCAACCGATCAGCATCAGGGATCTAGTCTACAGGATCGCCGCGAAGCTCGGCCGGGCCGACCTGATCCAATTGGGCGCCGTACCCACGCCGGCCAACGAGCCGCCGCTGCTGGTGGCCGACGTGCGACGGCTGCGCGACGAAGTAGGGTGGCGGCCGGCATATGATTTGGAGACTGGGCTGGCGCGGACCATTGACTGGTGGCGCGAGACACCCCCGGTCAGGCTTTGAGGTCGCGTATGATGACGTCCCTATCGCCGAGTAATCTGGCGGATTACGTCTCGAATCAGCTCAACTGCTTTTTCCCAGACGGCCGCACCATGCGTCTGCAGGAGCAGATCGCGGCCGTTAGTCTGACTCTTGAGCGCGTCGAATTCTGTTTCAAGCATAGTGCGGTCAAGCGATACTTCAACGACGGCCAGGCAAGCTTCAATCATCTATTTTCTGATCAATATGCAGCCTTCGTTTGGTTCCTGGGGAATACGCTCTGGCAAGCGAACGCTCCTCAACCGTTATTGGACAAGCTGTTTTATCTCAACAAAACGCTCCATGCCTTTGAGTGCATGTATGATACGCAAATGCCGGCCATTTTCTTCTTGTCGCATACGGTCGGTACCGTGCTGGGCAAGGCAACTTATGCCGATTTTCTCGTCGTCTCTCAAGGCTGCACCGTCGGTACGCACCGTAATGTGTATCCGGTTTTGGGAAAGGGCGTGGGCCTGGGTGCGAGAGTCTCCATTATCGGTGACTGTAAGATCGGAGATCGCGTATCTATCGGCAGCGATACGGCGATCTTTCAGCAAGATATCGGCGACGACACGACGGTTTACACGAGTCGAGAGGGTCAATTGACCTTCAGGGCAGCGGCCGAATCTTACGCACAGAAGTTCTTCAATGTGAATTTGCAGACCGTCAACTGATCGGCCGGAAAACTCCTCATGCGCGAAACTCTTCGCCGCCTATCCAAAATGATCGTCGGCTACGGTGCGATCCAATGGGCCGGACCGTTCCTATCGTTTGTTTTTACGCCGATTATCACGCGTATCTTGGCGCCGAGCGATTATGGCATCGCCGACTATGCGGTGAGTTTTGCCTCGATGTTTGGCACGGTGGCGCTGCTGGCCGCTCCCCAGGCGCTCATGGCGCATTTCAACGACCGTGCGGATGAGGCGTGGCAGAAGCGGCTCACCGGAAGCGCCCTGGCGCTTGTCCTGTCCTTCGGCATCCCACTAGGTGTCGCTCTTTTCTTATTTGCACCCCAGATCGGGGAGGTCACGTTCCACAGCCAGACTTATACCCATTTGTTTCGATTAGTCGGCGGCACGCTCGCCTTTGGGGTGTGCGGCAGCGTGTTGACGACTGCTGGGCAGGCTATGCTCCGGGTTCGTTGGGGTATGTTGTTCAGCGCCACCACGATCGCGGCAACCGTCGTTGGCAACGTGTTGTTTATTATCGTGTTGCGCCTTGGCGCAACCGGGATGGTGCTCACGCCTGTCGTTGCCGGTGTGGCCGTTTGCCTGGTTTCCCTGTGGCGGATGCGGCAGGCGATCGGCAGACCGTCTCGCGCTCTGATGAGTACGCTTCTACGGTCAGGTGTAACGCTTTTTCCCACCACGATCTCAGCGTGGGCCTTGCAGGTGATTGATCGTTTCTTCCTGATCCTTTACGTACCGACGGAAGCCTTGGGATATTATGCCATCGCCAACAAGGTTGCTGCATTGCTCTATGTGGCGATGGTGCCGTTCCTCAACGCCTGGACACCCCTGGCGCTTGCCATGCAACGCGAGCCGAACGCCGAACACCGCTACGCCAGCATGTCGCGTTACCTGGCGGGCATCGCGCTGGCGGCTGCCCTGGCGCTCGGCCTGTTCGCGCCGGAAATCTTGCTCGTGGTTGCACGCCCGGCTTACCTGCCTGCGACACCCTATGTGGGTTTTCTGGCATATGTCCACGTCTTCAGTGTCTTTACGACCATGTTGGACATCAGCGCCATGGCCGATAAGCAATTTCGGGCGATCAGTGTAACCATGGTCGCTGGCGCGGTGACTAATATCATCCTAAACTTTATCTTCATTCCCCGCTACGGTGTATGGGGGGCTACCGTTGCTACGGTCATCGGTTACGCGGTGCCCGCCATCTGGCTGTATGTCGTGTTGCGTCATCGAGCGCCGTTGCCTTATCCTGTCGGCAAGCTGATCGCGGCATGGTTTGTCCAGTTCGGCCTTCTGATGCTCAACCTGTTTCTTCCGCCGCTCCACTGGACGTTCGCTATCGCTATCAAGTTGCTGCTGATGTTGCTGCTGATGTTGTCGTTTGTTGCGATCGGGATCGTTACACCGTTCGAGGTGCGCCATGGTTGGCTTGCCTTGCGCCGGCTGGCCAGCGCGCGCCTCAGGCCATCTCATTCATAGGCGATCTATGCCCCCCAAAGTCACTGTTTCTATTACGACCTATAATCGCTCGCATTTGTTGCGCGAATCAATCCGTAGTGTCCTGGATCAAACCTACACTGACTTTGATCTGCTCGTCTGCGACAATGCCTCCACAGATGCTACGGCCCAGGTCGTGGCTTCATTCGGCGACTCTCGTATCCGGTACCATCGCCATCCCGCGAATCTCGGGATGCAAGCGAACTATAAGTACGCTCTCATCGCCCCTAAAACCGAATTAGTCGCCTGTCTTGCCGATGATGATCTGTACCGGCCGGAGCTATTAGAGACCGCCGTGGAAACGCTAGACCGCTTTCCTGACGCGGCATACTTCGCCTGTCCAGCTCAATTTTTCGGTGCAGTGAATACTGGGGAACTTCGACCGCGGGCTGTGGCCGATACGCAGACTCCGCTGCTCTATTTTCCGCCATCGCAGGCTGTGAATTTTCTAGGGATTGATAACCCGGGGCCGATGATCGTTTGCCGCCGAAAGGCCTTGCACGGTGGGCTTTTTTGGGGTACGCCAAATTATGTACCTGCCGATCTCTTGTTGTTGACGCAACTCATGACGCAGGGCGGCTTTGTCTTCAGTAATCGTGCGCTTCTGCAATTCCGCGTCCACGAGCAAAACGCGTCCTATGTTCTCACGGATGCCCGCAAGCGGCTGCGCCTCATCTGTATGATCTGGTATGGTGTGCGCTGGCTGGCTCAATTCTTGCTGGATCAGCGGATATGCACGCTCGATGACATCGAAACACATGGTTTACGTGGTTTGTCAATAGAACATCATGTTGTTCCGTTGGTGTTGGCTCTAGGCTCTTGGGATAGTCCAACACCTCTGCGCAATGTGGCTCAGCGCGTTTTTCACGTGCGAACCGATGCCGACGCCATCACCGGGCGCTTTCGCTTGGCGCGCCGGCTTGGCTTCTGGGCGATTCCACTGACCGAGAAGCTCAGCCTGCTCTACAGCGGATGGCGACCTTGATCCACGTGGCCGTCCGCCAACCGATTGTTTAACTATGCGCATCCTCTACTTCATCCCGCGCTACTGGCCCAGCATCGGCGGCGCCCAGGCGCTTTCGCGTGAGCTGGCGCAATGCCTGAGCGCGCGCCATGCGGTCAAGGTACTCACGCAGTTCACGAGCGATCGCGATAGCTTCATCTACTCGGCCATCCACGCGCAACCCGGCTGCTACCAGGACGGTGCGATCCCGGTCGAGCGCCTCGGCCCGGTGGGAGCCTGGCGGCCGCTTCTCCAATCCCTGGGCCGCAAATATGACCGCTGGCGACCACTTCGGCCGCTCTTTGCCTGGCTTCTCGACCGCAGCCTGCGACCTCACCTGGACGCCGCGATTCGCGCGTTTCGGCCCGATCTGCTGCATGCGATTCACATCGGCCTGGTGTATTCATCGGAGATGGCCTGCGCCGCCGCCCAACGCGCCGGGCTGCCCTTCGTTTGGACGCCTTTCCCCCACATTACAGGTGGAGGCTGGGCCGGCTCGCGTTTCCGACGGCTCTATCGCGCGGCCGGCGCGGTGATCGCCATGACGGAGTACGAGGCCGCGTGGTTGATCGAGCGCGGCGCTGCGGCCGGTCGCGTCCACGTCATCCCCGGCGGGCCACTGGTAGAGGAGACGGCCGTAGCCGGTGCCTTCCGGGAGAAGCATGGCTTGGGGAACGTCCCCGTAGTGCTCTTCCTGGGGCAAAAGCTGCCCTACAAAGGCTACCGGCAACTTACCGAAGCCGCCCAGCTCGTGTGGCAGCAGACGCCGGAGGCGCGTTTCGTTTTCGCCGGCCCGCGCACTGCCGAGTCCGAAGCCTTCTTCGCTGCGGTGACCGATCCGCGCATCATCGAGCTGCCGACGATTGATGCCGCGGACAAGAACGCGGCCCTGGCCGACTGTACGATCTTCTGCCTGCCTTCGGTGGAGGAGAGCCTGGGGCTGGTTTACCTGGAGGCGTGGCGCTTCCGCAAGCCGGTCATCGCCGCCGACATCCCAATCGCACGCGAGGTGGTTGCCGACCGGCAAGATGGCCTGCTGGTCGCGCAGACCGCCGCGGCGATCGCTGCCGCCATCGTCGGGCTATTGCGCGATCCGGCAGCTTGCGACCGCCTGGGGGCGACGGGCTACCGCAAGGTGCAGCAGACCTACAGTTGGGAAAAGGCTGTGGCCCAGATGGAAAACGTGTATATGAGCCTGAAACGGGAATCAGAGTAGTCGGAGCCGCCGTGGGCCTGCGTTTGCTGTTCCTCAACCATAACTACCGCTACAGCGGCACGTTCTACCGCGCCATGCCGATGGCCGAGCAACTTGCCCGCCGCGGCCACGACGTCACGCTCTTTGTGGTCTCGCGCGAGCGCCGCTGGACGCCGGCCTGGTCGGTGGTCAGCGGCGTCCGGCTATGCGAGGCGCCCAATCTGGCGCGCCGCGGCACGGCCGAAGGCTACGCGCCCTTGGACATCCTGCTGCGCATGGCTCACGCCCTGGCCCACCGGTACGACATCATCCAGATGTTCGATCACAAGCCCAACGCCAGCTTTGCTGGATTCACCGGCCGGCTGCGCGGCGCGGCCCTGGTGGCCGATTGGGCCGATTGGTGGGGCGGTCAGGGCAGCATCAACGACCGGGCCGGCAGCGGGCTTGGGGCGGTACGCCGGTTCGAGGCAGGGTGGGAGGTCAAGTCCAAGCTCTGGGCCGACGGCGTCGTGACAATCAGCACCGTCCTCCAGCAGCGGGCGATCGCGGTTGGGTGCCGGCCGGAACGCGTGGCTTACATCCCAACCGGGGCAGCCACCGATCGCATCCGGCCGATGCCCCTGGCCGAAGCGCGCGCCCGCCTGGGGCTTCCGCCTGACCGCCGCATCGTCGGTTTCATCGGCATGGGCCAGGGCGACCTGGCGATCGTCATGGAGGCCCTGCGCCAGCTTCCCGACGTCTGGCTCATGGTGATCGGCGCAGCGAATCCCGCCGTAGCCGATCTGGCGCGGGCCACCGGCATCGCCGACCGGTTGTGGCAGACCGGCTTTGTGCCCGACGACCAGGTGGGCGTATACTTGGGCTGCGCGAATTTGATGTGCCTGCCCATGTGCGACCGCGCTGCTAACCGCGGCCGGTTACCGAATAAGCTATTAGACTACATGGCCGCTGGCCGACCTACAGTCGCCAGTCCCATTGGCGACGTGGCAATAATTGTCCAACGATACGGTGTGGGCTTGTTGGCCGAAGATAGCGCGTTTTTCCAGGCCGTGTGGGCAATTCTGGAAAACTCACAATTGCAACATGAGATGGGTCAGGCGGCTCGTCGCACCGCCGAGACCTTCTTCAACTGGTCATCCCTGATTAGCCAACTTGAGGAGTTCTACCACCGGATTCTTGCCGGTCAGCAAGGTGTGAGACATGAGTAAGCCGCTTGTTACGGTTATTATTCCAACTTATAACCGCGCCGACCTGCTGTGCGAGGCGGTTCAGAGTGTGTTGGATCAAACCTATCAGGATTTTGCGATTCTGATCTCCGACAACGCGTCGTCCGATAACACGGCCGAGGCCGTGGCTTGCTTCGGCGATCCTCGCATCCACTATCACCGCCGGCCGGCCAACGTCGGCATGAAGGAGAACTTTCGCCTCGCAATCGCGCAGGCGGAGACCGAGTTCGTGGCGACCCTGCCCGACGACGACCTGTACCTGCCGGAACACCTACAGAGTGGGCTGGACGCGCTGGCGAGCCACCCCCAGGCAATCTATTACGCCTGCCCTGCACGGTTCTTCGGAGACGACACGGCCGGGGCCTTGCGCCCGCGGGGGATCAGCGACACGACTACGCCGCTTATCTACTGCCCGCCGGAACAGGCCGTAAATTTTCTCGGCATTGACACGCCGGGGCCGTTGCACGGCGTTTACCGCCGGGCCGCTTTTCACGAGCGTATATTCTGGGGACCGTCGGATTTTCCCCCGTTCGACATGTTGGTCTTGATCCAGTTGATGGTTCAGGGCGGTTTTGTTTTTGGCAATCATTCAAGCACACTGTTTCGTATCCACCGGGCCAGCACTTCAACCGGCAATCAGGGCGCACTACACACCCTTCGCTACAACTGCATGGTGTGGTACGCGGTGCGCTGGCTGGCACAGTACTTGCTCGATTATCCCATGTGCGGGCTAGAGGCGATCGAGAGGCACGGGATGACGGCGATTTCCGACCAACACGTCGTGCCGTTGGTGCTTGGCTTGGGTTCGTTCGATAGCTCGCCGGGCCTGCGTATGGCGGCGCAGCGCATATTTGAGGCGCGGCGCGACATGGATACTGCATCGGCGCGTTTTCGCCTGGCGCGGCGGCTGGGCTTCTGGACCATTCCCGTCGCCGAGAAGGTCTCTCAGACGCGCTGTGGCTGGCGGCCGTGACCTGCTGAGGTTCTGATGCGCATCCTCTATCTTTCCGGCTACACCCAGCCATCGCATCACCGCAAAGTCGAAATCCTGGCTAACGCGCCAGGGTTAGAGATTTTGCACGTCGTTCAATCGGGCAATGGCAAGGCATCGGGCCTGTATCCTTCTGCCGATGGGCAACGTGAATATCGGGTTCAAGTCGTGCCCGTCCGATCCATTGGCCGGTTAGGTGATCCACACCGGACTATCCACTGGCCGCCCAAGTTCGAAATGGCTCAATTCAAACCACACCTGATCCATTGCGAGCACGAACAAGAGAGTCTCATGGCGGCTGAAGTCGCACTGACACGAACGATATCAGCGCCACATGCGCCGCTTATTCTGTACGCGTGGCAGAACATACAAAGACGTCGCAAGCTCGCCGTGCGGCTCGTGAGTCAGTTTACGCTGCATTCTGCGCAGCACATCATCTGCGCCAACCAAGAAGGCGTCCATGTACTGCAATGTCAAGGGTATCGCGGCGGAACCAGCGTCATGCCGCTGTTTGGCTTAGACACGCGCTACGTATATCGCCGCTCGTCGCCCGAACTGCGCAAAAAACTCCATTTGACCGGATTCGTGGTTGGCTTTGTAGGCCGACTGGTGCCTGAAAAAGGGGTTGATTTGCTCTTGCATGCCGTGGCGCAGATTCCAGACTGGATTCATATCCTTGTGATTGGCGATGGGCCTGCGAAAGCAGCGCTCGAAACGCTCGCAACGCAATTGGGCCTCGGCGAACAATGCCACTTTGTAGGCGGAGTAGCCTACGACCGGGTACCCGACTATATCAGCCTGATGGATTTGCTTGTGCTGCCTTCGCGCACCACACCCCAGTGGAAAGAGCAATTCGGGCGTGTCATGGTCGAAGCCATGGCGTGCCAAGTCGCGGTGGTTGGCTCGGATTCTGGCGCGATCCCCGAAGTAATTGGCGAGGCCGGACTTGTCTTTCCCGAGGGCGATGTTGCCGCTTTGGCCGCCATTATTCATAGGCATTCCTCCCAACCTGACTTGTGCACGGCCATCGGCAGACAGGGCTACCTTCGAGCAGTAGAATTATTTAGCGTTGAGCGCCTGGCTTCTCAGATTCTAGACATCTGGCATCGGCTGAGCGAGAGTGGACGCCAATGAGAATTGCACTGGACACCCAATCTACTCTTGGGCGTAAAACCGGCATCGGTATCTACACAACACAATTACTGCCAGCGCTGCGCCAAATCGCCCCGCAACACGACTATGTCGAGCTTGATTGGGGCCACGACCCGACCATGCGCCTGGATCGCCGCCTGCGCTGGCAGCAGTGGGTGCTGCCGCGCCAGGCCCATGCTGCCCATGCCGATCTACTGCACGTCCCCGGCTTCGACGCGCCGCGATGCACGCCCTGTCCGGTGGTGCTCACCGTCCACGACCTGATCGGAATGCTCTTCCCGCAAAACCTGCCGCCCGTCTCCCGCTTCTACTGGAGCCGCTGGCTGCCGTGGAGCGTTCGCTGGGCCAGCCGGGTGATTGCCGACTCGGAGCACACGCGGCGGGACATCGTCCGGCTGATGAGGATCCCTGCGGAGCGGATCGCCGTGATCCCGCTTGGCGTCCAACCCGCATTTCGCCCGATCCATGATGCCACCTTGTTGGCGGCCCTGCGTCAGAAGTACGGGCTGCCCACCCAGATCATCCTTTATGTCGGCACGCTGGAGCCGCGCAAGGGGCTGGAGATGCTGGTTGATGCCTATGCCGCGTTGGCGAGCGAGATTGCGCATGATCTGGTGATCGCGGGCAAGCGCGGCTGGTATACCGAAGGGTTGTTCCGCCAGGTGGTGCAACTGGGGCTGGAGCGCCGCGTCCATTTCACCGATTACGTGCCTGACGAGGACCTGCCCGGCCTGCTCAACCTGGCTGACGTCTTTGTCTTTCCCTCGCGTTACGAGGGCTTCGGCCTGCCTCCGCTGGAGGCGATGGCGTGCGGCGTGCCGGTGATTTCGTCGGATGCAGCCAGTTTGCCGGAAGTGGTGGGCGATGCCGGTCTGTTGTTCCCATCCGGCGACTCCACAGCTTTAGCGGCCGCTTTGCGGCGGACGCTGACGGACTGCGATCTGCGCGTCCGTTTGCAGGCGCAGGGACAGGCGCGCGCGCGGCAGTTTACCTGGGAGGCGACGGCGCAACGCACACTGCACGTGTACGAACAGTGTCTTCTTGGCGTACGCGAAACGATGGGGCGGGAAGGAAGCGTTGCGTGAACATCTGTCTCGATCTCTCTGCCGCGGTCCATCAGCGTGCCGGCATCGGCCGCTATACCCGGGAGTTGACCGTCGCGTTGACCGCGCTCGCACCCGAGCACACCTACACCGCGTTCTTCAACCGCGCGGCCGAGGCGCGCCCTGATCCGGCTGTGGCAGCCCTGCCCAGGTTGCCCGTGCCGTGGGGCGATAAGCCGTGGCGGTTGCGCGTCATGCTGGCGCACCTGCTCCGTCGTCCCCAGGATGCCCTATTGCCCGGCGTAGACTTGTTCCACGGCGCCGATCACCTGCTGCCCTACCTGGAGCGCATTCCGGGCGTCTTCACCCTCTACGATTTGACCTACCTGACCGCCCAGCAGGCCCACACGACGCTCAACCGGCTCTATCTGACCCTGATGGCGCCCCGATTTCTGCGCGCCGCCCGTGCGGTCATCGTGATCTCGGAATCCACCCGGCGGGATGCGCTCAGCCGTTACCCGGGGGACGCGGGCAAATTCCGCGTGATTTACGGCGGCGTGAGCCGCCAGTTCTGCCCCGCCGCGCCCCACGCGGCGGCGGCTGTGCGACAGCGCTATGGATTGCCGGAGCGGTTTATCCTGGCCGTGGGCACGATCGAGCCGCGCAAAAATTACGAGGCGCTCCTGGCGGCCTACCGCGCCCTGCGCGATCGCGGCCAGACCGTCGGGCTGGTCATTGCCGGCAAAAAAGGTTGGCGTTCGGAGGCTTTCTTCCGTCAGTTGCACGACCTGGGGCTGGAAGACCGGGTGCGTCTCCTGGGCTACGTGGCCGATGCGGACCTGCCGGCCCTCTACACGGCCGCTGAGGTGTTCGCATTTCCGTCACTCTATGAGGGCTTTGGACTCCCGGCTCTGGAAGCCATGGCCTGCGGCACACCCGTGGTCGCGAGCAACACTTCGTCCCTCCCGGAAGTCGTCGGGGATGCCGGCCTGTTGGTGTCGCCGCGCGACGTTGCCGGGCTGACGACCGCTATCGAGGCCGCGCTCACGGACGCCGCGCTGCGGGCCGATCTGTGCGCCAGGGGGCTGACGCAGGCGGGGCGCTTCACCTGGGAAGCAACGGCGCGGGCGACGCTGCAGGTGTATCAGGTCGTGTTGGGTTCTGGCGCAGTTGGCTGATGGCGTCAAGATGACGCTCAGCAGTAGTGCTCACTCCCACTTTCTCTCGACACAGGAGGCGCAAATGACAGTTTCTTACCTGCGTTCCTATCTCTGCACCCGTGCTGGTCATCAGAGGAGACTGACGCCGCGTCGTCTCCAAATAATCTTGGTACTAATGGTCTGGCTGCTGGGAGTGCCCGCCGTACAGGCCCAAGCGCCAATGCCGACGGTTCGCTTTGTTTCTGACCCAACCTGGGTCGTTGTTGACCCGAATCGCACTTTCGTTGGGTTCGCCCAGCGCGTTTGCGCGAATTCCACTTCACCGGTGAATTGCCCATCAGATGCGATGATTTTCGGATACCCAGCTCCCTGGGGCTGGTCAGCCAATCTAGCCACCCTCCCCGGAGCGACTTGGATCTGGGCTCCTGGTATCACTCCCGTCACGGCCCCGGCTGGCCTGGCGGAATTCTCCTTCTCAAAAGCATTTCTACTCGCTCGGAGGCCAGCCCTGGCAAGCATTTCCATAGCGGTGGACGATAGCGCGACAGTGCTCGTCAATGGTGTATCTGTCGGCGCAGTTGGGAGTGTAACCAATGAATACGAAGCCCGTCAGGCTCAGTCTGCGCTTGCTACCTTCGACATCACTTCATTCCTGGTCGTGGGCACCAACATCATCACTATCCAAGTGCAGAATGGTTCCTTCGGTGGCTGCCACCCTAGCCTCAACCCTGTGAATTGCAGCTATGAGGCTAATCCGGCGGGAGCAGTCTTCGGGGGGGTCTTCCAGTTCCCTATCATCCGTTCGTTTCTACCCATGGTTCGACGATAGCCCGCAGGGTCGGCCATACGAGCTGAGCGAGACGTTGCCTTGAGGTGACGATCCATGACCATCTACTTCGACATTTCCGCCGCCGTGCACCGCCGCGCCGGACTGGGTCGCTATGCCGAAAGCCTGGCGCGCGAGCTGCGGCCCCTGTTGGGCGACCGCCTGGCTTTTTTCTACAATCGCGAGCAGGGCGTCGAGCCGTTGGTAGGGATGGAGGACGTCCCATCTCGTAGCATTGCTCTGGGCTACAAGCCGTGGCGGATGCTGGTGTGGGCCGGGCAGGCGGCGCACGTCGGCTTCAATCGCCTGATCCCCGGCGCGGAATTGTTCCACGCGACCGAGCACCTGCTGCTGCCGTTGCGGGGCGTCCCTACCGTGCTCACCGTCCACGACCTGATTTTCCGCCGGCTGCCGCAGCACCACAAGCCGCTCAATCGCTGGTACCTGAACCTGACGCTGCCGCTCTTCTGCCGGCGGGCCACGCACGTCATCGCCGTTTCCGAGCAGACCCGCCGCGACCTGATCGCGGCCTACCGTCTGCCGCCGGAGAAGATCACGGTGATCCAGGAGGCGGCCGATCCGCGCTTCGGGCCGCAGCCGCCGGAGGCGGTGACCGCGGTCCGGGCGCGTTTCGGCCTGCCCGACCGCTACGTGCTTTTCGTCAGTACCATCGAGCCGCGCAAGAACCTCATCCGCCTGCTGGCCGCGTTCGAGCGGGTCCACGCGGCCGGGCTAACCGATGCACTGGTGATCGTCGGCAAGCGCGGCTGGCTCTACGACGACTTTTTCGCCGCGCTGGAGCGTTCGCCGGCGCGCCAGGCGGTCATCTTCCCCGGCTACGTGCCCGACGCCGACCTGCCGGCGGTCTACGCGGGCAGCCAGGTCTTCGCGTTCCCCAGCCTGTTCGAGGGGTTCGGTCTGCCGGTCTTAGAGGCGATGGCCTGCGGCGCGCCGGTGATCTGCTCGAACACTTCCTCGCTCCCCGAAGTGGCCGGCGACGCCGCGCTGTTGGTAGATCCGCTGGATGTAGACGCCCTTACCGATGCGCTACATCGTCTCCTGGCCGATCCTGACCTCCACGCTGATCTGGCGCGGCGCGGACTGGCCCAGGCAGCGCGATTTTCGTGGGCGCAGACGGCGATGAAAACACTGGCTGTGTACCGCCGGCTGCTCCAGGAAACAATCACCAGTTCGCCTCGCTTGCCCTCCTCGCACACCGGGCGTATAATGAAGGCCGGAGGATGAACCATGCCTGCCCTGGATGACTACGGTCGGCCTCTCTACACGCACCCGCCTACACTCGATGAGGCCGGGCTGGTCGCATTCCTGGCGACGCAGCCCGACATCGTCGCGGCCTACCTCTTCGGCTCAATGGCCCAGGGGCGGGCTGCAGCGCATTCCGACGTAGACATCGCCGTGCTGCTCAACCGGATTCCCGACGGCGTAGTCTGCGACGGCGAAATCCTCCCAACCGGCGCGGCCGATCGCCGATTGGCGCTCATGGCCGAGTTTCGGCGCTTCGCTGATCGTGAAGTGGACGTGGTGATCCTGAACGAGGCGCCGATCATTCTGCAGAACCAGGTGCTCCGCTACGGCCGGCGTCTCATCGAAAGCGACCGGCGGGCGCGGGTGGACTACGAAGTGCGCGCCGGCCAAATCTATGCGGATCTGAAGCCGATGTATGACTTTCAGACCCGCGATTTGCTACAAAAGATCAAGGAGGTGGGCCTTGGAGGACGCAGGAAGCGCCATCACCAGCCGGCTGCGCTTGCTGGCTGAGTATGCAGACGAACTGCGCGAATACCGATCCCAGGCCACCAACCTGGCGCTCTACACCGGGACCAAGATGCTGCGCCGCTCGGTAGAGCGCTGTCTGCAAGTAACGGTAGAAGTGTGCCTGGATATCGGCCGACGTCTGATCGCCTTGGAAGGCTTTCGTTTTCCGCACGACAACCAGGACGTTTTCAAGGTGCTCGCCGAGGAGAAGGTCGTATCAGCCCTACTGCTGATCGGCCTGCAGGACTTTGCGCGCTTCCGTAACCTGATTGTCCACGACTACGCCAGGATTGACGACGGCAAGGTCTATCAACTCCTCAAGACGCGCCTGGACGACTTCGATGCCTTTGCCGATGCCGTGAGCACCTATTTGGAGACCTGACGTGGCCCACGGTGGTCACGCACCACGCAGCACGCACCACGCAACCCGCCCATGCCTCACTTCATCCTCGACGCCCGCACTGCCACCTCCCACTTCCCCGGCATCGGCCGCTACGTGACCAACCTGGCGCGCAGCCTGGCACCGCTGTTGACATCCGATGAGCAACTGATCGTGCTCTACGATCCGACGCACCCGCTCTCCTTGTCGCCAGCAAAGTCAGTGCAGCTCATCCCTGCAGCCGCGTCCCCCTTCTCTCTTCAGCAGCAGTGGGCCATCCCCCGCCTCCTGCGCCGACTCGCTATCGGTCGTCGTTCGTCGTCCGTCCTCTACCACAGCGCCTATATTCTGATGCCCTATCTGCCGGGTGTGCCGACCGTTCTGACTGTTTATGATCTCATTCCATTGCTGATGCCGGAGCAGAGCAGCAGTCGGGCGCGCCTGCTGGCGCGCTGGGCCAACGTCCTGGCGCTGCGCACGGCACACCGCGTCATAGCTATCTCCGCAGCCGCGCGCGCCGATTACGTGCAGTACATGGCCGCGCCAGCCGAGAAGATTGTCGCCGTGCCGCTGGCAGCCGATCCGGCGTTTGCGCCAATAGGGGGCAGGGATCAGGGATCAGGGATCAGGGGGCAGGAGACAGCAGTCAGCCGAAAGTACAACTTGCCTGAGCGGTATGTGCTTTACCTGGGCAGCAATAAGCCACATAAGAACCTGGTACGCCTGATCGAAGCCTGGCATATCGCCGTTTCCGGCTTCCAGCTTCCAGCTTCCAGCCTCGTGATCGCCGGCGCATGGGATGGACGCTATCCAGAGGCGAAGCAGAGGGCCGATGAGCTGGGCCTAAGAAAGAAGGTCCATTTCCTGGGGCCGGTGGCCGAGGACGATTTGCCCGCGCTGTACGGCGGAGCGGCGTTGTTTGTCTTTCCGTCGCTCTACGAGGGGTTTGGGCTGCCGGTGCTGGAGGCGATGGCCTGCGCTGTGCCGGTGATCTGCTCGAATGTCTCCAGCCTGCCCGAAGTGGCCGGCGACGCGGCGATTCAGGTTAATCCGCTCGACATGGACGCGCTGGCCGCGGCCATCGGCCGCGTGCTGGGCAATGCGGCGCTGGCTGAGGAGATGCGCCAGCGGAGTCTGCGGCAGGCTGGCCGGTTCACCTGGGCGCAGACCGCGCAGCAGACGCTGGCCATCTATCGGCAGGTGATTGGATGAACATCCTACACGTCTACAAAGACTATCCGCCTATCCTGGGTGGCATCGAAAACCACGTCAAGCTGCTGGCCGAAGGCCAGGCCGGCCGCGGGCATGCGGTGACGGTCCTGGTGACCAACCCGACCGGCTCGCGCACCACGCGCACGGTCGAAAACGACGTGACAGTGATCCGCGCGGGTCGGCTGGCGACCGTCGCTTCCACCCCACTGAGTCCGGCCCTGGCGTGGCAGTTGTCCCGTCAGCGCCCCGATGCCGTCCACCTGCATTTTCCTTATCCCATCGGCGAGGTCAGCCAGTGGCTCCTGCGTCGCGGGCAGGCGACCGTGCTCAGCTACCACTCCGACATCGTGCGTCAGGCCGGCATCCTACGCTTTTATCGGCCGCTGCTCCGGCGAGCTCTGGCGTTCGTAGACGCCATCATCGTCGGCAGCCCGCCCATGCGCGGCAGCGCCTACCTGGCCGATCACCAGACCAGGCTCCACCTGATCCCCTACGGCATCCCGCTGGCCCGTTTTCGAGCACAACCGGCGGCTGAAGAGATGGCGACCATGCGGGCGCGTTACCTCGCCGCCCCCACAACCCCGGTGCTCCTGTTTGTCGGGCGTCTGCGCTACTACAAGGGGCTGGATACCTTCATCCGCGCTTTGCCGGCGATGCCCGGCCACCTGCTGGTGGTCGGCATCGGCCCGATGGCGGCGGAGTGGCAGGCGCTGGCGCAGGCGACCGGCGTCGGCGACCGGATCACGTGGCTGGGGGAAGTGTCCGATGCCGACTTGCCGGCGTTCTACCACCTGGCTGATCTATTCGTGCTGCCCGCCAGCCATTCCAGCGAGGCATTTGGGCTGGTGCAGGTGGAGGCCATGGCCGCGGGTGTGCCCGTTGTCTGCACGGAGCTGGGAACCGGCACTTCTTACGTCAACCAGGACGGTGTGACCGGCCGCGTCGTCCCTCCGCGCGATCCTCCCGCGCTGGCGGCCGCCATCCGCGAGCTGTTGGCCGATCCTCCCCGGCTGGCCGCGATGGGTGTAGCCGCCCGCGCGCGCGTCGAGGCGGAATTCGATCAGGACGTCATGGTGACGCGCGTGCTGGCGTTGTACGAATCGTTGTGACGCCGACGGCGCTGATCGGGCCGCGTCCATCGTCTCCTATCCGGTCGTCAAGAATTTGTCAGCTTTTTCCAGCCAGTCCATGATCATGATTCGCTGCGGACACTGGGCCTCGCACTCGCCGCAGCGCAGACACCGGTCGGCTTTCTCCTCCGGCTTGAACCACTGGCGATAGGCCATGCGCCCGCGCGCAGGGTTGCCGTACATGATCGCCTCGTTGTAGGTCTCGAAGACGTGTGGGATCACGACGCCATTGGGGCAGGGTTGGCAGTATTTACAGTTGGTACAGGGGATCGGCGACAGCTCGCGGTACGCGTCCCGCACGCGGCCGATCAACGCCAACTCATCCAGGCTCAGCGTGCCCGGCCCGGAGCGCTCGGCGCTGGCGAGGTTCTGCGTGACCTGCTCCATCGTGTTCATGCCGCTGAGCAACAGGGAGACCTCGGGCTGGTTCCACACCCATTGCAAAGCCCACTCGGCCGGCACGCGACGCTGTGGCCGGTCTCCTGACCGAGCCGCTGCCGCCGAGTCCCAGATCGCCTGGACGGGCTGCGGGGTGTTGCCGGCCAACAGACCGCCGCGCAGCGGCTCCATGACAACCACCCCCAGCCCCTTATCGGCCGCATATTTCAACCCCCGAACGCCCGCCTGCTCTTGCTCGTCCATGTAGTTGTACTGAATCTGGCAGAAGGTCCAGCCGTCGTAGGCGTCCACGATCTCCTGAAAGGCCTCGTACTTGTCGTGAAACGAAAAGCCCAGGTGGCCGATCCGGCCGTCGGCCAGCGCACGCTCGGCCCAGGCCAACACGCCCAGTTCGCGCATCGCGCGCCACCGGTCGGCGTCGAGCGCGTGCAGCAGGTAGAAGTCGATCGTCCCCGTTTGCAGCCGCGCCAACTGCTCGTTCAGGTAGCGGTCGAGATCGGCCGACTCCTTGACCAGCCAGCACGGCAACTTGGTCGCCAGCTTGACCCGTTCGCGGTAGCCGTCCCCCAGAGCGCAGCCGAGGAACGGCTCGCTCGTGCCGCGGTGATAGGGGTAGGCGGTGTCCACGTAGTTGACGCCGTGGTCAATGGCGTGGCGGAGCATACGCGTCGCTTCCGGCTCGTCAATCTGCGCCGAATCGCCGCCGATAGTCGGCAGCCGCATCGCGCCGAAGCCAAGCGCGAAAGGTCGCCAGGTCAGTTTGCCGAAGGTCCGATATTGCATAAACACTCCCTCACGGTATCAACAACACCTTCCCGCTCGTCCGCCGCTCCGCCAGCGCGATCTGCGCGGCGGCGGCCTGGGCCAACGGGTAGGTGCGCTCGATGCGCAGCTCGAGCTGGCCGGCCGCGATCATCCCCAGCACCGCGTTCGCGTATTCCAGATACTTTGCCCGCTCTCGCATGTAGGCGAATACCGACGGCCGCGTGACGAACGCCGACTTCATGCCGCCCAGCCGTTGGATGTCGAGCGGGGCCGGGAAACCGCTGGATTGGCCGAAGGAGACCAGGGTGCCGAGCGGCGCCAGGCTTTCCAGACTCCGGTCGAAGGTGTCCTTGCCCACCGAGTCGTAGACTACGTTGACCCCGGCTCCTCCGGTGATCCGCTTGACCTCGGCCAGAAAATCCTGCTGCGTGTAGATGATTGTTTCGTCGGCGCCGGCGGCGTGGGCGAGCTGCGCCTTCTCCTCGGCAGAGACCGTCCCGATCACGAACGCGCCGGCCTGCTTGGCGATCTGGCACAGCAGCAGGCCCACGCCGCCGGCCGCGGCATGAACCAGGCAACGGTCACCCGGCTTCAGGGGGTAGGTGACGTGCGCCAGGACGTGGGCCGTGATGCCCTGCACCATAGCCGCGGCCCCCTGCTCGAAGCTCAAGCTTTCGGGCAGGACGACCAACTTTTCGCCCGGTACCAGCGCGTGGGTGGCGTAGCAGCCCGCGCCGCCGAGCCAGGCCACCCGGTCGCCCGGCTGCACCCCGGTCACGCCCGGCCCAATCGCCTCGACCACGCCCGCGCCTTCGCCGCCCGGAATGGCGGGCAAGGGGACTTTGTACCAGCCCATCCGCTGATAGACGTCAATGAAGTTGACGCCCGCCGCCACCACCTTAACCAACGCCTGGCCGGGGCTGACTGTGAGAGCAGGCCGCTCCTCGAACTTCAGAACCTCTGGGCCGCCGAATTCGTAGAAGACGATTGCTTGCATGGTGATATCCCTCCTGGTTGAGGGGGATTATATCACAAGAAGATTGCGGCGACAGAATGGGAGGCAATTTGACAGCCAGCCCCTTCCCGGATATACTATCTTTTGTCCGCGGGGCTGTAGCTCATCTGGGAGAGCGCTACAATCGCACTGTAGAGGCAAGGGGTTCGAGTCCCCTCAGCTCCATACTTGGCCCGCAACGACTTAGGCGGGCCCGGGACGCCAACTGGATAGCCGGCGACGAACGGAAGTAGTAGGCCAGGGCGCAGAGAGCGGGGGAGGGTGAAAACCTCGCAGGCGGCACGCCCCCGCAGGCTTCGTCAAGGCCGAACTCGTCCGGGAGCCATACCGGGAGCGCCCGTTACAGCGCAGATCAAGTGGTCGGTTCACGCACGGGGCTGTAGCTCAATTGGGAGAGCGCTTGAATGGCATTCAAGAGGTAAGGGGTTCGAACCCCCTCAGCTCCACTGACCGGCAATCAGGGTGGTACCGCGGAGTCCCCTTCGTCCCTGTGACGCAAGGGGATTTCTTGTTTCTGGATACTGGAAGCTAGAAGCTAGAAGCTGGACGCTGGAGGCTAGAAGCTGGATGCTCGCAACGAGTGGCGACAAGCGCAGTTTCCAGTTTCCAGTTTCCAGTTTCCAGTTTCCAGTTTCCAGGTTCGGGTGTGCTATGACAGTGCCTACTGTGGTCCAAGAGAGCATCTACCTGCCCATCCTGCCCGGCGCGGGGGATCTGCACGTGCGCGTGGCGGGACGCAAGCTCGCGGCGCCGTTGCTGCTGTTCCACGGCACCGGGGCCGACGTGACCTGGCGCACTTGGGAGCCGCAGATGGCCGCGCTGGGCGAGACGCGTCGCGTCTACGCGCTGGATTGGCCGGGCTGGGGCGACTCCACGGGGACGCGACCAGAGGGGCTGGATCGTTTTGCGCCGGGGCCGATGGTCGCGGTGGCGTTGCGAGCGATGGACGCGCTGGACATCCCCAATGCCGACCTCGGCGGGGTGTCGTGGGGCGGGCTGATCGCCCTGGAACTGGCGCTGGCCGCGCCGGAGCGGGTGGGCAAGCTGCTGCTGGTGGACGCCGCCTGCCGGCTAGAAGATGTCGCAGCCGGCCGTTACGCAGCCGTGACGCAACCCATCTGGCTGGCCTGGGCCGAAGACGACCCGGTGATTCCACTCTCGCTTGGCCGGGCGTTGGTTGCCGCCCTGCCAAATTGCAGCCTGCATCTGTTTCCCGGCCGCACCCATTGGCCGCATCACCTGCACCCCGAAGCCTTCAACGAGGCAGCGGTGAAGTTCTTGCTAGAAGCTGGAAACTAGAAGCTGGAAACTATCGGGCATTTCAGTATCCAGCTTCCAGCATCCATCATCCAGCTTCTAGCCATCAGGAGTTTCATCATGGCCGACAAATACATTCCCCAAGATATCGAACCCAAATGGCAGCAACGGTGGGCCGAGAGCGGGCTGTACGCGACGCGCGAGGACCCGACGCGGCCCAAATTCTACTTCCTGACCATGTTGCCCTATCCGTCTGGCGACCTGCACATCGGGCACTGGTACGCGATGACGCCCTCGGACGCGGCCGCGCGTTACCGGCGGATGAAAGGCTACAACGTCTTCTTCCCGATCGGCTTCGACGCGTTCGGACTGCCGGCCGAGAATGCGGCAATCAAGCATAGCATCCACCCGCACACCTGGACCATGGCGAACATCGAGCGGATGCGCGGGCAACTGCGCAGCATGGGCGCGATGTGGGCCTGGGACCGCGAGGCCGTCTCGTGCGACCCGCGCTTCTACGCCTGGACCGAGTGGTTCTTCCTGAAGCTGTATGAGAAGGGCCTGGCGTATCGGAAATTCGCGCCGGTGGATTTCTGCCCGACGTGTAACACGACCCTGGCCCGCGAGCAGGTGTGGGGCGACGACAAGCATTGCGAACGCTGCCACACGCCGGTCATCAAGAAAGAACTGAACCAGTGGTTCTTCAAGATCACGGCCTATGCCGATGAGCTGTTGGACTTCACCGGTATTGACTGGCCCGAGCGCATCCGCACCATGCAGACCAATTGGATCGGCCGGAGCGAAGGCGCGGAAGTTCAGTTTACAGTAGTCAGGGGGCAGGAGGCAGGAGACAGGAACCAGGGGACGCCTGACTCCCGACTCCTGACTCCTGATTCCTGCCCACCGATCACCGTCTTCACCACCCGCCCCGACACCCTCTGGGGCGCGACCTTCATGGTGCTGGCGCCGGAGCATCCGCTGGTAAACAGGCTAACCACGACCGAATATCGCGAGGCGGTCAAGGCGTACCAGTTCCAGGCCAGCCGCCAGACCGAGATCGAGCGCGGCGCCGCGGACAAGGAGAAAACCGGCGTCTTCATCGGCGCGTACGCGATCAACCCGGTCAACGGCGAACGGATTCCGATCTGGATCGCCGACTACGTGATGATGGGCTACGGCACCGGCGCGATCATGGCCGTGCCTAGCCACGATGACCGCGACTTCGCATTCGCGCTGAAATTCGGGCTGCCGATCATCCCCGTCATCGCACGGAACGATGGCCGGGCCAAGAGCGCGGTCTGGGACGGCTCGGTGACGAGCAACTTCGGCGCGGCGCTGACCGCGGCGGGCTGCGCCTGGCAGTGGCTGGAGATCGCGGGCCGCGGCTGCTTCTTCGCGGTCACGCTGGATGGCGATGCACAGGCGGCGACGTACGCCGATCTGCTGCAAGCGCACCTGAAGCCGGGGCACTGGGGCGAGATTGTCGGCTGCGGCTGGCAGATGATCTTCGACGACGCCCGCGTGACGCTGGATTCGGTCGCAGCCGACGCCGCGATCATGGCCCGCTGCCACGCCGGCTACGACTACACGCGGCAATTCCGCACAACCATGGCGATGTGGTGGGCCATCGCGTTCTATCACGACGTGCTCTACCACAGCGATTATGGGACGATGATCCACTCCGGCGCGTTCACCGGCACGCCCGGCAATGTTGCTAAGCAGCAAGTGACCGATTGGCTGGCCGGGCGCGGCCTGGGCAAGGCGGCAATCAACTACAAGCTGCACGATTGGCTGATCAGCCGCCAGCGCTACTGGGGCGCGCCGATCCCGATGATCTACTGCGATCATTGCGGCATCGTGCCCGTGCCCTACGCAGACCTGCCGGTGATCCTGCCGACCGATGCCGTGGTGCCACCGACCGGCGAGAACGCGTTGAAGTACCACGAGGACTTCCTGCACGTCAAGTGTCCCCGGTGTGGGGCCGACGCCACGCGCGAGACCGACACCATGGACACCTTCATGTGCTCGTCGTGGTACAACTATGCCTACGTGACGCCCTATTGGAAGGCCGGCGAAAAGCTGAGTCCGAACGATACGCCGTGGGACCCGGCGAAGGGCGCCTACTGGCTGCCGGTGGATATCTACACCGGCGGGCCGGAACACGCCACCATGCACCTGCTCTACACCCGCTTCTTCACCAAGGCGCTGGCCGACATGGGTGTCGTTCCCTTCCGCGAGCCGATGCTGCGACTCCATAATCAGGGCATCATCCTGGGGCCGGACGGTGAACGCATGAGCAAGAGCAAGGGCAACGTGGTCTCCCCCGACGAATGGGTGGAGAAATACGGCGCCGACACCGTGCGCGCCTATCTGGTCTTCATCGGCCCCTGGGAGGCCGGCGGCCCGTGGAACTTCCAGGGTATCGAAGGCCCACGGCGGTTTCTGGATCGGGTATGGGCGGTAGTGATGGAGCCAGGCAGGACACAGGGATCAGGGGACGGGGCTCAGGATGTTGAATCGCTGGAACGTGAGCTGCGCCACGTCACGCACAGCACCATCAAGCGGGTCAGCGAAGATGTCGAACTGTTCAAGTTCAACACGGCGATCGCGGCCTCGATGGAATTCAACAACTACCTGGTCAAGGCGAAGGGCACGGCGGTCTACGGCACGCCGGCCTGGGAGGAAGCGGTGGACAGCCTGCTGTTAATACTGGCGCCCTTCGTGCCGCATGTGGCCGAAGAACTCTGGCAACACAGACACGGCAAAGGCAAGTTCTCGGTCGCCAAGAGTATCCACACCCACTCCTGGCCGAGCTTCGATCCCGAGCTGGCGAAGGCCGACACGATTACGCTGGTCATCCAGGTCAACGGCAAAGTGCGCGACAAGCTCGAAGCGCCCGCCGACATCGCCGAAGACGCAGCCCGCGAACTGGCCCTGGCCCGCCCGGCCGTCCAGAAGTGGCTCGAAGGCAAGACCGTCCGCAAGGTGATCGTCGCGGGCGGAAAGCTGGTCAACATCGTGGTGGCATAGAGGCAACATCATGCGCGAATCAATTTCCTCCCCCGCCGCGCCCGCGGCCCTCGGCCCCTACAGCCAGGCCATCCGGGCGGGTGACTTCATCTTCTGCTCCGGCCAAACCGGCCTCGATCCGGCGACGGGCATCCTGCGCGAGGGCGTGGCCGCCCAGGCCGAGCAGGTGTTGGACAACCTGGCCGCGGTGCTGGCCGCGGCCGGCGCCAGCTTCGCTGATGTAGTCAAGACGACCATCTTTCTGACCAACATGGCAGACTTCCAGACCGTCAACGGCATCTACGGCAAACGCTTCACCGGCGCATTGCCGGCCCGCTCGACGGTGCAAGTGGCGGCGCTGCCGAAGAATGGGCAGGTCGAGATAGAGATGATCGCCTACGCGCCGGGGAAGGTGTAGGGGCAGGTTTTGCGCCATTCCAGGCGCGGCCTTGTGCAGACCAAGGCCCGTGGTCAACCAGCCCGATCTGTTCGGACAGGAGAAACCTGCCCCTACTGCGCCACGTTTGCTTTTTTCTCTTGCCCCCGGTATAATCACGGTCAGTCATTTTTGGAGGAGGGGAGTCATCATCCGCATGAAAAAACGGAATGCGCTGCAGCCCGAACAGGCTGATGGGGAGCCCAATCCCATGGAGGCGCTGCTGGCGGAAGCGTCTGCTTTTCCTCAATTGCACGCTGGCGACATCGTAGACGGCACCATCGTCAGCGTGAGTCCCACCGAAATCCTGGTTGACATCGGCTACAAGGCGGACGCGCTTGTGGACAGCCGCGAGTTGGAGCGGATGGATCACGAGTTCCTTGCGACCTTGATACCCGGCGATCCTGTGGCGGCCTATATCATCCAACCGGAGGATCAAGATGGCAACGTCGTCATCTCCCTCCAGCGCGCCCAACAGGATCAGGATTGGAAACAGGCCGAAGACCTGCTCACGTCCCAGGGGGTCTTTGAGGGGGTCGTCACGGCCTTCAACCGCGGCGGGGTGATCGTGCGCGTGGGTCGCGTGCGCGGCTTTGTACCGGCCTCGCAGCTTTCCCCGCGATGGCAAGTCCAGGAGGACACCAAAGCCGACCCCGATCAGCGGTGGGTCAAGCTGGTCGGCCAGAAGATGCAGCTCAAAGTCCTGGAACTGGATCGCAAACGCAACCGGTTGATTCTCTCGGAGCGGGTCGCCATGCGCGACTGGCGCAAGGGCCAGAAGGATCGTCTGCTCACCGAGTTGCACAAGGGCAGCGTGCTGACCGGCATCGTCACCAGCCTGGCCGATTTCGGCGCGTTCATTGACCTGGGTGGCGCCGATGGACTGATCCACCTCTCAGAACTGGTTTGGCATCGCGTGAATCATCCCAGCGAGGTACTCCGCGTCGGCCAGGAGGTCCAGGTCTACGTTCTCAACGTGGACGAGGAAAAAAAGCGCATCGCCCTCAGCTTGCGCCGCATGACCCCTGAGCCGTGGAGCCTTGTGGATGACGTCTACCATGTCGGCCAGGTAGTCACCGCGACGATCACCAAGCTGACTAACTTCGGCGCGTTCGCCAAGCTCGACGACACCATCGAGGGGCTGATTCACATCTCGGAGTTGGCCGATTATCGCGTGAACCATCCGAAGGAAGTGGTGCACGAAGGCGACCAGGTGCCGGTACGTATCATCCGCATTGACCTCCAGCATCGTCGCATCGGTCTAAGCCTGCGCCAGGCGGACGAGGACGCCTACGTCGAAGTGGACTGGCGAGCGGAAGCCCAAGCCGCTCTGGACGACGACCGCGAGCCGGTCAACCAGCCATTTCTAGCCGCGCTGGAGCCGTTGCGGGTGGAGGCGTAGGAATAAGAGGCAGTACCGCAAAACTCGCTTTTGTCACCCCTTCGTTGCACTCAGGGCAGGCTCTGAGCGGGTTGATCCCGCGAGGTCCGGCACGGCGAGATTCCAGCGAAGGGTCTCGTTGCGACACCGGATTCTTCGCTGGACGCTCGCCGTCGTGAGAAGTCAGGGGCAGACCCGCTCAGAATGACAGGCGGCGGGTAGTGACTTTTGCGGTATTGCAATAAGACATTGGTTGCTGATCCAAAGAAGCGGAGGCGCGTTGCGTGCCTCCGCTTTTTTGTTGCAGATACATTGGCGTTGGATTCCCGCTTACGCCGCGCGGCGTGAGCTGTGGTATAATGCGCATCGGGCCGATAAACTGGCCTCGTTGAGATTGAAAAGGATAGACCATTATGGCTGAGAACACGGATCGCTTTACCAAGCATGCCAAGCAAGTGTTACAGATTGCCCAAGAAGAAGCTTCGCGTTTGAATCACAGCTACATCGGCACCGAGCACCTGCTGCTGGGCCTGGCGAAAGAAGAAAGCGGCCTGGCGTCGCGTGTCCTGCGCGAGATGGGCGCCGAGACGACGGACATCGGCCGGGCCGTGGAGCGACTGGCGCCCAAAAACCCACGCGCCCCCTTCGGCCGGCCAGCCCTGACTCCCCGCACCAAGCACGTCATCGAGCTGGCGGTGGAAGAGGCCAAGCAGATGGGCCATCCCTACATCGGCACCGAGCACCTGTTGTTGGGCCTGGTGCACGAATCCGAAGGATTGGCCGCCGAAGTGCTCCGCAGCCTCAACCTGCCCTTGGACAAGATCCGCACCCGCACGAACCAGGCCATCCTCGAGAACCAAGTTCAGGAAAAAGCCACCAAGAAGAAAGAGAGCAAGACCCCGCTCACCGACCAACTCGGCTTTGACCTGACCGCGCGCGCGGAACAGGGCAAGCTCGATCCGGTCATCGGCCGCGACAAGGAGATCGAGCGCGTCATCCAGATCCTCAGCCGGCGTACCAAGAACAACCCCGCGCTGATCGGCGAGCCTGGTGTCGGCAAAACTGCCATCGTCGAGGGGCTGGCGCAGCGCATCATCAACGGCGACGTGCCCGAATCGTTGATAGACAAGCGCGTGCTGATGCTCGACGTCGGCTCATTGGTGGCCGGGACGATCTACCGCGGCCAGTTCGAGGAGCGGCTGAAAAAGGTCATCCAGGAAGTCACCAATTCCGCAGCCATTCTCTTCGTGGACGAAGTCCACATGCTGGTGGGCGCCGGTGCGGGCGGTGGCAGCGTGGACGCCGCCAACATTCTCAAGCCGGCCCTGGCCCGCGGCGATCTGCAATGTATCGGCGCGACCACGCTGGACGAATACCGCCAGTATATCGAAGGCGACGCGGCGCTGGAACGACGTTTCCAGCCCATCATCGTCGAGGAGCCGACCATCGAGGAGACCGTCGAAATTCTCAAGGGCGTGCGTGGCCGTTACGAGGAGCACCACCAGTTGCGCATCGCCGATGCGGCGCTGTCGGCCGCGGCGCGCCTGGCCGCCCGCTACGTCCCCGACCGTTTCCTACCCGACAAGGCGATTGACCTGATGGACGAGGCCGCCAGCCGGGTGCGGATGTACAAAGTGCCCTTTGCGACCAGCCTGCGCGAGACCTTCCGCGATCTGAAGACCACGCAACGCCAGAAGGAAAAGGCCGTCAAGGACAAGCAGTTCGATGACGCGCTCGATCTGAGTCACCGCGAGATGGATCTGGAGCGCAAGCTGGAACAGTTGCGCCGCGGCTGGCAGGAATTGGCTCCCCCGCCCATGGTTACCGAGGAGGACATCACCGAGGTGGTGGCGATGTGGACAGGCATCCCCTTGCAGCGGCTCCAGGGCAAGGAGACGGTACGTCTGCTGGAGATGGAGGGCTATCTCCACAAGAAAGTTGTGGGGCAAGACGAGCCGGTCCAGGCCATCGCCAAAGCCGTGCGCCGTGCGCGCACCGGCCTGAAAGACCCCAAACGGCCCATCGGCACCTTCATGTTCCTCGGCCCCACCGGCGTCGGCAAGACGCTGCTCGCCAAGAGCCTGGCTGAGTTTCTCTTCGGGTCCGAAGACGCGCTCATCAAGCTGGACATGAGCGAGTTCATGGAGCGGCACAACGTCAGCCGGCTGGTGGGTGCGCCCCCCGGCTACATCGGCTACGAGGAAGGGGGTCAGTTGACCGAGGCGGTGCGCCGCCGGCCTTATTGCGTGGTGTTGCTGGACGAGATCGAGAAGGCGCACCCCGAAGTCTTCAATATGCTGCTTCAGATCATGGAAGACGGCAATCTGTCGGACGCGAAGGGCCGGCGAGTGGACTTCCGCAACGCAATCCTCATTATGACCTCCAACGTCGGCGCGAGCCTCATCAAGCACAGTGCGGCGCTCGGCTTCGCGGTGGCCCGCGACGAGGCGGAGCAGGAGGAAAGCGAGTACGAAGTGATGAAGGAGCGGGTGACGGATGCGCTCAAACACACCTTCCGTCCCGAATTCCTCAACCGCCTGGATGGCGTGATGGTCTTCCGCAATTTGAGCCGCGAGCAGATTACTGCGATCGTGGATTTGGAGTTGAACCGGGTGCGCGCACTGATCGCCGAGCACAACATCACCCTGGAAGTGACCCGGGAAGTCAAGGATGAGATCGCCAAAGCCGGCTACGATTCCGAATACGGCGCTCGCCCGCTCCGCCGGGTGATCCAGGACAGGGTGGAAGATCGCCTGAGCGAAGGTATCCTGAGCGGTGAGTTCAAGCCGGGCGACGTGGTGACGGTCATCCTGGGGCCGGGTGAGCGATTCGACTTCGAGGTGCGCTCGGCGCCCGAGCCGGCCCAATCGGTCGTCGTGACGCCCATCCTGGTCTCCCAACCCGCGCTGCCGCTCGAGTTGGCCGCGGCCATGTCGGCTTGAAGGTGCCAGGCACTTTCGGCAGGTCTTTCTCGATTATCAATCATCGTGTCGAAGTGCCTGGCACCTGAATGCACAACAGCCGCGTGCGCCCTTGCACGCGGCTGTTGTGCATTCTGCGCCAGTGCGGAACGCCGGCCAGGGATTGTTCGTCTCCTGAATGAACTGTTGCGCTGTCATGCTGAGCGGGTTAACGAGCCAGAATTCGCGACGGCGTGATTTCAGCGAAGCATCCCGCGTGGCATAGAAACTCTTCCTAAAGGATGCTGCGCAATCGCTGGCGTCACGCCGCGGCGCACGGCTCGCCGTTGACCCGCTCAGAACTTGTCCCATCACTGCGTTCAGGGCAAGCTCTGAGAGAAGCGCAGGAGTGACAAGCTCGTGTCGGCGTCACGCCTTTTGGAGTGCTTACCATGTTCACACTCATCCCCGACAAACGCCGGGTTCATCTGCTGTCTGCCGTTGCCACGCTAACTGTGATCCTTGCTGGATTGCTCCTGCCCGACGCGGCCACGCGTCCCGCCAGCGCGTTGGCCGAGACCGGCCCCGCGCCCGCTGATCTCCCCTACGTCCCCGGCGAAGTCCTCATCGGCTGGGAGGCAAGCAGCGCTGGATTCGCCGCCGCGATCCGCCCGGCCGGCTTGGACAGCGACCGGAGCAGCCCCGCGTGGCAGGCGGCCGTCCAAACGCTCGCCGCGGCCACGGGCCTGGTCGTCCTGGACGCTCAGCCGGAATACGGCACGGCGCGACTGGCTGTGTCCCCCGGCCAGGAAGCTGCTGAGATCACCCGTCTGACCGCGCTGCCGTGGGTCAAATATGCCGAGCCGAACTACATCGCTCATGCTACCGCCACTTATCCCAACGATCCCTTCTTCAGCGACCAGTGGAACCTGCGGCGGATCGGCGCACCGGAAGCGTGGGACGTGACCACGGGCAGCTACTCGATCGTGGTTGCGGTGCTGGATTCCGGCGTTGACCTGGGCCACCCAGAATTCGCCGGCCGCCTGCTGGCCGGCTACGACTACGTCAACAACGACAACTCGCCGCAGGATGACTTCGGCCACGGCACGCACGTGGCCGGCATCCTGGCGGCCGCGGCCAACAACGCGACCGGCATCGCGGGCCTGGCCCCGATCGTCAAAATCCTGCCGCTCAAGGTGCTGGATGCGGGCGGCAGCGGCGGTTACGACAACATCGCCCTCGCCATCCGCCGGGCCGCCGATAGCGCCGTGCAGGTCATCAACCTGAGCCTGGGCGGCATCTACGACAGCTTTACCTTGCGTGACGCCATCACCTACGCCGCCGGGCGCAACGTGGTTCTGGTCACAGCGGCCGGCAATTGCGCCAAGTCCATCGCCCTGTGTAATTATCAAACCAACCCGACCTTCTACCCGGCGGCCTACCCCGAAGTGATCGCGGTGGCCGCGAGTGATCACTACGACAACTGGGCCGACTACTCCGGCCATAAATCCTACGTCGCGTTGGCCGCGCCGGGCGGCGCGGCGGCCGACCCGGTGTGGAGCACGCTTCCCGGCAGCTATGGCTTCGAGTACGGCACCTCGATGGCCGCGCCGCTCGTCTCGGGCGCGGCCGTGTTGGCCCTGACGATTTCGCCGACCCTGACGGCCGGTCAGGTGGCCGATGCGCTCAAGGCGACGGCCGACAAGACCGGCTACAATCTCCAAACCAGCGCAGCGCTGGACTATGCCACCGGCCGCAACGACTACTTCGGTTACGGTCGGCTGAACGTGGGCCGGCTGGCGCGATGGGTCTCTCCGGCCTCCCTCAGCGCGGCCCCGACCCATTTGGCTTTTCTGGCCAGCCCTGGCAGTCAGAAGACCGCGACCGTGACCCTGACCAACCCAAGCGGTCGGCCCGTGAGCTGGCAGGCGACGGTGATTGATGGCGCGACCTGGCTGAGCGCCACTCCCGCGGCCGGCACGACCGCATATGCCGCGACGGGGACGCTGACCCTGCGCATCGCGCCGGCCGCCCTTGCGCCGGGCTTCTACGATGGCATCGTGCGCGTGCAATACAGCGGCGCGGCATCGGGCGGCTTCAACGTCTACGTGCGGCTGCAGGTTACCGATGCGGTACACTTCAACTACGCGCCCCTGTTCCCCATCCGCGATCTGCGCGCCGACTGGATAGACCCGCTGGCAGGCGGCTCTCCGCTCAACCTGACCGACAACAGCCAGCGCCAGGTGTCCCTGCCGTTCCCGTTCTACTTCTACGGTCAGACCTACGAGAGCCTCTGGGTGACGGATGACGGCCTGGCCTTCTTCGGCCAGGGGGGCGCGGGTGCGATCAGCGCGGTCGGCGCCTGCCTGCCCACCGCGGCCTGGCCCAACAGCGCCATTTACGCGCTCTGGGCCGACTGGAAGCCGGCGTTGGGCGGCCAGGTTTACGTCAGCCAACCCGACGCCGACCGCTACGCCGTCACCTGGTATCAGGTGCAGCAGACGCCGGCCGCGGCGCCCCAGTCGTTTCAGATCGTCCTGTTCCGCGACGGCCACCTGGCGCTTCAATATCTGTCCGTCCCGTCGCCGCCCCAGGGCACGATCGGCCTGGAGAACTACGATGGAACCTACGCCGTCCAGCTCGCGTGCGGCGGGGCCGGACGCCCCGTCGGCAGCGGGGATGCCGTCAGCCTGCGGCCGGATCTGCCGTGGTGAACAGATTCGTCTCGATCTTGCAAGGGTATAACGCAAAACTGTCGGGAGCATGTCACCCTGAGCGGGTTAACGACGAGTGGCGCGTTGCGGCATCTCACCAGCGAAGGGTCTCGTCGCGCGATACGGAGATTCTTCGCTGGTGTCACGCCGTTGCGAAAGGCCCGAGGTAGACCCGCTCAGAATGACAGCGAGGCCGCCGACACTTTTGCGGTATACTCATCGTGCAAAAAAAACTTGCGACCGGCAAAGTTTCGGCGTATAATCTCCAAGTAGCTTGGCGTTTTTCCCCAACCCCATACAGCACGGCTTTCTCGGAGGTATCATCATGCCATCAGATGTCCAGCACGGGAAGCATTTTTGGCTGCGCCTTCTCCTCGTCGGCGGGCTGATCGCGCTGTCGTTCAATATCGTGAGCGCGGGATCGGTCGCCGGCGGCCGATCGCAGACCCCTGCCGTACCGGCCGCCTGTGAGCCGCTGCCGCCCGGCAGCACGCCGGAGAGCCAGGCGAACTCGATGATCGTGGCTCTCAACCAATGGCGCGTGGCAAACGGCTACACCGTCGTCGGGTACAATGCCCAGTTGGCGAATGCAGCCCTGGCCCACAGCCAGGAGATGTCGCAATATAACTACGTCAATCACACGGGCCGCAATGGCTCTACGCCCGGCCAACGCGCCATGGCGGCCGGCTACAACTATTCGCTGGTCGGTGAAAACCTGGAGGCGGGGCTGGCCGACGCGGCCGCGATCATCCAGCGGTGGTGGCAGCAAAGCCCAGCCCATCTCTACGTCATGCAGATGCCCGTGCGCGAGATCGGCGTCGGCTACGTGTACGATCCGAACGATCAGGCGGGTGTTGATTTGGGCGACGGGACAACCGGCGGCCCCTACTGTCACTATTGGACGTTGATGGTCGGGACGCGCTCGTCGGTCTACCCGGTGGTCGTCAACCGGGGCGCGGCAACCACGAACAGCCGCAACGTCATGGTGACGATCGGCATCGGCAGTTCAGCCAGCTTGCCGGAAGTGCCATTCGTGCGTTTCGCCGCTCAGCCCCAGTGGAACGGCGTGCCGTGGATTGCTTTCACCGGGCAGGAGATTCCCTTCGTGCTGCCGGCTGGCGATGGCGCCAAGACCGTCTACGGTCAGGTGAAGTACTACATGGTTCCACTGGATGCCGTCTCGGCTACCATCCGCCTGGCGACGACAGGTGGGCGTCGGATGTATTTGCCGGCAATCAGACATTGAACACCTGATCCTCCCCGTACCACCCAAAACCCGACAGGTTTCCGTAACCTTTCGGGTTTTTTGTCCTCCCGCACCCCCGCATTCAACGTTCGATTGGATAGTCTGATACCGCGTTCAGGAATCAGGTACTATTGAGTTGAGCGCGTTCTGGCCTTACAATAGACCCAGATAGAAAAGGGGAATGCCGACATGAAAACCGCCAACGTGTTGAACAAGAGATACCTCAGCCTGTGGGTTCTGGTAATTGCAAGCCTGATCCTGCAGTGCTGGCCTGCGTTGGCTTCGGCAGACAGCAGACCAGTCAACCCCGGCGCCTCTCAATCCACTTCCGCAGTGTTGAGCTACGTTCCCAGTCCCAAGACCACCACTGCCGGCTGGGAAGTCCGCCCGACCCTCATCGCTTCTTCCCGCCAACACGTGACGGGCGCGGCTGTGGCAAACGAGGCTTCACCGGCAGAGCTGACTGCCCAGGTCGTCTACCTGCTGAACCAGGAACGGGTGAACCGCGGTCTGATGCCCCTCAAGGCTAATGCCGACCTGGCGGCCGCCGCGTTAGGCCACAGCGAGGACATGGCGCTCAACGACTTCTTCGGCCACACCAGCTCGAACGGCAACACCTTGGGTGTCCGTCTGACGAACGCCGGTTACGTGAACTACACCGGCGGGGGCGAGAACATCGCCGCCGGGTTCGAGACGCCCCAGTTGGTGATGGATGCATGGATGAACAGCACCGGCCATCGCAACAACATCCTGAACGCCAACTACCGCGAGATCGGTGTTGGCTTCTACGATCAGGACGATGACCAATCGAACGTCCGCCTACCCGATGGCAGCCTGGGCGGTCCGTACTTCGACTACTGGACACAGGACTTCGGCACCCGCCAAAACGTCTACCCGGTCATCGTCAATCTGGAAGCCGCGACCACCGACAACGCGCAGGTCACCCTGGCGATCTACGGCCAGGGCTGGGCGACGCAGATGCAGGTTGCCAACTCGTCCGACTTCGCCGGCGCGAGCTGGGAACCCTATACGGCCAACACGATTTGGACGCTGCTGTCGGGCAATGGGCCACACACCGTCTACGTCAAGCTGGGCAACAGCTACGGCCTGGAGTTTGTCTCCAGCGATGAGATCGCGCTGACCGGCCAGGTGGAACCGACGCCCACGCCGTCCCCGACGCCGACCCCCTCGCCCACGCCACAGCCCAGCCTGCCGCCCGCTGGCGTGAACATCAATAACGGGCAGCCGTACACCGGTCAGGCCGTCGTGACCCTGGCGTTGGAACTGCCGGCGGGGGCGCGCAAGGTCGAAGGCGCTGACAACCCCAGCTTCACCGGCGCTCAGCCGTTGCCGGTTCAGGCGCAGGTGGAGTGGCGTCTCAACGAGTCCCAGGCAGGCCGGCAGACCGTGTACCTGCGTTATCGCGATGGCTCCGGCCAGGTCAGTCCGGCCGCCTCGGCCAGCATCATCTACGACCCCGTGCCGCCGACCGGCCACGTGACGATCACCGCCAACAACGGCCTATCGCTGCTGGTGAGCGTGGATGCACGCGACTCCTTGAGCGGGATCGCGGCTATGGAGGTTGGCCTCAGCCCCGATCAACTAACGTGGCAGACGTACCTGACCGTGGTCAAGGTGCTTCTGCCGGCCGGCGGACAGGGCGGCACGCCGGTCGTCTACGCCCGCTTCCGCGATCAGGCCGGCAACGAGTCGCCGATCTTCCGCAGCGACCAGCCGGCGACCGGTACGCAGACTTTCATCCCCTTCGTCAGCCGCAACCGGTAAACGTCCGAATCGCCATCCCCCCGATATCAGACCCGCAGGGTTTTCGGAGACCCTGCGGGTCTCTTTGTGTCCCGCTCCCGCGCTCTAGCCCTGGCGCGTCGTTTGCGTATAGCAAACGTCTTCATTAGGGTAAAGAGTGTACGGTAGGGTTCTGCTAACCCATGGGTTAACCAGCAAGGGAGGAATGACGATGAGAATCAGGAAGGCGATTTGGCTCGCGGGAGCATTCTTGCTCTGTCTTTCCGTTGTCACCTGGGGCGCGCTGCCTGGCCGCGCGCTGACGCAACCGGCCGCCGGGCCAGCCCCCCAGGCGCTCTCCGACGTCGGCGCGACGTGGCGCTCCGGCGGCCCCTATGGCGGCAGCGTGCAAGCCCTGGCCCTCTCTCCCGCCTTCGCCGCCGATGGCCTGGCGCTGGCGGGTGGGTGGCGGACCGGCCGCTACGACGTCACCGATGGCTATGGCATCGCCCGCACCACCGACGGCGGCGGCTCCTGGCAATTGCTTCAGGACGAGCAACATGCCGTGGCCGTCTTCGATCTGGCGATTTCTCCCAATTTCGCCGTGGACGGCACGGCTTTCGCCGGCACGGAAATGGGCCTGACGCGCAGCACCGATCGTGGCGACACCTGGACACGACTCTATGGCGGCCTGCCCGATTCGACTGCCCATGACCCGCGCGGCATAGATGACATCGCCCGCGTGATCCTTTCCCCCGGCTTCGCCACTGATCGGATCATGTTTGCCCTTCAGCGCGACGGCAAACTCTATCGCTCCGCGAATGGAGGCGACAACTGGACCCCCGTTCTTGACGGTGGGGTCGTGTTTGCCGCTGCCTTTGCCCGCCACTTCTCCGACAACCAGACCGCCTTCGCTGCGCAATTCGACGGCCGCTCCGCGTCGAATATCATGCGCTCGACCGATGGCGGGCAAACATGGGAATTCGTGCAGGCCCTATCTGGCGTTCAAGTCAACGCCATCTTGCAGACCTCCGACGACGCGCTGCTCCTGGCGACCACGAGCGGCGTTTTGCGGCTGATTCCGGCCCCCCCGGGCTACATCGAAGACCCGATCACGCCCAACGTCGGAGCCGAGGTCACACGGCTGGCTGTGGCCGGCGACAACGTCTACGCCGCCAGCCAGAACGGCCTCTTCATCTCGTTGAGCTTCGGCCGGAGCTGGCAGCGGGTCACAGGCACGCCGGAGACCTCGTTCCGGGCCATCGCGCCCTGCCCGCTCTGGGGCAGTTGCCACGCCGTCATGGCCGGCACCTACACCGGCCTCCTGTTCACCCCCGATGACAACTGGCAGCCGTGGCGCGGTCTGCCCGGCCCGCACCCGCTGGCTGCTAACAGCGTCGCCGCCTCCCCGGCCTACGTCGCCGACGGGACGCTCTACACCAGCACCAATCACGGCGTTTTTCGCAGCACCGACCGCGGGCTGAGTTGGCAGTTGGCGACCGCCGGCTCGGCGCCAGGCGATAGCTACACCTTCCCGGCAGTGCGCCTTTCGACATCCTACGCGACCGACGGCACGGTCTTCGCCACCTACGAAAACCAGACCGGCGCTTCGGCCGCGCTCTACAAATCCACCGATCGCGGCCAGACCTGGACAAAGATCGGCGGCGCGGGGGGGCGTGCGCTCGCTCTCTCGCCGGCCTATAACACCGACCACACCGTATTCCTGGCCGGTAGCGACGTGCTCCACAAGTCCACCGATGGCGGCGTGACCTGGCAAGCCTATCCACTGGCTCCGCCGGAGGAGGGCTTCTTTGTCTACGACCTGAAGGTGTCATCGGCCTACGCGCTCGACCACACTCTGTTCGCCACCGGCTTCGGCCGCGTCCGGCGTAGCACCGATGGCGGGTTGACCTGGACCGCGTTGAGCACGATGAGCCCGTCCTACGGCCTGGCTCTCTCGCCGAGTTACGCTGCCGACGGCACGCTCTGGCACACCTTTCGGGCCATCGAAGGCCCCGGTGACGGCACGCCGGAAAGCGGCGTCCGACGTTCCACCGACCGCGGGCTGACCTGGACCTGGGCCACGGCCGGTCTGCCCGGCGTCTACGAGCCGTTCCCGATCCCGCTGGCCGTCTCGCCTTCGTACACCGCCGACCGCACCCTCTTTACTGCGCTGAGCGGGCAATTTGTGGCAGGGAACAGCCACAGCCTCTACCGCAGCATGAACGGCGGCGATAGCTGGCTCGACCTGGGACCTGCGCCCGGCAACCCGAATCCCTCCGACCTGGCCGCGACGACCAACCCCGGCGGCGGGCTGACCGCGCACCTGGCGACCGCGGCCGGCGTGTGGCACTACGCCACGACGTGCGAGGAGCGGCTGGTCAACGGCGGCTTCGAGTCCGACCTGGCGTGGCAGCTTCCCGCTACGGCCTACCCCGCGGGCTACAGCACCGCGCTCTGGCGCACGGGCCTCCGCAGTCTGCGCACCGGCATCGTCTCCGGCCCCGACGTCTACAGCTACTCGTCGGGCAACCAGGCCGTGACGATTCCGGCCGGCGTGGCGAGCGCGACCTGGACGTTCTGGTGGTATCCGATTTCGGCCGAGGGATCGGTGGGTGGCTCGGTCGGAGACCGGCCAGAGCTGGGGGCTGCTGGGGCCGGTCTCCTGACCGTGCCATCGCTGGACACCCTGCAAGGCGTCGCCGATGGCACGCTGCCGGCCGGCGTCCTGGCCGGCGACTGGCAGTATGCGCTCGTGCTGGACGAGTATGGCGTGGTCATCCCCGGCTCGCCGCGGCTGTGGACGCGCAGCGATGCCCGCGCCTGGCAACACACCTCGCTCGACCTGACCCCCTACCGCGGCCGGACGATCTACGTCGTTTTCGGCACGCTCAACGACGGCAACGGCCTCACAAGCGCCATGTACGTTGACGATGCCTCACTAACCGCCTGCTGGCCTGTGCCGCCGGAGCCATCGCCGACGCCGACGCTCACCCGCACCCCATCGCCGACACCCACCCACGGCCCAGTCCGACCATGGGCCTACCTGCCGCTGGTCTTGAATCGTTACGCCGGCCCGACGCCGCCCGCGGCCACGGCCACCCCGACGGCCAGCCGAACGCCGACCCGCACGTCCAGCCCGACCGCGACCCCTTCACCTACCTCAACCGCGACCTTGACGCCGACCGCGACTGTGCCGCCCGGTTTCCTGCACCCGCGCTGGCTGCGCTCGCTGGTCATCGCGCCCGGCGAGGCCGGCCGGCTGATCGGCCTGAGCAACGAAGGTCTCCTGCTGAGCAGCGCCGACTATGGAGCGACGTGGACCTACCTGCCGCTGCCCGCTCAGATCGCCGGGTTGCCGCTCAGCTACCGCGGCTTCATCGGCATGGACTACAACCACCCGGAGACCCTCTACCTGGGCGCGACCTCGGAGGGACTCTGGCGCAGCACTGACGGCGGGTTGACCTGGCAACAGCGTCATCCGCTGCACATCGGCCCGATCAGCGTTGGATTGGACAATGCCGACAAGCTCTGGGCCGGCCTGATCGGGACCAACGACCTGCACACGGTCTTCGCGCTCAGCGACGACGCCGGTTTGACCTGGGCCAGCACCACCGGCGAAGTCTCCGATGACCCGGCCAGCCCGATCCTGATTGACCCGCAGGCGACCAACGTTGTCTATGCTGCCACCTTCGGCCGGCGTGGAGGCATAACTCTTTCCCGCACCTTCGACGGCATATGGCAAGGGTTCCCAAACACCCCCCTCGGCTGGTCCTATGGCGGCCCGGCCCTGGGGCTGGCGCTCGATGCCAGCACGCGCGGCCTCTACATCGGCCACACTGATGGCACGCTCTACGTCAGCTACAACGCGTACACGCCGAACATCGCCGACGTGCTCTGGCAACCGGTGCACCGCTTCGAGCCGGCGCTGTGGCCGATCCCGCTGGCGATCGGGGCCGCGCCACAGCCCGTCCAGGCCCAGGCTGGCGGCGGCGCGATCTACCTGACCCTGTACGACCCAAGCGGCCAGGGCCGTACAGGCCGCAGCGACGACGGCGGCCTCACCTGGACGTGGCTCACCATCCCGCCGGCCGACGGTGTGCTCCCCACGCCCACGCCGACAGCGACGCCGACGCCGACGCCCACACCGACTTCGACGCCAGGCCCGACCTGTACCGATGCGATGGTCAACGGCGGCTTCGAGACCGACGCCGGCTGGATCATCCGGCCCAATCCGGCGCTGGCGGCCTATGTGACCGATTCGGCCCACAGCGGCGCGCGCAGCATACGCACCGGCATCGCCATCGGCGACGCAAATGTGGAAAGCTACTCGCCTGTCGAGCAGGCGGTGACGTTCGGGGCGGTGGCGTCGGCGCAACTGACCTTCTGGCGCTCCAACTTCTACGACGACGGGCTGACGAATGCAATCGAGTCTGGCGGCGACATGGCCGGGGCAGGAATGGTCCTGCCGGCCACGGAAGCGGCCCTGAGCCAGGCCGCGTTCCCAAGCGATTTCTTCTATCTCATCGCCATCCACGACGACGGGGCCATTGACTGGCTGTGGCGCGAGGCGGTCAATTGGCCGGAGTGGCGCGCGCTGACCTTGGACGTGAGTCGCTACGCCGGGGAGCACATCCGCTTCCAGTTTGGCACCTACAACAACGGCACGATCGGCGCCAGCTACACCTATGTGGATGACGTCACGCTGCGCATCTGCTCGTCGGCCGGGTCGCTGATGCGCCGGGTGTTCGGCCAGCCGACGATGAACACGATCTACGCCGACGTCGGGGGCAGGCTCTACCGTTCGGACGACGCCGGCGACACGTGGCAGGCGTCGGGCGTGGCGCTGCCCGAGCACACCATTCTCAGCGCTGACGCCAACACCCTCTATGCCGGGGACGGCTATCCGTGTTACAAAGGCGGCGATCCGGCGCCCCTGTGGCGCACCACCAACGGCGGCCGGACCTGGTACCAGCAGATCAACGGCGTCAACCTGAAGCCGTTGGTCGCCCACGCCACCATAGCGTGGCTCTACGCCGCCGGCTGCAACGGTCCCTACCTCAGCGGCGACGGGGCCCAGACCTTCTGGCATCAGCCTGACCCGCTGTTCAGCGTGTACGACGTTCACTCCATCGCCCCGGTGGGGGCCTGGTGGACCGAGATCTGGGTCGGCGGCATCAGCGAGGGGGGCGGCGGCGCGGTGCTGGTCAGCCGCGACGTGGGCGCAAGCTGGCAGCAGTCCACGCCGCTGTACCTGGATATGGGCTGGTTGGGCGAGGTAACGTTGGATCGCTACACGCCGGGCAGGGTCTACGCGCCGGCCTATAACGGCTTCTTCTACACGCCCGATAACGGGCTGACCTGGCTCAATGATTCCCAGGGACTAGAGAACGTGATCGGCGGGATCCGGCCTTCCGGGCTTTATGCGCTGGCCCAAGACCCGGTTGATCCTGCCCATCGGCTCTATCTGGGCACGCGGCGAGGCCTGTACACCCGCGTGCCGGGTACAGGCGCCTGGCGCCAGATCGTCGGCCAACCGTTCGATCAATTGCAAATTGACGACTTGTTGATCCTGGACAGCGCGCCCTATCGGCTGTACGTCACCACGTCGGACGGGGTGTTCCTCTACGATCTGCGCTCGCTGCCCCCGCCGCCGACACCGACGGCCACCCCGCCGACGCCAGCCACTCCGACCCCGACGCGCAGTGCGACAGCCTCCCCAACGGGGACGCCGACTCCGACGCGCACGCCTTCGCCCAGCCCCACGCCGACCGCGACAACCACTTCGCAGCCTATTCCCACGGCCGCGGCCCAATCCTGGCCGACGCCCTCCGTGCTCGGCACGATCGGCTTGCCTGCAGGCAGCCATCCCCACGGCATCGCGTTGAGCGCGGCCGGCGACGCGGCCTACGTCGCCTTTCACGGCGACGACCACGCCGGGCACGTGGTCGGCGTCCTGAACACGGCGGCGTTGAGCCTGACCGCTCAGATCGAGCTGGCACCGGGCGGGATCGGTCCGAACGGCGTGGCCCTGGCCGGCAGCCCGGCGAAAGTGCTTGTTGCCAACCGCCAGACGGATAACCTGGCGATCGTTGACCCCGGCCCCGGCACGGTCTACCGCTGGCTGCCAGCCGGCGATATGCCCGATGGCGTGGCCGTGGGCGGCAATTTCGGCTACGTCGCCAACTTCGGCAACGACACCGTGACCGTGTTCGACGCGGTTGGCTTTACGGTGACCGGCGAGCTATACGTGGGCCACGAGCCGGCGCTCTTCGCGACCGACCCGACGACCGGGGACGTGTATCTGTCGCTCCACGGCGCGAACGCGGTGGCAAGGCTGCATGACGGCATGGTGGCCGGCCAGATCAACGACATCGCTACGCCTTACGGCCTGGCCTTCGATCCCGCCAGCCGGCGGCTCTACGCGGCGAATCGCGGCAGCGCTCATACCGTGACGGTGGTGGACATGGCCGCGGGCAGTGTGCTGGGAACGATCGCCATAGGCAAAGAGCCTTACGTGCTGGCGGTCAACCCCGACAGCGGCCACCTGTTCGTGGTCTGCGGCGACGAGGTGAAGGTCTACCGGACACTGGACTGGGCGCCGGTGACGAGCATCCCCGTGCCGGCCGGGGCCGAGGAAGGCATCGCGGTGGACAGCGCCCGCGACCGGGTCTACGTGACCAGCGGCGAGGGGGACGCGGTGACGGTCATCCAGGATACCGCGGCCCCGGAAGTGCTCTTCGTCAGCAGCCGCGACGGCAACGGTGAGATCTATCGCATGTTGCCCGACGGCCGCGAGCAACGTCGTCTGACCAGGACTGCCGCCTGGGAAAACATGCCGGCCGGCTCGCCCGATGGCCGCTGGATCGCCTACGAGCGCACCGATGAGGGCGGCACATCGCACCTGTGGTTGATGAGCCGGGACGGCCTCGATGCCCGGCAGCTCACCACCGGCGCGGCGACCGACCTGCATCCCACCTGGTCGCCGGACGGCCTCTGGCTGGCGTTCGCCTCCGACCGGGCCGATAACTGGGAGATCTACCGGCTGCGGCTCGCGGATGGCTACCTCGAGCGCCTCACCTACCACACCGCAGCGGACCAGAACCCCGCATGGTCGTGGGCGACGGGACGCATCTTCTTCCAATCGAGCCGCTCCAGCCCCAACGGCGAGATCTTCAGCATGGCCGGCGACGGCTCGGACGTGCGCCGGCTGACCGTCAACCCGAACGGCGATGCCCAGCCCAGCCCGTCGCCGACCGGCGATCGGGTCGTTTTCTGGGGCACGCGCGCCGAGCAGACCCTTTACGTCTTGATGCCCGATGGCGTGACGATCCTGCCGCTGGTCTCGCGCAGCCTGCGGCCCTACAGCCCGGCGTGGGGGCCGACGAGCGCGGGGAGCAGCATCGTCTTCGCCGGCTACCGACCGGGCAGCGGCTACAGCGAGATCTTCCGCGTGGCGCCCGATGGCAGCGGGCTGGCGCTGCTGACGTTCAACGAGGTGGACTGGGACTACGCGCCGGGCTGGCTGCCCGCGCCGTGAGCTGGAGCATCGAAGTGACCGGCGCCTCAGACGCGCCGGTCACTTGACCTTCCGCCCACCCGTCTTGACATCTCCTTCAATCTCCCCTATACTCCGGCTGTGAATATGACGTTTCAAGAGGTAGCTCCAGTGAAAGCCTTTTATTTGCGCGAATTCGGCTTTGCGGATGCTGAGATCGAGGGGCTGTTACGGTAAATGAACCTATCTGCTCGACGAACACGAATCGCCAGCGCAGGCTTGATCGCTCTCCTGTCGCTGGCGCTTTTTTATCCGACGCTGCGTTGGCTGGTGAGCGAATGGCTAGGCAACGATTATTACTCCCACGGTCCGCTGGTACCGCTGATCTCGGCTCTGCTGGCATGGCGGTTGTGGGTCAAACGAGCTACCCCCCCCCAGCCCCCCCCTGCAAGGGGGGGGAGAGGGGGGGGGGTAAGCGTAGCCTTGATTCCCGTTCTGCTCGGCCTGGCCGGCTACCTCTACGCGTTGCTCCAACGCGCCTACTTCGTCGCCTCGCTGGCGATGATCCTGCTGATCGCGGGCCTGATCTGGTATCTGTTGGGAACAGCGGCACTGCGCCGGCTGGCATTTCCGATCGCTTTCCTGCTCTTCATGGTGCCGTTGCCGTTTGTCGAGCCGTTGAGCGTGCCGATGGCGCAGCTCACCGGCATGGTGGCCGCGACCGTCGTGCGGCTGTTTGGCGTGCCGATCGTGGTCAACGGCAGCCAGGTCTCGTTGCCGAACGTCGAGCTGGTGGTGGGCGCGCAGTGCAGCGGCCTGCGCTCCATCGTCTCGCTGTTGACGCTGGTGGGACTGGTGGTCTTCCTGGTGCGGGGGCCGGCCTGGGGTAAAGCACTGCTCGCGTTGAGCAGCATCCCCATCGCGATCCTGGGCAACGTGCTGCGGGTGGCGTCGCTGCTGGCCATCGCCAACGCTTGGGGCGCCGAGGCGGGATTCAAGTATTACCACGACTATTCGAGCATCGTGTTCTTCTTGAGCGCGGTGGTTCTACTGTTGATCTTCAGCCGGGTGGTGCAATGTCGGGAGATCAGGGAAGACATTTTCTAGCCGAAACAAGAAACCGGGTTTCTGCGAGAAACCTGATTTCTCAGCCGCAGTTGCTGATCGTCGCTCTGCTGGCTGTCGCCGTCGTCGCAGCCCTGGTTATCACCCAGCGCGGCCAGCTTGGCGCGGGCGGGGCCGGCGGCCACGAATACGTGGCCGACATTGACAACTGGCAACGTACCGATCGCGAGCGCGTAGTCACGTCGCCCTACAACTTCAACCTGGCCGATGACCTGAAACAGGTGCCGATGACCCTGGGCAATTGGACCGGCGTAGACGTGCCGCAGACCAACCTGGAAGTTTTCATCCTGCTGGAGCCAGAGCAGTACGTTCAGCGGCTCTACCGGCTGCCCGACGGTCGCTACATCTGGCTGAGCCTGATCGGCAGCCGGAAGTCCAAGAGCTTCCATTCTCCGCAGATTTGCTACGACACCGACGGCTGGCGCACCGACGCCAGCTCGGAGACCGTGCCGCTGGGCCAGGGCGAGGTCTACGCGCTCAAACTGGCGGCGAGCAAGACCTTCCCCGAAGGGGGTACGGCCGACCAAATCGTCCTCTATTTTTACCTCTGGCCCTCTTTCGAGCGCAATCCCCAGGATGGCATGGTACTGGTGAAGCTCACCGCGCCGATTTACGACACCGCGGAGGAAACGGTCAAGCTGGAGAAGGAGTTCTTCCGGCTGTTGTTTACGGGGGCAAGGAAGTGACGTGTTTCCGTAGCAGGAGATTCTTCGCTTTCTCACATCGTCGCGAGGGGTTCGAGGTGGGGCCGCTCAGAATGACAGACGGTCGGCAGCGAGTCCTGCGGTATGGCGAACCGACTCCGTAACGCGTTCAGCACGGTTGTGAAATCCTCTGGGTAGGGCGCCTCGAAGACGTTCGCCGCGCCCGTTGCCGGATGGCGAAGCGCCAGCGACCGGGCGTGCAGGCCGAGCCGGTCTAGCAGCGACCGCTCAACCCCCTCTTCAACCACAGGCCCCGGCGCCAGTGTCGAACGATAAATCGCCGCGCCGTCGCCGTAGAGCGGGTCAACCGCGATCGGGCAGCCCAGGACGGCCAGGTGCGCGCGAATCTGGTGCGTGCGCCCGGTGTGCGGGCGCGCTTCGACCAGCGTGTAGCGGCCAAGCCGCTCCAGCACGCACAGGTCGGTGACGCTCGGCTTGCCAGCATGGGGGTCTATCACGGTGCGGTGCTTGCGGTCGCCGTCAATCCGCAGCGGCAGGTCAACCGTGCGCTCCTCCCACGCCGGCGATCCGATGACCAACGCGTGATAGACCTTGACGACGCCGTGCGTCTCGAATTGGGTATTGAGCGCCCGGTGCGCCTCCGCGGTTCGCGCCAGAACTACGACGCCGCTGGTGTGCCGATCGAGCCGATGCACCGTCCACAGTCGGCCGTAGACCGGCTCCAGGACGGATTTCAGGTGCGGGCCGGGCGTCCAGCCGTCGGGTAACGCCGGCAGCCCGGCCGGTTTGTTGACCACCAGCAGGTATCCATCGGCCCAAAGAACCATCCCCTCGGGTTTGATCTCACCGTCCAAGTTGCCCCTACCCCTTTCGTGTTGCGCAAGTATACTTCACGCGGTGGGGAAAGCGAAAACTTGTCCCTTCACTCCTTTCAGGGCAAGCTCTGAGAGAAGCGAAGGAAACGGACACCAGACGGCGTCCGTTTCGTTGCACTCCCTGCCCATCTGTGCTAGAATCGCGTCGGATTCCCCATTGACCGCAAGTCGGAGCTTGTCTACAAGGTTTTTTCGCAATACCGCAAAAGTCGCTACCGAGCGCTTCGACCGCTTGTCATTCTGAGCGGGTCTGTCCTAATTTCTCGTTACGGCATGACACCAGCGAAGAATCCGTGGCCGCACGTGGCCCTGTCTGGGCGCCGCGAACGGATTCTTCGCTGGATGCTCGCCGTTGTCGAAGGTTAGGGGTTAACCCGCTCAGAATGACAGCCAACCGATAGCGAGTTTTGCTCCATTGCATTTTTTCCCATCAGGAGGCGAGTTATCATGACAGAAGAGACACGTGCCCGCAAGCGGGACACATCCAAAAAGTCGTGGGCCGAACCCTGGAAGATCAAGATGGTCGAGCCGACGCGGTGGACGACGCGCGAACATCGCGAGCGTTGCGCCCGCGAAGCCGGCTACAACACCTTCCTGTTGCGCTCGGAGAACGTCTACATTGACTTGTTGACCGATTCCGGCACCTCGGCCATGAGCGACTATCAGTGGGCTGGCATGATGTTGGGCGATGAAGCCTACGCCGGCAGTCGCAACTTCTATCACCTGGAAGCCAACATCCAGAAGTATTACGGCTACAAGTATATCGTGCCCACGCACCAGGGCCGCGGCGCCGAGCATATCCTCTCCAAACTGTACATCAAGCAGGGCGATTTCGTCCCCGGCAACATGTACTTCACCACGACGCGGCTCCACCAGGAACTAGCGGGCGGCGCCTTCGTGGATGTGATCATTGACGAAGCGCACGACCCGCAGAACCTGCACCCGTTCAAGGGCAACGTAGACCTGAACAAGCTCGAAGCGCTTATCAACAAGGTGGGCGCGGCGCGCGTCCCCTACGTCAGCCTGGCGGCCACGGTGAACATGGCGGGTGGTCAGCCGGTCTCCATGCAGAACGCCCGCGATGTGCGCGCCCTGTGCGACCGCCACGGCATCCCGGTGATGCTCGACGCCACCCGCGCGGTGGAAAACGCCTACTTCATCCAGGAACGCGAGCCGGGCTATGCCGACAAGAAGCTCGCCGAAATCCTGCACGAATTCTGCTCCTACACCGATGGCTGCACCATGAGCGGCAAAAAGGACGCACTGGTCAACATCGGCGGCTGGCTGGCGCTTAACGATCATGCGCAGTACGAGGAAGCCAGCAACATGGTGGTGGTGTATGAGGGGCTGCACACCTATGGCGGCATGGCCGGCCGCGACATGGAGGCGATGGCCCGCGGCATCGAGGAATCGGTGGACGATGACCACATGCGGTCGCGCATCGGACAGGTCATCTACTTGGGCCAGAAGCTGCTGGACTGGGGTGTGCCGATCGTCCAGCCCATCGGCGGGCACGCGGTCTTTTTGGATGCCAGGCGCTTCTACCCGCACATTCCGCAGGATCAATTCCCGGCCCAAACCCTGGCCGCCGACATCTTCATCGAGGCCGGCGTGCGCGCGATGGAGCGCGGGGTTGTCTCGGCCGGGCGCGATCCGTCCACGGGCGATCACCGCTACCCCAAGCTGGAGTTGGTGCGGCTGACGATCCCGCGCCGCGTCTACACGCAGGCGCACATGGATGTGACCGCGGAAGCCGTCGAAGAAGTGTGGTGGAACGCAGCCAAAGCCACCGGCCTGCGCATGGTCTACGAGCCGAAGTATCTGCGCTTCTTCCAGGCGCGTTTCGAGCGACTATAGCAGCCATGCCATTGACCGTCTCACGCCTGCGCGAGGCGCTGCGCGCGCCTCTGCCCGGCCTGCCTGTGCAGATGGGCATGGCGGCGCGGCCGCGTCCGGGCACCGAACGCATCCTCGACCCAAGCCTGGATTGTCGCCGCGCGGGCGTGCTGGTGCTGCTCTATCCGGTGGAACGTGCGACGCACCTCGGAGGTGCGTCGCACGTGGCAGAAGAAGATGACCTCTGCCTGGTGCTCACCCGGCGCACCGACGCGCTGGACAACCACCGCGGGCAGATCTCCTTCCCCGGCGGCAGTATGGATCCCGGTGAGACCGCGCAAGCGGCCGCCATCCGGGAGACATGGGAGGAGTTGGGGGTCAACGGGAACGGGCTGAAAGTGTTGGGGGCGCTCTCGCCGCTCTACATCCCGCCGAGCGGTTTTTGCATCTACCCGACGGTCGCTTACTCAGCGCAGCGGCCGGCCTTCGTCCCCAACCCCGCGGAAGTGGCCGAAGTGCTGGAAGTGTCTCTGGCGCATCTGCTCGACCCGGCCACCCGTCAAGAAGAGACCTGGGAACTCCGCGGCCAGCCGGTGCGGGTGCCGTTCTACGTCGTGGGACATCACAAGGTGTGGGGCGCGACGGCAATGGTGTTGTGTGAGTTGTTGGCGGTGGTCAGGGTGTCCACACCGTGACACCTTTGAGATTCGAGAAATCGGCGTCATCGGTCGCCAATCCTGCACCTCCATTGCCCTTTCCATTCGACCAGCACTGCAAGCGATCATAGCGCACAACGGCGAAATGGGCAATCAATCCCTTACTGCCCCGGCGTCCCCACCAGGCGCTCGACATTGCCAAAACAAACTAGAAATTTGCATTGACAATCGTGGCGCGTCGTGCTATATTGTGAGTGGATACGGATTGTGCTTTCTTGCTTCATCCACAACGCGAGCCTCCTGAGCGGAGCAGTGTTTTTTGCTGCGCAGTCGAAGGATGCGGGCTTGCATCGAACATTCAGGCCTTCGCATGGCCGTATTCCTTCGACTGCGTCCGGCACACCCCGCCGGACTTCGCTCACGCTACGCAGTGCTTCGTTAAGCAAGAACGTAGTCTATTTCCGCTAGCGGCAAATGGCAATGATCTGAAGAGAGGAACTCACCATGACCGCTCACACTCCGACCGACCGCACTCTGAAACTCACTCTCAAGCAGGCGCTGATCGTCAGCCTGAGCGTGCTCGGCTGTCTTTGGCTTCTGACTGTCGTCGCACCCGCCCAAGCCCAAGAGACCGCCTATCCCCCCTTTGGCGAGTACGTCCTCTTCTGGCAACCTGCCAACCATGACGCGGTCGGCTGCCAGACGCTCCCTGGTGCCGATCCGCCAGCCGCGCCGGCCTGTGGCGAAGCGTCGCCGCCAGCCGCCGGTGACTGTGCGGCCTGCCGGGGCGCGACCGAGGCAACCGTGCCCGACCGTCTGGCCTGCGGCTCGATCACCGCGGAGCCGCCTGAACACCTGTGGGCCGACCTCCTGGAGTTACAGGCCCGCGGCCAGGTCAAGATCCGCGAGCGGCTGCCCGACCAGCGCGGCCTGCGCTTGCGCGCCGACGCCGCGGCCGCGGCTCAGTTGAACGATCACCCGGAAACCGCGCGGCTCCTCCTCCTCGAACCGGTTGCCGCGCCGCCTGGCGAGCGGCAAGACCAGGCCCCACCCACGCCCGCACCGACCGAGAACGCGCCGCAGCCGGTCAGCCCGCCCGTCGAAGCCGAGCCGCGAGCAGAGCAGCCGAGCGAATCGGCCCGCACAGAGCCGACGCCGTTGCCCGAAACTGCACCCGCCTGGCCGCTGAGCGAGATCATCACTTACACCTGGGTGAACAACCAGGGCGCCAACCCGCCGATCGCCTACAACTGGGTGGAGATCTCGCCGACCGGCACGATCGTGGCCCAAGGCGACGACACCTCTACTCAGGTCGAGCTGGGCTTCCCCTTCACCTTCTACGGCACGGACTATACCCGCGCCTTCGTCTCGTCCAACGGGTTCGTGAGCTTCGGCAGCGGCAGTACAAGTTACAACAATACCGGTATTCCTAGTGCAAACAGCCCCAATAACGCGATCTACGCGTTCTGGGATGATCTCAAGCCCGCGGGCGACGCGGACGGGAACGTATACGTGCGACAGGTAGATGCTACCACTTATGTCGTGGAATGGCACCGCGTCAAGCGCCTCGCTGGCAGCAGCGACTATGAGACCTTCCAGATCATCCTCAACGGCGCTAACAACACCATCCTGCTCCAGTACCAGACCGTTTCCGGCGTCGGTTCCAGCACCGTCGGCGTGGAGAACGGCGACGGCACCTTCGCCACCCAGTACGCCTACGACTCCAGCAGCGCCATCTTCAACGGGCTGGCAATCAAGTTCACGCCGGCCACACTGCCGGTCTATTCCATCCAGGGTACGGTAAGGGACTACGACAACGTGCCGGTCGCGGCCGCCCAGGTGGTTGTGATCGCCGGCCCCTTGCGGCCTCAAGCTGCTACCGACGCCAACGGCGCCTACACGTTGACCGTCATCTCCGGCGCGTACACGCTGCAGGCGACCAAGGAGGGCTACTTCACGACCCCCACGCGCACCGTCACCCTGCCGCCGGATCAGGTCGGCGTAGATCTGACCTTCCCTGAGCGCTACACGATCAGCGGCATCGTGCGCGACTACGATGGCACACCGCTTGCCGGTGTGCGAGTAGCCACATCGGGCGGGCCGGTGTCCGCATCCACTTACACACCCGCCAGCGGCGTCTACACCCTGACCGTAATCGCCGGCAGCTACACCGTCGCGGCCGACCTGTACAACAACGCCATGAACCCGCCCGGCCGCACCGTGACCGTGCCGCCCAGCCAATCCGGCGTGGATTTCACTTTCCCCACGCGCTACACCATCAGCGGCACGGCGCGCGACAGTGACGGCGCGCCGCTCAGCAATGTAGCGATACACTATAGCGGCCCGATAGCCGGCGCGACCTGGGTGAACGCACAGGGGGTCTACACCATCACCGTCGCCGCGGGCACCTACAACCTGTCCGTCTATGCATCATCCTTTCCCCAACCCACCTGCGCAATCCGTGACCGTGCCGCCCAGCCGCAGCGACGTGAACTTCATTTTCCAGGTGTATAGCATTCGCGGCACGGTGCGTGATAATCATGGTCGGCCGGACGCCGACGTGACCGTTTCCACCAGCTCTGGCGACCCCATGCAGGCGTCGTCCACCACGGCCGCGGACGGCGCGTATCGGCTCAGCGTTAAACCGGGCGCCTACCAGGTGAAGGTGAGCCAAGCGCCGTTTGCCAGCCCCGCGCCGCAGGCGGTAACCGTGCCGCCCAGCCAGTCCGGCGTGGACTTCACCATTCTGATCTACACCATCGCCGGCACGATCCGGGATGGCTCCGGCCTGCCGCTGGGGGGCGCGGCCGTGAGCACCGGCTCGGGAGACCCCGTACAGACTTCGGCCATCTCGGCGGCCGATGGCTCATACCTGCTGCAGGTCATCACCGGCACCTACAACGTGCGGGCGACCTTCTCCGGCGCGACCAGTCCGCCCGCGCGGGTCGTGGCGACGCCGCCCGACGCAACAGGTGTGGACTTTGCCATTGCCGACCGCTTCACGATCCGCGGCGTCGTGCGCGACTACGACGGAACGTCGCTGGCGAATGCCACCGTGGCAACCGACTGGTGGTACGATCCGGTCCACATCTCCGACTCCACTGACGCTGCCGGGAGCTATGCGTTGATCGTTCCTGCCGGTACCTATCACATCAACGTTCAGAAGTACGGGCTTTTCAGCCCGCCGGCCCAGACCGTCGTCGTGCCACCCAGCCGCACCGACGTGGACTTCACCTTCTCCACGCGCTACACGATCAGCGGCACGGTGCGCGACTACGATGGCACGCCGCTCTCCGGAGTCTCGGTCCAGACTTATTGGGGACCCGTTTCCGATTCCGACTACACCGGTGCCGATGGACTCTTCTCTCTCACGGTCATCTCCGGCACGTATGAGATCGCCGTGAGCAAGAGCGATCTCCCCAGCCCGCCGCGGCGAACCGTCACCGTGCCGCCCAGCCAGGCCGGCGTGGACTTCACCTTCCCCACGCGTTACACGATCAGCGGCACAGTGCGCGACTTCGATGGTACGCCGATGTCGAACGCCTCCGTTCACACGGACTACTACGGCCCAGTCTTCGCCTCCGATTGGACCGATACCAACGGTCTCTATTCGCTTACTGTCGTTTCCGGCACCTACACGCTGGCGGTCGAGAAGAGCGGCTACCCTGGTCCGGCCGACCGGCAGATCATAGTGCCACCCAGCCGCACCGACGTAGACTTCATCTTCCCGACGCGTTACACGATCACCGGCACCGTGCGCGACTACGACGGCGTTCCCCTGCAGAATGCCCGAGTGTCCACCGACTACTACAGCCCTGTCCACACCTACGATGACACCGACGCCAACGGCCTCTACGCACTCACGGTCGTCTCAGGCACCTACACCCTGGAGGCCAGCAAGAGTGGCTATCCTGGGCCATCTACCCAGCAAGTGACCGTGCCGCCCAGCCGGACCAACGTGGATTTCACCTTCCCCGCGCGTTACACGATCACCGGCACGGTACGCTACTACGATAGTGCACCCCTCTCCGGCGTTTCGGTCCAGGCCTACGGGGGCTCAGTTTCCGATTCTGACACGACCGGCGCCGACGGCCTCTACTCGCTCACGGTGGTTTCTGGCACCTACACGTTGGCGGCCAGCAAGAGCGGTTATGCCAGCCCGCCGCGCCAGCAAGTCACCGTGCCGCCCAGCCGCGCCGATGTGGATTTCACCTTCGTCCAACACTACACCGTGACCGGCACGGTGCGCGATTACGATGGCAAGCTGCTCTCCTGGGTCACGGTGCGCAGCAGTCCGCTGGACATCCAGGTCAATACCGATTCAAACGGCCGCTATACGATTCGCTTGCCGGGCGGGCTTTACTGCCTGAGCGTGGAGAATAGCTCCGATCGGCCGGCGCCGCCGCAACAGCCGGTGTTCGTGCCGCCCAGTCAGGCCGACGTGGACTTCACCTATCCTCAGCGCTACACCATCCGCGGCACGGTGCGCGACGCCGACGGCACGCCGATGCAAGGCGTTTCGGTCAACACCTACTCCGGGTCTGTTTCCGCCTACGACTATACCGGCAGCGACGGAACCTATGAGTTAATTGTTGTTGCCGGCGCGTACCGGGTAGAGGCAGACAGGTATCCCCGCACCAGCCCCGAGGACCGATTCGTCACCGTGCCGCCCAACCAGACCGGCATTGACTTCCGCTTCCCGCCGGCCTCAGCCAGCAACAGCGCGGCCCTCGCCGCCGATCTGTCCGGGCCGGCGCAGCAATCCAATATCACCGGCATCGTGCGCGACTCCAGCGGCGCGGCGTTGGAAGGAATCGGGGTCAAGGCCAGCACCGGCAGTTGCTGGAACGAAACGACCGCGGCGACCGCGGCGACCGGCCGTTACACCCTCACCGTAAGCGCGGCCGATACCTACCTGGTAGAAGCGGGCGCCCAACGCCGCCTGGCGGCCGTTCCACCCGACGCGACTGGCGTGGACTTCACCCATCCGGGTCTGTTCACGATCGCCGGCGTGGTGCGCGATGCCAACGGCCAACCGGTGGCGAGCGCCGAAGTATGGACGCTGGTTGCCGGTCAAACAGTAGCCAGCTACACGAGCAGCGCCGGCCGCTACGCGCTGCGCGTGCCGCCCGGCGCTTACAAGGTCAGCGTCTACCACGCCAGCTACGTTTCTCCGTCCATGCGCACGGTTGCCGTGCCGCCCGATCAGCCCAACGTGGACTTCGCCTTCCCGATCGGTTATCGCATCCTGGGCGTCGTCCGCGACAGCAGCGGCCGGCCCGTCTCCTATGCCCAGGTGCGGATCACCGGATCGTCCGGCGCCCTCACTGACTCGACTTCCTCTTGCGGCACCTACGAATTGGTGGTTTCCGCGGGCGTCTACACCGTGACGGTGCAACACGGCAGCTATCTCAGCCCGCCGATGCAGACTGTGACCGTGCCGCCGGAGCGCATCCTGTTGAACTTCACGCTGGGGGAGTTGCCGACGATTTCGGGCGTCGTGCGTGACTACGACGGCAGTCCGGTGGAAGGGGCTTCCGTGAGCGCCAGCGGGGACAACGATTCCGACTACACAACCACCGACACGACCGGCACCTACCGGCTCCGCGTGCAACCGGGCGTCTACCAGGTGCAAGTCAGTAAGTCCAACTATCTCAGTCCGCCCGCGCAAACGGTGAGCGTGCCGCCCGATCGGGCCGGCGTCAACTTTACCTTCCTGCCGGTCCCGCCGCGCTATACCCTCCGCGGCGCAGTGCGCAATGGAAGCGGCCAGCCGCTCCACAACGCCACTGTCACGGCCGAAAACCTGGTCTGTGGGTCGGCAGGCGGGAGTGCACGGACCGACGCGACCGGCGCCTATACCCTTACGCTCGGCGCCGGCAGCTACGACGTGCAAGCGGAGGCCGAGGGCTACGCGGCCACGGTGATCCGCCGCGTTACTCTGCCGCCGGCCGCCGCGGGCATTGACTTCACCGTGGCCTTGCCGGTGCGCTACCCCGTGAGCGGCATCGTCCGCACCAGCAGCGGCGAGGCATTGACCGACGCGTGGGTCTCGGCTTGGGGGTGCAACCGCCTGGGGGATGGTGAATACACCGCGGCCACCGGCGTCTACACGCTGACGCTCGCCGCCGGCGTCTACCAGATCGGCGCCTGGAAGACCGGCTACACCAGCCAACAACGCACCCTGACGGTCAGCGGCCCCATGACCGGCGTGAACTTCACCCTGTCGCCGGAGCCTGCCCCAGCGGCGCGGTATACGATCTACGGCTATGCCACCGACGAGCAGGGCGCGCCGCTGGAAAACGTCTACGTGCGCACCATAAGCGGCCCCGACTACGACTCGGACTACACCGGTTCCTGCGGCCGCTATCGGCTGATCCTGGATCGTCCCGGCACGTACGTCATCCAGGCGACCGAGACCAGCTACAGCACGCCACCCACCCGCACCGTCACCTTGCCTCCCGACCGCGCCGACGTGGACTTCGTCCTTACGGCCGTGTCGGTGCCCCATTACACGGTTGCCGGCGTCGTGCACGACGATGACGGCCAGCCGGTAGCAGGCGCTGACGTATGCGTCTACGTCTGTGATGGGAATAGCTGCTCCTGCACCAGCGACACGCACGTCACAACCGACAGTACAGGACGCTATTCCGTCTCGGTCCCGGCGGGCAATCACCACGTTGACGCGACAAAATCGTGTTACCTCGGCGCCTCACGATCGTTCACCGTGCCGCCGAACGCGGTCGTAGACCTTACGATCCACCGGATCATCGGCCGCATCGCCGGTCGCGTGAGCGATGGCAGCGGCGCACCGATCTACGACAGCGATATCTCCGGCTCCAGTCCCGACGGCTCCGTTTCAGATTGGACCAACACCAACGGCGACTACCGGCTGTGGGTATCCGCCGATACCTGGCGCGTGTCGGCTTCAGTACCGTATTATTGTCCCTATGTGCAGCCGGCCAGCCGATCGGTGACGGTCCCGCCAGATCAGACCGGCGTCAACTTCGTCATGCAGCCTGGCACCCCGGTGCCGACCGCGACGCCCACGCGCACGCCAACTCGCACGCTGACGCCTATCGCGTCGCTCACCCCCACCCCGACCAGGACGCCGACGGCGACCCGCACGCCGACGAGTACGCCCACCAGAACACCCACACCCAGCAGCACGCCGACCGCGACGCCGACAGCCACCCCCATTGGCCCCTGGCTCAACTGGCGTGAGCCAGGTCGGCCGCTGCTGGTAGCCGAACGCGGGGCAAGCGTAAACGTGCTCTACGGCAACATCCCCGCGCCGGCCGTGCTTAGCGCCACGCTGATCGGCCCCGCCGTCTTCGCGGATGGCAGCCAAGTGCTCACGGCAAGCATCATAGGGGCTAGCGGCAGCTATGCCCTCAATCTAAAACCGGCTGCCGGCGCTTCGCGCGGCGCGACCTTCACGCTTCAGGTGGCCTTGGTCGGCCTGCAACTGGAGCGCGAGGGAACGATTGCCCAAGAATGGTATCTGCCGCTGCTACTGCGAAGCCCGGTGCCAGCGGGGAAGAGCCGCTGAGGAATAGCGTTGCCAGGAGACCGGCATCTCCGAGATGCCGGTCTCCTTTCGTCACCAGACGGAGACGCGCCCCCTACTGCCCCGGCGTCCCCACCAGGTACTCGTCGAAACTCACCGTCGTCCCCGCTTGCTCGTCGAAATCATCCACGATCACCCCGAACGCGCCGTTGCGATACTTGGCGTCCATGAAGCTACCCACCTGTCCGCCGTTGACGTAAAGCGTGTATGCGTCGTCGCGGCCCACCACCGTCAGAAGATTGACCGCGCCCGGCTGGGTCTTGATCTGGGCTGACTCGGTCCAGTCAACGAGCGTAACGATCTCCTCCCCATCGGTGCGCTCGGCAGTGAAGAAGCCGTCGCCAGAGATGCGGAAGATGTAGAAGTCCTCGTCGTCCGTCACCCGGAAGATCAGCCCGTAGCCGTTGTCCTCCGCGCCGCTGTAGCTGGCCGCGGCCTGGAGGATGAAGGTATCGCCCAGCTTCTGGTCCAGATAGTAGTCGTATTCAGGCCCTTGATACGGCTTCAGCTCGAAGACGTATTGCCCGGCGACATAGCCGGCCTGGCCCCAATCTTCTCGCAGCGTCTCCAACCCGCTCTTGGGATCGGAGAAGGCATCGCGGAAGGTCGTCTTAGCGAATGCGGGCGGCGGCGGCCCGGCCTGCTCCTTCAACACGCCGGAGAGGAGGATGTCGAAGCTCTCCAACAGCGGCCCGAACGCGGCCTGGCTGGCCGTGTAACCGGCCTCCGGCGCAATCAGCAGAACGACGTAGGTCGTGCCGCGGGTCGGCGTGTCCGCGACAACCGAGCCGCGATAGGGCTTGCCGCCGAAGGTCAGGGTGAAGTCGCGCCGGCGGGCGGGGAACGCGCCGAGGACGAAATCCGCGGTCTGGCCGGCGAAGCGGACATCACTCGCGCCGCTCCCACCCCCGGCTAGCTCCTTGACCGTGTCGGCGATGCCCTGCGCATTGGCCGCGGCGGCATCGGTCAGCCCCGCGTAGCCCTGGCGGACGACGAAGACGAAGCTCTTGCTGGTGTCGTCGCCGAAGGTAATGGTTTCGGCAGGCACGTCCTCTTCCACCGTCCACCTGGCGGGGTAGAGCAGGGCAAAGCCGAGCACCGCACTGGTGTAGGACTTGTAGCCGGCTGCGGACGTGGCCGCCGCGTTCTCTACGAAGACCGACTCGTATTGCTCGTGACGGCCGCCGTCCAGGTCCTCGGCGATGAAGCCGACGATGTAGCTGCCCCCGGGCGCGGGGCGCCGCTCCACCGTCCACGCCTTGCCGCCGAAGGTCAGCGTGCCGCCGGGCCGGGTGAAGGCCTCCCCCGGCGCGCCGTTGACCAGCTTGCGGCCCTTTTCGAGCACGGTAAACGCGTCGCCCTCCTGCTGGGTGATCTGTCGCAGCGCGCCCAGGCCGTTCTGGCCGGTGTAGCCGAAAATCTGGCTCAACACGCCATCTTTGAAATAGAGGCGGGCGAAACGGGCCGGGCTGCCGTCGGCGAAGGTGTAGCTCCCGTCCACGGTGTAGACCGGCGTGTCGCCGTAGATGCGAGGTTCCAGCAGGGCGCGCACCGCGGTCTTGCCGTCGTTGACCAGGGTCACAACCGGCTCCCAGGTCACACGCACCGGCACCTCACCCTCGGGCCACAGCGGATAAAGCACGCCATCCATCTCCTGCGACTGCGCGGCCAGCACGTAATCCATCCCTTCGATGAGCAGGGCGTTCTCGTCCGGCAGCATCCGGCCCGCGAAGCTGTAGACGTAGCCCAGGTTGTCGCCGCCGATGGCGGTCTGGATCGTCACCGGTTTGCCAGGGCCGGCGGTTTCGGCCGAAAGGGTGAGCGGCGCGATCTGGATCGGCTTGGCCGCCTGCCCACCGCGCATCAGGGTGCGCTTGCCGGTCGCCGGCGCCGCGGGCTGCTTCGCCGCGCCATAGTGGACGGCCAGGAAGTCATCCCAGCGGTGCTCTTTGGCGAAGCGGCTGGCGATGGTCGTGTAGTCCCAGTTGTTGCTCTGCTTGTAGATCGTCCGGTTGGGGAAGTAGAGGGCGATGCCGGTGGCGCCGGGCCGCTCCGGGCCGTGGCGCTCGACGATGACCGCCCGCTTGAGCGCGGTCAGCACCCGGTCAGCCGCCGCGCTGACCGGCGCGTCGTCGCTGTTCTTCTTCAGGAGCTTGACGAAGCTGCCCAGGTCAATATCCGGCGTCGGCGAATCGGGGTCGAAGGCGTTTTCGTAACTTTGCGCGTCGGTGCGGGCTTTCGTGACGATCTTGCGATCCAGGTCGGGCAGGGCATCGGCCAGGGTGTCCAAGGCCGCGTTCAGAGCCGGAATCGCGGCCAAGTCAATCCCCGCCAGGGTGACGTCCACGCCGAACTCGGTGGCCGTCTTCTTGGCGTCGAGGTCGGTATCCATGTCGCTTTCTTTGAGAAGCGCGCGGCGAGAGGTGTCGTCCAGGATGCGCTCGTCCTGGCTGATGTAGCCCTGCACGATCCCTTTCGCCAGCTCCGCGCCGTCCATGGTCGGATTGGCAACCAGACGATTGAGAAAGCTGGTGTAGGCCCAGCCGAGCGACGGCTCGGTTTCCTCGGACGCGACCGCGTAGGCTGCGTGCGGGGTCATCTGCGTGTAAACTTCCAGCATCCCCATCAGACACGCGTCGAAGCCGATCAGATCCAGCTTGCCCAGGCCGGTCTTGGCCCGCGCCTGCTCCAACGCCCGGTCCAGTTCCATCAGCCAGAGGTTGTCGCCCATCTCTTCGGCCAGCGCCACCTTGTCTTTGCCGTTGCCGCCGGTGTCCTCATCGCTGAAACCGCCGGGCCAGCCGGAGCCGTGATCCGATAGGATGAGCGCGTGCTTGCGCGCGGGATAGTTGACCACGGCCCAGGTGATGAAGTCGGCCAGGGTCGCGCCGTCGGCCATGTTCAGCTCGCCCAGGTCGGCCAGTTCCGGTGAGGCGATGCGACCCAGGTCCGCGTCTTTAGTGATGTAAAACCGCTTGGTGGTGGTCCAATTGCCCATGCCGCTGAACGCGCCCTTATGGCGATCCACTTGCGCCACCATATGCACCTGGTCGGTGGAGCCGACGCGCTCCATCTCGTTGAAATCCATCATCATGTCGCGTTCGAGGATGCTGTCATCGGCATCCTCGTAGAACATCACCAGCCACTCGGCCTCGGCACGCTGGCCGGGCGGGCCAGACGGTGGGGCTGTGGCCGCCGCCGCGGGGCCGACCGGCACGCCACTGATGCGGAAGCTCGCCAGAATGGCGTTGAGCAGCGGGCCGATCGTCTTGGTGTCGGCCTGCCGCGCCTCCATCGTGATCAGATAGGTGTCGCCCTCGGCGGTGGTGACGGCGATGAACGAGCCTTGCATCTTGGTGGCGTTGCGCGTGTAGGTGTAATCCACGCTCAGGCCGGTCAGCCCGGCCACGCGGAGCGGGGCGGAGGCGCCGGCGTAGGTCACGTCCTTGACGCCCGCCGCTTTGTTGGTTTCCTTGAGGAAGGCGATGCCAGCCTGGTTCGCCTTGTCTGCGCTTCCGCCGAAACGCTGCATCTGTACCCAAAAGGCGGTCTCGGCGTCGGTCTGGTAGAGCAGCACACCGTTTTCCGCCGCGTTCTTGGCGTCAATCTGCCAGTCGCCGGGGTAGTCTACGCTGAAGCCCAGGTCGGGGCTGGTGTAGGCGCGCTTCTGCGGCAGACTCGTCGCCTTCGGCCCCTTTGCCTCGGCCACCGGCAGCGGCGTCCGCGAGGGCGAGGGCGTCGAAGATGCGATCGGCGTGTCGGTCGGCTCGGCGGCGCTGCAGGCAGCCAACATCGGCGCCAAAAGGATCAGGATGAGGAAAAGGCTAAGAAGACGCGAGAGACGGTAAGACATGGGAAGACCTCAAACGGTTGGCGATTCAGCCATGATCTGAGTCACGCTGAAAGGAGCGTGCCTTCGATCAGCTTCAGTACTTCGAGGACGCTCAACGGATGGCTGGGCGAGACGGTTTTCTCGTCGCCGGTGTGGACATGATAGGGGAAGTCGGGCAACGCTGGATGGTCTCGCGTGCTATCCCATCGTTGACGGAGTGACTGCCGGTTGCCGTCCATCCATTGATGACGGTAGTCTACCGTAACGATCTGGTCGCCCTGAAGTGCGAAGTACTCAATCGCCTCAAGGAAGTCGCCATTCATCAATCTGGCGCGAATACGGATGTAACCATCGTCCGTGTTGGCCCAAGAACGGACGACGCGGTACTCCGACACGATTGGACTTGCAAGCAAAGCGAACTCAAGCTCGCTCAAGTAGACGGCCGGATCGTTCATAATCACCGTTGTCGCGCAGGATATTCAGACGCGCTAAGATCCGCTGCCGCATCTTGCAGAACGCGTTCCACTCCATGAAGTCAGCCGTGTCGGCTACATCTCCGGCCATGAAACGACGGGCAAAATCATCTGAGACTTCCCCATACTGGCGTTCGAACTCCCGCAGCACGCTGTTCACCTTCGCCAGGTCAGCTTCATCGCGCGCGGTCTGCCGGTCAACGATCTTGTGCAACGCTGTATCCAGGAACGTGTCGTGAAAGCCCGCCTTATAAAGCGCCGTGAGGCGACTGAGGTCATAGAATGGCGCTGAAATAGTCATATCCCCTCCAATTTCGCAATCCGAAACCGAGACCACCTGACCATCTTACCACAAAGCTAAACGACACGCAAAGGGCGAAATTCGGCATTCGACCGGAGTATGCCGCAAAAGTATCGGTGGCCTCGGTGTCATGCTGAGCGGTCTACTGCGGCCACCACGTTATACCACGGATACCCATCCGGCCCTGGTGAGGCTGCCCACACTTCCGCGATCTGAAAACCCCGCTTCTGGTAGGGCGGGGCTGGAGGTGAGGTCGTCGCTTGGGCCTTCCGCGGCAACGGTGCTAAAATAACCGCCTGGAAGGAGGAAACTCTGTGGCCCTCGAAAACTACACCCTCTACCGTCTGGGCAGTTGGCTGACCGCCCGGCTGCCGCGCTGGCTGGTCTACGCGGTCGCCGCGCTGCTGGCGGAGCTGAATTGCGCCTTCTCCGTCCGCTCGCGACGCGGAGTCTACGCCAACTTGAGTCACGTGTTGCCGCCAGAGATGCCCGCACGCAGACGCTGGCAGATCGTCAGGCAGGTCTTCCGCAACTTCGCCTATTCGGTGGTGGATTTCTTCCGTATCCCGCAGATGAACACGGCCAATCTCGACCGATTCGTCACTCACGTGGTGGGCTGGGAACATCTGCAGGCGGCGATGGACTCTCGCGTCGGCGGCGTGCTCATCACCGTGCATATGGGGAGCTGGGAGCTAGGAGCGGCGTATCTGGGTTTGCGCGGCGTGCCCCTCACGGCCGTCGCCCTGCCGCACCGCGATCCCCGGATCAACCGCATCTTCATGGACAGCCGCGAGGCGAGCGGGATAGAGGTGGTGCCGATCGGAGGGGCGATGCGCAAGCTGGGCGAGGCGCTCACCCGCGGCCGGTTCATCGCGCTCTGGTCCGACCGCGATGTGTCTGGCCGAGGCATCGCCCTACCGTTCTTCGGCCAGGCGGCGCGCATGCCCATCGGTCACGCGCTGCTGGCGTTGCAGACCGGGGCCATGATCGTGCCGGCATGCATCTACCGGCTGCCGAACGGCCAAACCGCTTTTGACATCCGGCCGCCCATCATCCCCAACCCGGCGACCGACACGATCGAGAGCCTGACGCTGGACTGTCTGGTGACGCTGGAGGAGTTCATCCGCGCCCGCCCGGAACAGTGGTCATCGTTTTATGATCTGTGGAACGAGACCGCGTTACCGGTGGCGTGAGGGGGGATTAGTGATTGGAGATTGGAGATGGATGTCACCCTGAGCGGGTCGGTCCCGTGAATTGCGCTGCGGCGTCACACCAGCGAAGGGTCTCGCGTTGCATGGAGGAGATTCTTCGCTGGTTTCACGCTGTAACGAAAGGCCCGAGGCAGACCCGCTCAAAATGACGGTTATTCCCGATACTCTCTAATCCCCCAACGCCCGTCGCAATGCCGCGATTTGCGCGGCCACCGATGCCCGCGCGGTGCCGCCCACGGCCGCGCGCTGCTCTACTGACCGCTCGAAGTCCCAAATGGCTGCCACATCCGCGGTGAAGCGTGGGTCAATGGCCTGGAGGTCGGCCAACGGCAGGGCGCGCAGGGCGCAGCCGGTCTCCTCACTGCGGCGCACAACCTGTCCTACCAAGTGATGCGCCTGGCGGAAGGGCACGCCGGCCCGCACCAGCGCGTCGGCCAGATCGGTCGCCAGCAACTCATCGCCCAGGGCCGCAGCCATCCGGTCGGGGTGGATGGTCAGCGTCTCCAAGACGCCCTGGGCCACCGGCAGCGCCAGAGCCAGGGTGTCCACCGCGTCGAAAAGCGGCTCCTTGTCCTCTTGCAGATCCTTGTCGTAACTGCTCGGCAGCCCCTTGAGCATCACCAGCAGCCCGGTCAGCCCGCCCACCAGCCGCCCCGATTTCCCGCGCAACAACTCCAGCGCATCCGGGTTCTTCTTCTGCGGCATCAGGCTGGAGCCGGTGCTGTACGCGTCGGCCAACGTGACAAAGCCAAACTCGCGGCTGCTCCAGAAGATCAGGTCCTCGGCCCACCGGCTGAGATGCACGCCGGTCAGCGCAGCCCAGAAGAGAAACTCGGCCACGAAGTCGCGGTCGCTCACCGCATCCAGGCTGTTCTGGCTGACGGTCGCAAAGCCCAGGTCGGCGGCCAACGCCGCGCGGTCAATGGCGAAGGGACAGCCCGCCAGTGCGCCCGCACCGAGCGGCGACACGTCCACTCGCACGAGCAGGTCGGCCAGCCGCTCGCGATCCCGCTGCCAGGCCCACGCGTGACTCAAGAGCCAGTGGCTCCACCGGACAGGCTGGGCCGGCTGGACGTGGGTGTAGCCGGGCATCAGCACGTCAATCTCCGCCTCCGCGCGATCCACCGCGGCGCGAATCAGGCCGGCAAGCGCAGAATCTAACGGGCCGCGGATAGACGCGGATGAACGCGGATTTTTTCGTTTTTCGTTTTTCTTATCCGTGTCAACCCGCGTCAATCCGCGGCCTGCAATCTGCCACTTCAACCAGAGCCTTACATCGGTGGCGATCTGGTCGTTGCGGCTGCGGCCGGTGTGAAGTTTCCCCGCCACCGGGCCGATGCGCTCAGTGAGGCGGCGCTCGATGTAGCTGTGGATGTCTTCGTCGGTCGCGGTCACGTGCCAGGCTCTTTCCGACGTGCCTGGCACGTCGGCCGCAAGCTCCTCTCGCAGCGCGGCCAGCCCGGCCACAATCGCGTCCCGCTCGGCCGCGGTCAGCAGCCCGGCGCGGCAAATCGCGGCCGCCCAAGCGATCGATCCGGCGATATCGGCGTCCCACAGCCGCCAGTCGAACGGCAGCGAGGCGTTGAAACGGGCCATCAGGGGATCATTTGCGGCGGAGAAGCGGCCGCCCCACAATCCAGACATACGTTCTAGTCTCCTTGGTTCAGGGTGGCAACCTGCAATCCCCAATCCGCAATGGAATCACTCCCACGCGCTAACCTTGTTCAGATCGTCCATCTCCTCTGCGCTCAGCCGCACGCCGGCCGCGGCCAGGCTTTCGCGGAGCTGTTCGACGGAGTTCGCGCCGATGATGGGCGCAGTGATGACGGGCTGGGTCAGCAGCCAGGCAAGCGCGGTCTGGGCGGGGGTCAGACCGCGGCCCTGGGCCACGGTCGCCAGTTTCTCCACGATGGCGAAGCCGCGGTCGTTCAGGTAGCGTTTCTGGATCCCCTCGGCGCGGGCGCTGGCGGGCAGGCTGTCGCGGCGATACTTGCCCGTCAGGAAGCCCGCAGCGAGCGGGCTATAGGGGATCACGCCGACCCCCTCTTCCTCGCAGAGCGGCTTCAGCTCGCGCTCGAACTCGGCGCGGTTCGCCAGGTTGTAGTGCGGCTGAAGCGAGTCGTAACGGGCCAGGCCCAGTTTGTCGCTCGTCCACAGCGCCTTGGTCAGACGCCAGGCGGGATAGTTGGACGCGCCGACGTAGCGCACCTTGCCCGCACGCACCAGGTCATCCAGGGTGCGCATAGTCTCGTCAATCGGCGTCGTGGCGTCGAACGAATGGGTCTGGTAGAGGTCAATGAAGTCCGTGTCGAGCCGGCGCAGCGAGTCCTCGCACGCCCGGATCAGGTGACCGCGGCTCAGGCCTTCGCCGTTCGGCCCATCCCACATCCGGCCGCGCGCCTTGGTCGCCAGCACGATCTGGCCGCGGTTCCCGCGCGCCTGCATCCACCGGCCGATGATCTGCTCGGAGACGCCGCCCGGATTCCCTGGCGCCCAGCGGGAGTAGACGTCGGCGGTGTCAATGAAGTTGCCGCCGGCTTCGACGAACGCGTCCATCACCTGGAACGCGGTCGCCTCGTCCGCGGTCCAGCCGAATTGCATGGTGCCGAGGCAAAGCTCGGACACTTTCAGGCCCGTGCGGCCAAGTTTGCGATGGTTCATCGGATTTCCCCCCTTCGACTGCGCTCAGGGCAGGCTCTTCGACTGCGCTCAGGGCAGGCCCTTTCACCACACTCGTTCCAACCGCGCCAGCATGGCCGGCCGGGTGAGTTGCCCCGTCCACGTGTCCCGCACGTTGCCCTCGCGATCCACGATCAGCGTTGTCGGCAGCGAGCGGATGTGATAACTCCCATCCGTCACCTGCCCGCTGGTATCCAGTAGCAATGGGAATGCGATGTTGAGTTGGCGGGCGAACGCCTCGACCGCACTCCGGTCTTCTTCGACGTCAACTCCGACCACCATGAAGTTGTGCTTTGTCCCGTTGTCGCGATAGAGGGCATTCAAATCCGGCATCTCGGCCTTGCACGGCGGGCACCAGGTGGCCCAGAAATTGAGCAGGACCACCTTGCCGCGCAGATCGTGCAGCGAGACGATTTGGCCGTCCAAAGTCGTCAGCCCGAAGTCGGCTGCGGGCTTGAATTGGGCGGCCGGCTGCGATTGCGCCGTCACCAACTGCCGCTGCTCCTGCCATTGCCAGACCGCGATGCCCAGGGTGATCAAGCTGAGGCCGACCAGCATCCAAAAGAATGGCGATCGCCGCCAATTGCTCATTTGGTCAGCGCCGGCTCGACGCGGAAGCTGCTGGTGATCTCCGCTTTGCCGCGCACTGTGGCGATGGCCGAGCAATACTTCTCCTCGGAGAGTTGGATCGCCCGCGCCAACGCTTCCGGTTGCACGTCGCCGGCGGCCACGTATTCCAGGTGGATCTTGGTGTAATACTTGGGATGCTCCGCGGCCCGCTCGCCGGTCGCGAAGATTTTCAGCCCGGCCACGTTCTGGCGTTTTTTCTGGAGGATGCTGATGACGTCCATGGCCGTGCAGCCGAGCAGACCCATCAGCACCACCTCCATCGGCCGGGCGCCGGTGTTGTGGCCGCCACCTTCTTCCGAGGAATCCATCACGATGGCGTGGCCCGAATCGCCCTGCGCTACGAACTGCATATCTTCGACCCAGGTGATGTGTGCGTTGGTCATGGTTGGCTCCTTCACAAAGTATGACTGGCAAGCATCCTATCCCAGCGTAGGCGTCCTGTCCTGAGAATAGCACGGCCTGTCACCCTGAGCGGGTTAACGGCGCGTCTCTAGCGGCAACTCAACCCCAGCGAAGGGTCTCGTTGGCCGTGCGAGATGCTTCGCTGGGGTCTCGCCGTGACTGGTGTTGACTCGTTAACCCGCTCAGCATGACATTCTCATCGACCGTGGCGCCGCGCCCGGCATGGACAACTGAGCGGAGTCCGGTGTTGTGCCGGACAGGGTGCCTTGATCCAGCCTAAAGCTTTGATGCCGCGCGCCCGCGGAGGGTTACACCTCGGCCGTCCGGTGATAGAGCGCCAGCGCGGCCTGGGCGATCTTCTCCGATGCGTCGCACCGGGCGATGTTGAGCGCCTGGCCGGCCATGAGTTCCAACTGGGGATTGCCGGGCCGCAAAAGCTCGTCCACCAGCGGGGCCACCTGCTCCGGTTTGGGCGCATAGACGCCGGCTTGGTGATCCACCACCCACGACACGTTGCCCGCTTCCTGACCCGGGATGAACTCCGTGATGAGGACCGGCAGGCCGACACAGGCCGCTTCCGCCAGGGTGCCCGGCCCGGCTTTGGTGATCAGCAGGTCGCTGGCGGCCATCCACTCGGCCATGTTCTCCACGTAGCCCAGCAGCATCACCGGTAGCGGCCATTGTTGGGCACGCAGCCGCTTGAGCAGCTCCCGGTTGTTGCCGGCGATGATCGCCATTTGCGCCGGCGTGCGACTGGCAGCCAGACGCCCGGCGATGGCGCGCGCCGGGGCGAGCAACTTGCCGATGCCCGCGCCGCCGCCCGTCAGCAGCACCGTACGCAGCGCGGGATCGAGGCCGAGCTGCGCCCGCAACGCCGCTTTGGGCTGGCCGCAGACGGTCAAGAACGCACGTCGCACCGGCAGGCCGATCACCTGCACCCGGTCGGCCGGCAGCCCACACGCCAGCGCCACTTTGCGCGCCGGCTCGGTAGCGACGACGCACAGGTCTGCGTCGGACGCGAACCACGCGATGGGCGGCGTGACCGGGTCCGTGACTACCGTGACGAACGGTGTCTGGGGACTGATTTCGCGCAGGGCGCGCAGCGGGATGGTCACCTGGACAGAGTGCACGCTGATGACCAGGTCGGCAGCAACGGCTTTCAGAACGGCCGCCACCTGGTTGCGCACAAACGGGTAAGCCGCACGCTGAATCATCTCGACGCTCCACGGCGCGGAAAAGAGCTCGTAGATTTTCTGGTACGTCCATGGGGCGTAGTTGACCCAGGGGCCATAGGCCGCAGAAAGATGGTTCAACGGAAAAGGCGCGTGTTCGTCGAGGAGATTGAGGAAGACAACCTGGGCCTTGCCTTCCAGGGCTTCAGCCAGGCTCCGGGCGGCGGTCACGTGCCCACCGCCGGCATGGGCCATGATGATTGCGATTTTTGGGAGGGTATGTTCTGTCATTGTCACCGATTCATTTGGCTAGTACGCGCCGTCTCCGAAGATAATCTGCGGCACGGTTCGCCACAGGATGCGTATATCCATGCCCAGGGACCAATTTTCGGCGTAGTAGATGTCCAGCATCACCATTTCGTCGAAGCTGAGGTCGCTGCGACCGCTCACCTGCCACAGCCCGGTCAGCCCTGGCTGCACTTCCAGACGCTTGCGATGCCAGTCCTGGTATTGCGCGACCTCGGTCAGCAGCGCCGGTCGCGGGCCAACCAGGCTCATTTCGCCGCGCAGGATGTTGATCAACTGCGGCAGCTCGTCCAGGCTGGTCTGGCGGATGATGCGGCCGATGCGCGTCCGGCGCGGGTCTTCGCGGATCTTGAACATCGGCCCGGACGCCTCGTTTTGCTCGAGGAGCTGTTCCAGCTCGGCCTCGGCGTCCTGGCGCATCGAACGGAACTTGAAGACCGTGAACGGCTTGCCGTCCCGCCCGGCGCGCGCCTGCTTGAACAGCACCGGGCCAGGAGAATCCAGCTTGATCGCCAACGCGACCAGCAGCCAGATCGGCGCGGACACGATCATGCCCAGCCCGGCCAGGATCAGATCAAAGGCGCGCTTGGAGGCCCGGTTAAGACCGGTGAGGCTGCTTTCTTTGACACTGATGAGCGGGATGCCGTTGATCGCCTCCGCATCCACCCCGCCCAGGCTGAGTTGGAACAGGTCGGGGACGACCCGGGCGCGCACGCCGGCATCCTGTGACTCCATCACCAGCCGCACGATCTTGCGGTGGTACTGCCACGGCAGGGTGATGATGACCTGGTCAATGTCGTTCGCAGTGATGACCTGGGGCAGATTCTCGATCGGCCCGAGCGCTCTGATCGGGCCGATGTCGCTGCTGTTCTTGAGCGGATCATCGTCCAGGAAGCCAATCACCCGGTAGCCAAGCTCCAGTTGGGCGATGACGTTGCGCATCACCGTGCGCCCCACTTCGCCCGCGCCGATGATCAGCACCCGATCCACGCCGTTGCCCGCCTGCCGCAGCCGCGTCATGATGATGCCGCGGACGATGCGCGCAAAGCCCAACAGAATGACGATCAGGATGCCGGCGTAGACAAAGATGACACGGGAATAGAACAGGCGGCGCCAGAAGAAGACCAGCACCACCATGAGCATGATGCCCGTTGTCATCGCGTTGATAACGCCGTAGATTTCGTCGAAGAAGGAGCGCCCCCGTCGCACGTCGTAAGCGCCCTCGCGACGGTTGGCGAGGAGTAAGACAACGGTCAGAATGGCGACGAGCGGGATGTAGACCGAGTAGGGGACGTTATTGGCCGGGTCAACGGAGCGGAAGAGCTGCAGGTCGTAGCGCAGCCAATAGGCGATAGGAAAAGCGAGATTGATCAGCAAGACATCGCTGACCAACGTAACCCACGGCATCCATTTGCGGACGTCGCTTTTCACGATGGATCTCTCCTGTCGGGGGCTGGCAACCCCAACGCTGCACGATAGACGGCGGCTGTTTCGACGGCAGTGCGCGACCATGAGAAGCGCGCCGCCTGGCGTGGCCCGGCCACCGCCAACTGCTCCCGCAACACCGGGTCGCCCATCGCCCGGCCGATGGCATTCGCCAACGCTGCCGTATCTTCGGGGTTGGCAAGCAGCGCAGCCTCCCCGGCCACTTCGGGCAACGCCGAAGCCGCCGAGGTCACGACCGGCGCGCCGCACGCCAACGCCTCCAACACGGGCAAGCCGAATCCCTCGAACAGCGACGGGTAGACGAACAGCTCCGCCGCCCGGTACCAGAACGGCAGCTCGTCCGCGGGCACGAAACCGGGAAAGATCACGTCGTCGCCCAGGCCCAGCTCACGCACGCGGGCAAAGATCTGCTCGTAGTACCAGCCCTTCGCCCCGGCGATGACGAGCTTCACCCCCTCCGATCCCCCCATCGCGCCAGTCGGGCCGGTCTCCGACCGTGCGCCGTTCCGCCACAGCGCATACGCCTCGACCAATCGCGCCAGGTTCTTGCGCGGCTCCAGCGTGCCCAGGTAGAGGATGAACCGCTCCGGCAGCCCCTTGCGTCGTCGGAACTCAGCCACCGCGTCCGGCGGGGCCGGGCAAAACGCCTCGGTGACGCCGTTCGGCACGACGACGACCCGCTCCGGGGCCACGCCGCACAGCGCGATCACGTCCTGCCGCGTGCTCTCGGAGACCGCGATGACGCGGGCGGCCCGGCGAGTCGAGATGCGCGTGATGAAGCCCAGGTAATAACGGTTGAACGGCCGGAACGCCTCCGGGAAGCGCAAGAAGCTCAGGTCGTGCACCGTGACGACGGTCGGGCAGGCCGCGGCCAACGGCGTCGCATAGGCCAGCCCGTGCAGCAGAGCCAGCCCGCGCGACTCGACGGCCAGTCGCGTCTGCTCCCACGCGATCCGCCGCCACGGGCTACGTGTGTCCCAGCGCGACCGGCGCACCGTCAGCCTATTCGGCGCCTCGAACCGCGGATCGTGCAGATAGGCCGCGTAGGCAAAACCGCCATCCGCCGCCGGCAGATGGCGCAACAACTGGTAGATGTAGCCGTTGATCCCCGCGCCGCGGTAGGTTTGCGTGAGTGAGAGCAAGTGCGCGTTGAGGCCGACGCGGTATCCAGGCGGGAATAGTTCAGGCACGAAGTTAATTATAGCACAGACCGTCTGACGCCACAACTACGGAAACGCTACGGTAATTCTATGTGTTTGGCGCTGCGCGACCGGCCACAACTTATGTTGCGGATTGCCCATTCAACACGGCCCGATAGACGACGTAAGTGGCCGCGGCCACCTGCGCCTGCGTGAAGTGCGCCAGCACGCGCGCGCGGCCGCGGCCGGCCAGGTCGGCCGCGCGGGCGGGGTCCGCGGCCAGCGCGGCCAGGGCAGCAGCCAGCGCGGCGACGTTTCCTTCGGGGAACACCAGCCCCGCGTCGCCGATCACGTTGGGGATTTCGCCGCAGGTGGAGCCGATCACGGGCACGCCGCACGCCATCGCCTCGATCAGAACGCGGCCGAACTGCTCGATCCAGTTGGGCCGGCTGACCGAGGGCAACACGAACGCGTCCAACACACGGTAGAAGTCGGGCATCTCGGTGGAAGGTCGCCGCTCCAGGAATTGTACGCGGTCAGTGATGCCCAACTCGCCGGCCAGGGCCGCCAGCCGAGGCCGTTCAGCGCCGTCGCCCTGGATGAGCAGCGACCAATCGGCGGCCAGGCCCGCGCACGCGGCCAGGAGCAGGTCAACGCCTTTTTCGGGCAGCAGACCGCCGGCGTAGCCGATGACGAAGGACGAAGGACGAAGGACGAGGGACGAAGGACGAATGGCCGATGGCGGCTGACCCTGGTCATCGGTCGTTGGTCGTTGGTCAGCCATTGGTCGGAAGATCTCCGGGTCTACGCCGAACTGCGGGATGACCGAGACCGGGCCGGTGTAGCCTTTGGCGCGGAGGACGGACACGGCGGCCTGGTTGCCGGCGATCGCGTGGGCGACGCGGCGGTAGTTGTCCTGCTCGAACGCGCGGAAGGGCCACGGATAGCGCCGGTCGAGGTTCTGCCAGGTGAAGAAGAGGCTCCTCGCGCCGATCTGCTCGCCCAGGCGGAGGGCGTGCCAGGTCGCCAGGTTGTACGGCTCCTCATCCACGTGGAGCACTTCGGGGCGCAACCGGCGGAGCAGGCGGCCGAGGGTAGGGTAGAAGTGGAAGTGGTACGAGCCGTCGAACGCCAGCGGCGCGACGATCAGCTCGTAGCCCTGCGTGTGAGCGCGCTGGAGGGTCGTGTCGCCGCGTTTGTCACGCCAACGCGGGGGCACGATCGCGGTCAGCTCGACGCCGGGGAGCTTCGCCAGCTCTTCCAGCTTGCGTTGATACGCGCCGACCACTAACGCCTTGGATAGGATAACGACTCGCACTCTTACGTCCTCCCGTAAGGGATATTATAGCGCGGAAAACTGGAAACTGGAAGCTGGATGCTGGAAGCTGGATGCTGGATGCTGGATGCTGGATGCTGGATGCTGGATGCTGGATGCTGGATGCTGGATGCTGGATGCTGGAAACTGGATGCTGGAAACTGGCGGCCTGAACGCGACCGGGGGATTTATGATAACGAGCGCATCTGGAGTATCATGGAGGCCGTAGGTTCCGTGTAATTCGTGCAATTCGTGGCCGAGCCACGGGACATATCCACGAAGAGAGGGACAATATGCCTAAAATCACCTTCATCGGCGCGGGGAGCACCGTGTTCGCCAAGAATCTGCTAGGGGACATCTTCGGCTTCCCCGAACTGGCGAACTCCAGAATCGTCCTGCACGACATTGACGAGGCGCGGCTGCACACGTCGGAGTTGGTGGCGCAGCGGGTGGCCCAAGCGCTCGGCGCGCACCCGGCCATCGAGGTCACGACCGACCGCCGGGCCGCACTGGACGGCGCGGATTATGCCATCTGCATGATCCAGGTGGCCGGCTACAAACCGGGCACGATGATTGACTTCGAGATTCCCAAGCAGTACGGTCTGCGCCAGACCATCGCGGACACGCTCGGCATCGGCGGCATCCTGCGCGGCCTGCGCACCATCCCGGTGCTGCTGGAGATGTGCCGCGACATGGAGGCGCTGTGCCCGGACGTTACCTTCTTGAATTACGTCAACCCGATGGCGATGAACTGCTGGGCGATCAGCCGGGCCAGCAAGATCAAGACGATCGGTCTCTGTCACAGCGTCCAGGGCACGGCCAGGGAGCTGGCGCACGACATCGGCGTGCCGATCGGGGAGATCAACTACCTCAGCGCCGGCATCAACCACATGGCGTTCTATCTGAAGTTCGAGCGGAACGGCGAAGACCTCACCCCGCGCATCCGCCAGGTCATCGAAGAAGGCCGCGTCCCCGATTGGAATCGCGTGCGCTACGAGATGTTCCGCCGGCTGGGCTACTTCGTCACCGAATCATCCGAGCATTTCGCGGAGTACGTGCCCTGGTTCATCAAGCGCGACCGGCCCGATCTGATCGAGCAGTTCAACATTCCGCTGGACGAGTACATCCGTCGCTGCGAGGTGCAGATCAAGGGGTGGGAGCTGGGTCAGCAGGTGATCGAGAACCCTGGCGCGTTCAACGAGGAGATGCTGCGCGCCGCGTTGGCGCAGGCGAACGTCGCGCCGGCCGTGGCGGAACAGCTTCTCCGCGTCTACCGCGAGCTGGATGACGTCAAGCCGAGCGGCGAGTATGGCTCGCTCATCATCCACAGCCTGGAGACCGGCGTCCCGCGCGTGATCTACGGCAACGTGCCCAACCGCGGGCTGATTGACAACCTGCCCCAGGGCTGCTGCGTGGAGGTGCCCGTCCTGGTGGACAAAAACGGCCTCCAGCCCACGAAGATCGGCAGTCTGCCGGCCCAACTGGCCGCGCTGATGCAGACCAACGTCAACGTGCAGGCGCTCACGGTGGAAGCCGCGCTCACCGGCAAGCGGGAACACATCTACCACGCGGCCATGCTCGACCCGCACACCGCGGCCGAATTAGACCTGGAGCAGATTTGGCGCCTGGTGGATGATTTGATCGCGGCGCATGGAGAGTGGCTGCCAGCGTATCATTGAGGGAACTGGGGGAACTGGGGGAACTGAGGGAACTGAGGGAACTGAGGGAACTGAGGGAACTGAGGGAACTGAGGGAACTGGGGGAACTGGGGAAACTGGGGGAATTGGGGGAACTGGGGGAACTGACGAACATCGGGAAAGCGCTCGCAAGGGCGCTTTTCTGTTGGAAAGTGTCCATTCGTGCGCAAGCGACTTTGCATTGTGACGGTTATCCCGGTATAATCGGGACAATTAAGCAGTGAAGCCGGCCAACCGTCAGATGGTCGGCTCCACGCCCGCATCCTGTCGAAGATCCCAGGACCGGGGCATCGCAGCCCTCATCTCGTACGTCCTTTTTTCAGCGCAAATGAGGCCGCGACCCCCTCCCCCTGGGGCCGCGGCCTTTTTGCATGCCGAAGGACCGGATCACCATGAGCCAAGTCGTCATCGAAAACCCGGTCATTAACTCGCCATTTGACGAGCCAACCCGCCATTTCCGCTTCGGCGACGAGGGCATCACCAACGACATCGTTGACGGCCGCCGTTCCAGCTCCTACTTCGTGCCCATCGCGCAGCCCAGGAAAAAGGGCGGGCAACTCACCTTCGAGACCGAGTGGATCAAAGAGCGCGTTAAAGAAAACCAGCTCATCAATGACATTCGCGGCCGCGTCGCACAGTGGCGCCACGGCGGTTCTCTGGGCGTCACCCCCACCACCGCCCGCCTCCTGGCCTATTGGACCAACCCCGACCGCGACAAGAAGCTCTTCTTCTGCCAGATCGAAGCCCTGGAAACCATCATCTATCTCACCGAGGTCGCACGAAAGAGCGGCGACGCCTGGATCGAGAATGCCCTGCGCGAAGCCAATGACACCTCCAACCCCGGCCTGCCGCGCCTGGCGCTGAAGATGGCGACCGGCTCCGGCAAAACCGTCGTCATGGCGATGCTCATCGCGTGGCACACGCTGAACAAGGCTGCCTATCCGCAGGATGCCCGTTTTACCAACACCTTTCTCCTCGTTGCCCCCGGCATCACCATCCGCGACCGGCTGCGCGTGCTCCTGCCCAATGACCCGCAAAACTACTACCGTCAGCGCGACGTCCTCCCCGCCCAGGAAATGGAGCAACTGGGCCAGGCCAAGCTCGTCATCACCAACTTTCACGCCTTCCAACTCCACGAAAAATCGGAAGGCGCCCGGCTCACCAAAGAACTCGCCGGCCAAACAGCCACCGGCGTCAACCAGGAAACCCCCGACCAGATGGTGCGCCGCGTCTGCCGCGAACTGGGCGCGAAAAAGAACCTCATCGTCATCAACGACGAAGCGCACCACTGCTACCGCCGCAAGCCCGACGGCGACGACGTCAAACTGACCGGCGAAGAACGCCTGGAGGCCAAGCGCCGTGACGAAGAAGCCCGCGTCTGGATTTCCGGCCTCGAAGCGGTCAAGGCCAAGCTCGGCGTCAAAGTCATCTATGACCTCTCGGCCACTCCCTTCTTTTTGCGCGGATCCGGCTATGCCGAGGGCACCCTCTTTCCCTGGGTCGTCTCCGACTTTTCGCTGATTGACGCCATCGAGGCCGGCATCGTCAAAGTGCCGCGCGTGCCCGTGGCCGACGACTCCATGATCGGCGCGCAGCCCACCTACCGCGACCTGTGGCTGCGCATCCGCGAGCACCTGCCCCGGAAGGGCCGCAAAACCGAGGCGCTGGGCGGCGAACCCAAGCTGCCCCTGGAGCTGCAGGGCGCCCTGCACAGCCTCTACAGCAACTACGAAAAGTCCTACCGCCTGTGGGAACACAACGCCGACGCCCGCGCCCGCGGCCTGACCCCGCCCGTCTTCATCGTCGTCTGCAACAACACCAACGTCTCAAAGCTGGTCTACGACTACATCGCCGGTTGGGAAAAGCCCATCGGCGAGCAGATCATCGTCCAGGCCGGGCAACTGCCTATCTTCCGCAACGACGATGGGGTCGGCGGCTGGCTGCAGCGCCCCAACACCATCCTGGTGGACAGCCAGCAGCTTGAGTCCGGCGAAGCCATGAGCGACGACTTCAAGGCCATTGCCGCCCGCGAGATTGACGAATTCAAAGCCGAGTACCGCATCCGCTTCCCCGGCCGCGATGCCGAGAGCCTGACCGATGAAGACCTGCTGCGCGAGGTAATGAACACCGTCGGCAAAGCGGGCAAGCTGGGCGAGCACGTCAAGTGCGTCGTCAGCGTCTCCATGCTCACCGAGGGCTGGGACGCCCAAACCGTCACCCATATCCTCGGCGTGCGCGCCTTCGGCACCCAACTGCTGTGCGAGCAGGTCGTGGGCCGCGCCCTGCGCCGCACGAGCTATGCCGTCAACGTCGAAGGCCACTTCGACCCCGAATACGCCGAAGTCTACGGCGTGCCCTTCTCCTTCATCCCGACCTCCGGCAGCAGTCCGGACCCCAAGCCCGGCCCCATGCCCACCCGTGTCCGCGCGCTGGAAAGCCGCATCGCCTGCGAGATCACCTTCCCGCGGTTGCTCGGCTACCGCTACGACATTGTTGGCGACCGCCTGACGGCCAATTTCAGCGAGGCATCCCACCTGGCCCTCTCCACCGCCGACATTCCCACCCGCACCGAAAACGCGCCCATCGTCGGCGAATCGAGCATCCACACCCTGGACGACCTGAAACGCCGCCGGCCGAACGAGATCGCCTTCCTGCTGGCGAAGCTGACCCTGGAGAAGTACTTCCGCGACGATGACGGCAACGACAAGCCGTGGCTCTTCCCGCAACTGCTTACGATCACCAAACGCTGGCTGGCCGAATGCGTCACGCTCAAGGATCACACCTTCCCGCAACTGCTCCTGCTGATCGAGTTTGCCCACGATGCCGCCGATCGCATCTACCAGGCTATCGTCGCCTCCACCGACGGCACGGCGGGCGACCGCGAGGGTGCGCCCCTACAGCCCATCCCGCGGCCCTACGACACGGTCGGCTCCACCCGTTACGTGGACTTCGACACCACCCGCCCGGTCTACGCCACGCGTGACGACAAATGCCACATCTCGCACGTCGTCGCCGACACCGACTCCTGGGAGCAGAAGCTCGCCCAGGTGTTGGAAGAGATGCCCGATGTCGTTCGCTACGTCAAAAACCATAACCTGGGCTTCACCATTCCCTACGCACTGAACGGCGAAGAACACCAGTACACGCCTGACTTCATCGCCTGCATTGACGACGGCCGCGGCCCGGACGACCTGTTGAACCTGATCATCGAAGTGACCGGCGAAAAGAAGAAGGACAAGGCGGCCAAAGTCGCCACCGCGCGGACGCTGTGGGTGCCCGCCGTCAACCACCACCGCGCCTTCGGCCGCTGGGATTTTGTCGAGATCGCCGATCCCTGGGACGCCGAAACTACAATCCGGGCCTTTGTACCGCAATCCACCGGATTGCGCTCCTCACAATCCGGCGGATTGTGATACAGGGAGACTTGTGCCGCAATCCGCTGGATTGCACTCCTCACAATCCGGCGGATTGTGATACAGGGAGAAGCTGAATTAGGAGCAAGGTGATGTTGACCCACATCCGCATCCGCAACTTCAAGAAGCTGGAAGACGTCAGCTTCGAGCTTGGAAAGTCTGTTGTTTTGATCGGTCCCAACAACTCCGGCAAGACAACCGCGTTACAGGCGCTCGCCCTGTGGGACATCGGCCTGCGGCGCTGGAACGAGAAGCGCGGCAGCAAGGTCTCACCCGAGGAGCGACCAGGGGTCACGATTAACCGCCGTGATTTGATCGCCATCCCGATCCCGGATGCCAATCTCTTGTGGCGCGATCTGCACGTGCGCAGCATCGCCGGGCGGGGAACCGGCCAGCAGAAAACCCAGAACATCCGCATAGACATCGTGGTGGACGGCGTGACCGACGGCCGAAGTTGGTCGTGTGGCCTGGAGTTCGACTACGCCAACGACGAGTCCTTCTATTGCCGACCGCTACGGATCAGCGACGACGACCCGCCCAAGAGGATGCCGGTACCGCCCGAAGCGGCGCGCACCAAAGTTGCTTTTCTGCCTCCCATGTCGGGCCTGGCAGATCGCGAATTCATCAAGCAAGCTGGGGAGGTCGGTGTCCTGGTCGGGCAAGGCCAGACCGCCCAAGTACTGCGCAACCTGTGCTACCAGGTCTACGGCGAGTTGGAGGCGGTCGCACAGGAGACGCTCCAACTCAAAGAGTCACAGCCTCAGTACGGAGAACGCAAAGCGGAGTTCGCTGGCTCGCCCGAATGGCAAGAACTGACCCGCCACATCAGGAGGTTGTTTGGGGTGACGCTGCTGCCGCCGAGGTACATCAAAGAGCGCAGCGAGCTCGTCATGGCCTACGAGGAGCCGGGTGGGACGAAGCTTGATCTATCTTCTGCCGGCCGCGGCCTGCACCAGACACTCCTGCTGCTGGCCTATCTCCATGCGAATCCGCAGACGGTCTTATTGCTGGATGAGCCGGATGCCCATCTGGAAGTCCTGCGTCAGCGGCAGATCTACCAACTATTGACCGAGTTGGCGGAGCGACAGGGTTCGCAGGTCATTGCAGCCAGCCATTCCGAGGTCGTGCTGAACGAGGCCGCCGAGCGCGACATCGTCATCGCGTTCGTCGGCAAGCCGCATCGCATAGACGGCCGCGGCAGCCAGGTGCTGAAGGCGTTGACTGACCTGGGTTTCGAGCAGTACTACCAGGCGGAGCAGACCGGCTGGGCGCTCTACGTCGAGGGCGCGACCGACCTGGCGATCCTGAAAGCGTTCGCGGCGACCCTTGGGCATCCGGCCGCCCAGCTTCTCGACCGGGTCTTCGTCCATTACGTCAGCACCAACCTCCCGCAGCGCGCCCGCGACCACTTCTGGGGCCTGCACGAGGCGAAGGAGGATTTGGTCGGCCTGGCGCTGTTCGACCGGCTGGAGAAAAAACTCCAGGAAGGCGGCCCACTGGTAGAACTGGCCTGGCAGCGGCGGAAGATCGAGAACTACCTGTGCCAGGAGCCGGTGCTGTTGCGCTATGCCCGGCACGAACTCGCCGATGATTTATTCGGAACCGCCGAAGCCGACCGCCGGGAAGCGGCAATGCAAGCGGCGATCAGTGAGGTTGCGGCGGCCTTGAAGACCCTGCGTAATCTGGACCCCTGGTCACCGGACATCAAGGCGAGCGACGAGTTTCTCAATCCGCTGTTCCGGACGTACTTCGCCAAGTTGGGCTTACCCAATCTGCTGTTGAAGAGCGACTATCACGTCCTTGCGGGCCTGGTATCGAAGGCGGAGATTGATGCCGAGATCGTCGAAAAGCTGGATGCCATTGTACGCGTGGCCGCGCAGGCAAGGCCACGAACCGACTGATAGTATCGCAATCCGCTGGATTGCGCCCCCCACAATCCGGCGGATTGTGATACAGGGAGAGTTGTGATACCGATGTGATACCGAGGGAGCGCCATGTCCAATCTTACGCCTGAGTTAGTCTATCGTCGGAATTTGCCGCACATCCAGCCGCCCGGCGCGACGTTCTTCATCACCTTTCGGCTGGCAGGATCAATTCCGGCGGCTGTACTTGCGGCGCTCCACGCGGAAGCCGAGCAGGCGCGGGCTGAATTGGAACGAGCGCCTGATTCCCCCGAACGCACCGAACGCCTGTATCTGGAGGAGCGACGGTTCTTTGGTAAATGGGACGCCGCCTTGGATCTGGGCAATGGCCCCGATTGGCTGCGCAATCCGGCGGTTGCGAGACTGGTGGCCGATAGCATGCACTACTTCGACGGGACACGCTACGATTTACTCGCGTACTGTATCATGTCGAACCACGCCCATGTTGTCTTCACACCGTTGCTGAAGACAGAAGATGGGTATTACCCGCTGGCGCAGATCATGCACACCATGAAAGGCTATGCAGCCGGGCGAGCGAATCAACTATTGAATCGCACTGGCGCGTTTTGGTTGCACGAGAGTTATGACCATTACGTGCGCAGCGCGGCGGAGTTGGATCGCATTATCGCCTACGTTGTGAATAACCCGGTCAAAGCCGGCCTGGTCTCGGATTGGCAGGCCTGGTCGTGGACGTATTACCGAGAAGCACAAGCCAGCGGCTTGTGATACAGCGTGCTGCGCGTCGTATCGCAATCCACCGGATTGCGCCTGCGCTAATGGAAGGTCCAAACCATGCCCAAACAACCCACTTCGACCGATATTACCGCGCACCGTCACGCCGACAAGCGCGCCAACATCCCCACCGAGGAGCTGCGCGACTTCGTCGCCCGCGACGAGCACGCGCCCAAGACCCTGCGCTATCCCCGCGACCCCTCCCTGGATCCGCAGCTCGTCTGGCAGGGCAAGGATGAGCAGGACGCCGCCGACCTGGCCGTGCCCGCGGTGCCGATCTACATCCAGGAAAAGATCCACCCGCAGTCCATCATCAACGACCTGCTGGCGCAGGCGGCGCGGCCCGGCTCCGCGCTGCGCGAACAGGCCGCGGTCTACCAGTTGAACCTCTTCGCCGATTTCAACGGCGGCCCGGAGGAGTTCGAACAAAAAGTCGAGTTCTACCAGCACGAGCAGAACTGGACCAACCGCCTGATTCTGGGCGACTCGCTGCTGGTGATGGCGAGCCTGGCCGAGAAGGAAGGGCTGAGGGGCAAGGTGCAGACCATCTACCTCGACCCGCCCTACGGCATCAAGTTCGGCTCCAACTGGCAGGTGAGCACCCGCAAGCGCGACGTGAAGGATGGCAAGGCCGAAGACGCCACCCGCCAGCCCGAACAAATCCGCGCCTTCCGCGACACCTGGCAGCTCGGCATCCACTCCTACCTGGCCTACCTGCGCGACCGCCTGACCGTGGCCCGCGAGCTGCTGACCGAAACCGGCAGCGTCTTCGTGCAGATCGGGGATGAGAATGTGCACCTGGTGCGGTGTGTGCTGGATGAGGTGTTTGGGAGCGAGAACTTCTGTACTCAGATAATCTTTCGAAAGACCACCACTCAATCTGGTGACATCCTGCCCGCCACTAATGATTATCTGCTCTGGTATGCCAAGAATAAGGAGATGGTAAAGTACCGGACCATCTATCAAGAGAGGCAAGGGTTCGAATGGGTCAACTATGATTACCTACTTCTGCCGAGCGGTGAGACTCAGCGGCTATCTGGCGTGGAAAAGAGTGGCGATGTCGAGCTTCCAGTTGGTGCTAGTGTTTATCGGCGGTCTCCGCTAACATCGCTGGATGTGAATCAATCCACCTCTGTGCCATTCGAGTTCTCAGGGAAGGTCTACTCGCCTGGAAACGGACACTGGAAAACGAGTATCGCCGGAATAAGGATTTTGGGGTATGCAAACCGCCTTGAGGCGTATGGAACAACCTTGAGTTTCAGACGCTTCGTAAATGACTTCCCGTTCTTCCCCATTTCAGATACTTGGTCGGACACGGCAACCGGCGGCTATGCCGATCCCAAAGTTTACGTCGTCCAGACCAATACTAAGGTCATCGAGCGTTGTCTCCTCATGACTACCGACCCCGGCGACCTGGTCCTCGACCCCACCTGCGGCAGCGGCACCACCGCCTACGTCGCCGAACAGTGGGGCCGCCGCTGGATCACCTGCGACACCTCCCGTGTGGCCCTCGCCCTGGCCCGCACTCGCCTCATGGCTGCCAAATACCCCTACTACCTGCTGGCCGATTCGCCGGAGGGGCTGGAGAAGGAGCACGCACAATCCGGCGGATTGTGGTACAGCGGTGTGCCGCAATCCGCTGGATTGCGAGATATCCGCAGGGGCTTCGTTTACAAGCGCGTCCCGCACGTGACCCTCAAATCCATCGCCAACAACGCGGAGATAGACGCCATCCACGCCCGCTGGCAGGCGCAGCTCGACCCCCTGGCCGCCCAACTCAACACCCTGCTCGGCCAAACCTGGGACGAATGGCAAATCCCGCGCGACCTCGCGCCTCTCGCCGACGAACTCGCCAAGGCCGCGCACAACCCGGGACTTGCCGCTGCAATCCGCAATCCGCAATCGCCAATCCGCAATCTCCACGCCCAATACTGGCAAGCCCGTCGCGACCGCCAGGCCGAAATTGACGCCTCCATCGCCGGACACGCCGACACCGAAACCCTCTACGACCAGCCCTACGAAGACAACAAGCGCATCCGCGTCTGCGGCCCCTTCTCCGTGGAAAGCCTCTCCCCGCATCGCGTTTTGCCTACCGATGACGGAGCGAGTCATCTGCGGGCCTCTGCGCCCTCTGCGGCGGACTTCACCACCATGATCCTGGACAACCTGCGCAAAGCCGGCGTCCAAAACACCCGCAAAGCGGAGCGCCTCACCTTCGACCGCCTCGACCCCTACCCCGGCGCCTGGCTCCACGCCACCGGCGAAACCACCGAGACCTCCCCTCTCCTGAAGTCGGGAGAGGGGTCGGGGGTGAGGGCCCGCCGCGTCGCGGTCTCCATCGGCCCCGAGCACGGCACCGTCGGCCCGCAGCACATCAAAGAAGCCGCTAAAGAAGCGGTCCAGGGCGTCGGCTTCGACCTCCTCATCGTCTGCGGCTTCGCCTTCGACCCGCACGTCTCCGAAGAAATCAAACGCTACGGCGCCCTCACCGTCCTGCCCACCAAAATGAACCCCGACCTGGCGATGGGCGACGAGCTGCTCAAAAAGACCGGCGCCGGCAACCTCTTCATGGTCTTCGGCGAGCCGGACGTGGATATCACGAAACAGGGGGACGGACAGCTCATCGTCGAAATCAAGGGCGTAGACGTCTACGACCCGACCACCGGCCAGATCCGCAACTCATCCACCGACGACATCGCCTGCTGGTTCATAGATACCGACTACGACGGCGAAAGCTTCTTCGTCCGTCACGCCTACTTCACCGGCGCCGACCAGCCCTACGATAAACTCAAACGCGCCCTGCGCGCCGAAATTGACGAAGCCGCCTGGTCCGCGCTCTACAGCACCGTCAGCCGCCCGTTTGCCCGGCCCGCGTCCGGCAAAATCGCGGTCAAAGTCATCAACCACTACGGCGACGAAGTCCTCAAAGTGTTCACGGTGTAGGGATGATTGAGAATCGCGTGGGTGCAAGCGGGGCAGGTGGTGTCGCATGCGTGGGGGCGAAGTTGGGTTCGGCGATCCTCTGGGGAGCCCGGAGGTCGGCCATCAGACCGCCTCCATCAAATGGCATTCCTACCGAACGGCACAGCCTTCACCGTTGACTCTGCATTTCGTCCAGGAGACGTTTTGCCTTCTCTCGCGTCCCCTCCTCGCTGGCCGGGTGACCGAGCACGAGCGTCAGCAGATCCGCGGCGCGGCGCGGACAGCTCAGCCGGGCGTAGAGCGCCGCCAGGTTGACCAGCACGTTCATCGCCACCGGCAGCGTCTCGGTGCGCCGCGCCAGGGCCAGCGCCTCCCGCAGATAGCCCCTGGCCTGCCCGTAGTCCCCCAATACGGTCGCCGTCTCGCCCAGGTTGCTCAGGCTGGTCATCACGTTCCATTGATCCTGGATCGCCCGGCCGATGGCGAGGGCTTCGGCGTAACTGGCCCGCGCCTCAGTGTAGCGCCCCTCGATCTGGGCGACTTCCCCCAGGTTGCCCAGCGCGGTCGCCTGCCCCGCCAGGTCCCCCACGTCCCGGCAGATCGCCAGGCTTTGCCGATAGAACGCCGCGGCTTCATCGTACTGCCCCAGGATGTGCAACACCGTGCCCAGGTTGTTGAGGTGCATCGCCTCGCCGTACCGGTCGCCCAGGTCACGGCTGAGCGCCAGGCATTCCTCGAACAGACGCCGCGCGCGCGCGTAGTCACCGCGGTGACACGCGATATCTCCCAGCGCGTTGAGCGGTACCAGCGCCAAGCGCGGATCGCCGCTGCGCCGGGCGACGGTCAGGCTGGCATCCAGCAACTCCTGTGCCTGGGCGATCTCGCCCGCGCGATACCGGGTCTCGCTCAACAAAAAGAGCGCCCGCGTCTCGTCCCACGCGTCGCCGAGCTGTCGCGCCAGCGCCAATGCTTCCTCCGCCAATTGCCCGGCCGCGCCGCGCCGGCCGCGCTTCTGGAGCACGTTTGCCAGCCGTACCAGGCAAAACGCGCGCAGACCTGACAGGTCTCCCAGACCTGTCAGGTCTAGGGCTTGCTCCAGATCGGCCTGGGCCTGCTCATATTGGCCGAGGCGGTGTCGGAGCGCGCCGCGGCGGGAGAGGAGAACACTCCAGACCCGAAGGGTTTTCGGAAACCCTTCGGGTCTCATAAGCGCTTCATCAAACAGCTCCACCCCCTCCCGAAACCGGCTCCGCATGTCGAAGAATAGATACAGCCCCTCGACGCTCTGCCTGATCGCGTCCCTCCGGTCGTTTACGACGGCCCACCGCCACGCCCGGCGCGCGTTCTCGATCTCGACGCCCACCTCGGCCAACGCCTGCTTCTGTCCGGCGCCGCGCAGCCGCGGGGATTGTTGCGCCAGGAACGCGGCGAAATGACGGGCGTGCTGCGCCTCCGTGATCGCCTGCGCCACCGGATCGGCCGCCAGCTTCCCAGCGGCGTAGGGCCGGAGCGCCTCGTGCACGTCGTAGCGCCCGGCGCCATCGTGGCGCAACAGCGACCGATCCACCAGGCCGGCCAAGTCGGCCGGCGAGGCGGCGGCCACTTCTCGCGCCGCCGCGGCGGTGAACCCGCCGCGGAAGATCGAAAGCGCGGCGAAGACGGCCTGCGCTGCCGGGGTGAGGAGCTGCCACGAGTACTCGAACGCGGCGCGCAGGCTGCGCTGACGGTCGGGGACGTTGCGGGCTGCGGCCGAGAGAAAATCCAGGGTGCGGGTGATCTCGGCGGCGATTTCCTCACACGAACGCGCCCCGACCGCCGCGGCCGCCAGCTCGACTCCCAACGGCAATCCCTCCACCAGTTGGCAGATGCGAACGGCCGCGGCCTGGTCGTCGGCCGTAAAGGCGAAGCGCCGGTCGGCCCCCCGCGCGCAGCGGAGAAAGAGGGCGAGGGCGTCGTAGTCATCTACGTGCCAGGCACTTCCGAAGTGCCCGGCACGTGACAGCGGATCTGGATACGCCAACCCCTCCACCGCGTAGACGCATTCCTCCCGCAGCTCCAGCCGTTGGCGTGAGGTGGCGAGGATGACGACGCCGGGCGCGTGCGCCAGGATGTCGGCCAGGAGGTCAATCCCTCTTTGTTCTTCGAGGAGGTGCTCCAGGTTATCCAGGATCAGCAGCAGCACCTTGCCGCGCAGGTAGGCCAGGAGTTGCGCCAGTGGATCTTCGCGCTCCGAGAACGCCAGCCCGATGGCATCGGCAAGCGCGGCGGGGATTTGCGCTGCGGCGGCCAGCGCAGCCAACGGGACGAAATAGACACCGTCATCGAAGAGCCCCACCTGCTCCCGGCCGGCTTCCAGCGCCAGCCGCGTCTTGCCGCTGCCGCCCGGCCCGGTCAGGGTCAGCAAGCGACAGCCGGGGTCGGCCAGGGCGGCGGCGATGTCGGCCAGCTCGGCGGCGCGGCCGACGAAGGGGGTGGGATCGGGAGGCAGGTTGTGCCGGGCGAGGGGGAGGCGCGGAGACAGCGGCGCGTTGCGGCCGGCCGCGGCGCGTATCTGCGCATAGAGCGCGGTCGTCTCGGACGCCAGCTCGACGCTCAGCTCCTCCCGCAGATAGCGGCGACAGGCCAGGTACTGCGCCTGGGCCGCGCTCCACTGGCCGTCGAGCGCGAGCAACCGCATGAGTTGGCTGGCCGCGGTCTCTTCCCACGGGGCCAGCTCGACCAGGCGACCGGCCGCCTGGCGCGCCAGGGCGTACTCGCCGCGGCGCTCGTGGTACTCGGCCAACACCGAAAACGCCTCCAACGCCCGCCGGCTGAGAGCTTCCCGCTGGAGGGTAGCCCATTCCTCGAACGCCGCGCTGCCGCTGAGGAAGAACTGATCGAGGAAGTGGCCGCGGTAGAGGGTGGCGGCCTGGCGCAGACGGCGGACGTCCAGTCGCCCGGTCGCGGATCGCGGACCGTAGTGTCGCAGTGCCGCGTCCACGTGCTCGCGAAACGCCCGCACGTCCAGCCAATGGTCGCTGGCCGGGTTGAGCAGCACCGCGTCGGGCGTCGTCAGCAAGAAGGGCGCGGGCCGGTCTTCGTCGGCCAGGGCCTTGCGCAACGCGGAAAGCGCCTGGCGCAGGCTGTGGAGCGCCCGTTGCTCCGGCTGATCGCCCCAGAGCAGGCCGGCCAGGAACTCGCGGCGGTGCGGCCGGCCGGCTTCGACGGCCAGGTAGGCCAGCAGCGCCCGCGTCTTGTCGGTCCCGAACACGGCGATCGGCTTGTCGTCCAGCGTCGCCTCGAATGGGCCGAGCAGCGAAAGGCGGAGTTGGCTCATGGCGTACCTCAATACATGCAATTATACAGCAGAATGGGAGCTTTGACGCTTTTTTGACGCGCCTGGTCTACCATGAAGACGAGCAGCAAAGGGAAAAGGACACCAGCCATGACGACCCACTATCACGCCTACCTGCTCCGCTTGTGGCAGACGGGTAGCCCCGATGACCTGGCCTGGCGGGCCTCGCTGGAGGACCCGCACACGCGGCAGGTGATCGGTTTCGGCAGCCTGGATGAGCTACTGGAGCATTTGCGGCATTTATCTATTCAAGACGTTTCATTCTCAAGGCAAAGGAGCGAATCCCATGAAACTCAAGTCCCTCTCGATCGTGACCGTGCTGGCGGTGGCGGTGTTGCTGGCCCTGTTGTTCGGGCTGTTGAGCGTGAACCGCAGCGCGGCCAGTGACCCGGCGCCGGTCGCCCGGCCGGCGTCGGTCGCGACAATACCGACGACGGTCATCACCGTGACCAGCGGCACCGACCCCGACGACAGCCAGAGCAAGACGTGCTACACCGATCCCGCGGGGCCGGCCGGACCGCCAACCGCGCCGTGCACCCTGCGGCGGGCGATCGTCGAAGCCAACAACCTGTCGGCCGGCGCCCGGCCGATCCTCATCAAGTTCAACATCCCCCAGGACCCGGCGCACGGTTACGTGGCCGCGCTGGGCATCTGGAAGATCCAGGTGTACAATACTACCCAGACCGTGGCCCTGGGCCGCCTGGCCGATGGCCGGATCATCATTGACGGGACGGCCCAGCCCGGCGGAAGGGCCACCGGGCCGAAGATCATCATCGTCGGTCCCGGCACCGGACAGAGGAACGGGCTGGTGGTCGGCGACGTGGCGGGCGACAACAGCAACGAGTTGCGCGGCCTGGCCTTCCAGAATTTCAAGGATCACCTCCTCGTCAACACGGACTACAACGTCATCGAGAACAACTGGTTCGGCCTGACCGACGACGGCAACCTGCCCTATCTCCGCGGGGGCAACCCACAGGACGGCAGCGGCAGCAGCGGCGTCGCGATCAGCGCGGGTGCGGATCACAACCTCATCCGCACCAACGTCTTCCTCGGCTTCGACGGCGTGTCTGCGGCCATCCGCGAGGCGGCGAATACCTTCAGCGAGAACCTGGTGGGCACGACGGCCGACGGTCGGACGCCCGGCAAGCAGACCGATCCGAGCCTGATCTGCACGCCGGTGGACTGGCTGGCAGGCGGCGGGGTCAGCGTGGAGGGCCAGGGGCAGGTAATCGAAAACAACACCTTCGCCGCGCTGCGCCAGGAGATCAGCGCGACCGCGATGCAGCCGGAGGCGATCCGCGCTTCGGGAACCGGCCACTTCATCCGCAACAACCGCATCGGGCTGGACGGCCACGGCAACGAGGTCGGCATCTGCGGCCGGGGCGTCTACCTGATCAGCAGCCCCAAGACGATGCAGGTGTACGGCAACACGTTTGTCGAGACGCGGCTGGCGGCCATCTCCCTGAACGATCCGCTGTACGACGCCAACACGCTGCGCGGTAACACGATCAAGAAGACCTCGCCGTGGCCGCAGGTGGACGGAAGCGCCAAGCCGGAAAATGCGATCCAGCTCAACACCAGCCTGCCGGACGCCTTCGAGAACTTCAAGCCGGCCGCGGTGACGCAGATCGCCGGCGTGACGGTGAGCGGCACGAGCGGCGCCGGCAGCGCCTGCCCCAACTGCGTGATCGAGCTGTTCCTGGACGACAACGACGCCATCCAAGAGGCGCTGCAATCGCTGGCCGTGATCACCGCGACCGCCAGCGGCGCGTGGACCGCGACCCTGCCCGCGGCGCTGGCGGCCGGCCAGGGGATCCGCACCACCAGCACCACCGCGCAGTACAACACCATCGCCGGCATGAGCGCTGGAACGACCACGGGACTGTCGGATCTTTACGCGCCGATGCTCAAGACATATCTGCCGGCCGTGGCCAAGAAGAAGTAGCGAAGCAGGCATCCTGAGCGGAGCTTCATCCTGAGCGTCTGGGGCGAAGGATGAAGCGGAGTCGAAGGAGCCTGCGGAGCGGTCGTTGCGTAAGGCCGCATTCCTTCGACTTCACTCCCGCTTCGACTCCGTTGCACTGCGCTCAGCGTCCGTTCCGCTCAGGATGCTTTCTTGTTCAATCAGGCGGACAGTTACCAATCAGTAAGCAACGAACGTTCGGAGGAGGCAAAACCATGAGCACCCGACCGTACATCTTCGCTCTCTGGCTCATCCCCGTCGTCCTGGCGCTGTCCCTCATCCCGCTGGCCGGCGCGCGGGGCGACTGGGAAGCACCCGCGGCCGCGGCAGCCGTGCCGTCGTTCAATCCGACCTTCTACGCCACGCAGGACGCCCGCGTCGACGAGAGCAACCCGAACACCAACTATGGCAGCGGCGATCTTCACGTCGGCCGGTCGAGCAATGCCAACCGGCAGACCCTTGTCCAGTTCGACCTGGCCGGCATGCCGGGCAACGCCATCGTCACCCGCGCCACGATGGAGTTATACCAGATCGTCAATCTGGCCGCGGCTGCCGAAGATACCTCCTACGCCGCCGAGTCCGCCCCCCAGGCCTACAACGTCTACGCCGACGCGATCTCCGGCGCATGGAGCGAAGGCGCCGTCACGTGGGCCAACAAGCCGCACGCCAACGGCAAGGGTGACCCGGCCACGGGGCTCATCGCAGGGGGTGGCTGGACGCAGTTCGACGTGAGCGGGATTGTGCGCTACTGGCTGGCGAATCCGGGCATGGCCTACGGCATCCTGCTGCGCGGCGACGGCAGCACGACCGGCCTGTACGTCTTCTACTCCCGCTCCGGCGCCAACGGCCCGCGGCTGATCGTCGAGTACACGCTGCCCACGGCCACGCCCACCGGAATCATCACGGTGCTGCCGACGGCCACGCCCACGGCGACCTCCACGCGCACGCGCACGCCGACCCCCACGCGCACGGCCACGCCGACCCGCACGGCCACGCCGACGGTGACGCCGCCTGTCGTCGGCCAGTGCCCCGGCAACATCACCGTCTATCCTGACCGGGACACGTACACCGATTCCGGGCTACCCACCGACATCTTCGGCGGTTTGACCCGGCTGCGCGTCGGCCAGCAGCAGAACGCGCAACGCTACGCGTTGCTGCACTTCCCCGTCGAGCAGGCTATCGCCAGCAGTCAGTACATCTACCGGGCAACACTCCACCTGAAGGCGGACCTCATAGACCCGGCCAGCGGCACGCACAGCCTGATGTTCTACACCCTCAACGGCCCGTTCGATGAGACGACGACGGCCTGGAACAACCAGCCGGGGATGTACACACTCTATGGCGTGGTGGACGTGCCGGGCAGCCAGACCAGCCACGAGATTGACGTCACCCATATGGTGAACACGTGGGTCAAGGGCACGGAAACGAACCAGGGGATCGGGCTGGCGCCGGCCGGCGGCGCGTTCGACATCTACTATCATACCCGCGAATGGAGCACGCAGGCCGACCGGCCCCACCTCGAGGTGAGTTGCGGCGCGAGCAGCCCCACGCCCGTTCCCACGCGCACCGTCACCCGCACGCCGACCAGGACGCCCACGCCCACCCGCACGACGACGCCGCGGCCGGTCACATCGGACCTGGACGCGATCTTCCTGGAGGTCACCCAGGGACTTCAGGATGCGGCCGATAACCATGTCCGCCTGGTCGAGGACAAGCGCACCTTCGTCCGCTTCCACGCGATGGCCGAGGAGTCCGACCCGGCCAACGTCCCGCAGCATTGGACCATGGCCGAGCTGCGCGTCTATCACGGCAGTACCCTCTTGACCACCCTCAAGCCGATCAACAACGCGTCCGGTCACCTCGACGTGCCGGTGAATCCCGGCTCGCCGGGAAAGCTGGACGACGCCTTTCTCTTCGATCTGCCCAGCGCGTACACCAACGGGACGGTGCGCCTGGTCGCCAAAGTGGATCCGGACTGGGAAGTGGCCGAGATCAACGAGCTCGACAACGAGATCGAGACCACGGTTTCGTTCGAGGCGGTTCCCCCGGTCAAGTACACCTTTTACCTGGTCAAGTTCCTCGACCCCGACGGCAATTACTACGAACCGACCTTCACCCAGGCCGCGGAGCTGATCAATTTTGCCAAGCAAGCGTTGCCCCAAGGATCGTTCCCGTTCCGCATCATGCGCTACGATTATGCTGCCGGGCATGGAACAGACGTGCCCTGGAGTGATAAGTTCAACGTAATCCTCGCGGACATCGCCACGCGTGACCGCCAGGCGCACGATCCCTTCATCGAGGGGGTTCGACACCCGCGCTACGTGGGCATCCTGGACAAGAACGGCACGGTAGGCGGTGGCATGGCCTGGGACATCCCGGCCTGCTGCGCCACCGCCTGGACCGGTTACACCGACACAATGACCCACGAGCTGGGGCACACCTTCAACCGCCACCACACGGGCAGAGGGTTGTGCGCCGCGCCGACCGGCTGCGAGACGTATCTCGGGATGGAATTCTGTCCAGATGGGTTCGAAGAATACCCCTATGGCTCCGGCCAAATTGCAGCCGGGGTGGACCAGCTCTCCACCTATGGTTTCCTGTACTATCCGAGCTATCAGCTCCTGGACGCCTTCAGTTACTATGACATAATGACGTATCGGACGGAGGATTGCCCGGGCGTAGGCCGCTGGATGAGCGACTGGACCTACCACAAGATCATGAGCTTTATGCAGTCCACCGCAGTGCAGGCGCAAGCGGAGCCGTCCACACCCGTGGATCGCTTGTTAGTCTCCGGCGTCGTGAATCGGGCGACCGGCCAGGTGGACCTGGTACCCATCACCCTGCTGCCGCAAACCGAGGAGTTGGCACCGCGCACGCCGGGGGACTACGCGATCGTCCTGCGCGATGCCGGCGGAGCCGAGCTGACGCGCTACCCCTTCGCGCCGTCCTTCGCGTACGCCAACGAGCACGCCTGCTCGCAGCCGCAAGCCGCCGACCTGGGGACCTTTTCCCACGACGTACCGTGGGTCGCGGGCACGGCGCGGGTGGACATCGAGGGGCCTGGCGGCCTGCTGAAAAGCGTTCAGCCCGGCCCCGCGACCCCGCAGGTCAGGCTGACCTCACCGAACGGCGGCGAAGTGCTGGCAGGAGAGGCGGTCACGGTGACCTGGACCGCCGGCGACACGGACGGTGATCCGCTCGACTTCACCCTGCAATACAGCGCGGACGGCGGCGTCACCTGGACGACGGTGAAATCGCACGTCGGCGGCAGCTCGACGACGGTGGATCGGCTGAACCTGAGCGCGAGCAGCCAGGGCCTCTTCCGCATCTGGGCCACCGACGGGCTGCACACGGCCAGCGACACCAGCGACGCGGTCTTTACCGTGAGCAACCAACCGCCATCCGTGGAAATCATCATGCCAGCCGCCGACCTGGTCGTTGTGCTGGGCCAGACGGTCGGCCTGACAGCGCTCGCCTACGACGCGGACAACGGCTCGCTGGACGGTAACCAGGTCCGCTGGTATTCCAGCCTCGACGGCCTGCTGGGGACGGGGAGCGAACTGAGCACCGTCAGTCTCAGCGAGGGCCAGCACACCATCACCACCATAGCAGACGACGGTCAGGGCGGCCTCGCGGCCGACACAGTGCAGGTGACGGTCTACACGGCCGAGACACTGCCGCCGCAGCCGGACGTGCTGGCCGTGGGGCCGGAGTCGTTCTCCTTCACGCCCGCGCAGACCTCCAGCAGCGGCACATTGAGCATCTACAACAAGAACAACCCGACCTCGATCAGTTGGACGGCCCAATCCAGCCAGCCGTGGCTGCGCCTGGCCGCGACCTCCGGCGTCACCCCGGCCCGGCTTGGCGTGGCAGTGGATGCGCCCGCGCTGCCGGATGGCAACTACGCGGGCACGATCACGGTAAGCCGGACCGATAATCCGGCCGAGAGCATGACGGTCGAAGTCAGCGTGCGGATGCAACGAGCGCGACTCTATCTGCCAATCCTCTGGAAATAGGAACCAGGTTCACGCGCCTGGCCTTGCCACAAGGCCAGACGCGTGAACCCTTCACCCACCAGGAAAGCCAAAATGAAAGCTAGATCGTATCTTCTCGCCCTCTGCCTGTTTCTGGTCCTGCCCATCCTCGTACTGGGCAGCACGTCGGCCAGCAACGAACAGACGCCTCCCAGGTTCAACGCCGCGCCGGCGTTCAATCCGACCTTCTACGCCGCCCAGGATGCCTATGTGCACCAGGGCAACCCGAACACCAACTACGCCACCGCTGACCTGTACATCGGCCGGTGGGACAATTACAACCGGCAAATCCTGGTCAAGTTCGATCTGGCGGCCCTGCCGGCCAACGCGATTGTCACGCGGGCGACCCTGCAACTATACCAGATCGTCAACCTGACCCAGGCCGCCGATGCCGCGCCGCTGGCGTACAACATCTGGGCCGACGCGATCACCGCGGCCTGGGGCGAGACCACCGTGACCTGGAACACGAAACCTGCATCGTCCAACCAGGGCGACCCGGCGACGGGTGTCACCGGCTATCCTGGCTGGACCGATTTCGACGTGACCCATATCGTGCAATGGTGGCCGGGACATGCCAACAACGGCCTCTTGCTGCGGGGGGATGGCGCGACAACCGGCTTGTATGGATTCTACTCCCGCTCCAACACCACCGGGCCGCGAATGACAGTGGAGTACACGCTGCCTACCGCTACGCCGACGGCCACAGCAACGCGCACACCGACGCGCACGTCCACTCATACCGCGACGGCGACGCGCACCAACACGCCGACGCCAACAGCGACGCTCACCCGAACACCGACGCGCACAGCCACCGCCACACCCACCCGAACACCGACGCGCACTGCCACCGCCACACCGACGCGCACCCCCACCCGCACGCCCACCCATACGCCAACCAGCGCGCCGCTCTGCGCCGGCCCGGTCGTGATCCAGGCGGATGAAGACACCTACACCGACCAGTCGTTCCCGGGCACCAACTACGGCGCTAGCACCGAGCTATGGGCCGGCAATGCGAACGGCTTCAAGGAGACCTACCTGCACTTCCCGCAGCTCGCCGGCCTGGCCGGTTACTACATCTACAGCGCCGAGCTGCGCCTCTATCCCATTGACGTGGTCGGCACCAATTGGGACTATGAGGGGCTGGCCGGCATGTTGGAAAGCGGCTGGAACGAGGCGACGTTGACGTGGAACAACGACACGACCGCCGTCAAAGCCAACACCGGTTGGATCTGGCAGGTCAAGGAATACGAATACAACTGGTGGGACGTCACCGGGGCCGTGCGCCGTTGGTATAGCGGCGAGTTGCTCCCCTGGGGCATCTCTGTGGCCGCGCGCAGCCTTTACCCGGGCGAGGCGGTGGTCGCAAAATACCACAGCCGGGAAGGCGCGCACCCGCCGGAGTTGGTGATCGAATGCGGCGCCGTGCCGCCCACCGTCACGCGCACGCCCACCATCACCCCCACCCCGTCGAATACGCCCACACCCACGGCCACGACGATCCCCGTGGATTACCAGATCCTGGCGGTGGAGGTGACGCAAGGCATCGCCGGCCCGATGCTCGTGCCCGGCCAGCCGCTGCCGACCACGGGTATGCCCAAGGTGCTGGGCAAGCCCACCTACGTGCGGGTCTTCGTCGGCGCGTATCGCGAGGGCGCACCCTATGATCCGCCGATCTTCCAGCGGGGGGTAACACTGCGGGCGATCGCGGGGGTGGAATCCACCTTTGGGGCTGTCGAGCCGACCGGGCCGGTCATCTACCCGACCGAGATCAAGACGACCGCCTGGCAGCGCGGCAACGCAGGCCATGCCTATCTGTTCGAGTTGCCCTCGTCGTGGCAGGGCACGCCCGTGACGCTGGAAGCACGCGTCGGCTATGGCGACGAGCCGGAGGCGATGAAGGACAACAACCGCTACACCTTCGATCTCAACTTCCGCTGGATCTCGCCCATCTGCGGCGTGTTTATCCCCGTGCGCACCCACTCGGGCACACCGCCCTATGACACCATGTTCAACACCACCGGCGGCCAGGACATCGAGCGCCGGAGCCTGGCCCTTCTGCCCGCTCCAGACATCTGGGGCTACTACATGAAGGACCCGGTGGAAGAATACCAGTGGGAAGCAGCCAAGTACGGCCCCTACGAGCTGGACGGCGACGAATGGAAGATCGTCAGCAGCCTGTGGTGGACCGATCAGTTCAGCGATGACCCGGACGAGTGCGACGACGCGCACGCACGAACACACTACATCGGCATGGTGCAGGCCGGGCCGGGAGACAACGGCTTCAACGGCATTGGCAACGTCGGCGGCGACCAGATGGTCTTCCGGCTGGCGCTGACCAGCCCCGGCACCTACAACAACGTCGAGATCAATACTCCCTGGGGCGGCCGGTCACTGGCCCACGAGCTGGGGCACAACTACGACCTGGAGCACACCGGCTGTACCACCGGCGACGACGAACCCAGTTACCCCTACGACAACTGTCATTTCTCCGATACCACCGGCGATCAGCGCAATGACTGGTACGGCTTCGACGTCATCAACCGCGCCTCCATCGCGCCGCCGGTCGGCGACACCAAGCTGGGCGACCTGATGTCCTACAGCCCCGTGCGCTGGACCTCAGACTGGACGTGGCGCGACATCTTCACCGAGCTCTACGTGCAGGATGCGCAACAAACGCAAGACCTTCGAGGTCTCGGAGACCTCAAAGGTCTCTCAGGCAGCGGGCCCATGCTGCTGGCCACGGGCTACGCAAACGCGACGACCGGCGAGGTCGGCCTGGAGCGGCTGCTGGTGACCGATCCGGCCTGGCTGCCCGCGACCAAGCTGGCGGAGGTTTCGCTCGCTTTGACCACTACCGGCAACTGGGCGCTGCGCGTGCTGGATAGCAGCGACAACCCGCTGGCATCCTACGCCTTCGACCCACAGCGCCTAAGCGGGGACACCGCCGACTGGTCATTCTTCGGGGCCGCGGTGCCGTGGCCGGCGAACGCGGCCGGGGTGCAGCTCGTGGCCGACGGGGCAGTGCGCGTCACCCAGCGCGCCAGCGCCCATCCGCCGACGGTGCACGTCACCGCTCCCAACGGCGGCGAAAGCTTCAGCGGCGACTTCACCATCGCCTGGGACGCCGCGGACGCGGATATCGCTGACATCCTGCGCTACACCATCCAGTACAGCGCTGACAACGGCGCCTCGTGGACTGTGCTGCGCTCTGAATATCCCACCCGCACCCTGACGGTAGACGCCAGTGCGCTGGCCGGCAGCAACGGCCAGGCATTGGTGCGGGTGATCGCCAGCGACGGGCTGTTGACCGCCAGCGACACGTCCGACGCGGCCTTCAGCATAGGCAAACACGCCCCGCAAGTCACCATCCTCACCGCAGACGGCGCCGTCTTCGACCCGGCGCAGCCGGTCGTCCTGCGCGGCGCAGCGTTCGATCTGGAGGATGGTCGCCTGGCGGCTGACGCGTTGCGCTGGCGGCTGGAGCCGCTGGGGGAGATGGGGACTGGCGAGATACTGGAGCTGTTCGCGATGCCGCGCGCCGCCTATCGCGTCACGTTGGAGGCGACCGACAGCGACGGTCAGATCGGAAGCGCCAGCATCACTATTAGCGTCGCTGCCCGACGGGAGACCTACCTGCCGGTGGCTCTCAAAAACCGGTAGCGACACCATCACCGACCAGGCTGCTCCACGACGACCAAGTGACCGGCGCTTCGGAAACGCCGGTCACCTGGCCGGACGCAGTTTTTGACACCCCGCCGTCTCTTCGGTTATACTCCCGTCATGCTCGTCATCCGAACCGCCCGTCTCACCCTCTATCTGCCTCGTATTGCGTCTTGGGCGCAGCGACCCTAGTTCAGCGCGCCCATTGACCGAAGCGTTATGTTAACCAAAAGCCGTGGGCGCATCGCCTGCGGCTTTTTCGTGTTGCGTGGTACGTGGTGCGTGTTTCCAAGATGTGCGCTCACCCACGCAACACGCAACACGCAACACGCAACACGAGGCTCCCATGTCCACCATACTGCTCAATCTGACCGACATTTCATACACCTACTTCTCCAACCCCATCCTGTCTGGTCTCAACTGGGAAATCCAGGCCGGGCAGAAGATCGGGCTGGTCGGCGCGAACGGATGCGGCAAGTCCACGCTGCTCAAGATCCTCTTGGAACAACTCACGCCCGAGGCGGGGGCGATCTTTCGGGTCAAGGAGCTGACCATCGGGTATCTGCCGCAAGAGGTGGAACCTAACCCCCCGGCCCCCTTCCCTACGAGGGAAGGGGGAGGTGCCCCCCCTCTCCTCGCAGGAGAGGGGGCAGGGGGTGAGGTCACCGTCCTCGACGTCGCGCTCTCCGGCTCCCCGGAAATCGGCCGCCTGCGCCGCGAGCTGGCCGAGCGCGAGGCGCAGATGGGCGATCCGGCGGTGTACGACGATCCGGCGCGGCTGGCGCGGGTGATGAACGCGCACGGCCGGCTGCTGCACGATTACGAGGTCGCGGGAGGGCTGACCTACGAGAACCGCGTCCGCTCGACCCTGCGCGACCTGGGGCTGGGCGACGAGACCTTCGACCGGTCGTTTGACATCCTCAGCGGGGGGCAGGCTAAGCTGGTGGGCCTGGCGCGGCTGCTGGTGTGGCGACCCGATCTGCTGCTGCTCGACGAGCCGGATAACCACCTCGACGTGGCGGGCAAGCAGGTGGTGGAGCGGCTGGTGGCCGAGTACGACGGCGCGGTGGTCATCGTCTCGCACGACCGCTACCTGCTCGACCAGTGCGTGAATCGCATCGCCGAGCTTGACCGCGGTCAGATCGCGGTCTGGCCCGGAACCTACTCGACCTACGCGGTCAATAAGCAATTGGCGGTGTTGCGCCAGGAGCAGTTGTACAAGGCCCAGCAAAAGCGTATCAACCAGATCGAGGCGGCCATCACCCGGTTCGAGCTGTGGGCCAGCATTGTCGTGGATGAACGGCACGCGCGCCAGGCCCGCGCGCGCTACAAGATGCTGGAGCGCATGGAGCGGATCGAGCGTCCCGGCGAGCAGCGGCGGATGAAGCTGGAGTTGGGCGGCTGGCGGGGCAGTAATAAGGTATTGGATATCGGTAAATTGGAAAAGTGGTTTGTGGATCAGACGACGGGGGATGTGAATGTCGTCCTGAACGGCGTTGATCTGCTCATCTGGCACGGCGAGCGGGTGGGGCTGGTGGGACCGAACGGCGCGGGCAAGTCGGTACTCTTCCGCTGCATCCTGGCCGCGGCGCCCCCCTCACCCCCCAACCCTTCGACTCCGCTCAGGGCAGGCCTTGGGGGGAAAGGTGCTCCCCCAGAATTGGGGGCCGGGGGGCCGTCCGTTGACCGACCTGACGGCGGTACGATCAAGCTCGGCCCCAGCGTGAAGATCGGCTACTACGCCCAGCAGCACGAGACGCTGCACCCCGACTGGACGGTGATGCAGGAGATCCGCGACCTGCGGCCGATGTACGAGACCGAAGCGGTCGCGTTCCTGGGCAAGTTTCTCTTTACCTACGAAGCCTGCCAGAAGCAGGTGCGGCAGCTCAGCGGCGGGGAGCGGAGCCGGTTGCAACTGGCCCGGCTGATGCTCTCCGACGCCAACTTCCTGCTGTTGGACGAGCCGACTAACAACCTGGACATCCCTTCGGCCGAGGTGCTGGAAGCCGCGCTGGAGGAGTTCAACGGCACTGTGCTGGTGATTTCCCACGACCGGTACTTCCTGGATCGGATCGTGGATCGGGTGGCGGGGCTGGAGGACGGCAAGCTGGTGGAGGTGGAGGGCGGGTACAGCGATTATCTTAGCAAGTTCGGTGGAAAGTGAAGTGCCAGGCACTTTTCGGAAGTGCCTGGCACTTGACCGGCAATTATATGCGCAAGTGGCACGTGTCGTTCAACGATAGCAGCGTGAACTCGCCGCGCTCTGCGTCCAGGTCGAACACGTTGATGGCGGCCGTGTCCTGCCCGATGCGCCACAGGCGATCCAGCCCCAACCCCAGCACTCCCAGCAGGATCACCCGGTTCATCACCTGATGCCCTACCAGGACGACCGTCTCATCGGGATGCCGGCCGGCGATTTCGTGCACCGCGGCCATCGCCCGGTCACGCACGAAGGCCAGGGCCTCGCCGCCGGGAGGCAGCGTTTGATCCGGCGTCTCAAACCACGAGCGCACCACCTCGGGCCAGCGCGCCTGCGCCTCTTCCACGGTCAGCCCCTGCAATTGGCCGAAATGGATGTCCAGCAGACCGCCGTGTGGCTGCGCCGTCAGGCCGAGCGGCCCGGCGATCGCTTCCGCGGTCTGCCGGGCGCGGCCGAGCGGGCTATGGTAGACCGCGACCGGCTGCCAACGCGCAGCCACTGCCTGGCCCGCGGCCGCGGCTTGCGCCAGCCCGGTCGCGTTCAGCGGCACGTCGCTCTGCCCGCGAAAGCGCGGGTTGCGGTTCCATTCGGTCTCGCCGTGGCGGACGAGGATGAAACGGGTGGTCATGGATGTCCCCGTAGTGCGTACTGCGTACTACGTAGTGCGTACTGCGTAGTGCGTACTGCGTACTGCGTAGTGCGTACTGCGTAGTGCGTAGTGCGTAGTGCGTAGTGCGTACTACGTTTACGCGGTTGGGACTATGCAACACGCAGTACGTAATACGAAATACGCAGTACGTAACACGCAACACGCAACATGTTAGCGCCCAAACGCCTTCCGCCCCGCATACACCGCGGCGTCGCCCAACTCTTCCTCGATGCGCATGAGCTGATTGTACTTCTCCACGCGCTCGGAGCGGCAGGGCGCGCCGGTCTTGAGCTGGCCCGTGCCCATCGCCACGGTCAGATCGGCGATGAAGCTGTCCACCGTCTCGCCGGAGCGATGCGACACCATCGCGGTCCAGCCGGCCTTGAACGCCATCTGGATCGCGTCGATCGTCTCGGTCAGGCTGCCGATCTGGTTGAGCTTGATGAGGACCGAGTTGGCCGACTTCTCGGCGATGCCGCGGCCGATGCGCTCGACGTTGGTGACGAAAATATCGTCGCCGACGAGCTGAATCTTGCTGCCCAGGGTCTTGGTCAGCAGCGCCCAGCCCTCCCAATCGTCCTCGGCCAGGCCGTCTTCGATGGAGACGATGGGGTACTTGGCGACCCAGTCGGCGTACATGGCGACCATCTCGGCCGAAGAGATCTTCCGCCCTTCGGTGCGCAGGTTGTAGAGTCCGTCCTCGTAGAAGCCGCTGGACGCGGGATCGAGCGCGATGCCGATGTCATCGCCGGGCTTGTAGCCGGCCTTCTTGATGGCCGTGATGATCAGTTCAACCGCCTCGGCGTTGGTCTTGAGCGTGGGCGCGAAGCCGCCCTCGTCGCCGACGCCGGTGGGATAGCCCTTGCTCTTGAGCACGCTTTTGAGCGCGTGGTAGGTCTCAGCGCCCCAGCGGACCGCTTCGCGGAAGTTCGGCGCGCCCACGGGCGCGATCATGAACTCCTGCAGATCGGTGCCTTGCCAGTTGGCGTGTGCGCCGCCGTTCATGATGTTCATCATCGGCACGGGCAGCAGCTTGGCCGGCACGCCGCCCAGGTAGCGGTAGAGCGGCAGGCCCACGGAATCGGCCGCGGCGCGGGCCACGGCCATGCTGGCCCCGAGGATCGCATTGGCGCCCAGCTTGCTCTTGTTGGGTGTGCCGTCCGCGTCGAGCATGGCCTGATCCACGCCGGCCTGATCCAGTGCGTCCATGCCGCACAGCTCATCGGCGATATCTTCGTTGACGTGCTCGACGGCCTGCAGCACGCCCTTGCCCAGGTAGCGCCCCTTGTCCTCGTCGCGCAGCTCCAGCGCCTCGTGGATGCCGGTGGATGCGCCGGAGGGCACGGCCGCCCGGCCATGCGAGCCATCTTCCAGCCAGACCTCCACCTCGACGGTGGGGTTGCCGCGCGAGTCCAGGATTTCGCGACCCAGGACATCGGTAATCATGGTTGACATTGTGTTGCCTCCTGATGAAGTGATGCGTGACACGTGTTGCGTGTTGCGTGTTGCGTGTTGCGTGTTGCGTAAACGACAGGCGTGATGCTCAAAGAAAAGCCTCTACCTTGAGATCGGTAGAGGCCATTTGCCTGACGGCAAAACGGCGATCACACGGCACGACGCGAGTCGGTCGCTGCCATGCGATCGCTATTCTACCACAGCCAGCTATCTTTGTGAAAAACGACCACAATCCATTTGCGCGGCTACGCGGCCAGGGCTTGTTCGACGTCTGCCAGGTCATTCCTCGGCAGATGAGAATGTCATGCTGAGCGGGTTGGTCCCGTGTGTTGCGTTGCGGCGAGATTCCAGCGAAGCATCTCCTTCGCATGACCGAGACTCTTCGCTGGTGGCTCGCCGCGGCGCACTTTCTGTGTCGGACCCGCTCAGAGTGACAGCCGATGCGGTTTTCGAGGTAGATGCCCATGCCGCGCCCGTCAACATGGCGGATGAAAATGGGACGCAATGGTTTTTCTTATCCGCGTTTATCCGCGTTCATCAGCGTCCCATTTTCAAGGCAGGACGGTCAAGATTGGACACACCCTTGTTCTCCAACTCACGGCGCGCCGGGCGTCAACCCGAAGCTGAATGCGCCGACGCGGTTTGAGGCAGGATAAACCAGCCCTGCCCTGTCCACCGTTACCACGACGTAGAAATACGCGCCCGTGGGCGAGCCGAACGCGCCCGCGTCGGTGTAGCTGACCGTGTTGCCCGCGGCCGGCGGGGGCACGTCGTTCAGCTTCTGCGAATCCGCCCCGCCAGGGGTGAAGTAGGGGTTCGTGCTCCGGTAGACTTCGTAACGCGCCACGCTCCGGCCGCCGTGCGTCCAGGTGAGTCGCGCGCCACCGCTCTCCTTCGCCGCGGCCAGGTCGGTCAGCGGTCCCGCGGCCCACGCGCTGGCGACGTTGTTGGCCCAGGTCAGCTCGGCCACGCTCCGGTCGGCGTTGACCAGAACGTAGAAGGTGTGCTCGCCGGCCATCGGACTGCCCCACGTCGCGGTCACGTAGACCTGCGAGGCCGGCGCGATGGCCGGCAGCGTCAACGTCCGCAGGCGGGCCGTGTCGCTGAAGACCGCATCCACGTAGATCTCCACGGTCGCGGCCGGCGCGGCCACGCTGCCGAAGTTCGACACCGCCGCGGTCACCACCATCGTGCCATCGGGCAGCGGCACGGCCCACACGTAGAGCGGGTTGACCGACAGGTCGGGCCGGACGGGCAGTGCCAGGCTGCTCGTGTTGTTGGCCGTGACCACTTCGGTGAAGCTCGCACCGCCAGGGTTGGCCGTCGCGGTCAGCGCATAACTGCCTTCCGGCAAGACGCCGTAATTCCAGGGCGTGGTCAGCGTGAACGTCGCGCCCGCGGCCAGCGCGGGGAGGGTGTCGGTGACGACCAGACCTGCGAATGAATTCGCAGGCTGAAATTGAAAGTCGGCTGAAGCCGACTGGGCCGCGCTTGTGTCAGTCTGCTTCAGCAGACTTCCCGTGTCAGCCTTGAACTTCAGTTCAAGGTCATCCGCGTAAAACGCGACCGTCGTCGTCGGTGAGCCCGTCGTGCCCAGGTTGTGAATGACCGTCACCAGGCCCACGTCGCTCCCGCCCCACGGCTCCGCGCCCGCGGCCGCCAGCTCCAGGTCGGGGCCGAACGCGGCCAGATGCGCAGTGTTGTCGGCCTCGCTCGATTCAGCGATGGCATTCGCCGGATCGGCCGCTGCGTAGAGATCGCGGACGCTGCCGGTCTCAGGCACGGTGTATGTGGTCGTCAGGGTCGCGGTAAAGCCCGCCGCCAGCGCCGCGGGCCACACTTGCGTGGCGATCAGGGTTCCGCCCGCATCCGGGTCGCCGTCGTAGAAGTTCACCGCCACGCCGTCGAGCGCCAGGTCGCCGGTGTTGTGAACCGTGGCCGAGAGGACGACCGTCGCGCCGGGGGCGGGATGGTCGTCGGAGACCACAAGGTCTGTATCCGCCAGGGTCAGGTTGCGGACAAACGCGTGGGACAGGGTCAGCAGGTCGGTCTGACCTTCGGTCGGCAGGGTGTACGTCACCACTTCGCCAGTTTCGGGCATGGTCGTCGTGTGCGTGATCGGCGTGATCGCGGTGGCCGCGTAGCCCAGCAGCAGCCGGCCGGTGGGATCGAGGCCGGGCGCGGGGTACGCCTCGCTGGCCCGATCGTCGGTCAGGCGCACCGGGTTGCCCCATACGCCGTGCGCCTGGTCGAAGAACGCCACGAACAGATCCCGCTGCCCCGCCTGGCTGGTGAAGACCGCGGCCAGGTTCCCCGCCGCGTCCTGAACCACGCGGAACTCGTCAATCGCGCCGATCTCCGCGGGCAACGTCAGCGTCACGACCGCGGCCGTCGCCAGATTTCGTAGGGACAGGGCTTGCCCCTGTCCGGTCGCTCCCTGTCCGGTCCCGACCAGCCACACCACCAACGGCTCGTTGGCCGCGTTGTACACCACCTGCGGGCTGCGATGACCCAGACCGTCGTCGGTGCGCTGAACAGGCGCGGCCCACGCCGACCCATCCCATGCGGCGGTGAATAGTTGCAGCGTCGGCGTGACGCTGCCGGTCGGCGTCAGATAGCGGGTGAACGCGATCGTCGCCGCGTCCATGCCGTAGCCCGCGGCCAGATCCACCAGACCTGGGATGCCGTCCACCGCTACGGCTGCCGTGCCCCAGCCGCCGTCGTAGAACGCCGCCACGATGCGGTCGGTGTCCGTGACCGTGCCGCTGAGCAGCCCCGCGTCGTTCTGTCGCCACGCGGTCAGCAGCTTGCCGGCGGCGTTGGCTGTCAGATGTGGGGTCATGTCCAGCGCCGCGTTGTTCGTCAGCAAGCTGACCGGCGACCAGGTCCCCAGCGTCGGACCATAGACCGCGGTCGCGATCTCGATCTTCTGCGCGGTCGTCACGTCGAACGTGGCGGTGATGGGCAGCGTCTCGTTCAACCGTTGCCAGACCGCCACCCCCTCCCCGCCCGCGGCCCAGGCGACCTGCGGCGCGCCGTCGAGCCTGTCGTCGTCGGTGACGCCCGCGGGGACGCTCCACGTGCTGCCGTCCCACCGGCTGAACGCGATCTCCTGCGCCTGGCCGACCGGCTTGGCGATGTCGTCATGCACCCACAACAGCAGCGCGTCGCCGCTGACGGGTTGCACCGCCAGCGACGGTTCCGGGTAGGTGTAGACGTTGCTGACCAGGACGCTGGTGATCGCAGTGGTGGCGGTGAGGCCGAGCGGCTCGATTTCGACTGCATTGTGCGCGAACGCCTGGCGTTTATCCGGCTGGGCGCGGAAAGTCGCGTAGTCTTTGACGGAAGAGTGGCCGATGAGACCCCATTCCAGCGGCTCCATAGCAGCTGAAGCGAAGGTCAGGGCCATCTGGCCCGATCCAAAGGGCCACTCGGCCAGCTTCCAGTCGCCGCGGTCTTGGAGACTGAACCAAGCCAGCCTGAACTTATAGCCACCGTAGCCATACGCTTTCACTGATACGATACGCACGTCATCGTCCGAATAGCCGAACGTGCCCTTGCCGCCCAGACCGCCATAGATATGCCCTTCAACAACCCAAAGGTCAGCCTGTGCTCCCAGTTCTACTGGAAAGTCCAATCCTATTTGGGCATCGGCGACGTGAAAAGCTGGCTGAAACGCTACCGTGAAGTCCCCCGAGAATTCCGGCGTGATCTTCACGTACAACTTGGCGCGGTCATTGAGCCAGTCTCGCACCTGTGGAACCGCGCTCAACGCAGTATAAGCAGACGGGCCAAAGGGAGGCAAAGCATTAAGTGCTTCAGCTATACCAACATCCCAATTGAACTCCCGCGATATCGAACCACCAATTCCGAGTTCCTGGATGACCGCATAAGGCGTTTCTAATCCCAACACACCGCTCAATCTGCCGTGGTATTCGAGATCGAACTCGTGACCGATCAACTTCAAGAAAGCCTTGGGTTTTCTGCCCGTCGTAGCCCTATCCCGTTCCCGACTGACCTCAACCTCAAATGCACCACCACGCGTAGGCAAGGTCATCTTGATGTTGGTTTGCCATTGAAAATGATTCAGATCGCCGGGGAGGAATCCGAAATTGAACTCCTCACATTCTTCCTTCGGGCGACCCTGTTTGTGCTTGCACAACGGCTGTCCTGGAAAAGCTACTTCCAGCACAAGTGCCTGATTGCCGATGGTCGGCAGAGCGTTAACACCATCCATGATCCACTGCGGCAAGCGGTAGCCGTCCAGATGCAGGTCGAAAGGTTTGGAGGTCTTGCCACTGCTATGGGCGACGATGCTCAGGACGTTGGGGCCTTCATGCAAACGCTGGTTGATGTCCAACTCGAAGCGCGCGCCTTGAGCGTCGGCCGTGACCGACTGGGTGTAGTCGTTGATCGTGAACTCGACGGTACCGAGCGGCTGGCCCTTCCAGTCCACGGTCGCCTTCAGCGGCAGGCGCAGACCGTCTAGCCCGAGCATGAAGAAACCGTCTTTGGGACAGTTGATCTGCCCACAGTCGCCTTTCACGTCGGCGATGACAATGTCTCCGGGCTGCGATGGCGGCGGTTGGGGATCGCCCACCACCGGCGTGAAGGTTACGCTGGCCGATGCGGGAAAGGTCTCGCCGGTGGTCAGGTCTTGCGCAGTGATGTGCGCCGTACCAGCGGCAGATGAGTGAATTGTGGTAGTGTACTGACCGTCACTGTTCACCATGCCATCAAGCTGGGCAAAGATCGAACCAGCTAAGCTGGAAGACAGGCGAACTCTGTGTCCGGCCGGTGCATCGGACAGCGAGATCTGCGCGGTTGCCGAGTTATCGGCGGGAACCGAATCAGGGGAAGCTGCAAGCGTTGTATGGCGGGTCGCCGCGAAATCCTGCACCGTCGCTTCCGGTGGCACGGTGACCGCGCGCGAGGCGGGCGAGAAGGTGTAGCCGGGTTTGGTGGGTGTGAGGGTGTAGGTGCCAGCGGGCAGTGTAAGAGTATAGTAGCCGTTGGCATCCGTGACCGTGCTATAGCTTGAGCTGACTGAGATGATTACGTCGGAGAGGAAACCATCATTACCCGTAGTGACTCGACCCGAGATCAAATACCGATCACTCAAGCAAGCCTCGATTGTGTTTAGGAACAGATTTTCATTCCCAGGGAACGCCCCGGAAGCATCGCTATCGAAAAATGAATTGCCATCGGAGTAGATAATGACTCGTCCTGACCCGGCTTGAAGTTTTCCGGTTGGTATCTCCGCGAGGCCGGTTCCGAGTGAATTTGTTCCTAACGATGAAGCATACGTTCCCAACTGACTTAGCCAACCAGGGTAGGCCTGCGTAAATGAGGTGACCGTACCATATGGGCCATTCGTTATCGAACTACCGGCTGGGTCCGCAATCACTACTATTTCCGAACCCAGCGTGCCATCGACATCAATTCCGAATGGATCAATCAGGCTTTCATTCGCCGCATCGGTTCCAGACCCACCGAACAAATCATTGTCGACAAGCAAAATGGCGCACCCTCCATGATCTACATAGTTGCGCAATGCCGATTGTTCGTCAGTCGTGAGAGGATTGATGCATGCATTGTTATTGCTCACGGATGATATGAACAACAAATCAACGCCATCTAAGGCGTCAGAGGTGATGGTAGAGAATGACTTGTATGTAGCGCCTGGAAAGTTAGTGCTTATCGAACCTCTGGCTTGTGCATAATAGCTCCCATACTGGAGTGATGCCCCACTTCCACCTCTGACGGAGTCGAATCCTCCGATTACAAAACCAGAACTGGATGTGAGGATGACAAAGTCCTGTTCCGTCGCATCCGGCGGCACAGTGACCGTGCGCGAGGCCGGCGAGAAGGTGTAACCGCTCTTGCTGGGAGTGAGAGTATACGTGCCCGCCGCCAGTCCGCTGATGGTGTAAGCGCCGTTGCCGTCGGTGGCCGCGCTGCCCGCCTCGCCGATGGAGACCGTTACGTCAGCGATGGAATGGCCGTCCCCATCGGTAACGCGACCAGACACAGAGTACGTAACTTGGCCCCCATACCCTACCACATCCACCGGCGTGTGCCGATCAGTTGTCGTGCCATCGCCCAACTGGCCGTAGCTGTTGTCCCCCCAGCACTTGGCTCCGCCGCCCTGGACTGCGTCCATCAATGCACAGGTGTGCTCCCCGCCCGCGACGATGGCCACCAACCCGCCCACCAACCCGCTCACATCCACGGGAGCCGTACCGGTGGTCGTCGTGCCGTCGCCCAACTGACCGTAGTAGTTGTATCCCCAGCACTTGCCTCCGCCGCCATGGACTGCGTCCATCAGCGCACAGGTGTGACCCCCGCCCGCGGCGATGGTCATCACTCCGTTCGTCAACCCGCTCACGTCGGTGGGAGTGTAACGGTCGGTTATCGTGCCGTCCCCCAACTGGCCGGTGCCGTTGTACCCCCAGCACTTGGCTGCGCCGCCATGGACTGCGTCCATCAGCGCACAGGTGTGATACCAGCCCGCGGCGATGGCCAGCACCCCGCTCGCCAACCCGCTCACGTCCGCGGGGGTGGCACGGTCGGTTGTCGTGCCGTCGCCCAACTGGCCCCAACCGTTGTCCCCCCAACACTTGGCTCCGCTGCCATGGACTGCATCCATCAGCGCACAGGTGTGTATACCGCCCGCGGCGATGGCCAACACCCCGCTTGCCAACCCACTGACGTCCACGGGGGTGGAACGGTGGATCGTCGTGCCGTCACCCAACTCGCCGTAGGTGTTGCCCCCCCAGCACTTGACCCCGCCGCCATGGACTGCGTCCATCAGCACACAGGTGTGACTCCCGCCCACGACGATGCCTGTCATCACGCTCGCCAAGCCGCTCACATCAGTGGGAGTGTAACGATTGGTCGTCGTGCCATCGCCCAACTGGCCGGCGGCGTTGTTCCCCCAGCACTTGACCCCGCCGCCATGGACTACGTCCATCAGCGCACAGGTGTGATACCCGCCCGCCGCGATGGCCACCGCACCGCTCGCCAACCCGCTCACGTCCACGGGAGCCGTACGGGTGGTCGTCGTGCCATCGCCCAACTCGCCGTAGGCGTTAAACCCCCAGCACTTGGCTCCGCCGCCCGTCGTCAGCGCACAGGTGTGGTACCAGCCGGCCGCGATCTGGGTGGCTGTTGCCAGCACTGCTGCGATCCCCGCGTCCGGCGCAGCGGCGACGAACTGACCAGCGTTCTCGATGAACATGACCGGGCTGGCGCGGAGCGCCTGGCTCACCGCGGCCTGGGTGGGCGCGGTCGCGGCCGGGCTAACCAGTGGTGCGAGAGGTTTCTGTTGCGCCGCACTGGGCACACTGCCTGCGGGCAACAGTAGGGCCAAGATCACCAACAGGCTGATGACGACAGCAGTTCTGCGGGAGAATCGAGCGGACATGGCAGCACCTCTCAACGTTGAACAGGGGCAGGCCAGGCGCCTGCGAACGAACTATGTGACCGCGGCGCGAGCGAACGTTCGGATCGGGGAGGCTGTGTGCGGGGGGAGTCAGTGCAATGGCGCGCGGGCGGCGATCACACACAGCCCCGATGGTCTGCGAACGCCGATCTGGCACGGATTGTGGCACTTGGGGGATGGGGCGTCAAGTGGGCGGAGGGCGCGCCAGCCATCATACCACCGCCCGTCATGCCGGCATCCCCACCACCTGTACCTGGAGTCGCTCCTTGACCACTTGGCGACCTGCCGCGAGCGCGTGGTCTATGGCATCGAGCGTAGTCGCATGGTAGTAGCGCTCGCCGCACTCCTGGCAGACCTCGGCCTCGACGTCGTCTACGATGTAAAGCTGCCGCTGGAGCCAGTGAACCTTACGTACCTTCTTCTTGATCGTCTTCCCCCCGCAAAACTCGCAGATCATGACGCCACCTCCACCGCATACACGGTGATGATCAGCAAATCCTCGACCTCGTGAAACCGGCAGACCACGTGAACGAGCCCGCGTCTCTCGCGCGACCCTCGATCCGGTAACGCGTGCCCCGAACGTCTTCCGTCATCCGCTTCTCGATGCGTCCCCGCAGAATGCAACGTTCAATATCCAGGCGTTCCAGCCCATCCGCCCACATTTCCTCTTCGGCATGGGTGGAAAGGTAGTAACGTCTGTCAATCACCAATTGACGGATCCGTTGCAAATCGCTCATCGTGTCTTGCTCTCTTGGGAGATTGTAGCACTTGAGGGATAGAGCGTCAACTAGGCAAAAGCTGCGCGCTGGCAGCGATCTCGCCCACACCCGCTGCTTTGTGGTGCGGTGATGCCAGTCTGGCGGGGAGTGTAGCGCCACAAGGAGGGGGTGTCTATTCGAGAGAGGCGAGTGAGGTTCCCGGTGGCTGCTCTCCTACCGCACCCCCGGTACCAGCGCCCGGCGCTCCGCCGGATAGGCCGCGAAGTGAGCGCGATACCATCGGTGGTTTGCGCGCGCCCGGGGGGCCAGGTTGGCGATGGTCCAGACGGCAAACGCCAGGCCCGCGAGCGACCACATCGCCAGCGCCCAGCCGAGCCACTCGATCATCTCGCTGAAGTAGTTCGGGCAGGAGATCCAGCGATACAGCCCGCCGTGTGGGATGACGTAACCTGTCTCGCCCCGCGCACCAGGTGGCCGCCCAGGTGGCCGGCCGCGCCGGTGACGACTGTGGTCATCTTTGCCTACTTCGTCAGGTGACACACCCTACATGCTGCGTCCAGGCGGCCGAGATGAGTGGCCGACACGACCGGCGCGACCGGCGTGGTGGCCGCGACCGGTGTGGGCGGGGCAGCGTGGCACTCCAGGCAGGTCGTGTACCCTGTGTGGCTCGGCGGCAACGGTTTGGCGCCCGCGCCAGGGTCATCATTCGGATCGGGGATGTGACACAGCCCCATACAGTCAATTTCCTCATCGGCCGGCGCAGGGGTTGCCATGGGCGTCGCCGAGGCGTTGGATGTCGGGGAAACAGACCCGGAGACCACCGCAGGCGCGGTCTCCGCGGCCACAGGCGTGGCTACCGCGGCCGGTCCGCTATCTTCTTTTGCCACAGGCATGCAAGCCCCCACAACGAGGATCATGCCGACGAGAACTAAGAGGAAGCTGAGCCTCTTTGCGTTCATTGATGAGAATCCCAACAAGAGAGGGGAGACCCCTGGTCTCCCCTCTCTTTTATATGCAGGGAGAAATCGGGTTTCGCACAGAAGCCCGATTTCTCAGTCAGACTACTTCATCTCGGTCGCGCCCGCCGGCAGGCTGCCGGTCAGGTCCTTGATCGAAAGTTGCAGCAGGCTGACGGAACGCTTGAAATTGTGGATCGCCTGCGCCTGGCCCTGGTTGCCGTCGCCGGTGTCGGTGCCCCACATCACGCCGTAGACCAGGCGGAAGTTGAACCAGGCATTCGTGATCTTGGGATCAGTCTTGCCATCAGCGCCCTTGGGCAGGGTGGCGTACGGATAGCCGGTCGGGCTCTTCTTGACGCCTGCCTTCTCCATACCGCTCCATAGGACGTTCAGCAGGCCCTTGACCTCATCCTGCACGCCCTCGATCTTGCCATTACCGTCGTAGTCGGCTTTGGCCTTCATGTTGAAGTCCTTCTGCTCGCCGTGGCAGCTCGTGCAGGCGGCGGTGTAATCGGTCTTGCCATCCGGGCTGATCGTGTTGAACGAGTGCCCGCCGACCTTCTCGAAGTTGGCATTCTTCGCATCGGTGAGGCCAGGCCACATGTGGCAGGTGACGCACGGGCCAGCGATGTTGCCCTTGGTATCGCCGGCTTTGCTGAACATGAACTGGTTGAGCGTAGGATCCTTGGCAAAAGCCGGATTCTGGATCGGAGTCGCGCCGACCATCGTACCGTGCGGCGAGTTCGGGACAATCTGGCCGTAGGTCTGGCCGCCGGTGTCGCTCAGCAATTCAGCAATGCTGCTGTAGTGCGGGCTGCTCGCGGTCTTGCCGGCCATGAAATCATCGGAATTGACACGGCTGTTGTGGCACTCGAAGCAGGTGGCGGACAGACCGACGTCCTTCTTGACTTCGAACGGCAGTTCGATCGGTTTGCTAACGATGCGCAACTGGAAGGCATTCGCATCGCTGTGGGGGTCATGGCAGGTAGCGCAGACGATGGTCTGCTTGGTATTATCCCAGCTCGCCGGATTCTTAGGGTCACCGAGGAACGAAACGTAACCGTTGCCGGAGTGGCAGCGGACGCAGGCCTGCTCGCCGATGCCCACGGGGGTGTTGAACGCGGCCGCTTCCTTGTCGGAGTGACCGGCGCTTTTGAGCTGCTCGCCCTTGTCGTGGCGGCTGCTGCCGTTGTGGCAGACATCACAGACGCCTTCATCCTGGCTGGACTGCATGATCGCGGCGCCATTCTTAACGTGATCGGCTGCCGGCCCATGGCACTGCTCGCACTGGATGTTCGCCATGTTCTTGACGACCGCCGGGGCAGCCGCAAAGTTGCTGTCGCCCCCCTTGCCGGCAGCGTCAATCTGCTTGTAGGTGGGGAAGACCCAAGCGGCCTTGGTCATGGCATCTTTGAAGCCGCCGCTGTCAACACCGTAAGGCGCGGCGTAGTAGCCGGTGGTATGGCAGCTCGCACAACTCTCGGTGTAATGGGTAGCCACGGCGGGCGTTCGCTTGTTGTCAACTTCATCAGAAAAGATCTTAGCGTGGCCCGTCTTGGCCCACTCTTCTACCTTCGCCGCATGGCAGGTGGCGCACTTGCCATCGGTGACGCCGATGTACGTGCCAGCGTGTATCTGGACGCCGCCGACCTCGCCGCCCCCACCCAGACTACAGGTGGCCGCGTAGTAGCCAGCCACATCCGGCGTGAACTTAGTCTGCATGGTGTTGGTGAAGACCAAGGTTGTCTTAGAGCCGGCCGGCTTGATCAGCGACCACGCCGGTTTTCCTGGATTCTTGGCATCATCCGACACGCATGCGGCATACACCGGGACGTTAATCGGCACATTGTTCAGGCCAGTTGTGCCCATGGAAATCGTAGCATTGTATGCACCGACCACCGTGTCGGTCATCAGCTTGACCGTGGCGGTCAAGACGTTCGGATCCTTGGCGACGTTCGCTGCAACGGACACAATACTGACTTCAGCATTCGGCGGCAGCGGCGCCGGGGTGAGCGTAATCGTGATGGGCTTCTCGACGACCTTCTCGACGATCTTCTCGACCGGCTTCTCGACGATCTTCTCGACCGGTTTCTCGACGACCTTCTCGACGATCACCGTCTCTTTGACGGTGACGGGGGCGGGCGCTGGGGCGGGCTGCGAGCAGGCTCCGAGGGCCAGGGCGGCCAACAGGATGGCCGCGACCCCGACGGCGATGACGACATTCTTGGGCAGGTTCTTCATACATTCCTCCGGACAGTTTGTTTGGATGTTCGATCGGTGAATGACTTCAAGAGTCAAGCGAAATTTATCGGACGTTAAGCCACACCTCCTTTCCAAAGCCCAATGCTATTCGACAAAACAACCGACGATCCGGTCTGGTCGAAAACAGGTCATAGTGGATGAGCAGGGAACGCATCGGGCCGATATATCCAGGTAGATGCACCAGGCTGGCAGCGATTTTTTCAGGCGAATCTGCCGTGAGGCAGACACACAATAGTTGTGTATATTTTATCACGTTCGTAAACGCGCAAGCATGATGACGGTCATATTGTAACATAATGCACGTTACGAATAAGATTACGTGCCAGATGAAGTACCTGGCGCAGACGGACGAGGGATTGAACAGGCCGTTCTTGCTGTTCCGAGAACGCCGGGCGTATAATCTCCTCTGCTGCTGACACAGCGTCATCTCACCCGAAGGACGTCCCATCAAACTCATGCATCTGGCTCCCACCCTCCCCCAACGCGTCCGCCTGGGCCTCTTCGATTCTGATGCCCGCCGCGTGCTGGCGCTGGCGTTGCCGGCCGTCGGCGAGCAACTGCTCAACATGACCATCGGCCTGGCCGATACCTTCATGGTGGGCCACCTGGGCGCGGAGGCAGTAGCGGCCGTGGGACTGGCGAACCAGGCCGTCCTGCTCGTGACCACCTTCTTCGCCGCGGTCGCGACGGGCGTGACCGCGCTCGTCGCCCGGCACACGGGCGCGGCCGAGGGCGATCGGGCGAACGGCATCACCCACCAGGGTTACTTGCTGGGGGCGGCGCTGGGCGTGGCGATGACGGCGCTCGGCCTGGCCCTGGCGACGCCGACGATGCACGTGCTGCAGGCCCCGGTCGAAGTGGTGGCGCCGGGCGCCAACTACCTGAGCATTGTGGCCGTCACCTTTCTGCTGGCTTCCTGGATGTTTATCGGAAACGCGGCGTTGCGCGGCTCCGGCGACACGCGCTCGCCCATGCTGATCATGCTGGCGGTCAACGTCGTCAATATCATCGTGGCCTACGCGTACATCTACGGCCTGGGGCCACTGCCGGCGCTCGGCGTGGCCGGATCCGCCATCGGCGCGGCAACCGGCCGCGGCGCGGGCGGGCTGATCGTCACTTATCTCCTCTGGCGCGGCCGGGCGGGATTGCGCCTGCGCCTGCGCCATCTACTGCCCGATGGGGCGCAGATCAAGCGCATCCTCAACATCGGCCTGCCGGCCGGCGCCGAGCAGTTGCTCATGCGCTTCGCGATGACCGCGTACACGATGACCGTGGCGACGCTGGGCACGCAGGCGTTCGCCGCGCACCAACTGGCGCTGCAAGGAGAGTCGCTTTCGTATATGCCCGGCTTCGGGTTCGCCGTGGCCGCCACCACGCTCGTAGGACAGGACCTCGGCGCGGGCAATCCCGCACGGGCCAGGGCCGATGCGTACCTGGCGAGCCGCCTGGCCGCGATCGTGATGACGGCCATGGGTGTGCTCTTCTTCGTCTTCCCTGCCCAAATCATGGGCGTCTTCATCAATGACCCCGAGGTGATCCGCCTGGGCATCTGGCCGCTGCGGCTGGTGGCCTTTTCGCAGCCGGCCCTGGCGTTGGTAATGGTGCTGTCAGGCGCACTGCGCGGCGCGGGGGATACGCGCGCGACCCTGGCGATCACCGGAAGTAGCCTCTGGCTGGTCCGCCTGCCGCTGGCGCTGCTGCTGGTCGGTCCGTTCGGCCTGGTCGGCGCGTGGATCGCGATGGGCGTAGACCTGAACCTGCGCGGCCTGGGGATGTGGCTGCGGTTTCGCAGCAGCAAGTGGGCGCGGCTGAAAGTGTAGGGAAACATAAAACGAAAAGCGTAACCCGCAAACTGCAAACTGCAAATCGCACCACGCACCACGCACCACGCACCACGCCGAAGGCCGGAGGCGCGTTGCGCAGCCGTTTTTGCACGGTGGTTGTGTTTGACGTATAATCATCTCAGCATTCCAGGCGCGACGCGCTTCCGATAGTACGCCGCACCTTCCGACGCAGGAGCGACTATGTTCGAACGACTGATCGGCATTGACCTGGGCACCGTGAACGTCCTGGTGTATGTCAGTGGCCGTGGCATTATTCTGCGCGAACCCTCAGTGGTGGCGATTTCCACGCGGGACAACAAGATCGTGGCGGTGGGCCAGGAGGCCCGCGACATGCTGGGCCGCTCGCCGGAGAGCATCGAGGTGGCCCGGCCGATGCGCGAGGGGGTCATCGCCGATTACGTGGTCACCGAGGCTATGCTACGCTATTTCATCCGCAAAGTGATCGGCCGCAACCCTCTCTTCAAGCCGCGCGTGATGATCAGCACGCCGAAGGGCGTCACCAGCGTCGAAAGCCGCGCGGTGCACGACGCGGCGATGCAGGCGGGGGCGAAAGAGGCTTACCTGATCCCCGAACCGTTGGCCGCGGCCTACGGCGCGGGGCTGCCGATCGGCACGCCGACCGGCAACATGGTGGTGGACATCGGCGGCGGGACGACCGAGGCGGCCGTGGTCTCGATGAACGACATCGTGGTGTGGAGCAGCGTGCGCGTGGGCGGCATCCGCACCGACGAGGCGATCATGGGCTACGTGCGCAAGAAGTACAACCTGATCATCGGCGAGCAAACCGCAGAGGAAATCAAGATCCAGATCGGCAGCGCGCTGCCGCTGGCCGAGGAGCTGACGATGGAGGTGCGCGGACGTGACCAGGTGGCCGGTCTGCCCAAAACGATCACCCTCTCGTCCGGCGAGATCACCGAGGCTATCGCCGAGCCGCTGGGCGCGATCACCAGCGTGGTCAAACAGACGTTGGAGAAGACCCCGCCCGAGCTGGCCGCCGACATCATTGATCGCGGCATGGTGCTCAGCGGCGGCGGCGCGCTGCTCCGCAACATGGATCGGCTGATGACCAAAGAGACCGGCGTCCCCTGCTTCGTGGCCGAGCATCCCCTGGCCTGCGTGGCGTTGGGCGCGGGCAAGGCGTTGGAGAACTACGAGATCATGCGGCGCAGCTTGCCCCAAGTATAAATGCCGGCCTCAGAGATTAGAGATTGGGTCCCCAATCTCTAATCTCTAATCGCAATACCGCAAAACTCGCTATTGTCACCCTGAGCGGGTCGGCCCCGTGAAGTGCGTTGCGGCGAGAATCCAGCGAAGGGTCTCGTTGCGGCAAGGAGAGCTTGTCCTGAGCGCAGCGAACGGATTCTTCGCTGGTGTCACGCCGTAACAAGAGTTCAGGGATAGACCCGCTCAGAATGACAGGCAGCAGATAGCGAGTTTTGCTCCATTGCCTCTAATCTCTACTCCGCCCACAACGGCACGAACTTAAACTGATCCACGTCCACCAACCCCTGATCGGTCAGCTTCAAGTGCGGGATCACCTCCAGCGCGAGGAAACTGAGAACCATGAAGGGGTCGTGGAGGCCGGAGCCAAGGGTGCGGGCTGCGCCGGTCACTTCGTCCAGCACACGACGCACCTCGGCGATCGGCTTGTTGGACATCAACCCGGCCACAGGCAGCGGCAGGCGGGCGAGGATGCGCACGCCGTCGGCCACGGCCAGCCCCCCGCCCATGTCGGCCACTGCGCCGACGGCCGTGCTCAGCGAGATATTGTCGGTGCCCGCGACGACCAGGTTGTGGTGGTCGTGCGCGATGGTGGAGGCAATGGCGCCTCGCCTCAGTCCTAACCCCTGCACAAACCCCTTGCCCATCTGCCCCGTCGCCATATGGCGCTCGATCACGGCCATCTTGAGGATGTCCCGTTCGATATCAGGAACGGCAAAGCCCGAAGCCGTGGGAATCTCCAGCATGCGGTCTTCGGTGACCAGATGATCGGGCACCGCGCCGATGACGTGGGCGCGCGTGCCCTCGACGGGGATGGTGAAGTCAACCGTGTGCCAGTTGACGTTCATCGAGCCACGCAGATACGAGGGCCGCTCCGGCAGGTCGAACGGCAGCATCGTCCCATCTTCGGCAACCACCAACCCGCTGCGCACCACCATCCGCACGCAGAACTCTTGCGGGTCATCGAACACAATCAGATCCGCGCGGTGGCCGGGGCGGATGCCGCCGCGGTCATAGAGGCGGAACCACTCGGCGGTATTGAGGGTCGCCATGCGGATCGCCGTGACCAGGTCCACCCCACTGCGGACGGCCGTCCGCACCAGGTGATCCACGCTGCCCTCGTCCAGCAGATCGCCCGGGTGGCGGTCGTCGGTACAGAAGCAGATACGGCGGGCGTTGTCGGCCGTGAGCATCGGCAGCAACGCGGCCAGGTTGTGGGCGTTGGTCGCCTCGCGGATCAGGATGTACATGCCCAGCCGCAGCTTCTCCAACGCTTCGTCCACGGTGGTGCACTCGTGATCCGAGCCGATGCCCGCGGTCAGGTAGGCGTTGAGCGCCTTGCCGGTGAGGCCGGGCGCGTGGCCGTCGAGCACGCGCGTCTTGAAGGCGTCAATCTTTTCCAGCGTGTTCGGGTCGCCGTTAAGGACGCCAGGGTAGTTCATCATCTCCCCCAGACCCAGCACCCAGCGGTCGTTCTGAAGCGCGGCGATGTCTTTCGCTTCCAGGTAGGCGCCGGCTGTCGCCATGTGCGTCGCGGGGACGCAGGAAGGCACCATGACGAACATGCTGAGCTGGCCGTACTTGGCCTGGTCGAACATGTAGCGGATACCGTCCAGGCCGAGCACGTTGGTGATCTCGTGCGGGTCGGCGATGACCGAGGTGACGCCCTTGGGCACCACGGCCTGGGCAAATTGGCGCACGCCGACCATCGAGCTTTCGATGTGGACGTGCGCATCAATCAGGCCGGGGGCCAGATAGCTGCCCTGCAAGTCAATCTCCCGTTGCCCCGCGTAGCCGGGGCCGAGGCCGACGATCCGAGCGTTGTAGATCGCCACGTCGGTGGGGTAGATCTCGCCGGAATAGACGTTGACCAGCCTGGCGTTGCGCAGCACCAGGTCAGCCGGCGCATCGCCACGCGCCACGCGTAACATGTCGTTGAGTTCCATGTGTCCTCCTCGCGTTAGAGATTGGAGATTAGAGGTTGGATGCCAGATGCTTCCAATCTCCAATCTCCAACCTCCAAGTTGTAGCCGATTATACCACATCCGCCGCGCGTTGCGCAGACATGATGCGAGTCATTTGCATGGAAGCCTGGATGGGGGTAAAATCAAGGTGGTCTTCGGCATGTTCGTTCGCATCCACAATATCCACATTCAAGGAGGAGTAAGATGTTCCGCACCAAAGTCTGGGGCGTGATCGCCCTGCTGGTCGTTCTCTCGATGGTCGTCGGCGCGTGCGCGCCGGCGGCCGCGCCCACGGCTATACCGACCACGGCGCCGACTGCCCCCACACAGGCTGCCCCGGCGAAGGCAACCGAGCCGGCCAAGCCTGCAGCCGGCGGCGAATTCACCTTTGGCGTCGTTTTGGTTGGCCCCTACAACGACCACGGCTGGAGCGAAGCCCACTACGCGGCCGGCAAGTACGCTGAGGCCAAGATCCCCGGCGCCAAGATGATCTACGTGGACAACCTGAATGCCGGCGCCAAGCCCGGCGTGACGGTACCCCAGGTGGTGGACGACCTGATCTCCAAGGGCGCCAAGTTGATCCTGACCACATCTGACGATTTCAAAGATGGTACCCTCGAGGCCGCTACCAAGAACGCCAAGGTGCCGCTCATCAACGTCTCCGGCGACCACGCCTGGAAGCAGGGCAAGGACTTCAAAGGCCCGGCCAACCTGAGCAACTTCATGGGCCGCATGGAGTACGGCAAGATGCTCGCCGGCTGCGCGGCCGCGCTAACCAGCCAGACCGGCAAGATCGGCTATCTTGGCCCGCTGATCAATGATGAGACCCGCCGCCTGGCCGCCTCCGCCTACCTGGGCGCCAGGTACTGCTGGACGACCTATGCCAAGAAGAACGCAGCCGACCTGAAGTTCAAGGTGTCCTGGATCGGCTTCTGGTTCAATATCCCCGGCCAGACCCTCGATCCGACCAAGGTTGCGGATGACTTCTACAACAGTGGCTACGACGTCGTGCTCTCCGGCATTGACACCACCGAGGCGTTGGTGGAGGCCGGCAAGATGAGCAAGGCCGGCAAGAAGGTGTGGGCCGTGCAGTACGACTACAAGGATGGCTGCAAGGAGGCCCCCGATGTCTGCCTGGGCGTGCCGTACTTCAACTGGGGGCCGGACTACGTCAAAGCCATCAAGCTGGTGCAGGATGGCAAGTATGCCCAGTACTTCGAGTGGAACGGCCCGGACTGGAAAGATATCAACAATCCTGACACCAGCGCGGTGGGCTTCGTAAAGGGGCCAGCCTTGAGTAAGGAGGCCGCGGCCAATGTAGATGACTTCACCAAGAAGCTGGGCGATGGCTCCGTCAATCTGTTCAAAGGGCCACTCAACTTCCAGGATGGCTCGGTTTACTTGAAGGCCAGTGAAACGGCCACTGATCTGCAAATCTGGTATCTGCCACAACTGCTGGAAGGCATGGAAGGTCCCAGCAAGTCATAACCTCCTCACCCCACCCTCTCTCCTGCGGGAGAGAGGGTGGGGTTACCCTGCGCGGATTGATTCCATGTCGCCCGCTGCAATGCAAAACCAGCACAGAGTCGCCTCATGAAAATCGAACTCCGTGACATTCACAAGCACTTCGGAAGCCTGCGCGCCAATGATGGGGTGACATTGAGCGTGGCGCCGGGCACTATTCACGGTCTGTTGGGCGAAAATGGCGCGGGCAAGAGCACGCTGATGAAGATCCTCAATGGCTTCATCGCGGCCGACAGTGGCGAGATTCTCCTCGACGGCAAGCCGGTGACCATGACCTCTCCCGCCCAGGCAGTGACACGCGGCGTAGGCATGTTGTACCAGGACCCGCTCGACTTTTCAGCGTTGACCGTGCTGGACAACTTCGTGTTGGGCAGCCCTGGCGGCTTGGTGCCCGATCGTGGCCGGGCTCGGCGCGAGCTGCGCGAGTTGTTGAACCGATTCGACTTCACCCTTGACCCGGACACCCACGTCTCCGACCTGAGCATCGGCGAGCGGCAGCAACTGGAGATTTCCCGCCTGCTGTGGCTCGGCGCACGCACCCTGGTGTTGGACGAGCCGACTACGGCCATTTCAGCCCAACAACGAGACAAACTGTTCGCCACCTTGCGCAAGCTCGCCCAGGAAGGCATGTCGGTCATCTTCGTCTCACATAAGCTGGAGGAGGTCGAGGCGTTGTGCGACGAGGTGACGGTGCTCAACCGCGGTCGGGTGACAGGCCAGGCGCGTCAGCCCTATGCCACCGATAAACTTGTGCAGATGATGTTCGGCCAGAACATCCCGCGGCTCAAACGGCAGCCGCAACCTGTGCAAGCCGGCGGCCCGCAGGTGCAACTGGATCGCGTGACGGTCAGCGATTGGCGATTAGAGCTGCAGGACCTTCGTCTCGACATTTTGCCCGGCGAGGTGATCGGCCTGGCGGGGCTGGAGGGCAGCGGCCAATTACTATTGCTGCAAACCTGCTGCGGGCTGCGCGCACCTTCCGCAGGCCGGGTGCGTCTGGCCGGCGTGGATATGACCGGCCAATCCTACCACCGGCTCCAAAAAGTGGGCGTGGCCTACATGCCCGCGGGCCGGCTGGAAGAGGGGCTGATCGCGGGCATGACGCTGACCGAGCATGTGGCACTGGCTGAGCACAAAGGGAGCTTCTTTGTAAACTGGTCCGGCGCAGCCGGTTCCACAGCCAAGAGCGTCGAGCACTTTCACATTAAGGGCCGGCCGGCGTCCCGGATCGAAGAGCTTTCGGGCGGCAACCAGCAGCGCACCCTACTGGCCTTGCTTCCGCCGCAACTCAAGCTGCTGCTGATGGAACATCCCACGCGCGGCTTAGACATCGAGTCCGTCGAATACATCTGGAAGTTGCTACTGGAACGCACGAAGCAGGGCACGGCCATCATCTTCCTCTCTTCTGACCTGGAAGAGTTGCTCGATCGCAGCGACCGCATCCTGGTCTTTTTTGGCGGCCAAGTGGCGGCGCCGCTGGATGCTCGACGGGTCAACGTGGAGCAGTTGGGGGAGTTGATTGGGGGCAAGGGGTTCACCGAGGGAGGTGCGCATGAGCCGCACAACTGACTGGGCGTTGCGAATGGCTGGCATCCTGGCTGCGTTCCTCCTTGTTGCGTTGATCATGGTTGGGCTGGGCGCATCCCCGCTCCAGGCGTTCCGGCTCATCTGGGATGGGGCTGTCGGCTCACCTGCGAAGGTGGGCTATGTGCTGACGGCCTGGGTGCCCATGCTGTTGTGCTGCGCTGGCCTGCTCATCACTTTCGCGGCCGGGCTGTGGAATATCGGCATCGAGGGCCAGATCATCCTAGGCGCCATTTTCGCCACCGGCGTCATGCGGGCGCCACAGAATTCACTGCCGCCGGTCCTGGTGCTGATCTTGGCCCTGTTGGCTGCGGTTGTGGGAGGCAGCCTATGGGCGCTGTTGGCCGGTGTGCTCAAGCTCTATGGCCAAGTGAACGAAATCTTCGGCGGGCTGGGATTGAACTTCATCGCCGGTAGTCTGACCGTCTACTTGGTACTGGGGCCGTGGAAGCGGCCGGGCATCGGCTCCACCAGCGGCACGCAGCCGTTTCCACCGTCGTTGTGGCTGCCGCCCGCCATCCAAGGCGTCAACGTCAGCCTGGTCGAGCTTCTCTTGGGCCTTGCCGCGATCTTCCTGATTTACATCGCGCTGCGTGGCACCTATTTCGGGTTGCGGCTGAAGGCCATCGGCAAGAACATGCGCTCGGCCTTCCTGCTGGGTGTGCCCACCGACCGCCATATGCTGGCTGCCTTCGTGCTGTGCGGCGTACTGGCAGGGATGGCAGGCTGGACGTTGGTCGCTGGCACCAGCTCGCGTCACCAACTCTTCCCGCTGATTTCCGGGGGCTATGGCTTCCTGGCGATCCTGGTCGTGCTGCTGGCCAATCTTAACGCGATCTGGAGCATCCCGATTTCGCTCTTCTTCGCCGCAATCAGCATGGGCAGCCTCCAGCTGGCGCTGCAGGCCCAACTCGACTCCTCATTGGGCGGTGTGATTCAGGGCATGTTGGTGTTGGCCGTCCTGATAGTAGGCGGCCTTCGGGCTCGCCTGGTGGGGCGGAGGAGGTGAGATGGACATCGTCACTCTGATTGCCGCCGTCGTGGCCGCGTCGCCACCCATCATCTTCGCCGTGATGGGCGAGACGATCACCGAGAAGGCCGGTGTGATCAACCTGTCGTTGGATGGCTCGATCCTGATCTCCGCGATGGCCGGTTTCGTTGTCGCCTTGAAAACCGGCAGCGTCGCTTTAGGTTTCGGGGCAGGCATGGCCGTGGGCGCCGCGGTCGCCCTGCTCATCGCCTTCATCAGCCTGACGCTGAAGCAACCGCAGGTGGCGACCGGCTTCGTGCTCACGCTGCTCTGTCGCGACCTGGCCTATGTGCTGGGCAACCCGTATGCCCACGTCCCCGGCCCGCAAGTGCCCCACACGCCCATCCCCGGACTGGTGAGCCTGCCGGTGGTTGGGCCGATCCTGTTCAACCAGAATCCGGTGGTTTACCTGAGTATCCTGGCGATCGTCCTGACCTGGGCCTACGTGTACAAGACGCAGCCCGGCCTCAAGCTGCAAGGGTTGGGCGAAAAGCCCGCAGCGACTTTCGTGCGCGGAGTGAACGTGACCCGGATGCGCTACGTCTACACAGCAGTCGGCGGCGCGCTGGTGGGCTTCGGCGGCGCGGCGTTCTCGCTGCTGGTCAAGCCGGGCTGGGCGCGGCCCTACGGCATCGAAGGTACCGGCTGGATCGCCCTGGCCATCGTGATCTTTGGCAACTGGCAACCCGTTCGTGCAGCCGTCGGCGCCTACCTCTTCGTCCTATTGCAGATGCTGGCCAACACGCTGCAGAGCGCGCTGCCCAACGTGCCGACCCAGGTTTTCCCCACGTTGCCCTTCCCATTGATGATCTTGACCCTGGTGCTGGTGACGCTGGGCAACGCCGAATGGGTCAACCGGGCGCTCAACCGGCTGCCCAAGCGGGTGCGCCAGGCGTTAGTGCGCACGCTCAAGGCCCTCCAGACCGTGCCGCCGGCGTCGCTGGGAACGGCGTTTAACAAAGAGTAGTGCGGCGATGAGGCGTTGAAGCGCCTGGGCGCGCCGGCTGCGTTGGGGATTCCGTACGTGCGAGGGGCGCGAGGGCTGTGACGCGAGAGAGCGATAGATTAATAGCAACATACCGAAACATCCGCTTTGCGTCACCCTGAGCGGGTTGGTACCGTGAATTCCGCTGCGGCGTCAGTCCAGCGAAGGGTCTCGGCGCTGCACGAACGAGATTCTTCGCTGGTTTCACGCCGTAAGGAGAGGCTCGTGGTAGACCCGCTCAGAATGACCGCTATTCTCAATAAAGTCTAATAAGCAATCGGGCACGAGGGGAGCCAACTTGACCGCGTACATTTTCGTCACCGGCGGCGTGGTGAGTGGGTTGGGCAAAGGCGTCACCGCGGCCTCCATCGGCCGTCTGCTTAAGGGCCGGGGCGTGCGCGTTTCGATCCAGAAGCTCGACCCGTACCTTAACGTGGACCCCGGCACCATGTCGCCCTATCAGCACGGCGAGGTGTTCGTCACCGACGACGGCGCGGAGACCGATCTTGACCTGGGCCATTACGAGCGGTTCGTGGATGAAAGCCTGACGCAGGCCAACAACATTACCACCGGGCAGATTTACAGCCAGGTCTTGAGCAAAGAGCGCCGCGGCGACTACCTGGGCGGCACCATCCAGGTGATCCCGCACGTCACCAACGAGATCAAGCGGCGCATCTTGGAGGCCGGCCGGCACAACGAGGCCGACGTGGTGATCGTCGAGGTCGGCGGCACGGTGGGCGACATCGAGGGGCTGCCGTTCCTGGAAGCCATCCGCCAGATGCGCAAGGATGTGGGACGCAACAACACGTTTTACATCCACGTCACCCTGCTGCCCTACATCTCTGGCAGCAACGAGCTGAAGACCAAGCCCACCCAGCACAGCGTCCGCGAGCTGCGCAGCATCGGCATCCAGCCGGACATGATCGTCTGTCGCTCGGATCAGCCGGTAACTGACTCTGTGCGGGAGAAGATTGCCCTGTTCACCGACGTAGAGCCGCGGGCGGTGGTGGCGGCGTATACGGCCAAGAGCGTCTACGAAGTGCCGTTGATGCTGGAGGATGCGGGCGTGGGCGACTTCATCGCCGAGCGGCTGGGGCTGCACGTCTCGCCGCCCGACCTGACCGGCTGGCGCCAGCTCGTGGCGCAGATTCAGAAGGCCAAGCCGACCCTACGCGTGGCGCTGGTGGGCAAATACGTCGAGCTGGAAGACGCGTACATGAGCGTGCGCGAGGCGTTGCGCCACGCGGCCTGGTCGCTCGATCGCGACGTGGAGCTGGACTGGGTCGGCTCCGAGTTGCTAGAGCGCCCCGGCGGGCTGGAGCGGCTGGCCGGCGTCGGCGGCATTTTGGTGCCGGGGGGCTTCGGCGAACGCGGGATCGAGGGCAAGATTGCGGCGGCGCGTTATGCCCGCGAGAATCGCATCCCCTACCTGGGCCTGTGCCTGGGGATGCAGGTGATGTGCATCGAGTTTGCCCGCAACGTTCTGGGCTTGGCAGAGGCCAACAGCACCGAGTTCAACCCAAAAACGCCTCACCCGATCATCAGCCTGATGCCGGATCAGCAGGGAATCGCGGACATGGGCGGCACGATGCGGCTGGGGCTGTGGCCGTGCGTGCTGCAGGAAGACAGTCGAGCCGGGCAGGCCTACGCGCCCGATGCCGCGGTCAAGGAGCGCCACCGCCACCGTTGGGAGTTCAACAATCGTTACCGGACGGCATTCGTGCAGGCAGGCGTGACCTTCTCCGGCCTTTCGCCAGACGGCCGGCTGGTAGAGATTGCGGAACTGACCCCGGCGCTCCATCCGTGGATGCTCGGCACCCAGTTTCACCCGGAATTCCGCTCCCGGCCCAACCGGGCGCATCCGTTGTTTCACGCATTCTTGAGGGCGGTGCTAGAGGCTGGAAGCTAGAAACTAGAAGCTGGAAGCTGGCTATTAGCTTCCAGTATCAAGCTTCCAGTATCAAGTTGTGGTATAATACCCAATATCTAATACCCAGTCTACGGCGATAGGGGGCACCGAAGATGTCTGGACATTCGAAATGGGCGACAATCAAGCGTAAGAAAGGCGCGGCCGACGCCAAACGCGGCCAGATGTTCACCAAGCTCGCCCGTGAGTTGCAGTTGGCCGCGCGCGAGGGGCCGGACCCGAACTTCAACTTCCGGTTGCGGCTGATCATTGATAAGGCCAAAGCCGAAAACATGCCAAAGGACAACGTCGAGCGCGCCATCAAGCGCGGGGCCGGGCTCGATGACAGCGGCACACAGATCGAAGAAGTCACCTATGAAGGATACGGGCCGCACGGCGTAGCGATCTTCATACAGACGCTGACCGACAACAAAAACCGCACCGTCTCCGAAATCCGCCGGGCGCTGACGCGCGGCGGCGGCAGCCTGGGCGAGTCGGGCAGCGTGGGCTGGCTGTTTGACAGCAAGGGGTACATCAGCTTCCCGCTGAGCAAGCTGAACCAGGACAAGGTGTTCGAGTTGGCGTTGGAGACCGGCGCGGACGATGTATCTTTCACCGACGACGCGGCCGAGATCTACACCGCGCCGTCTGATCTGCAAGTGGTGCGCCAGGCGTTTCTGGATGCGCGCTGCCAGGTCGAAACCGCCGAGCTATCCATGTTCCCCAAGACCTACGTTTCGCTCAGCCCGGCCGACACCTTGCAGGTAATGAATCTGATCGAGTCCATCGAAGAATTGGATGACGTGGCGAAGGTCTACTCGAACCTGGAAATCTCCGACGAGGCTTTGGCCGAGATGGAGCAGTAGCGCGTGGTCATCCTGGGGATTGATCCGGGTACCGCGACGACCGGCTACGGGCTGGTGACCGAGGATGCGGCCGGCGAAGCGCAGTTGGTGCGCTATGGCGTTGTTCTCACCCAAGCGGGAACGCCGATGCCGTTGCGCCTGCAGGCCATCTATCGCGAGATCGCCGCGGTGATTGCCGAAGCCACGCCGGATGCCATGGCAATCGAAGAGCTATTTTTCAACCGCAACGTCACCACGGCGCTGACGGTGGGCCAAGCGCGCGGGGTCGTGTTGTTGGCCGCTGCCCAGGCTGGCGTGCCCGTTTACGAGTACAAGCCCGCTGAAGTCAAGCAGGCGCTCGTGGGCTACGGCAACGCCTCCAAGCAGCAGATGCAAGAGATGGTCCGGCTGATGTTACGACTGGACGACATTCCCCGACCTGATGATGCAGCCGACGCCGTCGCCATTGCCGTGTGCCATCTGCATAGCGCGCGTTTACAGCGCTTACTCGACGAGGATCAGTTCAGCGGCAAAATATCCAGCACGCCGCAGCCGTAGGGGCGGGTCTGAGACCCACCCCTACGGAGACCCACCCCTACGGAGACCCGCCCCTACGGGTGCAGAGAGGAAGTAGTCATGGCTCCAGAAAGTGCGTCCTCACAACAACCTCGCCGCCGCATCCTGGTAGCGGAAGACGAGGAAGACCTGCGCTTCCTATTGAAGCTGTCCCTGGGTCGTCTATACGACGTCGAGGTGATGCCAGATGGTGCGGCCGCGCTGGAAGCATTCGACGCTAAACCGGCCGACATGGTGATCCTCGACGTCATGATGCCGAAAATGGACGGATTCACCGCCTGCGCTGAAATCCGTCGTCGTTCGGACGTGCCGATCATCATGCTGACCGCCCTGGGCGGCGTGGATGATGTGGTCAAGGGGTTCAACCTCGGCGCGGATGACTACATCAGCAAGCCGTTCACGTTCAAGGAATTACTGGCGCGCATCGAAGCTGTGATCCGGCGCGCCGACTGGATGCGCACACCGCCGCCGACGCGCACCATCGTCAACGGCGAGCTGCGGATCAACGTGGACTCGCACGAGGTCTATCTCCGCGACCAGGAAGTGCACCTGACCCCCATCGAGTTCCAACTCTTGCACTACTTGATGAGCCGACCGGGCCAAAGCGTGAGCAAGGAGACGCTATTCCGGGAGGTCTGGGGCTACGACTTCGCCGGCGGGACGAATCTCGTGGAAGTAGCCGTGCGCCGGTTGCGCGAGAAGATCGAGCGGGATCCCTCCGACCCGGAGCTGATCCAGACCGTGCGCGGGTCGGGCTACAAGTTTCGCACGTTGGCCGGCGGCTGACGATGATTGCTACGGTCGAAGGCCGCATCGGCGCCGTTGCCAAAGATGCCCTGGTTGTGAGCGTCAGCGGCATCGGGCTGCGCATCCTGTGCCCCCAGCCGACGCTGGCAGCCGCGCGCGTCGGCGAGCCGATCGCCTTGCACACGCACCTGGTCGTCCGCGAGAATGAGCTGGCGTTGATCGGCTTCGCTACCGCCGAAGAGCTGACCTTCTTCCAGCAGTTGATCGGCGTTTCGGGCGTCGGGCCGAAGCTGGGGCTGTCGCTCCTCTCAGCCTTGGCCCCCGACGCGTTGCGCCTGGCGATCGGCCAGGAACAGCCCGACCTGCTGGCACGCGTCCCGGGCATCGGCAAAAAAACCGCACAGAAGATCATTTTGGAGCTGAAGGACAAAATCGGCGCGTTCGAGGTGCCCGAAGGCCTGGCTGCGCTAACCGAGGCCGACGCGGCGGTTATTGATGCGCTGACCGCCCTGGGCTACAGCATCGTCGAGGCGCAGCGCGCCGTCCAAAGTCTGCCACGGGATGTCACCGCCATAGAGGAACGGCTGCGCCGGGCGCTGGCGTCGTTTGGCGGATAGACGAAGGCCCTCGGCCGGGCTTGCCTTGACAGAATTTGGCCGTGGTTCACAGGAGGATATCCCCTTGCACATCACCTTTCAGGGGGCGGCCCAGGAAGTTACCGGCTCCATGCACCTGATCGAGATCAACGGCAAGCGCATCCTGATGGAATGCGGCATGTACCAGGGACGCCGAGCCGAGGCCTATGATCGCAATCTGCACTTTCCGTTCGACCCGAAGACGATAGATGCGCTCGTGCTCAGCCACGCGCACATTGACCACTCCGGCAACATCCCCAACCTGGTCAAGCAGGGCTTCAAGGGCCACATCTGGTGCACTGCGGCCACACGCAACCTATGCGCTTACATGCTGCTCGACAGCGGGCATATCCAGGAAAGCGACGTCGAGTACCTCAACAAGCAGAAGGCGCGCAAGGGCGAACCGGCCGTCGAGCCGCTCTACACTCAGGCGGACGCCGAAAGGGCCATGCCATACTTCTCGGGCGTGGGCTTCCACCAGCCAACCACCGTCGCCGACGGCGTGAGCGTGACCTTTTACACTGCCGGACACATCCTGGGATCGGCGGTCGTGGCGCTCGACCTGCACGAGAACGCCACCGGCAAGGACTGGCGGCTGGTTTTCAGCGGTGACCTGGGGCGCAAGGACATGCCCATCCTGCGCGAATCGGAAACCCCGGAGCGCGCCGACATTCTGCTGATTGAGAGCACCTACGGCGACCGACTGCACGGCACAGCCGAAGAGGCCCAAACGAAGCTGCGCGACCTCGTGCGCGCGACCGTCCGCCGTCAGGGCAAGGTGATCATCCCCGCCTTCGCCGTGGGCCGCACGCAGGAGATCGTCTACGCGCTGAACCAGTCGGAGACCGAAGGGGACATCCCGCAAATTCCGGTCTTCGTGGACAGCCCCCTGGCGGTCAACGTGACCGAGGTCTTTCGGATCCACCCGGAGGAATGGGACGAGGAGGTGCGCGCCTTCCTGTCCGGCGGCAAGGGGCGAAACCCCTTCGACTTTCCGCGGCTGGAATACGTGCGCGATCAAAACCGCAGTAAGCAGTTGAACTATCTGCGGGACCCGGCGATCATCATCAGCGCCAGTGGCATGGCAGAAAGCGGCCGCATCCTCCATCACCTGAAGAACAACATCGAGGATGCCGACAACACCGTGCTCTTCGTCGGCTTCCAGGCCGAGCATACCTTGGGCCGATACATCCTGGATGGGGCGAGCCGCGTGAAGATCTTCGGGGAGGAGTACGACGTGCATGCGCAGATCGCCGCGATTGACGGCTACAGCGCACACGCCGACCAGGGGGAGCTACTGAGCTGGACGCAATCGCTCGACCGCAGCCGCCTCCAACGGACGTTCGTGATTCACGGTGAGCAGCCGTCCGCGTTCACCTTTGCGGAAAAGCTGCGAGAGACCGGCCTGACCCAGGTCGCCGTGCCGACGCGGGGGCAGAGCTTCGAGTTGTGACAGGGCGTTATGTTCAGGATTTTCAAGGGACAACAGACCAGGCGGCCGCCGCCGGAGATCATACCGCAACCTCACCCTGCTCCCCGTCCACCAGCATCGAGGCTCGACACGGGCCGCTCCCAGGTTCGCGTGCCAACACGCGCGTCGGCCTGGCAGCCGCCCGCACCACGCAGGGCTGAGCCAGACAAGCCGCCCTCTGAAGTCAAGCCCCGGCGATTCCACATCCCCTGGCAGAATCTCGCGCTGATCGGCGCAGGGGTCTTGATCGCGCTGGTTGTCCTGTTTACCTACAATGCACTCCAATCCCGCCAGCCGCGCATGACCGAGCGTGAAGTCAAGCAACTCGTCGCGCAGGCCATGTCCTCGGCCACGCCGCCGCCGCCCACCGCCGCGCGCGTGTACGACATCATCGCGTCCTCCGTGGTGCTCATCCGCACACAGGAGGTCAAAGACGGCGAGCCGGGCGAAGGCAGCGGCTCCGGCGTCGTTCTCGACCAGAGCGGCAACATCCTCACCAGCCTGCACGTCGTACAGGGCGCGAGCGAGATCGAGGTCATTTTCGCCGATGGCACCGTCTCAAAGGCCACTGTCGCAGGGGCGCTGGGCGACAAGGACATTGCCGTTCTCAAGGCATCAGAGCCGCCGCCCCTGCTCATCCCTGCTACGCTGGGCAACCCTGCCATGCTGCAAGTCGGTGACGAGGCCATCGTCGTCGGCAATCCGTTCGGGCTACGACACACCGTCACTGCGGGTGTGATCTCCGGCCTGAACCGCAGCTTCAAGCTGCCCAATACGACCGAGCCGGTAGAGGGTCTGATCCAGTTCGACGCGGCGGTGAATCCTGGCAATTCCGGCGGACCGTTGCTGAATCGCGATGGCGAAGTCGTCGGCATCGTCACGGCGCTGGCGAATCCCACCGATCAGAGTGTCTTCATCGGCATCGGCTTTGCCGTGCCGATTGACGTGGCGGCCGGCGCGGCGGGATCGCCGCCGTTTTAGTGTGATGCGTGATGCGTGGTGCGTGAAGGTCAAGAGCCGCTTGTCCCAGATCGCGCAACACGCAACACGCAACACGCAACACGCAACACGCAACACGTTTCCCTTGTGAGCAACCAGATGACGAACACTACCCCCAACGCCGAAAGTGCACCGCTCATGGAGCGCGTGCTGTACGAAGTGAAAAAGATCATCGTGGGGCAGGATCATCTGCTGGAGCGGATGCTGGTGGCGCTGCTGGCGCGGGGCCACCTTCTCGTCGAAGGGGTGCCGGGTCTCGCCAAGACGCTGGCGATCAAGACGCTGGCGCAGGTCATCGGCGGCGAATTCAAGCGCATCCAATTCACGCCTGATCTGGTTCCAGCAGACCTGGTGGGCACGCGGATTTACAATCAGAAGACCGGCGAGTTCAGCACGTCGCTCGGCCCAGTCTTTGCCAACTTGCTGCTGGCGGACGAGATCAATCGCGCACCAGCCAAGGTGCAAAGCGCGCTGTTGGAAGTGATGCAGGAACGGCAGGTGACCATCGGACGCGAGACCTACAAAGTGCCCGATCCGTTCCTGGTCCTGGCAACGCAGAACCCCATCGAGACCGAGGGGACTTATCCGCTGCCCGAAGCGCAGGTGGATCGCTTTATGATGAAGGTCGTGATCGGCTATCCGACCGATCAAGAGGAATTCATCATCGTCGAGCGCATGACGGGAACTCTGCTGCCCGTGGGCACGGTCATCACCACGCAGCAACTCATCGAGCTGCAACACGAGGCCGACCAGGTGTACGCCGATCCGGCGCTGATGGAATACGCGGTGCGGCTGGTCGCGGCGACGCGGCGCCCGACCGACTTCGGCCTGGACGATATGGCGCGCTATATCCTGTATGGCGCCAGCCCGCGCGCCTCGATCAACCTGATCCTGACGGCGCGGGCGCTGGCCTTTTTGCGAGGCCGCGGCTATGTGTTGGTGCAGGATGTCCAGGACATGGTGCTCGACGTGGTGCGCCATCGCCTCATCCTGTCTTACGAGGCACTCTCGGACAATGTGACCAGCGACATGATCCTGGCGCGGGTCATGGACCAGGTTCCGGTGCCGGCGCAACCCATCTATGAACATGCCTTCGTCAACATCAACGCCTGAGCGCATCCTGCAGCGGCTCGACTGGCAGGTGATCCGCCGCCTGGACGGCATCTTACAGGGCGACTATCGCAGCTTGTTCTACGGCTACGGGCTTGACCTGGCCGACCTGCGCGAGTATCAACCCGGCGACGACATCCGCTACATTGACTGGAACGTCACCGCGCGGCTCGCGACGCCTTACATCCGCCAATACTTCGAAGATCGGGAGATCACCGCCTGGTTTCTGCTCGACCTTAGCCCATCGGTGGATTTCGGCACGGTCAACAGCCTCAAGCGCGACTGTCTGATTGATTTCGTGACGGTGTTGGCGCGGCTGCTGACCCGGCATGGCAACCGGGTCGGGGCGATTGTCTACGACAGCCAGATCCAGCGCGTGATCCCTGCGAGGGGCGGGCGGCTGCACGTGCTCCGCCTGATCAATGACCTGCTCAATCAACCGCGCCTGCCCAACGCGCCGTTTACCGATCTGAACGTGCTGCTCGAAACCGCGTTCCGCGTCATCCGGCGGCGGTCGCTGATCTTCGTCGTGTCGGATTTCATCAGCGCGCCGGGGTGGGAAAGGCCGCTGGGCCTGTTGAGCAAGCGGCACGAAGCCCTGGCCGTGCGGCTGTGGGATCCGCGCGAGACCGAGTTACCCGACATCGGCCTGGTACCGCTGCAAGACGCCGAGACCGGCGAGCAGCTTTGGGTGGACACGCACGATCGCAAATTCCGCCAGCGATTTCACGCGGCAGCTCAGCGCAGGCAAGCCGGCCTGGAAGCGGCCTTTGGCCGCGCCAGCGTTGACGTGCTCTCGCTTTCGACCGAAGCCGACCTCGTCCGGGCGATCGTGGAGTTTGCGGCACGGCGTAAGCAGCGGAAACAAGTGGGGATGCGGAAGTGACGGATGACGGACGACCGATGACCGACGACGAATAGCGAGTGACGTTTCACGCACCACGCAGCACGTAGCACGTTTCACGAATCACAGGCGGTCGTATGCAATTCCAATGGCCCGCGATGCTCTGGTTGCTGCTCCTGGTTCCCGCGCTCGTCGTCGCCTACATCCTGGCGCAGCGCAGGCGGCAGCGCTATGCCTTGCGGTATGCCAGCCTTTCGCTGGTCAAGGAGGCGCTGGGGCGAGGCCCGGGTTGGCGGCGGCACGCTCCTCCCGCCTTGTTTCTCCTGAGCCTGATCGTGATGCTGCTCGCGCTCGCACGGCCGGCTTCCCTGGTCACGCTGCCCAGCCAGGAAGGGACCGTCATCCTGACGATGGACGCCTCGGGGAGCATGCGGGCTGACGATCTCAAGCCCAGCCGGCTCGACGCAGCCAAATCCGCGGCACTGGCGTTCATCGAAAAGCAGCCCCAGGGCGTCAAAATCGGCGTTGTCTCGTTCAGCGATAGCGCCTTCCTCGTGCAAGCGCCGACGTCCGAGAAGGAAGAGGTCGTCGCTGCTGTCAACCGCCTGACGACCCAGCGCGGCACGGCGATCGGGTCCGCGTTGCTCACCTCGCTCGAAGCCATCTTCGAGGACGCCGAGATCGAAGGCGGCGCGCCGATTTCGTCCACAGTGCCGACGCCCACGCCAACGCCCTTGCCCAAAGGCGTGTACGAGCCGGCGATCATCGTGCTGCTCAGCGACGGCGAAAGCAACCGGGGGCCGCGGCCGCTCGACGTGGTGGAGCAGGTCGCGGCGCGTGGAATTCGCGTCTACACGATCGGCGTCGGCAGCGTGGCGGGCGTCGTTCTGCGCAACCAGGGCCGTTCGATGCGCGTGCGGTTGGATGAGGCCACGCTCAAGGCCGTAGCGACTGCCACCGACGGCGAATACTTCAACGCATCCACCGAAAAGGACCTGCACAGTATCTATGAGAACCTGAGCACCCACCTGGTGTTCAAGAAACAGCAGACCGAGATTACGGCTCTGTTCACCGGAGCGGCGGTCGTTCTACTGCTCATCGCCGGGACGCTTTCGCTGCTCTGGTTCAACCGGTTGCCGTGACCATGGAAGCAGCAGTTCCTAATGTAGATCGGGCGACGATGTCATTCTGAGAACCGCCATGCCACCGGTGGCATTCGTGAAGCAAGAAACTCCGCCGCGTGTCATGCTGAGTGAGTCGTTCCCGTGTCTTGCGTTGCGGCGAGCTTCCAGCGAAGCATCCATTCGCTGCGCTCAGAGCTTGTCCTGAACACAGTGAAGGAACAAGTTCTGGCGTGGCAGCGAGACCCTTCGCTAGAGTCACGCCGCGGCGTACTATTTGTCGTAGTCCCGCTCAGAGCTTGCCCTGAGTGCAGCGAAGGGGTGACAAGCCGCATTTGGAGCTGCTGCGATGGCAAGCTGACGTTACCCCCGCCGCGCCAGCTCCGTCCGTTCGTAGGCGCGGATCGCGTCCATGAAACCTACTCCCACGGGCACGTCCTTCTCCAGGCAGAAGAAATCCCACACCGCGCCGAACGGCAGCCCCTTCAACTCCTCCAACAGCGCCAGGCGGGCCGTATAGTCGCCGGTTACGTCGAATTGACGCATCGGCTCGAACGGTTCCAGGAGCGCCAGCAGCAACGCCCGCTGCATGGCGCGCGCGCCGATCACCCACGCCGCGATTCGGTTGATGCTGGCGTCGAAGTAATCCAGCCCGATGTGCACGCGGCCCAGGAATCCCCCGCGCACGATCTCCTGTGCGATGGCCTGCAGGTCATCCGTGAAGGTGACGACGTGATCGCTGTCCCAGCGGACCCCGCGGCTGACGTGCAGCAGAATCTCATCCAGGTAGGTCATCACCGACGAAATCTTGTCCGAGATGGTCTCGGTGGGATGAAAATGGCCGCTGTCCAGACAGAGGAGCATCTTGTGGGTGATCGCGTAGCCCAGGTAGAACTCGTGGGAGCCGACCGTGTAGCTCTCCGCGCCGAGGCCGAAGAGCTTGCCCTCGACCGCGTCGAGGTTGTAGGCTGGATCGAGTTTCTCGGCCAGGGTCGCATCCAGCGATTCCTTGAGCAGCCGCCGCGGGGTCGCGCGATCGGCCGGCGTGTCCTTGAACCCGTCGGGAATCCAGAGATTGGTGACACAGGGGGTTCCCAGCGCGCGGCCGAATGCTTCGCCGATCTTCCGGCAGGCGATCCCGTGCTCGATCCAAAACTTGCGCACGCCCGTGTCATAGCTGGCCAGGGTGAAGCCGCTGGCGGCCAGCGGATGCGAAAAATAGCTCGGGTTGAAGTCCAGCCCGTGCCCGTTCTCCTTAGCCCAGGCGATCCAGCGGGAGAAGTGCTCGGGGCGCAGCTCATTGCGCGGGACCACCACGCCGCCGGTCTCCGCGTAGATGCTGTGCAGGTTGAGCCGGTGCGTGCCGGGGATCAGACTATAGGCCACATCCAGATCAGCGCGCAGCTCGTCGGCGGTGCGGGCCTTGCCGGGGTAATTGCCCGTAGCCGCGATGCCGCCGGTCAGCTCGCCGCCGGGGTTCTCGAAGCCGCCCACGTCATCGCCCTGCCAGCAGTGCAGGCTGATCGGAATGGGCGCTAATTTCGCCAGCGCCGCGTCGGTGTCTACGCTCAGCAGGGCATAGCGTTCTTTGGCAAGCGCGTAGGCGTCGCGGATCTGTTTTTCGGTGGGATGATGGTTCACGGTGTTACCTCCAGGGTTGCCGTCGAATACGCTACGATTATAACCAGGCTGCGGGGAAGTACCAAGAATGGATCATCGCAGTACCGCAAAACTCGCTTTTGTCACCCCTTCGTTGCACTCAGGGCAAGCTCTGAGCGGGTCGGCCCCGTGAAGTGCGTCGCGGCGAGAATCCAGCGAAGAGCCTCGTCTCGGCAAGGAGAACTTGTTCCTTCACTGTGTTCAGGACAGGCTCTGAGCGCAGCGAACGGATTCTTCGCTGGTGTCACGCCGTAGCAAAAGTTCAGGGACGAACCCGCTCAGAATGACAGGCAACTGGTAGCGAGCTATTGCGGATCATCACTCCGGCGTTTGCACCGTATCGCAAATGCCAACCACCGCGCTCCGTCTTTCCAGCAGAACCACATCGCGCCACTGACCTTTGCGTTGGCCGATCGTCATCTGGCCCAGCTTCTCGCGGAATCCCACCTCGCGGAATCCGTGCTCGAGGTGCAGACGCAAGCTGGCCCGGTTTTCGGGAAAGATCCCTGCCTGCAAGGTCCAAATCCCCAGGGTTTCGGATCTATCTATCAACGCCTGGAGCAGACAGGACCCGATGCCTCTGCCCTGGGCGTTTTGACTGACGTAAATGCTGACTTCGGCCACGCCCCGGTAAACCCAGCGGCTCGACGTCAGGCTCAAGGCCGCCCATCCCAGGATGACGTCGTCTTCACGCGCCACCAGGCTGCTCGCATTGATCTTCCCTGTGCACCATTCATCCCACGAACCCGGAGGTTCCGTCGCAAAGGTGGCATTTCCGGCGCCGATGCCCTCCCGGTAGATGGCAGACACGGCCGGCCAATCGACTTCCATCATGTCGCTGATGCTTATCGCCATGCGCCGATGTTCTCCGCGGCCCGCCGGCCTTTGGCCGTCAACGCCAGCATAGGTATGACCGCTGCTGGCGACCCGGGCGCGGCGCACGTGCTCGCCAGCCCGCACCCATCGCACCCGGTCGCGCACCCCGTATCCAATGGCGCCAGATACCCGCGCCGGGCCAGATCGTCGGCCATCGCCGCCACCAGTTCCGGCCCCACCCCCAGCCGCCGTGCGATCTCCGCGGTCGAGTGGACGCCGCCTTCGGCCAGCAAGCGCAACAGTTCATTTAGCAGCATTTCCGCCCTCTCAAATGGCCGCATTCCTTCGGCCGCGCTCAAGACAGGCTCTTCGACTGCACTCCGCATCCTTCGACTACGTCCGGCACGCTGCGCAGGACGCCGGACTCCGCCCAGGATGCTCGAGTTGTCTCGCAAGTCAGTTCCCTCAAGTTCCCCCGAGTTCCCTCAGTCCCCCCAGTCTACCACCCAACCAATCTCCCCACCTGATACACCGCCACCCCGGCCCCAAACGACAGCCCCAGCAGCATCACCAGGCTCGCCGCCATCCACCGCCACGATCCCGTCTCCTGCTTGATCGTCGCAGTCGTCGCCAGGCAAGGGATGAAGAGCAGTTGGAAGATCAGCAGCGCCAGCCGGGCCGCCGGCGTCAGGGCCGCGGCGACCATGGCAGCTAGGCCGATGCGCGCCTCGCCCGTGCCGAAGAGGATGCCGAGCGTGGCGATGGTGTTCTCCTTGGCGAAGAAGCTGGTGAGCAGCGCCACGATCACCCGCCAGTCGCCCAGCCCCATCAGCCGGCCGGCCGGCTCCAGCAGGCGACCGATGAACGCCAGGATGCTCCGGTTCACATCGCCACTGGGCAGGCTCGAAAGCGCCCAGACGACCATCGAGGCGATCAGGATCAGCGAGCCGGCCTTGCGCACGAAGCTGACCGTATTGTTCCAGACGTACAGTCCCACCGTGCGGCCGTTGGGCACGTGGTAGAGCGGCAACTCCATGATGAACGCCGTGTGCTCGCCGTGGAACGCCAGTTTGTTGACCGCGATCCCCGCGATCGCCAGCACCAGCAGGTTGGCCGCGATCAGCGCCCACGAGACCAGCGCGGCCTGGCTCCCGAAGAAGGCCGGCGCGAGGAATGCGATCACCGCCAGCCGTGCGGTGCACGGCACCAACGGGGCCAGCAGGATCGTCAGCAGCCGGGCGCGGCGGTCTTCGATGATGCGCGAGCCGAGCACCGCCGGCACGTTGCACCCGAAGCCGAGAAAGAGCGGCATGAACGACTTGCCATGCAGCCCCATCAGGTGCATAAAGCGATCCATCACGTACGCGCCGCGTGCCAGATAGCCCACGTCCTCCAGCGCGCCCAGCACCGCGAAAAAGATCACCAGGATCGGCAGGAAGGTGAAGACCGTGCCCACGCCGTGGATCAGCCCGTCGGAGACCAGCCCGAAGAGCCAGGCTGGCGCCCAGGAAAGCACGGCTGCAGCCACGGCATCCAACGCGCCGAGCACCTGTGCGGCCAGCCAACTCGCGATGGGCGTCGCCACCGCGAAAGTCAGCCAGAACGCCAGTCCCAGGATGCCCAGGAGCAGCGCCAGCCCCGCCAGCGGGTGCGTGGCGATCCGGTCGAGCCGTTCGGTCACAGAGACCGCGCCGGCCTTGGGTCGTGTGACTGCCGCGCGCATCATGCGGCCGATCCACTCATAGCGTCCGCCCGCAATGTCCAGGTAGGCGTCCTCGTGTTGCATCAGCAGCGTGTGGATGCGCGTCCAGATCACTTCGGGCAGGGTCGCCTTGACCAGCGCCGTGATTTCCGCGTCGCCTTCAAGCAGTTTCAGGGCGACCCAGTCGAGGGGATATGCCGCCAAGTGCCAGGCGCCTTCGGAAGTGCCTGGCACTTCGAGCAGCGCGCGAATCGCGGCCAGCACCGGCTCGTGATCGGGACGGATGGTGGGGCGTACGGGCGAATAGCGGGCAGGGTCAAGCGCCACCGCAACCGCGGCATCGGCCAGCTCGGCCACGCCATGATTCCTGGTCGCCACAATCGGGATCACCGGCACGCCCAGCGCGGCCGCCAGCACGTGCGGCTCGACGCGGATGCCGTGCTGCTCGGCCACGTCGGTCATGTTCAGGCCGAGCACCAGTGGCAACGGTAGCAACAGCAGCTCGGCCACCAGGTAGAGATTGCGCTCCAGAGCCGCCGCGTTGACCACCGCGATCACCGCGTCGGGCCGTTCGTGGATCAGGTAGTCGCGGGCGATGCGTTCTTCCTCAGAGTTGGCCGTCAGGCTGTAGGCGCCGGGCAGATCCACCAGGTTCAGCGTCGTGCCGTCGCCGCGGCGGAACGTACCCGTCTTCTGCTCCACCGTCTTGCCGGGCCAGTTGCCCACGTGCTGGCTGAGACCGGTGAGCATGTTGAAGACGGTGGACTTCCCCACGTTCGGCTGACCGACGAGCGCGATGGTGAGATTGGATGGGTCTTTGGCCTGAGCGGCGTCGCTGGGAGTATCACAGTGAGTCATAGGGCATGATCCGTGTTGCGTGTTGCGTGTCACGTAGTCCGTTGGTCAGTTGCGCGGTTGGCGGGTTGGTGGTATACTTTCTCCAGATCCAATACTAAATATCCGAATATCATTATGACCTCACCCCTCGATCTGGAATCCTTCGCCGCCCACGTAGAGGCGGCCACACGTACCGCCGGCTTTGCAGTCGAAAAACGCGAAGGGGCCGTGCTGACCGTCGTTTTGCACGGCCGGCCGATGCGCTGCGATCTGCGCCAGATGATCTATGGGACCTACAGGAAATCCCCGAACCGTCTGGAGGACATCGTCCAGGCGCACCTGGCTGCGCTGCGCCAGGTGCCGCCGCCCCCGCCGCAGTTGACCGAACAGCAGGCTGCCGAGGCGTTGCTGCCCCTCCTCCAACAGGCCCGCTGGCTCGATCTGGCTCAGTTGCAGAATGGCACGCCGCTGGTGCACCGGCCTTTGACCGGCGGGCTGGTCGTCACCTACGTCTTCGATCTCCCCGACAGTCGCGCCTACATCAATGCGACCATGATGGAAAAGATGTCGATCCCGCCGGTCATCACGCCCGACACGATCTATGCCTACGCGCTGGAAAACCTGCGGAAGCGCACGTCCAGCCGGGACTACAAAACGCTTGGCATCCACGACGGGACGGTGGTCGTGTGCGAAACCAAAGACGGCTACGCGGCCACGCGCGTTCTGCTGCCGGAATTGATGGAGTTGTGGGCGGGGCGCATCCCCGGCCGGATGCTGCTCGGCATCCCCAACCGCGATTTTCTGATCGCTTTCAGCGACCGTAACCCCGACCAGGTCGCCGCCATGGCGCAACAAGTGCGTCGCGACGCCACCAAACGCGACCACCCCTTAAGCGCCAGCCTGCTCACCTGGAAGGACGGCCGGATCAGCGAGTATCGCCCGCGGTTTTGATTGCAGATTGCAGATTGCGGATTGCGGATTGCGGATTGCGGATTTACGACTCGTTCATTCGTTCATTCGTTCATTCGTTCATTTGCTGATTCGCTGATTTGCTGATCCGCTGATTCGCTGATTCGTCTATTCGCCTTCACCCATCGTTCTGACCACCACGTTTGTCGCTTCCGTCCGCCCCAGCGCGACCAGCGTTCCGCGCAACGCGACCAACATCGGGCCGTGACCATAATTCTGCACCACGGTGATCGCCGCGCCCGCGGTGAAGCCCAAATTGGCGACCCGGCTGCAAAAATCGCGGCCGCCGTTCAGCGAGTGTACGACGCCCTGCCCCCCAACCGGCAGGACGCTCAATGGTCTCGGTGTATTAGCGCCCTCAGTCATGCTCATCCTTGCTTCCTTGATACCGGAAGCCACCCAGCTTCCAGCTTCCAGCTTCTAGCTTCCAGCTTCCAGCTTCCAGCTTCCAGCTTCCGTATTCCCCGCACACTCCGTACAGCGTCAACGCCGCCCGTTCCACCCGGCCGCCGTGCTGCCCGGCAAACTCGGCCTTGATCTCCTCGATCCGCGGGGACTCGAACTTGATCACCCGGCCGCAGCCGGTGCAGACGAAGTGATGGTGCTCGATCGGCGTCACAGGATCGAATCGCTCGCTGTGCTCGCCGTCCGGCCCCGCGTCCAGGTGACAATGGCTCACCAGCCCGGCATTCTCCAGCCAGGCCAGCGTGCGGTAGACGGTAGACGGATTCAGCGTCGCGTCGCGCTCGCGCACCAGGGCGTAGACTTCCTCGGCGGTCGGGTGGCCGGCCAGGGTCTCCAGCGTCTCCAGGATCAGCCGCCGTTGGGCGGTCATCCGGCCGCCGGCGGTACGGAGCGCCGCGGCCGCTTCGCTGACCAACGCGCACATTTATGCCTCTTATTGCAAGTGACTTGCAGTAAGTATACTTCACCGCAGGCAGGGCGTCTATGACATTCGTCACATGAGGGAGCAGACCTGACAGGTTTCCGAAAACCTGTCAGGTCTGGCGCTTGCCGGGCCATGCGTCCTGTGGTATAACACAAGTATTCCAATCCACTGGCGTTGCCGCCAGGAGCGTAGATCGTGCCGCCTCGCACTGAAACCAGAACCCGCAAAGAATTGATTGACCCCGCGCTCAAGCGCGCCGGGTGGAGCGTAGATGACCCGAATCAGGTGGGGCTGGAGATCCCTGTGGACGGGTTCGATCCGGCAGCCTGGCAGGCGTTGCAGGCCGAGCTGCGCCGGGTTAGCGGGGGACAAGCGTCCTACCAGGCGCCCCTGCCGGCTGGCATCAGCGACTACGCACTCTACCGGCCCAACGGCGAGATCATCGGCGTGGTGGAGGCCAAGCGCACGAGCACCGATCCCCGAGCTTCAACAACGATTTATTGAGATCAACGACCAATACGAGCGCCTCCGCACCCAACAGCGCGAGGCCGCGCGCCAGGCGGAGCAGTTGTTCGGCGCGCTGCTGGGCCGGGCGTTTCGGGGGGAATTGTGAGGGTTTGGACCACGGAGGCACGAAACGAGCGAAGAACGCGACCCCACAAACTGCACGCGGGGCAGGTGAGCGCGAAGATGCGAAGCAGCACGGGCCGAGTCGCGGGCCTGCTGAGCCGTGTAAGAAGGCCAAAAATGATCATAGACATTGACGAACAGATCCGATTCCAGGTCTCCTTCGACCCAGCCGATCGCGAGACCGGCTTCGAGGACGACATCCGCTTCAGCATCGTCGAGACGGGGTCGGCGGAGCTGCGTCTGTTCGGCGCAGATGAAACCAGTATCCTGCTAACGCCAACGCAGGCCGAGCAGTTGGCCGCGGCGCTGCTGGAAGCTGCGAGGTTGAGCCGGGCCACACCGCTGGCCTAACGAGACCTGACAGGTTTTCGGAAACCTGTCAGGTCGATCGAGAAACGAGGAAAATATGGCTACCAAAACCATTCCAGACGAGATCAAGCAGCAGGCCGACGCCATCGTCGCCAACTTCAATAAGACGGTGATCCAGGACCCGGAAAACTTCTACGTGACTCGTTACCGGGGGCAGCACCTGTACCTGGATCGGTACGACTACGGCCTGCTCGGCCACGTCTGCCGGTTGAAGTTTAACACCGGCCTGGCTGACTGGGACTTCGCCATCTACAAGTACAGCGATGAACGCTACGACGCGGAGGACTGGTTCTTCCCCGGCGGCGAGATGGTGGACGGCACCATCGAGGGGGCAATGCGCGCCGGGTTGGAGGCTTATCCGTGATCAGCAGACCTGACAGGTCTGCAAATATTTCATGGGAGGGTGACATGCCGCAATCAAAAAAACAGTGGGTCTATGCCCCCGCGAAGTCGGCGCCGCCCAAGGTGCCAGAGACCCTCAAGCGCGAGGTGGAGGCAAGGGCCAACGCGCTGGTCGAATCGGTGCTGAAGCCGCAGCACGTCCAGCCGCCGCCGGAAGACCCGCAGTTCAACTACATCGAAGACATCACCACCAAGTGGTACCGCAGCTACTTTTACTTCTGCGCACAGTACCGATCAGTGGGGCCTCACGCTCTGACTGGGCACTTCGAAACCAAGTTCGCGCGCGTGGAGTATATTGGAAACGGGCTGTTCAACCTGGCGTACATGCGCTACACCGATCAGTGGTTCGAGTTGTTCACCGGGTTGACGCTGGATAAGTGTCTGATAGCGGTGCGGGACGATCCATGGTTCCAGCCGTGAGAGTCGAGCAGAGCGAAGCCGCCGATCAAATGATCGAATTTGTATCCGGGGTGGACGGCGCCGATGAACAAAACGCAGCTATTTGAGTTCTTGGAAACATACAGTCCGTCTGCCTTGCTCAGCCTGTTGAGCGCCGCCTACGACGCCATGGGCCATGATCAACGCCAGGATGAGATCGGCAGTTGGATGATCCCCGGCGACGAGAGGCAAATCATCGCAGTCTACATGACTGCGTTGGCGGCGACCGCGACCCCCGACGAGTTCACCGTGGCGGCTTTGCCGTTGATCCAGCGGGATAGCTGGCAGTCGTTTACGACGCAGGCGTATGCGTCAGCGGTCCGCGTCGCCAGCGAGGCGCAACGGACGCATCTGGAGACGGAAATCCAAAGGCAGAAGGTCAAAACCGGGTAAAGGGCTGCACCCGGAAGGATATGGGCGCCGCGCTGGCTTGACTAAGGGTCAAATCAGAGCTAGAATGGTCTTAACCAACATCTTGGTCAAGACACCAGCACAGGCTGCCAGACCTGAGCGGAGAGAACGAGGTAGCTATGTTGATTCTATCGGTCAGCGAGGCGAAGCGCCAGATCAAGGACCTGGTCGAGCAGACCGGCCGGCGCAACCAGGTCTTCTACATCACGCGCTACAGCCGGCCCAAGGCCGTGATGATGGGCGTGGAGCAGTACGAGAACCTGGTGCGCCAGGTTAGCGAGCTCCAGGGTGAGTTGGCGCGCATCTGGGCCGCAGTAGAAGCCCCTCTCGGCGCCGACGAGCCGATCCTGCTGCCGACGTCCGACGGCGGCACGCGCCTGTTTCAGCCCCGCCGGCCGGTCACGCCGGATGTGCGGGATGCGATCCGCCGCGCTGCCCAACTCGCACTGGCGCAGCGCAAACGGACACCTGAACAGATCATCCAGGATGGCCACGTTGCGCTGGAGCGCGCCCGCCAAGCAGCGATGATAAACGACCAGGCCATCGAAGAGGAAGCCGAGGCGGCTCGCGATGACTGATCCGGCCACCGGCTCGCCTATGGAGTCGGAACGCGGCGAGCGCGGCGAACTGCGGGCCGTACTGGACACGAACGTGCCCATCGCGGCTCATCTCTCCCGCAACCCACGCAGTCCCACGATCGAGCTGATGGGGCGTTGGCGCGGGGGTGAATTCGCCCAGCTCTACTCCGATGACATACTGGTGGAGTTGATCGAGAAGTTCCAGGCGCGCAAGATCGCGCCGGCCGCGTCCGACCGCTACCTGGCCGACCTGATCACGCTCGGTGAATTCGTGATCGTCGCGCCCGAGCAGGTACCCCAGATCATCGAGGCTGATCCGGACGACAACGCGATCCTGGCCTGCGCCTTCGTCGGCCGGGCCAGCCACCTCGTCACCTACGATCCGCATTTCGACGTCTTGGGCGGCGCCTATCAAGGCATCCCGATCCTGGACGGCCTGCACTTCCTCTACGTCGTGCGCGGCGATCGGCCGCCTGAGTCAACCGTTTGAGCAGTAACCCACGACGGGCGCGGATGCTCGACCGGTTTCGTCACCCCGTGAGGCGCAGGAACACAAGCGATGTCCGACATCGAAACGCTGCAAGCCGCTATTCAGTCCCACTGGCCGGGCCCGCCGGGTGAAAAGGCGGTGCGTTACATCGGCCATTTCACCGATTGCACGCGCTGCGGGACAAAGGTCGTCGCCACGGTCGTCGGCAACCACGGCACCTACACCGTTTCCATCGCTGCGGGCGGTGGCGGCGTGACGTCCGCGTGTAGCTGCTACATCGGCAAGGGCGGCTACTGCCACCACTGCGCAGCACTGGCCCACACCTTTCTCCGCAACCCCGACAGCTTCCGAGAGATCCAGACCATCCCGCGGGAGGCCGTCAGCGGCCTGCCGGACCTGCAAGCCTACCTCGCCGGCATCACATTGGAAGAGCTTCTCGCCCAGCTCAAGGCGCACGGCATCACCCAGAAGGCGTTTGCCGAAGGGGTCGGGACAAGCCCACAACACCTGGGCGCCATCAAGTCCGCCGAGTTGCGCAACCACTTCTTCAACGATCTGGGCGCGACGAAGCTGGCGGTTCTGTGGGTGATGGAGCATTTCGGGAAGAAGAAGCTCTGACCGGTTTCGGAAACCTGCCAGGCCCGCGTCGCCCGCCATCGGTTTGACGAGGAATGCGTCCGACGGTAGAATGGTTTTGCCAATCAATCCACAAGGAGCCTGCTATGCGCGTCGTCGCCATCATTCTCGCCGGCGGAGCCGGCACACGGCTCGGCGTCCTCTCGGAGCAGCGCGCCAAGCCAGCCGTGCCATTCGCCGGCCGCTTCCGCATCATTGACTTCCCCCTGTCCAACTGCGTCAACTCCGGCATCTACGACGTCGGCGTGCTGACGCAGTACCTGCCTCGCTCGCTCAACGATCATATCGGCATCGGCCGCCCTTGGGATCTCGACCGCGGCCGCGGGGGCGCGCGGTTGATGCAACCCTACCAGGGCCGCGGGCACCAGGACTGGTACGGCGGCACCGCCGACGCGGTGTTGCAAAACCTGGACTATCTCCGCGAGCGCCGGGCCGACACGGTGCTGATCCTTTCGGGCGATCACATCTACAAGATGGACTACGGCCCCATGCTGGCTGCCCACGAGGAGCGCCGCGCCGACCTCACCGTGGCCGTGATGAATGTCCTGCCCGAAGAAACCTCTCGCTTTGGCATCGTGCTGACCGACGAGGCCGGCCGCGTGACCGAATTCCTGGAGAAACCGAAGGTCGCGCCGAGCACGCTGGCGAACATGGGCGTCTACGTCTTCAGCGCCAACGCGCTGATCGAACGAATGCAGGCGTTGGCAGCCGAACACCCCGACCTGGACTTCGGCAAGCACGTCATCCCCAGCATGGTGCAATCGCACGCCATCTACACCTTTCCATTCGAAGGCTACTGGGTGGACGTGGGCACGGTGGACGCGTATTGGAGCACGAGCATGGAGCTGGTCTCGGGCCAGTCGAAGCTCGATCTCTACGACCCGTCGTGGGTGATCCACACCCGCAGCGAGGAACGCGCACCAGCCAAGGTGGGGCCGCAGGCGGTGGTGCGGGAGAGCATCCTCTCCAACGGCTGCATCGTGCGCGGACAGGTGTTCAAGTCGGTGCTGTCGCCGGGGGTCTACGTCTCACCGGGCGCCACCGTGCGCGAGAGCGTGATCATGAACGACACCTGGATCGGCCCCGGCGCGGTGGTGGATCGCTGCATCGTGGACAAGAACGCGGTGATCGGCGGGGGCACGCAACTCGGCTGGGGGGAAGACTACGCCACGCCCAACCAGAAGCGCCCCAGCTTCTTCAACACCGGCCCGACCATCGTCGGCAAGGGCGCGCACGTGCCCGCCAACCGCCGCATCGGCCGCAACGTGGTGATCGAGGCGGATGTGGATGAAGACGCGTTTGCAGTGTTTGGGGACGTGATTGCGAGTGGGGAGACAGTGGGGTGAAACTATGTCTACTCTAGCGATGATCCTTGCCGGCGGCGAAGGGCCAGCCTTGAGCGTGCTAACCAGCCTGCGCTCTGAGGCGGCCGTGCCGTTTGGCGGCAAATACCGCATCATTGATTTTGCCCTCTCCAACTGCGTGAACTCCGGCATCTTCGACGTGGCCGTGCTGACCCAATACCGGCCCCGCTCGTTGAATGAGCATATCGGCGTGGGCCGGCCGTGGGATCTCGACCGCACCAGCGGCGGCGTGCGCCTGCTCCAGCCATACCAGAGCACCAAGGGGGAACGCGGCGCGTGGCAGGAGGGCACGGCCGACGCGTTGCGCTTCAACCTGGACATGCTGCGCGGCAACCTGGACGACGTGCTCATCCTGGCCGGCGATCACATTTACAAGATGAACTACCGGCCGATGCTGCGCTTCCACCAGGAGCGCAAAGCCGACGTGACGCTGGCCGTGCGCGCGGTGCCCGCCTTCGAGGCTTATCGTTACGGCATGGTCGCGGCTGGCCCCGACGGTCGCGTCATAGAGTTCGAAGAGAAGCCGCGGCGCACACACAGCACGCTCGCCAGCATGGGCGTTTACGTCTTCCGCCGCGAGATTTTGGTGGATTGTCTGACGGCGGGCGCGTGCAAGAAGCACCGCGACCTGGGCGGTGAGGTGATCCCCGCGTTGGTGGCTCGCGCGGCCGTCTACGCCTACCCGTTCTACGGCTACTGGGCCGACGTGGGCACGATCCAGGCGTACTACGAGGCCAACATGGCCTTGCTGGCTGAAACGCCCGCACTCGACCTCTACGATCCCGAATGGGTGATCCACACCCGCAGCGAGGAGCGGCCGTCGGCGTGGATCGGCCCTGAGGCGCGCGTGGAAGGCAATCTGCTCTGCGACGGCTGCCGGGTGGACGGCACGGCCATCCGCTCGATCATCTCGCCGGGGGTCTACGTGGCGCCGGGAGCCATCGTACGCGACTCGATCGTGATGAACGATGCCGTGATCGAGGCCGGCGCGGAGGTGGATCGGGTCATCCTGGATAAACGCGTGCGCGTGGCTGCAAAGACCGTGGTCGGCTGGGGACCCGATAACACCCCGAACCGCACAGCCCCTGAGCGCCTCAACACCGGCCTGACGGTGGTCGGCAAAGGCGCGGTCATCCCGCCCGGCACGAAGGTCGGCCGCAACGTGGTGATCTATCCGAAGGCGACGGAGAAAGACTATCCGGGGGCCGAGATTGCCAGTGGGGAGACGGTGGGGGGGTAAGCGATGATGACGTGCCAGGCACGTTCGGAAGTGCCTGGCACGTTCCATTTCAACCAGGACGGTACAGAAAGCTGTCTATCTCCCGAAAAACGTGGTTCAGGTCAGGTGCTCCCGCCGAAACAATCCGACCTTCCTCGTGTTTGTGCTCCGGGAAACCGGGCAATTCTCTATGATGAGGCGCGTTGTCGTAGCGAAAAACGAGGCGGCCATCGGCGCGCTGGTAATGGTAGGCGTAGTCGGTTTTCACCAACACCAGCCCGCGCATGATGACCGTTTCGCTGAACTCCAGCAACGAGCCATCTGAAAAGGGCAGACGCCCTTCCACATCGGCCAGGCGATCCGGCAGCACTTCCTCGATGTGAAAGTGCTCGACAAGAATTTCTTGTCGCGAATGAATGGTGTCAAACAGCCTTTCGAGATACCGTTGCAGTCTCATGCTGGTACTGCCACACGTTCGGTGAGGACGATCGTCAAGCTCTGGTTGATTTCATCTTTAAGCTCGCGATACAAACGATACCGGCCAGCCCACCGAATGAAATCCATGCTGTCCCCTAGCTCACCGCGTTTGTACCTTACATAGAAGTCATCTGAGGTCATGTCGTGGCGTTGTTCGAGGGTGAGCAACTGCCGGCTCAAAGACAGAAGGTCATCGAGCGGATCGGCGTTCTGCCGGGCCGATTCCAACAGCCGCACGAATTCTTCGCGGGTTTTCGGCAGGGTCTCTTGAGTATATTCCAGCACAGGCATCGTCAACACCTCTTCTCTTATTCGAACTCTACCTGCATCATACTGCAATTAGCGCGTCCGGTCAAACATACCGTCTCTCGGTTGAAACAGTGGGCCACTCGCGAGGAGGATATCATGCTGACCTTAGCGGTTCCTGCCTGGGAAGTCGTGGTGCGCACCGTCGTCGTCTATCTAGTCATCCTGGCCGGCCTACGGCTGGCCGGCAAGCGGGAGATCGGGCAGATGACGGTCTTCGACCTGGTGGTCGTCCTCCTGATCTCCAACGCAGTGCAGAACGCCATGGTCGGGCAGGATTCGTCGCTGCTTGGCGGCGTGATCGCGGCGGCGGTGCTGCTCCTGCTGGATGCCAGCGTTGCCCGGTTGCGTCTTCGCTCTCCGCGGCTGCGCCGCGTCCTGGAGGGCAGCCCGACCCTGCTGGTGCTCCGCGGGGCAGTGATTGCCGATCACATGAGGCGCGAGGGGGTAGACCAGGAGGAATTGGAGGCCGCGTTACGCGAAAACGGCGTCGCCGACCTCAGCGACGTGGAGATGGCTGTGCTGGAGATTGACGGCGCGATCAGCGTCGTGCGGGCCGGCGACCACGTCAGGCGCATCAAGCGGCCGTGGAAGTACGGCCGCCGGCCGTGAGGTCAACGCCAACCCGCTTCAACAATTTGCCCTCAGCTCCTGCGCCCTTGCGCCTACTTCCTCGAAATGGCGCGCGTTCGTCGTAACCACGATCAGCTCGTGCTCCAACGCGGTCGCGGCGATCAACGCGTCTGGGAAAGAGACCTGGATGCCCTGGCGGGCCTTCGCGTAGATCAATCGGCCGGCCCGGTCGGCAATTGCCGGCGTGATCGGCAAATTATGCAAGGACGCCAGAAGATCCATGGTGGTGCGCTCCTCGCGCGGGCGCATACCGGCGATCAGCTCGGTACGCGTCACGACGGAGATATGTAGATTGTCCTGTTGCCCCCACTTGAGCAGAAACTCTGTGACCGAGCCGCGCTTGCGGAGGTGGAGGACCAGCACGTTGGTGTCCAGCAACAGTTCACCCATTCTGCTCCGCCTCCTCGACGATCTCATCCCAACTCCGCGGCATCCAGGTCTCACGTAGCCGGCGCACATAGCGATCTACATCTTCTACCGTCATCAGGTCGGGGTGATCCTCATCTGACCAGGCGCCACTAGACGCTCGTAGAGCTTGGAGCAGGTGTTCGCGGTGCAATGCCTCCTCGGTTGCCTCCACGATGAAGGCGTTGCGTCCCCGCGATGGGACGACCGACTCCAATAACTCCAACACCGACGTTGGGAACGTGACGCTGATTCGTTTTCGGGGTTGAACTGCGACACTCATCGTTACACCTCCGGGTTTGATGTAAAAATTCTACACCAGTCATTGACGCGCGTCAAACACGCGCCGCCCGTCAGTTCCCCCAAGTTCCCCCATCGTCCCCTGCAACCATCCCGCGCTGGACAACGTCTTACGTTTGTCGCGCGCCACTTCATCTGTTATCATTGCGCGGCATTTGTATAGGAGTGATTCATCCATGCCCGATCGTTCATCCGATGGATGGGGCAGCGTGCCTGTCCCGCAGAACCCGCCGCGGCCGGCGCCGTCGCCGCGCGTGATGCCCCGGCCGCAAGGCCCCGCGCCCGCGGTTGGCCCGGCGCAGCGACCGCCCGCGCCCGCGCTCAGGCCGGTCTCCGACCGTGCCCCATCCGCGCCGCCACAGCCGCCGGCCGATGAGGGCCGCTCCGGTTGCGCGAGCACGCTGCTGGTCGCCCTGTTCGTGGTGGCCTTTGCCCTGCTGATCGCGGGCGGCGCGCTCGTGGCCTACGCCAGCATCGCACGCGATCTGCCGCCGCCGGAGGAGCTGCAGCAGCGCGCCAGCCACTTCGCTTCCACGATCATCTATGACCGGCAGGGGAGCGTCATCAACGAGATGGCCGATCCCAACTTCGGCCGGCGCACCGTGGTGCCGCTCGACCGCATCTCGCCCAACCTGGTGAGCGCGACCATCGCCACCGAGGACCCGAACTTCTATCAGCACGCGGGCGTGGACCCGGTGGGGATCGCCCGCGCCATCTACCACGCGGTTCGTGAGCAAGACCTCTCCGGGCCGGGCGGCAGCACGATCACGCAGCAATTGGTCAAGCTGACCTTCCTGTCGGCCGAAAAGAGCATCTCGCGCAAGGTCAAGGAGGCGATCCTGGCCGCGGAAATCACGCGGCGCTACTCGAAAGAGACGATCCTCCAGATCTACCTGAACGAGATCAACTACGGCAACCTGGCCTACGGCATCGAGGCCGCGGCCGAGACCTACTTCGGCAAGAGCGCGGCCGATCTGACGCTGGCCGAGGCATCGCTGCTAGCCGGGCTGCCCCAGGCCCCCTCCTACTACGACCCCTACACGCGACTCTGGAAGGCCGACGGCACGCCCGGCCCGGTCAAGGAGCGGCAAGGCATCGTGTTGAGCCTGATGGTCCGCCACGGCGCGATCACCCCGGCGCAGGCCGATGCGGCCTGGGTCGAGCCGCTCCAGCTCAAGCCATTGCAGCAGACGGTCCAGTCGAAGTATCCGCACTTCATCCAGTTCGCGCGAAGCCAGGTGGAGAAGACGTTGGGACCGGAGTTGCTGGCGAAGGGCGGCCTGCGCATCTACACCACCCTCGACGCGCGCCTGCAGGACGTCGCCCAGGAGGAAGTGGCGAAGCAGGTGAAGGCGCTGGCGGGGCAGAACGCCTCCAACGCCGCGCTGGTCGCGATCCAGCCGAAGACCGGCGAGGTGCTGGCGATGGTGGGCAGCGCGGACTTCTTCAACGAGCAGATCAGCGGGCAGATCAACATGGCCGTCTCCCCGCGGCAGCCCGGCTCCGCGATCAAGCCGTTCACCTATCTGGCCGCATTCGAGATGCCCGCGTCGGTGGACGTGAACGCGGCCGCCAAATCGGGGTCGCAGATCAGCGCGATCGAGCCGCCCGGCTACTGGACGGCCTCCACCGCGCTCATGGACGTCCGCACCGAATTCCCCGACGGCGCCAACCCGCCCTACGTGCCCACAAACTACGACGAGAAGGAACACGGGCTGGTCACCGTGCGGTCGGCGCTGGCAAATTCCTACAACATTCCGGCGGTCAAGACGCTGGAGCACGTGGGCCTCGACCGGCTAAAGCAGATGGCCGCCAGCGTGGGGATCACCACGCTCACCCGGCCCGACTATGGGCTGGCGTTGACCCTGGGCGGCGGCGAGGTGACGCTGCTGGAGCTGACCGGCGCGTATGCGGTGCTGGCGAACGGCGGGACGCGCGCGGCGGTCAGCCCCATCGCGTGCGTGCTCGACGCCGACGGCAAGCTCATCTGGCGCGGAAATGGCGCGGACGCGGTCGCTTCCTGTACGGCGGCCGCGACGAAGGGCGCGGCCCCCGCGGTCACGCCGGCCCCAGCCCAACCCGTCCTCAACCCGCAGCACGTCTTCGTGATGACCTCGATCCTGGGCGACCAGGAGGCGCGGCGACCGATGTTCGGCGCCAACGCGGCGCTGCTCAGCCTGCCCGATCGGCCCTCGGCAGCCAAGACGGGCACGAGCAACGACTATCGCGACGCGTGGACGTTGGGCTACACGCCCGACCTGGCCGTGGGGGTGTGGGTGGGCAACGCCGACAACAAGGCGATGCAGAAAGTGGCGGGCAGCCTCGGCGCGGCGCCGATCTGGCAGAATACGATGAAGCGCGCGTTGCAGGGGAAGCCCGTGCAGCCGTTCGCCGAGCCGCCCGGCATCCAGCGCATCCGTGTCTGCGCCGACACCGGCACGCTGCCGAGCGAGGCGTGCCAGAACACCCGCGAGGAGTTGTTCGCGACCAACCAGGGGCCGCTGCCGGCGCAATTCGACCTGCACCAGCGCGTGCGCGTGGATAAGGTGACGGGCCGGCTGGCAACCGACTTCACCCCCGCGGACCGGATCGAGACGCGCGACGTGCTGATCTTCCCGGCGAAGTACCGCGCCTGGGCCGAGGCCCACGGCATCCCGCAGACCGCAATCGAGCAGCAAGCCTTCGCCTTCCCGCCGGAGCTGGCGCTCAACAGCCCGGCCAACGGCGACAAGGCGACCGGCATCGTACAGATCGCGGGGCGGGTGCATCTGCCGCCGCCGCTGGTGTGGCGCGTGGAATATGGCGTCGGCCCAGACCCGATCGGCTGGGGCGTGGTCGCCGGGCCGGCGCAGGGCGATTTAGACGGCATCATCACCGGCTGGGACACGGCGAAACCGGTGGCGCAGCACAACGTACACGACTTCTCGCTGCGCCTGGCGGCCTACGACCCAGCCAACCTGGATTACCCGGCCGCGACCTCCAACGTCGCCTACATCCAGGTCATCGCGGCCACCCCCACGCCCAGCCCCACGC
>JAPLHB010000166.1 GCA_026389845.1 Chloroflexota bacterium
AGAGATGGCTGTCGTAACCGCCAACGATCTAAAGACAAAGGGCATTTCTGACATCGAGCGTATCCTCCAAGACGCGCAGGAGGTTGTGATCAGTGTCAGGGGCAAGCCCCGCTATGTCGTGATGGATCTCGCGCACTACGATTTCCTGCGCGAGTGCGAGATTTCGACCGCCTGGGCTCAGACGCGCGAAGATGTGGCGGTTGGCCGCTATCGGCGAGAGGGCGCCGATGCACATATGGCGCGCATTAAGGGCGAGTTGACCGATGCTCTATAGCCTGCTCTTCGATCTCGCATCACCCTGGAGCTGAACGAGCAAGAGCTCAACCAGGCGAACCCCAAGCCAAACGCACTTCCCATGGCTGCCAGTGCGTGGCTGGCAACGCTGTGGCCCTGGTTGGTCCCCTGCCGCTGGCGTCCCCCTTTGCGACACCGTCCTTGCTAAGCGTGATCGATGTCAATCGAAATTACCGTCTGAAATGGTAATCCTATGAATTACCCTTGAGAATAGTAGTTTCACAGGACCCCGCTAGAATCCACGCCAGAAGGTCAACCCGCCCAGCGTCTGCATTTTACAGAAATGTGCCTGATCCGTAAAGCGTCATTTTCACCTGAACGCCGATCCGTTATGAGATCAGACCCACCTTACGCAGTCGCTCCTGAAAGGCCGGCCGGTTGGCGTATTGCGCCTGCAGGCCGGCCAACCGGGGTTGGAACTCAGGCAGACGATTCTGGAAGATGGCCAGATCACGCAGCCTGACCAGGAGCGCTACCGCCTCGTCGTAGGGCCGTGCTTGCTTCTGCTCGATCAGCGCCTGGACATCGCGCCAGGTTTGGGCAGTGCGGGGCGCGAAGTCCTGCAGGTCTTTGCTGCGCTGGGCCTCAGTCGCTGCCTGTTGCCGTCGCACCTCCGCCTGACGCAACTGCTCAGCCGTCTCCCGCAGTTCGGCCCACGTGTGCCGCGCCGCGACTGCTTGGGGTCTGGCAGGTGGCCCGGCCAACTCCTGCAAGCGCCGGTTGAACTTCAGCGAGAGCAGCGGCTCCCCCTCGGCCAGCCGGCGCAGGAACACCTCGCACTCGGCCCGCGGCAGGCGGGCGATGAGTTGGTCCAATGAAATCAGCGGCGCGGGGCGGAGCGGCTCGCTGACCTGAGCAGCGGCCTGCACCAGGAACGAGTCTATCTGGAAGAAGCGGATGAACTCGGCCAGCGGCGCCGACAGTTCCTGCAACCCAGGCGGCACCGGCGGCTCCAACTCCTCATCAATGTCATTGGCCGTGGCGGCCAGGAGCCAGGCCAGATATAGGACACGATGATCGCCAGCCAGGATGTCGTCGCGCAACGGCGCCAGTGCGGAAAGCCGCGCCTCGCCCTCGAACCAGTTCCCGCCATCCTCGTCCCGCAGAACGATGTCCAAAATCAAGGTGTCGCCGACAGGCTCCAGTTCGGAACAGTACTCCCACAGATAAGGTTGGAGAGCCGCCTCATCCAGCAGTCCTTTGGGAAACCGGAACGCCAGCCGCTGGCTGCCCCAGTTGGCATAGTAGAGGAAGGCGTCGAAGTAGCGCGCCAGCACTTGTTTGGGGTCGTGCTTGAAACTGCCCCAGTTGTAGGTGACAACCGCGCGCGTCGAGGAAACGTCAATGTGGCTGGAGAGCTTGTCCACCGCGGCTTGTTCTTCAGCGGTCAAGGCGCGATCGCTGGTCTGCCACTCGTAGTATTGGTATTCGCTCACGTGGCCTCCTTGCTGAGCACATCGTCCAGTCCGCACAGGAGTACACCCTGGCTGGCCGCTTCAGCCTGCAAAGGCTCGGTAAAACCCGCGCGAGAGAACAACGCCAACACTTGATGCCGGGTTCCAGAGACGCGTGCGGCCTTGCGCTTGAGTTCAGCCAGGACGTCAGGGCCGATGGGCCGCGAGCGCCAACGGCACTCGCCCAGTAAGATGTATTCCTCGTCTAGGGCCGCCACATCCACCTGCGCCTGCGCATCCCACCACATGCCGACCCGCTGGGGCCGGAAGGGGATGCGGCCGGCCGCCGCCAGCTCCCAGACCCGGCTACGACAGATCTCCTCAAAGGCCAATCCGGCCAGCGCATCCAGTTGCTCGCTCACGATCTGGCGCACCGTGGCCGTGTCCCCGCGCTCCAGGTGGACGCGCTCGCGATAGACGAACCGAAACCAGAAGCGGAAGAATGGGTCGAGCAGTTGATAGCGGCCCTGCCGCGAGTGCGCCGGGTCGGCATCGGTGACTGGCACGGCCCGTTCGAGCAAGCCGAGGTCCCGCAGCGTGTTCAAGTAATAGCCCAGCGATGCGCCCTTAACCCCGACCGCCTGGCTGATCTCATCCTGGCGCACGCGGCCGGTGGCGATGGCTTCCAGGATCGCAAAGTAGACCCGTGGCTCGCGGAGTTCCATCTGCAAGAGAAAACGCGGCTCGTCGTACAAGAACGCGCCCTGGCTGAGGATGTCACCCTCGATGTTATCCAGCAGCGGCCGGCGGTCGGCGAACTGGCGCAGATACGCGGGCACGCCACCCAGCACGGCGTAGGCCCGCACTTGGTCTTGCAGGCTGTAGCCAGGAAGGAAGAGCCGGGCATCAGCGAAGCTCAGGGGTTGCAGGCGCCACTGCGCGGTACGCCGGCCGTAGAGCGGCGCCTGATAGGCCAGCACCTCGCGCTCCATGATGCCGACATAGCTGCCGCTCAAGATGAGCATCAGGTGGGTATGTTGCAGCGTCTCATCCCAGAGGCGTTGAAGGATCGAGGGCAGGGTGGGACTGGTCTGCAACAGGTAGGTGAACTCGTCGAGCACCACAATCAGGCGCGCCTCGCCCGCCTGGCGCGCCAGCGCCTTGAACACCTGATCCCAGGTGGCAAAGTGCGTGCTTTCGGGATCGTTGTGGAATAGCTCGCCGTACCGTCGGACCAACTCAGCCAGGGTGCTGTTCTCGGTGCCCAGGTCGGCCACGTAGAAGAAGTGGCGTTTACCCTCGCAGAAACGCCGCAGCAACTCGGTCTTGCCCACGCGGCGCCGGCCGTAGAGCACGATCAGTTCGGCCTGGTCGGCGGCGTAACGCCGTTCCAGAAAGGCCAACTCGCGCACGCGGTTGATGAACATGGCACACCTCGTTGGATAAGCTAGGCCAGACTAAGCTAGTCTTGACTAGACTATGCCACAGGCTCCCAATCTGGACAAGCAGGACCGCCGCGGATCGGCCTGGTCAAAGCAGAGCGAAGATCAAGGGCCAGGCGGCGAGGCGGGCCAGCGCCGTGCGAACATCCTGCGCCTGGACAGCGGCGTGGGCTTGCTGGTAGGCCGCCCGCGCCGCAGTATAGGCGGTTATCGCGCCTTCTCGCTCTCCACGTGCTTCGTGAACGGCCCCCAGCACGCGCCAGGCGTCGCCCTGCATACTCGGGTCGCGCGCGTCCCGGCATCGTTCTACCGCCTGCTGGGCCAGGGCGAGCGCGTCGTCCATCCGACCCTCGCGTTGAGCGACGAACGCCAGCAACTGGTAGGCGAAGCCCTCTCTTGACGCCTTGTCTGCCTCTGGCAACTCCAGCGCTGGCAAGATCGCCAGCAGCCGGTCGGCTGCTGCGCGTACCTGGCCAAGCTCGCCCTGGGTCGCGGCCAGCGGCGCCAGTTCAACCAGGATGCTCAGTTCCAACACGAGCGCCCCCCCTTGCTGGACGACCTCCCACGCTGCCTGAAAACAGGTCAACGCCTCCGTCGGTTGCCCCATCGCGCGATACCGCGCGCCCAGCCACCGGAGCAAGTCAAGGATCTCGGCAGTCCGGTTGTGCTCGCGCGCCGTGGCGGCGGCCAGCGCGATTTGCCGATCGGCTGTCCCCCAGTCATGCTGAGCCAGCGCCAACTGCGCGCCCGCCTTGCACAGCGCAATATCCACGTCCGCATCGTCCAGCGCCTCGGCCCACCCCTTGCCCAAAGCGAACGCGCGGACTGCTCCCTCCAGATCACCCCACTGCAGGCTGGGTGCGATCGCCTCAAAGCATAGGAACGCTTTCAGCCGGGTCTCGACCGCGTCGTTCGACATAACTGCATCCCGGTAGCGGGCCGCCTCGGCCCACTGGCCCAACGCCAGGGCGCGCCGGGTGCGCGCATGGTCGAGCCAGCCGCGGGCCGCGTCCGAAAGCTCTTCGGCCACCTCGGCCAGCCGCGCCAGCCAGCGATCGAGCGCGGCGAGCCGGCCCGTCAACAGCAACCAGGAATGCAGGCAGGCGAGCAGGAAAGCGCAGGTCTCGTGCCGCCCTGCGTCCCAGGCGTAGTCGAAGGCGCCCGCCAGGTTGGGCCATTCGGCCGTGAGTTGGGCATCATACTGGTCGGGCCGCTGGCCAAGCATGTGCGCCAGACCGAGGTAGTGGCCGACGAAGTCGGCGCGCGCGGCGTCCCATTCACCAGCTTGCCGGAGGAGGTGGCGCGCGTAGTCATGCACCACGCTGTGCAGCCGCCAGCGAGGCGCCTGGGCATCGTCGTCGGCGATCAGCAGGAGGCCACAGTCAGCCAGGTCAGCCAGCCGATCGCGGCTTTCGTCCAGCCACTGCTGCACGGGTTGCGCGTCATCAGCGAGCCGCCACAGACCGGCCACAACCGGTGCGGCGAAGCTGGCGCCGTAAGGGAAGACCCCCAAGCGGCGAAACCGGGCCTGGGCCTCAGCGTCCAGCGAGTTGTAGCTGACCTGAAGCGCCAGCCGCGCACTGCTGTAACGATCATTGTCGCGGTGCAAGACGCCCAGACGTCGCTCTACATCCCGCGCCCGCTCCAGTACCGTAGCCCAACCGTACAGCCCGACGGCCTGGCCGAGGAGCGCCACGGCCAGGGGCAGCCCCTCGACCGTGCGCACCAGTTCTTCACCCGCACCGGGCGGCTCCGCGACACCGGGGCTGGCGCTGTGGGTGCGCAGCACCGTCAGCGCCTCTGTCTCGTCGAACGCCCCGACCTCCACCGGAGTACTCCCTGGCCACAAAACCGCCAGGCCGCGTTGGCGCGTGGTGATCAGGACACCAGCCACCTGGGTCAGCTCTTGGAGAGGGGCGATATCCTCCACCGTCCATACGTCATCCAGGACGAGGAGATAGCCGCGCCCAGGCGCCCCCAGATGCGCCACCAGCCGCCGGACAAGCTGCGCCGCGTCAGCATTGTTGGTGGGGAGGCGCAGCAGGCCGCACCAGCCGGTCAACACAGCCGGCCAGTCGGGCGCGGGCCCCAGCGTAGCCCACAGGACACCGTTCCAGAAGCATTCACGCACGGCAGGCAGACGCGCGACGCCGTTGACCAAAGTTGTCTTGCCCGTCCCGCCCATGCCCCAGGCGATCACCGGTTGGGGCGGCTTGGCCAGTAGCGCAGTAACGAGTTGGGAGGTCTCGCTTGGGCGCTCCACGTAAGCTGGGGGCCACCAGATCTTTTGGCGTGCCAGATCCAGGGCGAGGGCCTGCCAGTCGTTCAGCCAGGCGAGGAACTGCGCCCGTGCCTTTGCTTCGGCCGGTGTTTCGGCCAGGATGTCGGGTAGCCGGTCCAACGGGAGGCCGATCTGCCTCAGCGCGTAGCGGACTTCGCCCGGCTCTGACAACGCGCCTTTGCGCCACAGATACAACAACAGAGAGCACAGATCGGTCGGGGTCAGGCGCCGCTCGCCGCGCAACCAGTGCGTTGCCTGGCTGCGATGCCGGCCCAACTGCTCCGCCAGGGCGCTACCGGGAATGCTGCCGCGGCTAGCCCACAGCGAGAGCCAGTAACCCATTCTCCCCTTGTCAAGTGCCATCAAATCTACCTCCGTACGGCTGCGTGGACGGCGGCCGCGCAACATGACCTCCCCACGCGCAACATGGATCTCCCACGCGCAACATCCCCCCTTGAAAACGCAACAAGCATTCCCGTATCCTGTGCATAGCGGAACCGAGCAGGACGCACAAATCGCCCCTGGTCGGTCGGATCGGTGGAGCGCCCTATTGTCTACGAAATGGCCCAACTTGACAAGTTGGCGACGAACATCGGTTCGGTCTATCCACCGACCCAGATCACAGGCTACATAGGAGAAGGAGACGGTATGAACAACACAATTGCGGGAACAAGCAGGACGCCGGCCGTGGGGCCAACACCCATGGTGCCGCAGAATGATGCGGGCCTCGCCCAGTTTGCGGCGATCTTGCAGGAGCGGGTGCGGGTGCGGCAGATCAGTGCCGGGTCAGCGCGCGCCTATTTTGCCGATGTACGCGACTTTGCTGTTTACCTCGCTGGTCAGAATGTCGGCATGCTGAGTGCGACCGCCGCCCACGTGCGCGCCTACCTGGCAGGACTGACCGCCACGCAGCAGGCAAGCACGGTGCGGCGGAAACTGGTTAGCCTCCGTCGCTGCTATGCTGGGCTCGTCGCGGCGGGCCTGCGCCAGGACAACCCCGTCGCCGAGTTGCATCTGCCCAAACCACGCCGCCCGCGGGACAGGCGCCCACCCCTTACCGCGGCGACCATCAAACGGCTGCTGGCTGCGCCGCGGCTGGCCTCGGTCAAGGGTGTGCGTGACCGCGCCATGCTCACCACCATGGCGATCCTGGGCCTGACCGTCGCCGAAACCTGTCGCCTTGACGTGGCGGATGTTGATCTCCAGGCCGAAACGCTGCGGGTGATCGGCAAGGGCGCCCGCCCGCGCACGGTCGAGTTGACGCTGCAAACGGCCGGCGAGCTGCGCCGCTGGCTGGCGGCGCGGGCGCTGCTCCAGCCTGAAACGACCGCCATGTTCACTGCACTGCATTGGACCTCTGGCCGCACCGCGCCGGGCCAACGAATCAGCGTGCGCGGCGTCCGGCAGATGGTGCGCGGCTATCTGGCGCAGGTCGGCGTGACTGAGCCGGGCGTGAGCTGCCAGGCCCTGCGCCGCACTTATGCCGCACTCACCCTGGCCGCTGGCGGCGATCTGCGGGCGGTCGCGGCTAGCCTGGGCCACGTCAGCACAGTTACGACCCAGGGGTATGCAGAAGATGCTGCACTGATCAAGGACAATCCGGCGCGCTACCTGTCAGGGCTACTGTAAGAGATGCCAAGTGATTCAGAGGAGGAATGAGGGATATGAGCAAAGAGAAGGCCCTAGGAGCTTTGAGCGGCGTCCCCAGGGCCCACAATGCGGGTGGAAGTGCGCAGCAGGTCACTTCCGGGACCAAGGTTAGCACAGCCGCGCACGGGCGTCCAATCGCGGGGCCGCTATCGGCAGGGTTCGACCGGATGCTCTCCTGGCAGCTCGATGCCGCGCTCTATCTGGAGGAGCATGCCGGCGTGCGGTTCGACCGCTGGCTGGCGCATCTGCTCCGACGACGGCTGGAGGCTCGCTTGCCGAGGTCGGCGCGATGAGCAATACCCTCCGCGCCGACCGCGCTGAGATCCTACGACACCTGGCTCTGCTGGCTGCGCCTGGCCAGGTCGTCGAGCTGCGGGGGCTGGACGCCGTGACGCCTGGCTGGAACAGGCCACATACGGTTTCCGGTTACTTCGACGATCCGGTCAAGCTGGCGCACGCCGCCGCCGGCATCCAGGCGCGCGGCATTTACGTGACGTTGAATTTGGTGCAGCCCGATCTGCTGGCGCGCGCTGTCAACCGCTTGCGCGATTGCGGCAGGAGCGACCCGACCACCGCCGATAGCGACATCACCGAGCGGCGCTGGCTGCTGATTGACCTGGATGCCGTGCGGCCCAGCGGCATCTCGGCCACCGACGCCGAGCACGCCCTGGCGCTGGCGCGGGCGGCGCAGATCCGGACCTGGCTAACCGAGCAAGGCTGGCCGGAGCCGATCTACGCCGACTCCGGCAACGGCGCGCACTTGCTCTACCGCGTGAGCTTGCCCGCAGCTGACGGCGGGCTGGTGCAGAACGTCCTGCGGGCGCTGGCGTTTCGCTTCGACGATGCGCTGGCGATCGTGGATCAGACCTGCCACAACCCGGCGCGCATCAGCAAAATTTTCGGCACGCCGGTCTGCAAGGGCGACCCGACGGCGGAGCGGCCGCACCGCCTGGCGCACATCGTCGAAGCGCCGGCTGAGGTGGCTCCTGTGTCTCAGGAGCTCTTGGCCGCCGTGGCCGCCATGCAACCACCGGCGCAGCCGCGACCGGGCAGCAATGGCCGCAGCGGTGAGCACCTGGATGTAGCCAACTGGCTGGCCGAGCACAACCTGGCCGTGAGCGAGCCGAAAGCCTGGCAGGGCGGGCAGCGCTGGGTGTTCGAGGTGTGTCCCTGGAACAGCGCGCACACCGACCGCTCGGCCTACATCGTGCAGTTCGCCAACGGCGCCATCGCCGCCGGCTGCCATCACAACAGCTGTCAGGGCCGGGACTGGCGCGACCTGCGCGAGCTGGTCGAGGGGCCGCGGCCGGCCTATCGAGGACAACATGTCGCAGCGACTTCGACCCAAGAGCCGGCCTGCCGAGCGTCAACTGTGGCCCCACACAACAACGGCGCTCCGGCGCTGACGCCGCGCCAAGAGGCCGAGGCAGCCCTGGGCGTCGAGGTGCGCGACGCCGACGAAGGCGAGCCGGACTGGCCGAATTTGGCGTTCGTCGAGCTGCCCGGTGACGCGGCGGACACGGACCAGGCCGACGCCGAGCGCGTCGAGGAGGTGCTGGCAGACATTGACGCCGCCACCGACCGGGATGCCGTCGAGGATCTGCTGCCGATGCTGACCCAACGCTGCCTGGGGCTGGATCGCAATGCCATGCTGCGGGTGGATCGCCGGCTGCGCAAGCGGAGGGTGCCCCAGGAAACCCTGCGCGCCTGGCACGGCGCGTTGAACGAGCAGCGGCGGGCGACGCGGGCCAGCCGCAAGCCAGGCCTGGCTAGCGCCACCGACGACGGGACCAAGCCGCCGGCAACGGACGATTTGCCGAGTATCTGGGCCGCGGATCGTCCGCTGCAAGCCATAACTGCCGATGCGCTGGCGGCCCTGCATGCCCGCAACGAGCCCCCTACGGTGTTCGTGCGGTCAGGCGCACTCGTGCGAGTGCGCAACGACGAGAATTCTCGGCCACAGATCGAGCGGATCACCGGAGATGCCCTGCGCGGCCGAATGGCTCGCACTGCTTTCTGGCGCGTGCCGGATCGCCACGGTGAGCCCCGCTACATTGCGCCGCCCGACGCGGTGGTTCGAGATCTCCTGACTATCGGCAGCTGGCCTTTTCCGCGTCTGGAGGCGTTGACCGAAACACCCGTCTTGCGGCCGAATGGCACTATTCTCGATCACCCCGGCTACGATCTCGAAACAGGCTTGTACTACGCGCCCCCGGCCGGCTTCGAATTGCCGGAGATCCCAGCCCGTCCCAATTCCGACGAGGTGCAAAGCGCGGTCGGGCTCCTTGCAGAGGCAATCAGCGACTTCCCGTTCGTCGACCAGGCGAGCCGGGCCAACACATGGGCGTTGCTGCTAACGCCAATTCTGCGCCCCGCCCTCAATGGCAACGCGCCACTGGCGCTGCTCGACAAGCCTCAGCCGGGGGTGGGCGCCAGCCTTCTGGCCGAACTGGCGGCCATCATCGGCACCGGCCGTCCGGCAGCGATGATGGGCGCACCCAAAACTGACGAGGAATGGCGTAAGCAGCTTACGAGTCTACTGCATGGCAGCAACCCGATGATCGTGGTTGACAATGTTGATGGCATTCTGGCCTCGGCTGACCTGGCGCGGGCGTTGACCTCGTCAACCTGGCAAGACCGACTCTTGGGTCAAAACCTGACCTTGAACTTGCCGCAGCGGGCGACCTGGCTGGCGACCGGCAATAACCTGCGTCTTGGCGGCGACATGCCCCGGCGCTGTTACTGGATTCGCCTCAACGCTCAAACTGCGCAACCCTGGCTCCACCGCCGCTTCCAGCACCCTGACCTGATCGGCTGGGCCAACACGCAGCGCGGGCGGCTGCTGGCTGCGCTGCTCACCCTGGCGCGATCTTGGTGGGCCGATGGCTGCCCACCAGCCGCCATAACGCCTCTCGGAAGTTTTGAGAGCTGGTCCCGGATAGTCGCGGGAATCCTGGCCCACGCCGGAATCGCAGGCTTCCTGAGCAACCTGGCCGATCTTTACGAGCGCGTCGACGACGAGGGGCCTCAATGGCTGCGCTTCCTGGCCGCGTGGCACGAAGCCTTGGGGGCACAAGCGGTCACGACTGCCGAGTTGGTCACTCGCTTGCGGGCGGCCAGCCAGGCCATGCCAAGTGGTCAGGAGCAACCCCAGGCTGCGGGCGATCGACAGTTATGTGAGGCGCTGCCGGATTACTTCGCCGATGCCCTGGCCAATCCCAAGTTCAGCGGTAGCCTGACACGCCAACTGGGGCGAGCGTTGGCCCAACGCACCGACATGGTGTTCGATGAGCGCGGCCTGCGCTTGGAGAAGATCTTGCCACCCGGCGGAAAGGCCACTGCCCGGTGGCGCGTTGGCGCCTCGCGCGGTTTCGCGGTTAACGCGGTTAATGACAGCCGTGAGTCTGGCGACTAATCGCGCGCGCGATCGCTGGACTCGCCCGCACACAAAAATCGCGCGCGCGAAAAATGGCCGACTGAGCAGCTCACCAATTAACCGCGTTAACCGCGAAACCGCGTGCATTAAAGATTCGAAGGACACTGGCGCGACACGTAACTGGCCGTTGGCGTCTGGTCGAATCCCGGTTTTTGAAGAAGTTGGTGCTGCGGCTGCCCCGCGTGCCTGCCGCCAGCGCCAATTGAGAGCCGGCGCATCGCGCCGGCAACGGGCGCAGAGCGCCACGGGCGGGGCGCAACCGCCACCCGCCGCCCGCCCTCGGCTTAGCAGCCGTCGGGGAGCGGCGGGGGCGCAGAGGCGCCCCCCACCCGGCTTGGCGCAGGGCGCCGGCGCGGTGTGCGGCGCAGAGCGCCGGCTGGCCGTGCTCGTCCAGATCGCTCTGCTGCGGGCGGCCTTTCTGGCCGGCCAGCTCCAGGCGCCGCAGTCATCCGGCGCGGTGGGGAACGGCGCGGCGCAGCCGGGGTAGGAAGCTGCGTCACCGGCGGATGGCGACGGGTGACGCCCCTGAATCCCTGAAAGGCAGGGTAGATAGCCCCCCTCACATCACGCGGGGGGCGACCATATGGCCGATTCTTCGAGGAAATGGGGCAGGCAGCGGATTACTTGCGCGACATAAAGACCAAAATACGGGAGGACATCATGCACGATCTGACGATCTTTGCCGGGTTGCAGGCATTCTGGCAGACGGTGACCGCGGCGATCGCGGCTGTCTACCAGCTCCATGACGCCGCATCGGAAGGACTGGACACCGCCGTTGCGGGCGGGGAGGCGTTGGACCTGCCGGGGGCGGCGGATCTGGGCACACCGGGGTGGCCGGCATGACGACCATCGCCATCGCCAATCAAAAGGGCGGCGTCGGCAAGACCACCCTCGCCGTCCACCTGGCGGCCTACCTGGCCGAGCAGGGCCGCCGCGTCGCGCTGGTGGATGCCGACCCGCAGGGCAACGCCTCCTCGTGGCTGCTCGGCGGCGACACGACCCAGGACGGCCTGTTTCAACGGGGCTGTTGACGGGGCCATCTGGTGGGCCCATCGGCGGGGCCACAACGGGGCCAACCGTGGCCCCGCCGATGGGGCTTTTGCGAGACGCTACGTTGGCCCGTAGCGTTTGGACCGTAGCAAATGTCCTGGGGCTGCAAGCGGCGCTGGGAAGGCCGTACAAGCGCTGTTCGCCTTTCAGTGTCTGGCGTGGCCAGGCCGGCCGATGGCGTCACGCCGCTGCCCGAACCAGGGTCACGAGCCCGGCAGCCGCCCACCGCCCCTCTCGATGAGGGCTGGGAGTCGCGAGACGGCCCGCGGATGTGCAAACAACGGGGAAGGGCGACCGGAAGGATGTTCAAACATCGGCACATTGCTCATCTGCGCGGATGTTCAAACATCCCGCCGCTGTATAAACAATGGGCAAAGCGCTCCGTCGCCCATCTGGCGCATGTTTATACATCGTCATGCATCCAGAAAAGGACTCTTGTCATGGCTGAACCGGACAGCATTACAGTGCGCACTCTGCTGCAGCACTTCAAGTCCACGGTAGCGACCGCGCGCCAGACCGGCGCGCCGGTCATCATCGCGCTGCGTCACCGCCAGCCGGCCGCAGTGCTACTGGCCTTCGAGACCTGGCAGGCCCTGCGTGCAAACGCCGCCGACCTGGCGGCGCAACTCGCGGCGGCAAGGCAACGAAGCGCAGACCTCGCGGCCGAACTGGCCGCCGCGCGCGACCGCGCCGCCAACCTGGCGGACCAACTCGCCGCGGCCCAGGCACAGGCGGCCGGCCTGACTGCTGCGCTAGAGGCGGCCAGGCCGGCGCGGGCTGATCTCGCACCACAGATCGCTCCCGCGCCCCTCGCGTCGTCCGGCTGGCAACTCACCCCGCCCGCCCTTGGCGGCTGGGGGCGTGTCAGTCCGTGAAGTCGCATTTTTTTGTCACACAAAATGCCCAGCCGTTTTCTGTGACAAAAAATTCTCACGCTCAGAAAAGGAGCACCCGATGTCAGAACCAATCGTCCAGACCCTTACGCTCGCCGGCGCGCCGCTGCCGCTGCTGAATGTCCGTAATCCGCAGGCCAACCTGCGCGCCGCCCTCGCCGAGGTCCGCACCACGCGCCGCCCGTTGATCATCGCCGAGCGAGGCACGCGCCCCAGCGCCGTCCTGCTCGATTACGCGACCTGGTGCGCCCTGGCGGCTCCCCCAGGAACGGGCGCGGGCGCCGCGGCTCGCGCCCGCGCTTGTACCGTCGGCCCCCCCGCGTGCCTATCCCTCCACACGCTCTCCGCGCGCGCTGGCGACCGGCCGGCGAGGACTGGGGTTACTGCGGCGGCGTGCCAACCGGCCGCACTGAGCCGCCGCGCCGCCGGCCTGGGCACGCTGCTGCACCCGGACAAACGCCAACGAAAAAGGCGTAAGGGGTGCTGGCGCAAACGGGCAGCTTGCCGCTCTAGCATATGCGGGCAGAAAGCCGGGTTAGCGCATCGGGGCAAGTTCGCTCGCCCGCAGCCGCGCTCGTGCAACGTATAAACAACGCCGCGTTGCGCTCACGCGGCACGTATGAACATCAGAGGAGCATGTGATGACCCTGGATTCCATCGCCGATCTCGCCGACCGCCTGCGCTGGCTGCCGGTGGACGGCTCCGACCCGACCGGCGTGCCGGCCCCCGTGGCTGAAGTGCTAACACCGGTCCGCCGCTATGTGCGCACGTTGCCAAAGCACACGCCGCTCAATCGCGTCGAGTATGAGCTACTCGCCGCCCTGGCCTGGAGCGGCTGGTCGCTGCGCGCCGCGCTGACCGAGGCCGTCAACTATCACAAATATCTTGACCGCCGGTCGGGCACCTACAAGCTGGCCTGGCAGCACTTGGCGCAAGCGGGGCTCTGGGCATGCGTCCTGGTCCGCGCGGGCGGGCGCCGTCTGGCCATGGTGCGCCTCACCGACCACGGCCGGACGCGGCTGGCCCAGGTCGGCGTGACGGCCGTGGCGGCGGAGTGGGACCTCATCGCAGCGCGGCACAGCGGGGGCGCATCCGGCCAACTCCAGCACACGGGCGCCCTCTGCGCGTTCCTGTACCACGCCCGCCGCCACGGCTACACGGGCGAACCCTGCCCGATTCTGGCGCACGCGGGCCGGGCGCAGCCAGACGTGCTGATCGAGAACGCGATCCAACAGCTCTACGTCGAGGTGCAGGGCCGCGGGGGTGAGTCCTGGCGCCGGCGGCAAAAGTGGATCAACCAGATGGCGCTCCAGGAGTGCGTCGCCCTCTGCGCCGACACACCGGCCGCGGCAGCCCGCCTGGCGCGCGAGGCCCAATTGGCCGGCGTCCCCCTGGGCTACGCCACCGACCTGACCAGCCTGGCAACCGGCGCGACCGCGGGCCTCTGGACGTTGCGCTGGCGCAGCGCCTACATGCCGCTGGAGCGACTGGATCAACAGGAGGCGTGAAACCAGATCGCTGCGGGACGCGCACAATGCCTGGGTCGGCACACACAAACCGCCGGCCAGGCGCCCTCGCCCTCTCGATTCGTGGCACCCAGTCACCACCCGGCAACTCGAAACCCTGGCTGGCGCAGTGAACGTCTTCTGCGCCAGCCGCACGCGGCACAACCCGACGCGCCCGCGCCGAGCCGGACCTGGCGTTCTCCCTGCGCGGCGAAGTCTGGCCGGTAGAGGTGCAGCGCGAGGTTTCCGAGCGGCTGGTGGCCAAGTGGGCCAAGAGCCTGAAGCTGGTCGGCCGGCTGGCGTTGGTGCTCTACAGCGAGGAGGCGCGGCGTAAGCAGCAGTTGATCCTGTACGCAGCGCGCTACAAACTGCCGGCGGGCGTCATCAGGCTGACCAACCTCGAGGCGATGGCAGCCGGCGCTTGGGACTGGGAAAAACTCATGACGCCGGGGTGAAGAGCTGGGGATTGGGTTTGTGGGCGGTGCTGTGCTATAATGCCTTGAGAGATGTCACTGAAACTATAGGTCTTGTAGCAGCGGAAAGGCATGTATGGTCGAAACCCACGCCGAGCGTCTGATCGCGCTAATACGCCAGGCCGGCCTCCTGCGCCCGCGCGACGTGCGCGGGGCAGGCATTGCGAGCGCCACCTTCCGGCGGCTGGCGCAGCGCGGCATTCTCCGCCGCTCCGGTCGCGGCCTGTACATGCTGGCCGATGCCGCCGGGGTGACCGAGCACCACACCCTGGCCGAAGCCTGCACGCGTGTACCGCACGGTGTAGTCTGCCTCCTTTCGGCGCTGCGCTTTCACGACCTGACGACCCAGGCGCCCTTCGAGGTCTGGCTTGCCATCGAAGAACGCAAGTGGCGGCCGGTCGTAGATTATCCTCCGCTCCGCATCATGCGTTTCTCAGGTTTGGCGTTCACCGAAGGCGTCGAAGCGCACCTGATCGAAGGGGTCACGGTGCGGGTCTATGGCGTCGCCAAGACGATCGCCGACTGCTTTAAGTATCGCAACAAGATCGGCCTCGACGTGGCGCTTGAGGCGCTGCGTGATGTGCGGCGTCGCCGGCTTTGCACCAACGACGAGCTGTGGCGCTATGCTCAGGTCTGCCGCGTAGCCAACGTGATGCTGCCCTACCTGGAGGCCACGGCATGAAACGAGAGTCTCCGGTGAACCTGCCGGCCTCAGTGCATCAGAGGCTGCTGAACCTGAGTCAACAACGCGGGGAGGAGTTCAATCTTCTCCTCACGCGCTTCGCCATCGAGCGCCTGCTGTATCGGCTGAGCCGTTCAGAAGAGAGCGGGCGTTTCGTGCTGAAAGGCGCGTTGGCGTTTGCCGTGTGGGGTATGCAGCCGCACCGGCCAACCCGTGACTTGGATCTGCTTGGCTGCGGAGACAATACGAGTGGTCGGTGGGTGGAGGTGTTCCGACGCATCTGCGCCTCCGACTCAGAAGCGGATGGCTTAACCTTCGATCTTGACAGTGTGCGGGCGCAACCGATCCGCCTTGACCAGGAATACCAGGGCCAGCGGATCGAGCTGAATGCCTTCCTTGGCAAGGCGCGCATCCCCTTGCAGATTGACATTGGGTTCGGCGATATTGTCACCCCACCGGCCGAGGAGGCCGTCTATCCGACGTTGCTGTCATTCCCCGCGCCGCGGGTACGCGTCTATCCCAAGGAGACTGTCGTCGCCGAAAAGCTCCACGCGATGGTGGTACTGGGGGCCCTGAACAGCCGGATCAAGGATTTCTACGACCTCTGGATGTTGGCGCAGGAACTGTCGTTTGACGGGCCTATTCTGGGACGGGCGATCGCAGCGACATTTGCTCGGCGCCAGACGGCGTTGCCTGCCTCTCGCCCTGTGGCTCTGACGGCAGAGTTTGCGCAGCGACCCGATGTGCAGGCCCGTTGGGAGGCCTTTCTGCGCCGTAACCGCCTCGTTGTGGGTGGGCGCACCTTCCTGGCGGTGCTCACGGATTTGAGCGATTTCCTCATGCCGATCCTGACGACTCTCGTCGGCGACGCCGCTTTCGACTTGACTTGGCCGCCGCGCGGCCTTTGGCGTCACATGAAATGAACGGAGCGATCAGGACCTAGGCAACCCCGTAATTAAGGACCGACTGGAGCAGGTCTTCCCAGCTGCCTACGCTTGCTTGCGGTAGCTTGCTTGCGGCGCACTGTTCACCGGCCGCTAACAAGATAGGGTGGTCACGGCTTGGCGGCGGTGAATGGCGGGCTCTTCTGCTACCCTGTCTGCCAGATGCGCGGCAGCCACCGGCGATAGGGTGTGGCGGCCGGCGCTGTCGTCGCGGTTGCGGTCGGCGTGGCGTTGTCGACGCGTACGATCGCGCTATCAGCGCTCCACAGGTCGCTCTGCAGATAATGATAGTTATGCGCAGCCGGCCAAATCCACGTGTAGGGTGTTCTGCGCTGGTGTTGTACAGGGGTTCGAGTCCCCACGGGGCTGCCGCGCTATCGAAGGTAACTCGCCGGGCAACTAGCTGTCGCGGGTAGACGCGGAGCCGAATTCTGTCTGGACGGATCAGACGGCAGAGATGCGCGCCTTGCGTTAACAAGGCGCAACGCTGGAGGCCATCGGCCAACAGTTCGATGCCTCAACGGGGCTATTCACTCGTCTGTCGCGTCTGTGATGTGAGTAGCCTCGATCCGTGTCCGCAATTTGCTGGTTATCTTTCGTAAAACCTCAATTGTGGTTGTGCCAACGCATATGATCTGCATCATAGTGCCAAATTTAGCATAGATTATAATACTCCTATGGAGTGTCCATTTCGGGCTGGCTTTCCTTCTTGAGAGTTTTGCGTTCTGCTTGCCCGATTGATTCTGACATGGTGCGTGCTGCTACGATCGGCGGTGTTTCATCCAGGCTGGCGAGGCAAGTGCACTTATCGTTCGTTGTTTCATCTCGAATCTGACTCCCAGCCGTTTCCCCACATCACCACCCGAGCTTGAGTTACGAGGAGCTTCTCGCAGCCCTGATTTTGACCGCGCCACCCCCGTGCGTTCTGCGCCGAGGGCGAGTTTTGGATTGTGGTCGTACAACCTGTAAGATTCTGACGAGTGTCTACTCTCTCTATACTGCAAGCCCGATGATGTAACACGGGAGGGCCACATGAACAAGGAGCCTGAGATCATCAGCGTAACCGACTTGCGTGGACGGGCGCGCGAGATACTTGAGTCAGCGCACTTTCGTGGAAAGCACTATCTGGTGGAGCGGGCGGGGCAGCCGATGGTGGTGGTGATGGGGGTCGAGGAGTATCGGCGGTTCATGGCTGCGCAACAGGAAGCCTCGGTGATCGCTGAGCGCGTGATAAAGTAGATGTACTTTGTGCGTCTATTGGATTGTCAAGTTCGAAGGCGTAATGTGCCATCCGATGACCTGCAAGGCCGGGTTGTAACGGACTGGAACGCCAAGCAATGGCCGTGTAGTGACCAAGACTGGATCCTCCCATGATACCGTGGAGGGACACAATGATGCGAAGACTACCCACAATTATATACTGGAAGAGAGCGGCGTTGCCGATCCTGGCTCTTGTATTCGGCGTTGCACTATCGGTGGTGTTCTGGCAGACTGCTTTGGCTCAAGAACCCACTGGAGGGAAGCCTCAGGTAGTGGATCTGGTCATGCTGATAGACAACTCTAACAGCATGTTGGGCACCCAGTGTTATACCAAGACTACAACGGTTCCTACGGACCCTGATAAAATTCGAGTTGCGGCAAGCAAGTTCGTGGTCGGGCTTATGGAGGTAAATTCCACGGTCAATGACCCATATGGGATAGGTGTGATTGGTTTTGGGCGATGGACGAATGATTACAGCGCCATCACGAAGGCGACAGATCAGCGGTTGCGCACCAGTATTCGCGCAGAAGAGATGTGTGATACCGACTTTGTCAAGGCCTTTGATCGCGCCTACGAGATGTTCAAGGCCGCGAGCACTTTCTCCGATCCGCAGCGCAGACCGGTCGTCCTGCTTTTGACGGATGCTGCGCTGAATGAATATCCTACCTACCCGATCACCTATCCGGGCGGGCAGACGGAGTTTCTTGCTAAACTAAGGGCGAGTCTGAAGGCTTTGCGTAACGGCCGCAACGGCGATCCGTTGACTTACCCCACAGCGATCTATGTTGTCACGATCAATGCAACACCTGGAGATCAAGCGCGGTGGGAGCAGGAACTTCTGACGGGGCCTGATGACGCCTATATTCCTATCAATGGAATTAGGGATCTGGTCACCCGTTTCCATGATGTCGCAGCCCAAAGGCTACTCGGGTATCGGCCAAGCTCACCCAAAGATCTCAGCTCTGCCGGGATAAAGGATTTGGTCGTTCCACCATATTTGCGTCGCGTTACCTTCTCCATGTTCAAGACCTCACAGGATGTCTCGATGCAAATCACCCGACCGAGCGGCGAAGTATTGGCGGCTTCGGACGCGGATGTGAAGCATTCGGGCGGTGGCACTGCTGATCTGGATGAATTCTACGCCGTGGATCGGCCGGCTCCTGGCACTTGGAAAGTTATTACTACTTCGGGTGCGGGGAATAACAGTGTTACCCTATGGCAGGACGAGCTCCCGCTTCGCTTGGAATTACAGGACGCGCAGACTATTCGTCCTGCGAACAGTCCTTTGTTGCTAACTGTCAAGGTCGTTGATGATGATCGCGGTGGCGCGCCGGTCCGCCTTGAAAGTAAGTACCCCATACAAGTGCAGGTGCAGATCACCGGACAAGACCAACCAGTTCGTGCCCTTACCGTTCAAGAGTCTCAGAAGTCCGATGAGGGAATCTACGAGGTTCGTTACGATCAGCCACTAGGGATAGGGGAATATACTCTTGGGCTGGCGGCATACTGGCGAGACGAGAAGGGTGAGTCTCGATCATTGCTTCCGCCCATTACTGAGACGATTCGCCTGGCGACATTTCCCGTGCTCGCCTCCGTAGATATCGTGCCCAACGTTACCGAGGTGGGTCAAAGCGCGCACCTGGAAGTCAAGACTCAGGGCGGCAACCTGGCGCAGAATCTGACCGCGATTGCCAGGGTGACAGATCAAGTCGGCGCAGAGATCCGGTCTGTGGTGCTTGCCAGCAAGGGCGCGGATGTCTTCTCGGCTGATCTGACCGATCTACCTGTTGGGGCCTACAAAGTCAAAGTTGTGATCCAGGGGCAGGTCGGCATCCCTGCGCTCAAGGGCGGCCAAACACTGTTGGGGTTTGGCCAACAAGGGCAAATCAACCGGTCTGCCAGTTTGGCAGTCCGCGGTCCTGCGCCTGTGATCACCAGCGTGCAGGTCTCGCCGTCTGATATCATTGATGCTAAGACGCCGGTCAGTGTACGGGTGACAACTCTGCGAGCTGAGTCGGCGCAGGAACTGATCGTATCTGCACTTGTGAACAGGGAGCCGGCCACTCAACTGGTTCGCGAGTCGCCGAATGTCTTCAAGGGTGACCTGGGAACATTCCAGCCCAGTTCCAATCCTTACACGGTGACGGTGCGTCTGGTGGGCAAACTCGCAATTCCCGCACTGCCCGGCGAGCCGGCCAGGAGCGAGGACTTCGGTCAGGGGGGGGAGATCAGCCGTTCAGCGACTTTTTGGGTCAATCGCGAAGCGCCTGATGTCCGTGTTAGTGAGTTTGTTCTGTCACCTGCAAATCCCGATGAGAAGGCGACGCTCCGTGCTGAAGCCAAGCTCAGCGATTGGCAGCGGGTGGATGATCTTCGCATCGCAGTCCTGGTCTCGGATGATGCCGGCACGATCGTTCGCACGGTAGAGATGACTCGCACCAAGAACGATCAGTTCAGTGGCGTTGTGGGCTTGTTGGACCAGGGAGTTTATAGCGCAACTCTGCATTTTTCTGGTATCGTCGAAGTGCGAATGGCCGATGGCGCGATTCGGCAGCTTCCGATCAACGCAGACAGCAGTCGGGATGTGTCGCTGCCCTTGAGCATCCGCCAGTGGTGGATGAACAAGTGGATGCCGCTGATGATTGGCGCAGGGATTGTTTTGGGGATTGGTCTCCTGACGCTGGCAGTGAAGCTGATTTTCTTCCCAACCCCCGCAGTGATCGGTACACTGGAGGTGATGGAGCCGGAAGACAAACGTGGCAAGAAGTTTCACCTCGACGATTACGGGGGACGTGTCGTCACCATTGGCTCGGGTGGTGATGTAATGTTGGACGGCCTCGACACTGTCGCGGCCCGGTTGAAAGGTCAGCGCGAAGGACGCAACACCTATCTGCCGCCACTGATAAAGAGCGCTGGCGCCCTGGTCACAATGGACAATATGCCGGCCGATGACCGGCAAGGCGTCTCGATCCCGGATGACAATCAGGATCACGAGATTGTTGTCGGACATTACCGGCTACGCTACAGCTTCTAGCACACAAGGAGGAATGTCATGGCTGACACAGGTTCGATCGCTGAAGATACCCGTCAGGAGGAATTGATCCCCACGATCATCATCGGTCTGGGCGGCACGGGCAAGGTTGCGCTTGCTCGTTTGAAAGCGCGTTTCTATCAGCGCTTCAACGGACGGTTGCCCGCAACAGTACGCCTGCTTTGCCTCGACATTGATCCCAAGGAGGAACTCGGTCGGGTGGATGGCCAAATGGTCAAGCTCGGCACTGAGGAATTTCTGGATCTGGGCAATGTCAACGTCAGCGACATCAAGCGCGAGCTGGCAGCGAATCATTTTCCGGAGATAGATGCCTGGTTCGACCGGAAGATCGCGCTGGCCGAGAGCAATCTGCGCAAAGGCGCTCAGCAGAACCGCCAATTGGGCCGGTTGGCGTTGTTCTGGCGTCTGGAAGAAGTCAAGCAGGCGCTCACGAACGCGATCGGGCATGTCACCCGGCTGGGACTGACTGCCGAAGCTGGCCGTCCCGACACTGCTCGCCCGGTAGAGGTGAATGTCTTCATCATCTCGTCCATCTGTGGCGGCACGGGCAGCGGCATGTTGATTGATGTGGCCTACGTGATCAAGGACCTGTTCGAGCGCCGCGGCATGGGTGATCTGGTGTCAGTCATCGGCGTGTTGGTCTCGCCGTTGGTATTCCGCACAGCTAACCAGGACAATATCCAGCCGAATGCCTTCGCGGCTCTGCAAGAGTTGGACTACTTCATGACCAGGCGGGCCGAGAAGACCGCGAAGCGGTTGGGTGAACCGGCACAGATCAACTATCCAAGCGGTTACCAGGTTGACTGCCATGAGCGGCCGTTCAAGATCTGCTATCTGATTGATGCGGTTGCCAGCAGCGGGCGCGCCCTGGAGGGAATCGAGAACCTGGCGCCGATGTTGATTGACGGCATCTTCCTGCAGGTAGGCTCTCGCCTGGGGGCGAGCGCGGCTTCGCTGATCAACAACGTCAAGTCCCTCAATGCGCCAGAGCGACGGACGGTCTACAGCAGCTTTGGGGTGGCCTCATTGATCTTTCCCGCCGGCCAGATTATTGACATCTGCGCCGACCGTGTGGCGCGCGAGGTACTGACCGAGGGTCTATTGCGGGAGCCGTTGGAGGCGGTCAAGCAGGATCTGGCGATTCAAGTCAATCGTTTCCTCGATGATAAGGAATTCGATCAGATGCGGTTGCTTCAACGCCTGCGGCAGAAGGATAACAAGCCCCTCATCGGCCGGCTTAAGGAAGATGACCGGTTACGCGATAACCGGTTGCGGAAGGTGGACAAGGAACAGATGTTCGTCCATGTGACCGGTCGCGTGGAGGATCTGTCTTCGGAGGCCGGGGCGATCACCGCCCGGCATCTGGATCTTCAGCAACAGACGATCATCGCTGATTTCCTGCAACTTCCCAAGGAGGGGCGGAAAACCCTGGCAGGTCGGGTCCAGGAAATTACCAATGATCGGCAGTTGGGACTGCCTCACGCCATCATCTTCTTAACCCGGCTGCGCTCCCGGTTGGAGGAGATTTGGGAAGATCTGGGCCGGAGCAGCAATACCGCCCAGGGTGACCGAACGAAAACGCAACAACGCCGGCAGGTCGCGCAGGAGGCCTTTGAGCGCGATCACAAGGCGGCGCTCAAGCCACTCTCCTTCCGTAACTCGGAAAAGGCTCGCGAAGAGTACATCGGGGCAGCTCAGACCTACCTCGATCGCGAACTCGAATACAATTCACTGGCGCGGGCCAGGCAGGTCGTCTCCACGCTGATGAATAGCGCCGCGGACTTGTTAGAGCGGTTGAACTTGTTGCGCGACAACTTGACCTGGGCTGCCGATAGCTACCTGCAGGAGCATGAGAATCTGGCGCGACGCGCCCTGATGGGTCTGGACGTGGTGCGGCGCAAACCCATCATTGACCCGGTGAAGGATCTTGACGGTTTGTACAATCACTTCCATGCGGATGCTCGCTTCCGAACCTTAGGCGACCTGCAGGGCATGGAACGTGGTTTGTGGGGGTTGGTGGGCCAGCGACGCGAGGCCATTGCTGAGTTGGTGTTTGGCCTCGCCCAGAAAGCGTTCGAACCCATCAGCCAGATTCGTCTTGAGGATGTTATTTTGGAGAAGGCGGGCATTACCGAACCAGATAAGCGCCGGGTGCTGCCGAGGAATCTGCTTCTGGCCGAAACAGAAAAGTACGAACCCGCCCGCTGGCTGGAGACGTTGCGCGCCAACGCCGACTTCTTCTGGAACTACAATGAGGCGATGGAGCGCGGCCGCGATCAGAATGCCGAACGGATCATGATCACCGGTGTGCGCGACACGCAGAACACGATCTTCGCCAACATTGCAACCAAGCAGGGCGAGGGATTGGCCTCTACCGATGACCCGCAGTTGATGACCGTCCTGCAGATGATCCACGGGTTCATGTTTGACTCGATGTCGCAATATCGGACCTACCAGGAGTCCTACAAACGTTCCCGTCGCCGCGGCGATGCTGTCTATGTCTTCCCGGAGTTCAACCTGGGCGATAACGATACCCGCAGGCTGTTTATCCGTGCTCATGCCTACGGCACGTTGTTTGCCAAGGAAGCCAAGGGCCGTGGGTTGATCGCCTGGAACTGGGAAGGGAATGAGGGACAGTATGTGATCATTCCTGCGGCTGATGGTGACAAACCGGTGATTCTGGGCGATGGCACCCTCAAGGAAGCGCTTCGGCACTTTGCGCGCCAACCGGCCTTACAGGCTAAGGTGCTCGAGCGCGTGGAGGCTGTGGAACGGAGCATGCGTCCCCAGAAGGCCGAATTCGTGACTCAGATCGAGAAGTTTGCCAAGGAATTCCCCGGTCAGTTGGACGCCGACGAGCAGCAGATGTGGGGTGAAGAGCTGTTGACACTGCTGGGGGCTTTCACGCGGGACTTCGTGATTAAGCCGTAACCCGTATTCACGGGTGTATGCATGGGTGGATCGCAGATTCGTCCACCCATGCATACATGGGTTTTGTCAATCGAGAGAGGTCACTCCATGCAACGCCCCATTCAGCGCACCCTGGTACTCGGCGTGGGACCGTCTGGACGTTCGGTCGTGGAAAACCTGCACGTGATCCTCGAAGAGCGTTATCCGGGCGGTGTGCCGTACGTGGGATTCCTGGCCCTGGATCTCAGCCAAGACGCCAATGCACCGGCGGGTGGCCCCAATGTGTTTGCACCTCACGAGCACGTCGAGCGGCTGCCGCTGGCCGGCATGGTGGACTTCGTTACCCAGACTTCGGCCGTGAAGAGCATGGTCCCGGCGGGGGTGGCGGTTGATTACGAGCTTGGCCCGCAATCCAAGATGCTCAACACGCGCCTGGGAGCCAATCTCCTCTTTCAGCGCCAGGCCACCCGGGGCATCGCACAGAGTGTCCGCTTGGCCGTGGAAGAAAACCTGTTGCGCCTTTTCAACCCACCGGCCGAGTGGAGCAGCCGCAACGATTTCGCGCCCGGCACCGGTACCACGGTTGCCGTCTATGTGGTTGCTTCGGCGGCCGAGGCCTATGGCGGCGGCATGTTGGTGGATCTGATGTACTTGATGCAGTCTCTGGGGCATGTGACTGATCGCACCTGGCATCTGGAGACCAACGGTGTTCTCTTGCTATTTGACGCGCAAACTGATGGGAACGCCCCGCTTTCGTCCGTGGGCCAGGCTCACGTGTATGCGACGCTGCAAGAAGTTGATCGTCTCTATGCGGGCGGGCCGTATGTCAATCAGCACCTTGAGATTCAATCTGATGCTGAACCGTTCAACCACAGTTGTTTCTTAGTTGACCTGGAGAACGAAGTCAGTTACTCGCTGCAGACCGCGGCAAACAGTCGCGCGATGTTGGCTGAATGGCTGCATCAGATGATTGTTGACCCTCCGGCCGCGGCGGCTAATCCTCCGAAGGTTGGACTCACTGATGAGGGTCTCCAAGCGCCAGGGGTTTGGAAGTATTCGGCGTTGGGACTTGCGCGCCAGGCGATGCATACCAAAGCGATTTACGACTATTATACCAGTCGCCTGGGGGCCGCGCTGCTCAGCCCCGGCGGCTTGTTAACCGATACTGTGGACGAACGCCGGATCACGGCCGAGGTCGAAGAGTTCGAGCGCCAGCCTGAGGGTCAGGCTGGTGAACCGGAAAACAACCTGGACGCCGAATCATTACTAAAGGCTCACCAGTCTCTTCGACAGTGTCGTGTTTCACTGGACGAACTCACTGAACGACGGCTCAACAGTGAGCCGCCTTCCAGGGCGAGGCCACTCAATCAGACCGAAAGATGCATCACCGATGACCTCGAGCAACAGACAAATGGCTTGTTGAACTACCAGCGGGCGATCGCATCCAGGCTGGAGCGGGACGTGCTCCCCATTTTCCGCGAGCGCCTGACGCTGCAAACCTGGAAGATCGTGGACGAACGCCGGGTTGGCGGGCTGGCATCGGCCCGACGTTTCCTGGGACGTATTGATGAGCGCCTGGCGGATCAACTGGCGCGCGTGGGGCAACGAGGTGACTCGCCAGACAGGGAGTTCGGCAGAGCCGAGGCGGCCGCGCAACAGGCCGCGCAAGCTGCCCAAGAGGCTCTGAAAAACCGGCCCAACGCCCGGCCATTGCTCAGACGCATTGGCCTGCTGTCGCTCTTGATCTTGCTGGTGGCGTCCTCGTACTACTGTTTTACGCGCTCCGTCTGGGATTACTTCACGCTGTTGATGCAACTCGCCGTCAGCGGGCTTGAGACGTTGGTGCGGTTCTATCTGATCCCCGTTTGGGTGGTGTTGGTGATCCTCGTCGTGTTACTCATCCTGGTGCGTCGCCGGCAGGCCGAGGCCGAACCGGACGGCCCTCCGATGGGCTTGCGGGAATCCCTCCGCTGGTTGGGAGCGGCGATCGAGGTGCTTTTCTGGCTGGCTGTCTTCACCGCATCTACGGGGGGCGTCTACTGGTTGACACGGGATGTGGTGCCAGACCCGGCATATAACTTGCTGGTTCTGGTCGGCACTATCGGAATTCTCAAGATCTTCGTGTGGGATGATCTGGTGGGCCTCTGGCGTTCGGGAGCGCCCAAGCGCGGCACGAAGGAGTGGCAGGGGGGGGAGCCGCCAGATTATAACCTGCCCCGTTGGTATGAGCTTGTGGTCGCCCTGATCCTGCTCTTCGCCGTTGTGTTCGTGTGTCTGTGGGCGGCGGCGAGTCTGTCCACTGCGGATCTGGCGATCTGGCATCTCATCGCAATGGGATTCCTCGTGGCCGTGCTGCTGATCTTCTGGACGTGGTACGACATCGGTGCGATCAGGCACAAAGCGGGTTTATGGGTGATGGCGCGCAATCACCTGGCCAGGCTGGCCGTAGATCGTTATAAGACAACGGCGGTGATGGCCTTCTACAAGGAAGCGCGCGGGATCATCCAATCGCTGCAGGCAGAGGTTGATGGTTTCCAGAAGCACCTAGAGGAGGTCGGCGCTGAACTGACCAGGCAGCAGGTGGGTTGCGCTTTGGCTTACGAAGACCTCTCAGTCAGTGGCTTTACCCATCCGGTGTTGCGTTGGGAGCGCGTGGAACAGATCTTCGGCCAGGTGATCCGATCGCCGTTGGACGAAGTCGCACGGGAGGTCAAGCCCGGCGAGCCACCCGCTCTGCTCAAGATACCCTCTGGCGGTTACTCTACAGCGGCGCGGCTATCGGATTGGTGCAAGCGCGATGCGACGGCCATCTGTCGCGACCTGGCGGCCCACGTGGCGCAGCGATTTGCTCCCTTCTGGCAAGAGCGAAGTCTGGCGCAACTCCTGGTTCCCAGCGGGGCGGATGGCCAGTCCACCCAACGAATGCTGGAGCAGGAACTGGCGTGGATCATGGGGCGAGCGTCCAAGCCGTACTGGCGCTACTACGGACGTGAAGGCACCCTCGCGATCCACGTCGGCGTAGCTGATCTGGATGATGTCAACCTGCGGCGGGCCATAGACGCCTACACCCCCCGGCTGGGCGCCGTACCTGACATCTTTCCGATTGACAGCCGGCACGTGATGACCTGCATGAGTTTTCGCTACAATCTACCGCTGAAGTTGATCCGTTCGGTGCAAGAGTGCCAGACGGCGTACGAGCACTGCGCGGACAAAGCAACGCTGCATGGCCCTGCGTATTCCTGAGCGGTCGCAGATGATATCTGAGGCGCCGCGGGCGTTGGTTGTCTTGGGAGCCGGATTATGAGCACGATGTCAGAACAACTCCTTGACCTGCTGGTGATCACTTTCGTGGGGGGAGTCTTGCTGAACATCGCCTTGCAGATTTTGATCGGGGTGGCGATCCAACCCGGCATCAGAATCCAGCTCTTTATCGCTGCGATCACCGTGCTGGTCGTGGTGATGATCGGCGCGTTGTGGGTTTTTCGGATCGAACCCGATCGCAAGATCCAAGCCCTGACCACACAGACACCGACGGTAGCACTCAGGGTCACTCGGGGGCCGACCTCAACGCCATCGCCTGACGGGAGATCGGCCTCGGTGACGCCTTCTGTTGCAGTGACGGCGTCGGCGACCGCCGACAGGGCGCTGTTGACCTCGGTGACAGGCATGACGCCGCCGGTGATCGCGGTGACGCCGACACCTGCTCCTGCGCCGGCCCTCACCCGGCCAGCCCAGACATCGAGTGCGCCGATGACGGCGATGCCGACTACTACGCCGACTACCACGCTAACTGCCACGGCGACGCCTTCACCGCAGCCCGAGCAACCGTTGGCGGCCGGCAAGGCTGTTGTGGTGGAAGGGTTCCTCTATGGGCTGTCTCGTGAGAAGAACTGGATGCCGGTTGCGATCAGCCCCAGCAATCCCTTTGTCAAGGCGTCGCTCTTTCATGGAGGGCTGGCTTATGCCGGCACGACCAAAGGGGTCTTTGTCACAAACGACAACGGCCGCTCGTGGATGAATACGAGTGAGGGTCTGCCGTCGGGCGCGGTAAACGCCCTGGTGACGCTGGCAGCCGGAGGTTCGCCCCAGGTGGTCTATGCTGCCACGGAGTTGGGGGTGTACCGCCTGGTGGGGAGCCGGTGGGAGGCGGCCGGGGGGATGATCGGCGATAACTGGATCGGCACGCTGGCCGCAGATGCCACACGCGGCAAGTTGTATGCCAGCGCGTACGACTACATCACGGGCAAGGGCCGGGTCTATGCGGGAACGCCCGGTGCGACGTTTGCCTGGACGGCGCTGACCGATTGGCAGGACGACTTCCTGGTGACGGCTATGACCTTGGATGCGCCGGAAGGCAGCACGCGGCTCTACCTGGGAACGCTGAGCGGGAACCTCTATACGCTCGGCCTGTCGGGCGCAGCTTCCGGCCTGGAGCCGATGGCCTTCAAACCGGCCGACAGGCCGCTGAAGATCACCGCGCTGATGGCCATGCCGAGTGGGCCACTGGTGGGCACGAACAAGGGCCTGTATAACCGATCGGGCAATCGGATCAGCAGCGTGCCGGCCGTGGAGATCAGCAGCCTGTTGCGAGTGGATAGCCAGACGGTTTACGCCGGCACCCCGAAAGGCGTGTATACGACCACGGATGGGGGCATTAATTGGAAACTTTGGGTAGTGGGGCAGGGGTAAGCAAAGAGCATCGTCAGGGGATGAACATGGTACGCATTTACCGTGTAGTGATGGTTCTGTTTTTTGGCTTAGGCTTAGCGCTTGGCCTGGTGTGCGCCATGGATGTGTTTGGACAACCGCCTACTGGCGATCACAATGGTCTTGACTTAGTTATCCTTATTGACAATTCACCAAGTATGATTACGGCCGATTCTGGCAATCAAAGGGTAAATGGAGCAAGGTTAATTGTAGATTATTTACGAGCAGATGCGAATATGACCGGCGCCTTTCACCGCATTGGTGTTGCCAATTTTGGCAAGGAAATTGGGAAACAAGTTTCCCTGACAGCCCCTCAAGATGGTATTCGCAACGCCATTCAGCCAGAGTCTCTGCCTTCGACTGACTTCGTCGTCCCTCTTCGATTTGCTCGTGACGAGTTCCGCCGCGCCAAGAGTCGTGACTCGGGACGCTCTATGGCCATCATTCTACTCACGGATGGTCAGCCGGAACCAAGAGACCGTGAACTTTCTGAGGACGAGTTGATTGAGTATTTTGATCCGGAGCAGCTTGACGAAGGCAGCCTAGCGGCCGTGTTGCGCGAGTTGCAGCAAAGTGGTGTGCAGATATTTGTTCTTGGTCTCGGTGAAGCGCAAGAGAATATGAATGACTGGGCAAAGTTGATTCCCCGCAACCAGTACATTCCGATAGTGGGACCGAGAAACATGCCGGATGCTTATCACGATTCTGTGGCCAGACTTCTAGATGTGACTCCATCACGTGGAAGGGTGTTGCCTTCCGCGCGTGAAAGCGTCCTAACTGTCGAGCCTTATCTCGATTGGGTCGGCTTTTCGTTCGTCAATATCGCGCCAGAGACTGACTCGACAACGATTATTACCTTGACCAACCCACTTGGGACACCTGTTCCTCCGACGAGTGGCCAAAATGGGGGAGGAGACTTGGTTTACAGCGTTCTCAATCCAGCCGAAGGCAACTGGAAGGTGTTACGCCAAGGGCCAGGTGAGATCCGGTTTTGGGTCGAGGGACATTCTCCCGTTGTCCGTCTTGCCATTACACTATCAACTCCTTATGTGGGATCTCCAATTCCGATTACTGCAAATCTGATTCGAAACGGAACGGCGGTGACGACCGAATACTGGATTCGTAGCGGCGAGAGCGTGCCGACAGAGACTATCAAGATTGATGCCGAGATTGTGCGACCCGATGGCGGACGGGCCGTACTTCATCTTGTTCATCGTGGTGGTGGGGACTTCGGGGCTGCATATAACCAGGCTGATTTATCAGGAATATATACCGTGACGGCCAAGGTGTTCGTAGGTGACTATTTACTCAGGCAAGCTCGCTCTTCCCCAGTACACGTAGATCTGCGATTTTTTCCATCGCCTACCCCCACTTCACGGCCAACTGAAGTACCAACTCCTACGCGTACACCCACACCTACACCTACGCCCATACCTCCGCCTGAACCAGGGTTGTTTTGGCACGGTCCAGCACATTTTGCCCCAGAGAAGCCTCTGGACGGACAGAATGTCACGGTAACGGTTCCATTCACTATCTCCGCTTCGACAAGCATTCTCTCTGCCACGCTGGGGATCGAAGAACACGGGACTCGAGTTGCTCATACTGACGTGGTGATTGGCCAGGAAGAACTGAGCGGTGTAGTTCGTTTGAGGTGCGCTGATGTCGAACATTGGGTGCAATTGCCATGGATGCCTTGTGCGACCTACAAAATGCTCATTGAGGTCTTCGTGCATGTTGCTGATCGGCCGGCTTTCAGGTTTCCAATATCAACCGAGATTGAGGTGTGGCGTCCGTCGTATCTCGGCTGGGGTATGTGGATTCTACTGGTCGTGCTCGGTCTTTTCCTGTTTCTTTTGACACGCGCAACTTGGACGTGGCTGCGCCGGCCTTTTCAGGAGCTACTCGATAGGGTACTGAATGTAACTGCACCGTTCTGGGATTGGTCTTCGAAATGGCTACCTGGGCCCCTAGCTTCGCACATAGCCTGGCGCAGACAAGTTAGTCAGGGCCTTGTTGCCTTTAAAGCCCTTAAGGGGAATGACAATCATTTGTCGTATTCGCAGTGGGTTGAGGAGGCGCAGCAGCACTATGCTGCCCAATTGGCCATCATAAAGCGGAATCCCGTGTCTGCAAGATGGCAAGGCCTCAAAGAAGATGAGGCTATTGCACGGTTTGTGATGCTAGCAGACCGGCAGTACGAGCGATTCAAGGAGACGTCTATTGGTGAGATTGCTGAGATGGTCGCGCGTTTTTGGGATGAGGGTGGACTCACTGGGAAGCGCGCGGCGAGTCTGGCGACGTTCCAGATACTCGAACATCGTTCTGACAACCGACTACTGCTAGATATGACGCATATTCTGGAGGCGCAACGGGATGCCATTGCTGCGAGAGAGCTGCTGGACGAAGTGCGCAAGTTGAGCATGTCATGACGCTCGGCTTGGGGGGAAGGTAGAAGTGCAGTGGAGGGACAGGTGTCGACAGTCAAAGAATTGTCATTAGGTTTCTCAAGCATTTATCGGCTTATAGAGAGCACTGATGAAGAACGCCTTGAGGAAGTTTTTACGAACGTAGCGGAGTCTTTGCGGGAGTCTGCGCCAAAATGTGGTCTTGAACTGGCGGGAATTTATTCTTGGTTAGCAAAAAGGCTTAGTCAACCGTGTGCTTTGGAAAGGTATCCGCTGGGAAAGTTTGCGGATCTCACTGGTGCCCTTGGGCGTAGCGTTGACGAACTCGCCCCCGATTGTTGTGCTATGCTAGCCAATACTATCGCCGCGGCTCGAGAATGTTGTGAGGGAGAGGATAGCGCGCCTCCACAAGTAACTACAGTCGAATCATGCCTCAAGGGACTGAAGAGTAGCAAGCTGCCGTGGGATTGTATTGTAGCGATTCTCCTGTGTCGTTGGCTTGAGCGGCAGAATCGCTCAGTACCAACACTCAAGGCCCTTTGGTCTCAGAAGATTCCAGTCGGAAGATCAACGGATAAACTGGGTAAATATGTGTTTGGTGCATGGATTGAAAAGAGCGGCCGAGATGAAAATACCGTAGTTATACGAAGTTTCAAGATTAATGTAACCATTTCATGTGAGTCAGGTGATACGAATCCTGTGCCCGTTTATGTTCCGCCGGGTTATGACGTCACGGTTTCGATCCGAGTCAAGGAAGCGGGAGGTAATTTGCCGCAAAAAATGTATACGGGTGAATCATGGCCGTTCGAGGTGATCTTGATTCTTTCTAAGGCGGTATCTGGTTACGGCGCCGTCTTAAGAAGCGATTACCAAATGGGTGAATTTATTTTACCACCAGCCCCGGATTCCTGGGAAAAACTGGTAGTGATTAAAGCAGTCTATCGAGCTGGAGCAGGCCCGGAAGAAACAAATCCTATCTGTATTCGTATTGGTTCGGAAAAGGCTAGTGGGGGGCAAGGATAGATGCTTACGCGCGAGGAAATAGAGATAAAGTTAGCTGGGGCCAGCAATGACCGGTTTGAGCCAACGGTGTTTGCCGTGAATAGAATCGCGCAGGTCTTTGGGTCAGAGCAGTCCTTGGTTACGGCTTTCTGTGAGTATATCGCCTCTGATACAAGTTCCTTGTCAGGCAGGGTTTATAAGAATCAGATAGATCAGGTGTTGAGTGATTTGCGGGGAATTGACGGCACTTCTGATACTCCCCATCCTCTCGAGACCATAGTTGATCAGCTAATCAACGAGTGTTTTGCAGGTGAAGCCGAATCTGGTCCATCTGTGCGACGTTACTTGGCTGGATTGTGCAAAGCAACCTATCTAGCACATGACCAAAATATGAAGAATGACTATATTCATTCCTTTAGCCGGATGGAGATACGGATAAATGCGGGTATCAAAGGCGTGGGAGATGACCTTTACGACGCCGAAAAGAGACTCATCGCTCGCGGCCTGATTTGCTATGATCGTGACAGATGCAAGCTCAATATATGGATCGGGCACTTTATGAGCGCGGTGTGGCTTCGCGAATTGTACAGAATTAGTGAGCACGAATGAGGCGAGTTGTGGTAAAATGGGTGTTGTGTTGTGAGGGCTCGCAATCAGTTCTCTAGCCACAAGAACACATAAGTGTTGCACTGTTATATGATGGAAGATGGGATATTTTACTATGGCAGATATGACAGACAATGAGAATAGCGCCCCCTTTGTGGGTCGTGAAGACGAGCTGAAACGGGCTACTGAATACATACGGCGTTCGGCTAATGCTGATGATCCCCGTAAGGCACTTTCTTTTGTCGGCGCGCCTAAGATCGGGAAATCACGATTATTGTACGAGATTGAATCCTCAGTCCGTAGCGACTCTGAGGATAAATCTAGGCCTCGATGCGTGATACTAGGCAGATGCAAGCTTGGGGAGACTGGAATCACCCAAGATGATCTGATTGTCGCTTTACGTCGGGTTAAGGTGGACGAATCGCTTAGAAAGAACCGAGACGAGCTCACCATCAAATATATGGATCTTAGAGGCCGTACGGCTCGGGCCAAACTTTTTCAGGAGATCGCGACGCTTGGAGCTACACCTACGCATCAAATCCCGCCGGAGATGTCTACAGGGGGTAATCGAGAAGGTAGATCGCTGGAACTAGTTACAGTTATTCTGCTTGATGATTTCGATAAGGCATTGTTGAAGGCAGACGAAGGTGTCTCCAAAGAGAGGTATTTGACTCCAGAGGATCTGTGGCTTCTGGCCGGTCAGTGCAGCAATGTAAGATTGATCGTGACGAGTACAAATTCCCTCAGTAAAGCCGCCATTCCCCAATACAATCAGTATTTCGACTCCCCGATAGATTTAGAGCAATTATCTAAGGAGAAGGCGGCTATCTTGGTGCGAAAGCTACTAACTTTATCTGACAATACAAGCACTGATCTGGAGGAAAGCATTCTGCGACACACGGGCTATCATCCTTATTACATTGATGAGCTGTGCGGAATCATTGGGCAAAGGGGGAAAAACGAGTCTGATAAGCCATTGGAACGCATTAAATGGGGTATGCAAGCCGTGGAGCAATGGCAGAGCAAGGTGAGACCTCACATGGAGGAGATGTGGGAAAAATGGATTTGGCCTACCGATCCAAGGTATCAATTCGAAGATAGCACTGAATTGCGCAAGCTCGCAGGCGAAAAGCCAATCAGGTATGAGGTTCCAGTCCCACCTCCTGTAGTCTTACTTACACATCGTGGTATAGTTGCAAAGGAAGGAATTGGGGCAGCAGCCACATATCACATTCCTTCCGAGGACATGCGTTGCCTTGTTAATAAGAATCTGGATGACTGGGAAAGGCCCTCATCTGCATCAATCCAGCAGATACCGTTCAACAAGACAGGCTTCGCGTGGTGGATTTACCTTCTTATTGTGGGTATACTGGTCATTGGAGCGCTGAGACTTCTCGTCTGGGATACGACGCCACCTCTAGCGCTGTGGGTCTTCGGTCTCTTGGTCAGTACACCGGTGCTCGTTCTAGTGATTTGGGGGATACGCAATTTGTGCCCTCGGATGAAAGCGTACTGGAAGGAGAAGCGCCTAACATGGTCGATCCGATAAAGGCAGAAAGTCATCTGGGTAGGGTTCTTCCGGGTCTCTTGGCCAATTTAGTCGTGGGCCTTTTAGGAGTTCCGGTCGCGTTTACCATCCAGGAGATCGCTAAAAAAACTCTCTCAACAGAAGGACTGTTCTTGTCTAGGTCTTGGCCCTTGATAGTCCTTGGAATAGAGATACCTGGCGAAGTCGTTTTTGCAGGAGCTGTGGCTTGGCTGGTCATTATGCTCATCTTGTATTCGGTGCTTCTTGTGGTGTATTTTCAGGTCCCAGACGTATTTTCTCAGAGCGATGCGAAGGCGTCACAACTATATGTCGTGGTGATGATCGTTTTTCAAGTGCTTCTCGCGATAGCAGTGGTGGCAGTGGTGATTGCAGTTGGTATTATATTTCCGGAGTCGGTTGTGCGTAGTGGTCATCCCGACATGGTTGGTTTGCGTGACGTTCAAGGACTGATTTGGGTTGCAGTGGCGTTAGTGTTTTTGACGATATTGCCCTCTGGTGTGCTAACCAAAGGACGGGCATTGTTGGTAGTAACTGGGCTGGGGGAGGGAGAGAGCAAATCCGTGGCTTGGCTCCTTGGCTATCTTTGTCTTATAGGAACTACCGTAGGAGTTGTTTTGATTTCGTAAATACCTGTTTCCCGCCACCTACAACTTATGGTGGCGCACGGTAGAACTTCACGATATGTCTCGCAGAACATCCGGGCGAATCCCGTCACGGCCACCACCTGTAGCCTTTGGGCGTACAGTACCCACAACCCCTAGACAGGTGGGGGAGATGGGTAGAAACGCGGTGTGTTGCCGCGTAGAAACGTCGGCGCTTGCAGTGGGTGCCCCGTGCTATCGTTTTTTGCGTCCCTTATTGTCCTCGCTCTGTTCGCCGGTACCATCTGGAGTCTGCGAGCATCTTCTTCACGCGCATACTCCTTTCGTCGTCGTCTGCCCACCCTCTATGGCGCGCTCGCCGGCCTGTTCAGCTTGACCCTGCCCTGGATTAACTTTTCGCTGCTAAACGACCTACGCATCCTGCCGCCGGCCATCCTCTACAATCTCTCCGGCGCGCTGAATCTGCTCTCCGACCTGCTGGGTCTCAAGCCGTTAGGCATCGTGGCCTGGCTGCTCGACCGGACGATGTGGCTGCCGGGCAACGAGCTGATCCTGGTGATGCCGTCGTTTCACCCGCTCGCGCGGGCTGCCATCGCTGCGCCGGCCATCGTTGGCGGGATCAGCCTGCTCACCGGTCTCATCGCGTTTTTGGCCCCTGGCCGTCTTGGCGGCAAGATCGCCGGCGGCGCGCAATTCCTGCTCGCGCTGGCAGCGTTTCTGCTTCTGTTGGGCCAATTGCCCGTGTTGGATCAATGGGGCGTCACGGGTGATTTTAAGACCGGTCTGCTGGCCGTGTCTATCGGCGTCGGGCTGGACGTTGGGCCGTGGGTGGCGTTGGTCGCGCTCTTGGTCATGACGCTCGGCGGGGTGTGGACGTTGGTGGAATCGGCAGAAGAGACCGAAGCGCCGGGCACATTCTGACCGTGGCGATCCGGCCGCATGGAGGCGCACGCGTGGTTTCGATCATCGTCTTCTCCATTCTTGTCATCCTCTGCGCCGCGGCACTGGGCTGGGCGCTGCTTTCTCCCGCCACGTGTCCGCTTCCTCCGGCCAGAGCTTTGTATCTGGTGGGCGCGGTCATCCTGTTAGCCAGCCTGCTGCTCCTACCCTGGATCGTCACCGATTCGCCGGCCGTGCGCGCTCAAAATCTAGCCTGGCTGAGGTCCAAGCCCAATCCCTGGTGGCCGGCCCGGATCGTGATGGCCGCCCATGAGCAGCAGATCCCCAATCCGCTTGAGAATTTCGACCTGCAGGCCTATCTGTGTGACACTCCGTCGCGCAAACAATGGTGCGCGTTGCTAACGGGACACACCGCTCTGAGCGGGTGGCAATTGCTGATCCGGGCGCCGACCTTCTCGCTGCCGTTCAAGGCCGTTCTGGCGGGACGGTTCTTGCTCGGCGTCTGCGCGCTGCTGGCAGGGATCTTCCTGCAGGTGTTCGATCTGGCAGAAACCGGCTGGCTCATCAGAAGGATCCTGATCGGTCTGGCCGCCGTCCTGGTGTTGCTGGCGGTGCTACAGATCCCTGCGGTTGACACCCTGGGTCTGCGCCAGGACTTCAAGCTCGACTACATCAACTTGCTGGCCGGCGTGCGCCTCGGCGGCGGGATGTGGTGGGCGTTGGTGGGGCTTATTCTGATCGCGGCCGGCCTGTTCGTCGAGGAACGGAGCTTGTCGTGAGTCTCAGCAGGGACCGAGCGAAGCCCGGCAATCCTGGCGGCTCGACGTGGGGAGGTAAGAGATGCTGTTGTTGATCCAAATCTGGGTCGCTGTAGCGATGCTGGCCTGGGGCGCGCTCGCGATCCTGAGCGGGGCAGGAACGTATTCCTTAAGTAAAAGCTGGTTCTTCAGTAATGCGAACGTCGGCGATATCGCACCAGTTCCCGCGTTGTTTGGGCTGTCCTTTCTGCTGACCGGACTGGCAACCTTCGGAACTGCCATCGGCCTGGGGCCTTTGCGCGACACCTTTCCTATGCTTGCTCTCGGCGCAGTGTTCATTTTCGGCGTCCAGTTGGCAACGGGGTGTGCCCGTCTCGAGAGCAATTCGACGCTCACCCTGTTGCGAAAACCCAACGAGCGGAAGGGACGTTTGTCAAGGGCTATCGGCGCGATCATCGCGGCCGCCGCGCTGGTGATGCTGGTCGGCTCCCTGCAGCCGTTCGGGGTCAGCATGTCGCCGCGCCTGGTGTCCAGCGTCGTTTCCGTTTGTGCGACGCTGTTCGCGGCCATTCTGGTCAACGTGCTCACCGGTGGCGTCATTGCGTCCGATTCGGCGTGGAAATGGCTGCCCACGGCCGCCGGAGTGATTACGGTGGTGTTGATCGTTTCACAGACGCCGCTGTGGCCCCTCAACGCCGGGGTTGCCGTAGAGCCGCCGCGCGTCCCGGTCGTCACCGCGCCTGGGGGCGTGCCAGCCGCCGCCACGTCTAGGGCAGTCCAGATCATCGCGGGCAAGCAAAGATTGCATGTCGGCGAGCAGACGATTCTCACGGTCACGGTAGATCCGAGCATTCCAGCGCCCACGTTCATTTGGAGCACCGTGTCGGGTATTGTGCCGGGTGACTGGCTGGAAACGACCTCCGTCACCTATACCGCGCCCAGCGTACCACTGAAGGACTTTGTTACGGTGATCGTGCGAGACAGAAACGGCAGGGAGGTCGCAAGAAACGAGATCGAGATCGAGATTCTACGTTGAACCGATGGAGGTTTCCATGCGCAGGCGCCGGTTTGAGGCTCGTGTCTCCTCTTGCATCATATTCGTGGTGCTTCTTTTTGGCGTTGTCCAGTTGGCGGCCTGCAACGTCGTTGACCCGCCCGATAACACCGTCAAAGCCTTCCTCGACGCGATGAACGCCGGCAAGGCCGACCAGGCTGTGGGATACCTGTGTAGCTCGTTGCCCCTGCCCAATCTGCCGCCGCAATGGTTGCTGAACCCGCAGTTCAAGACGTCGGACAACGACGGCAAGGTCGCGCACGTCAACGTCAAGGGGGATTTGCGACTCTCCACGCTGTTGGGCGCGATCAACAAAAAGCTGGACTTCACTTTGACACTGAATCGAGATGTCGGCAAGTGGTGCATCCAGCGCGACAGCCTGCTGGAGTTCATCAAGTCGCTGACCGATCTGAGCAAGTAACGTGGGGCGCGTCAACAGGCAGGATGGTTTGCATATGTGCTTGTCTCATGGGAGTAGGACCACCTTGCCCCTCATCGCGACGTTTGTGCTGCTGTCGGCTGCCGTGTTTGCCGGCTGCGTGGCGCCCACGCCCACCCCGATACCCACCCCTACGCCGACGCCCATTCCCCCGCCGCAAACGACGGTCAAGGCCTTCATCGAGGCTGTGCTGGCTGGACGGACCGAGGAAGCTGCCGGCTACGTTTGCGGGGGCATTACCATCGTACCTTTGCCCGTGAAAGCTGCCTATCAGCTCAAGCTAGTGGACAACGACGACGCGGTGGCGCGGGTACAAGTCGTCGGCGATTTCACTGTGACGTTCATCGTCACCATCAAGAAGCACTTCGACTTCACCCTCACCCTACGCTGGAACGGGGTGCGCTGGTGCATTGACGAAACGAGCTTTCGCGCGTTCTGGAAGACGCTCACGACGCCCGGAGGCGTGGCGGACTAACCAGCGCAATATCTGGATGTCGGGGTGGAAAGGAGGAACCCATGCGCCGTTTTTGGCCCGTCCTATTGTTGTTCGTACTTGCCCTGGGCGCCTTTGTCACCTACCGGGCCTATGCGACCCGCTGGACGCCTCCTGTCGTCGCCGCGGCGGCACCCCAGGTCACGCTTACGAGAGTCCCTTTCGCGCCCACGCTTGCCCCCAACAAACCCGCGGTCACGCGCTATAGCGCCCGCTATGACTCGCAAGGTACGCTGTTGGATGTGCGCGATCAGAACGGCAGGAGCGTCGCGCCGGGTAGCCAGCCCGCCTTCCCAGCGGCGTTGGACAAGACCGTGCAGGGGGTTTCACTGGCCGACGCGGCCCAGGCGTTGGCCGGACTGTCGGTCTTGGAGGGGGCGATCTATGATCCCGCCCGCCGCCAATTGGCCTTGATCGGAGCGCCGGGCGCTGCGGCGTTCGAGCCGGATGACCTCCGCGTGGCCCTGGCCGACGTCTTCGCGGGCAACGACGCGGGGCCGGCAGTGAGCATTGATCCGGGACCCACGGTCGGCACTATGACCGTTCGCTTCACCGGCCCCGTCACGAACACTCATTTCGGCCAGGTGCTGTTCGAGGCCGACCGACTTATGAAGACACTGGGGCTGGGTCAAGACAACCTGACCCGGCAACCGGTCTCCGCAACCGTGCCCGGCTACCAGACCCACCTCGACCTGATCGTTCGGCTGGAAGGGGACAAGCCGTCCAACGCGCAGCCGACCTGGCATCGGTTCTGGTTCGTCCCCACGGACATGAAGGTGGGCTTGAGCGCGAATGGTCGAGCGATGCGCTTCATAGATGCCAGCCTAAAAGTGGAAAACGAATGCCTGGATGAATACCTGAAGCCGTTGCCCGGTTGCCGCGCCCCCGCCGCCGATGCCTTTGCTGCTCACCTTACCGCCCATTACGATGAGTACGCAGCGCAGTTCCCCATCTTGCGCCAACTGAAGGAACTGGGCAAGCTGGTGAGCCTGGCGAAGTGGCTGCGCGATCAGAAGATTCCCCTGGATCTGGCGTGGCTGAACGCGCGCGGCCGTGCGGCCGTTGAGACCCCGTTCACCACCCCGGCGCTCACCGTCACGCGCGAGATCAGTGCGACCCCAACGACCGCAACGGGGACGCTCACCATCATACGAACTTACTCCCTCTACGGCGGCGTTAAATTCCAGTTCGAGAATCAGTACCAGTCTGTACCCTCCACCGGGCCGGTAGTAGAGACAGTGGCGTTGGGCGCGCGGCCATCGGCCGACACAGCGGCCTGGGCCTTCACCGCCGGCAACCAGGAGCTTCGCGCTGTGGCGCTCTCGCTGGAGGAAGAGGCGCGCATCGGCGTGTGGCCGGCCCAGGCGACGACCGACCTGGCATTGGCGCCGGTGGCCGGGCTGCCGGTCGGCGTCATCCGCTATCCCGCGGTCGGAAGCGACGTGTTCGGGCCAGGCTGGCGGCTGGACGACTGGCGGCTGGCCTTCCCGCGACCAGAGAAGCTTTATCACTCGTCTGCGGGCGCTCAGGCGGAACTGGTCCCGCCGGTCGTAGTCTGGACCCGGCGTCGCACGGGCGAACAACGCATCTTCGAGTTTCAAGGGTGGGATTCGCGTGGAGTGCGCGTATTCACGAGGGCTGGCGGCGCGGCGGCCGAGCGGATCACGTGGACGCGGGACGGGGGCTACGTGAGGGAAGTCGCCGACGGTATCCAACAACAGTTCGATGACCTCGGCCGGCTCGTGCGCCTGACCGATACCGGCGGTCGGTGGGCACGTTATGGCTACGAAGGCGCGGAACTGCGGCGGATCGAGTGCGAGAGCGGCGCCACGTTAACGTTCAGCTACAGCGCGGGGCAGTTGGCGGAGGTGACGTCGAATGAGGGCAAGCGCCGCCGGTATATCTACGATGCCGCAGGACGACTGATCCGCATCACCGACGAGCAGGGGAAGGCGCTGGTCGAGTACGAGTACGATGCCGAAGGACGTCTGTTGTTCGAGCGAGACGGCGAAGGGCAGGTCCGCCGGCGCAATAGCTACGATCTGGCCGGACGCTTGACCAGTTTTCAACAAGGAGGCGCGGAGTTCAGCATCAGGCCAACCGGCACGGGCTACGAGATCATCTATGAGCGGGCCGAGACCAGGCCAACAGCAGCCCCGGCGCGCGTGGAAGTCAACATATTGGCGGCGCGACTGCCGGAAGCGCAGCGCAAGGACGCAACCTGGATGAGTCAGATACGCGCGGCGCTCGAATCGCTCGACGGCGCGCAACTGGCGGACCTCAACGCGCTGGCTGCGAGACCCGACGCCGCGCTGTCGGTGGAACTGGTAGATGAGGGGGACATGGCGTTCCTGACGGGCGATGCGCGCAAGCTGCTGCCTGGGACGGCGCCTTTTGCCCCGAAGCTCTACCAGGTGGACGACCGCTGGCTGATGGCTTTTGTGGACAACGCCGACGCTGCGCCGAACCGCGCTGATGTGGTTGGCCGGCTGTTACGCTACCGGCGCTTGCAGCAGCAGGTTCCCGATAGCGCTGTGGTCTACGTGCAGAACGCGGGCAACTCGTTGCGGATCATGGCCGGAGGGCAGGCGGCGGAGATCGCGCCGGCGGAACTGGAGACGTTCGGGAACCGGCTGCTGCGCATGTTCGACTTCCTGCCGTTCGTGCGAAACCGCGCGGCGACGACGATCGAACAATTGGCCCTGGCCCATCCCGAGCGTCTGGGACAAGCGCTCCTGCGTCGTCAGGTCATCTCCAAGAACCGGCCGATTATCGGCTTTGACGGCGACCTGCTCGCGCTCAACTTTCGGCAAGTCCTTCGGCAACAACATGTCTGGCGCACCTACGGCACGGACGTCGAAGGGATTCTGCGGCGAGTGCAGTACCAACAGGGTCTCACGATGAGCGTCGGTGACGTGGTGTTTTTTAACGGTGCTCCGGCCGACATCGCGGGGCTGAAGGCCATCGGCAAGGACAAAGACCGCCCGGAGGTGTGGCGCGCAATCCACGACCAGTGGAGCTCGACAGCCAAGAAGAATGGCGCGGAGGAACGCCCGGCTGGTGAGCGAGCGCTGATTGACGCGCTGAAGTCAAAACCGCAGGTGATGGTGCTGGTGGCCCACAGCGACGGTATTGCCATCTACTTCCCGGACGGTTCGTCGTTCCGTAAGGCCAGCCTGACACCGGACGATATGGAGCAAATTCGTGCGAACGGCCCCATCGTCATCCTGTTCGGGTGCGAAACTGGCAGCATCGTGGGAACAGAAGCACTGGCACAGACCTTGCTCGAGGCCGGTGCGCAGGGCGTCATTGCGCCGACGGGAGAAATCGGCGCAGCGACCAGCGTCCAGGTGTTGGAGCATTTTCTGGAAGGGATGCAGAAGGGGTGGTCCTTCCTCGACGCACTCTGGGATGCGCTCCGCGGCTCGGATTTGCAGAACTACATCGGCCGCCAGCCGAGTGATGACAGAGAGGCGAGTCGGTGGATTGGCTGAACGCATACTATGTACAAAAGGAGGCACGTATGGGCAACCGTCTTTTGCATTATTTCACCCTGGGGCTGCTAGAACGAGAACCGACGCTCGGGACCGGGAAAAAGAAGCCGCCGGTTTGGCCACAAGTCCTGCTCATGCTCGTGATGTACCTGGGGGTGCTCCTGGGTGTCATCGCAGAGTATCTTCTGGAAACACTCAAGGCGGCCGGCCCCACAGGTCCGCTCGGCAACGTTGCCTTCGGCCTCTTCAAGGCGTGGCTGATAGCAACGCTCCTGTTTCCACTGGTGTTTCCGCGCGTCTTCGGGCCGATGGATGCCAGCATGGTTCTGGCTGGCGCTGATGCCAAAGTGCCGTCACGCGTTTTGCAGTTCTTCGTGGCGTTTCAGAATGGGTTTTTCTGGCAGGCAGTGTTGTTTAGGTGAAGTTGTACTGCTCAGCCGAGGGATGTTCTGGCGAATGGTGCCTGATATTCGGCAAACATCAGTTGACGGAGGTTGCCATGTCCAAACGTCTGTTGCCAATAGCTCTGCTACTTGCTTTACTTGTAAGCGCTGCCTGCGTCTCTCAACCCATCCTCTCGGCGACCTACAATGATGCTGCGAAGGTTGCCCGCGGCTGGATCGAGGCGTGCCAGAAGGGCGATCAAGCAAAGGCGCTCAACTTCTGGAGTCCGGGCTTTCCCGACGTGGCGAAGTACGAAACGGAGTTCCTGGTCAAGTTGTATCAGGAAACCAACTTCAAGCTCCTCGCCATCGAAGATCGCGCCTCGCTCATCAGTTCGGGCGAGTTGGCGGCGTTCATCCAGGTACCAAACGGTCAGCAGGGAATGATTCTGATCTACCTCGCTAACGGTGAGCGCGGGCCGGTGATCGCAGATGTGGAGTATAGCGATATGTCGAATCAAGTGAATTACTACCCCGGCCGATCGAGTACCCGGATGGCCGATGACGTGCGAAGCACCTATGGCGGGCTCTCCTTTTTCTGGTACAGGTGACGATAAGTCTTCACTCGAGGCGTTATGCGCTGGCATAAAACGATTGCACTCTCTCTGCTTCTGTGCCTCGTTCTGTCTGCTTGCGGTGCCCACAATACCCCCGAGGCAGCGGTCGAACGCCTGTACAAGGCGGTCGAGGCGCAGGATACGGACAAATACCTGGACGCGATTGATCCCGCGATGCGCAGCCAGCCCAACCTGATGGGCATGTTCAACGGGTTGAGCCTCAGCGCGGGCTTCGGCGGCTTCGGCGTGGGGCTTAATCTCAAGAGCCTGTCCAAGACCAGCTTCCGCGAGATGAGCTATCGGATGGTGGATTCTCGTGGCGATGTGGCACACGTGCAGGCAGAGGGCAAGATGCGCATGGCAGCCCTCGGTATGGAGTTGTCGTTCTGCGACATCCACCTGATGCGCAAGATCAAGGGGCAGTGGCTTGTCTCCTACGACCAAGCCGAGCAGGAGGCCAAGCTGGCGCGGTGGCAGCAGCGGCTGAACGAGCAGGACGCCACGGCCAATCCGACCAATCCGTGGGCTGGCCTGGAGACGATGTTGGACTTCTGCCAGTGAACTTTGTGCATCGGAAGGCGACATGTCCGACTCATCCCACTCCCTCCAACCCATCTTCTTCTCGGCGTATGAAGGCAGGACCGAGTGCGACGAGCGCATCCAGGTGCATCTGTCCGGCAAGCAAAAAACCATCGGATGGTCTGAAAGGGAACCACTTTAGCCGACCTGGTCGCCGATACGGACCATCTTCGGCCGTAATCAAGGAGGCAATCATGGAGCGAAGGTGTGTTGTTATGCTGACGGGGCTTTCACTACTGGTCATCTTCTTGGCTGGGTGTGGCGCGCCCCAGCAAGCCAAAGACCTCGCCCTGACAGAGGCTATGATTGGGTCCTGGCAGCAATGGATGGACCCCTGCGTGCTGGTGGAACAAAACTGCAAGGACTACCGGATCGAGAAAGCGGCCAAGATTCCGTTGACACCAGCAGCCAGGGCGAACGGTATTTCGCAGAGTTGGTCTTTTACAGTCTGCTGGATTCAGCGGGACATATATGGTAAGTTTACCGATGACTGCACCTGGCTCTTCCCGATCATCGTGCATCGGATGGACGGCAGTTGGTGCCTTGACCAGAATTCATGCACAAAGGTTTACACCGCCTCTGGTCAAGTGGAAAGAAAGGATTGCTGCCCCAGGTGATCACCTGGTTCTTGGCAGGGAGGTATCATGACTGCTTGAACCAAGTTTAGCGTTGAGAGGGTGTTCTGGACCGCGCTGCTAAGCCTGGCGGCGTTGCTTTGGCTCTCCGGATGCCAACCAACCCAAGCGGTTTTGTCCGCCCCCTTCATGGATGTGGCTAGGTCACTCATCAAGTGGAGTATCTTAGCTCCTCCGGGGGCTCCGTTACTCGGGCAACTCTTACGCCGCTATCGATCGAAGGTACAGTTCGCTCGACCCGATATTCTGATATTGATCGCCTGTCTCGGCAAAGGAGGCTGTGCTGATGAAATACCCAAGCCTACGCTGGGGCATGGGCATCTTGGTCGCCCTGTTTCTGCTCACGGGCTGCCAGTCCGGCGCGCCCATCCCGGAACGGGCGGCAGAGTCCGGGTCGCCGGCCGAGACCGCAGTGCCGGAGACGACTGCTAGAAACCAGCCGCGGCCCACCATCGCCCCGTTACCGCCTGTGCCGCCCGGTGCCGCAATCATCGTGGACCACTCCACCACCGACGCGACCAAGATCCCGCCCGCGTGGATCGAGGCCGCGAAGCAGCAGGTCGTCTGGCTCTACGGTCACACCTCGCACGGCAGCCAACTGGTGACGGGCGCGAACTACCTGAGCGAGCACGCGTCGCCGCCACGGTTCAACTTCGTCGTCGAATGGGGCGCGATGCCCGCGCCGGCCGACCCGCCCGCGCTGCGCCTGGCCGACGACGACGGCTGGGGCTGGGATCCCGACGGCTTCCTGTCGACCGCGCGGCGCTACCTGGGCGATCCGGCCATCGGCCCCCAGATCACCGCGTTTATCTGGTCGTGGTGCGGCGAGATGTCGGACGCGGGGACGCCGGTGCAGCGGTATCTGGAGATGATGGCCCAGCTCGAGCGGGAGTACCCGCGAGTGCGCTTCGTCTACATGACCGGTCACACCGACGGCGGCAGCGCGGAGCTGGCGGCCAACAACGACCTGGTGCGGCGCTACGTCCGCACACGCGGCAAAGTGCTCTACGACTTCGCGGACATCGAGAGCTACGATCCCGACGGCAAGCACTACCCCAAAGCGGATGACAGTTGTCCCTGGTGCGCGGCTTGGTGCCGGAGCCACCGCGATCAATGCCGCGATCTGCCCCGCAACGACGACGAGTGTGCGCATTCGCATGGGTTCAACTGCAAGCTGAAGGGGCAGGCGTTCTGGTGGCTGGCGGCGCGGTTGGCGGGGTGGGAGGGTGTGTCTCAGTAGTTGGGGTCGGGGATAATGTCCGATGTCGCGGCCAAGTGTATTCGATCATCGAAAAGAGGGCCAGGCGCTCGCGACAGTAGCCGTGGTCGAAGGCTAGCGCGCTGGCCTTCGACCACGCGGGGGGGCGGAACTGGACGGCCGCGGCGACCACCCGCCGCGCGGAATCGGCAAGACTCCATCGTCTCCTTGCAGGAAGGGTCACTGCCAGGCTCGCCAGGCCCGGCTCGACGTCGAACGCCGCCTTGATCTTGTCCAGAAATGCCGAGCAGCTGATATGTCCTCAGCGGCAGATCGGCCGCCAGCAGAGCTACAGCCGCCAATTATCCACCGGCGACGCCTTCTGGTGCGCCTTGGCGCAATCGGTCTGGGCGATACGGGCGTAGCGTTTCACCATCGCCATGTCCGAGTGGCCGAGTAGATCCTGCAGCGTGAACAGGTCGCCGTCGTTGCGCAGGTAGGTGATGGCAAAGGTGTGCCTGAACCGATGCGGATAGACATTCGCTACCCCGGCCCGCTCGCCGATGCGCACCAGCAGCCGGCGCAGCACGTCGCGCGTCAGCGGTCGTGGGTCGTCAGCTTCCCCGACGCCGAAGACCAGGTCGGCCGGCTTGGACGCCTTGAGGCGCGGCGTCAGCAGCTTCCAGAGCGCCTTCGCCGTTCGCTTGCCGAAGTAAACCAGCCGCTCCTTTTGCCCCTTGCCCAGTACCTTGATGCTATTCGCGGTCAGATTGATGTCACCGAACTTAATGCCGCAGAGCTCCGAGGCGCGCAAGCCGGTGTCGAGCAGCAGCAGGATGATCGCGCGATCGCGGTCGGCAGTTGGACGCTCGTTGGCGGTGACCTGCCGGTTCTTCCACGTCTTGCTGCGATCGCACGCCCCCAACAGCGCGTCGATCTCCTCTTTGGTCAATGTCACGACCACCGGCTCCTTGGGATCGGGCAGGGCAATCGTCCGCACGATATTGGCCGGCACGAAGCCCTCTGCTACGCCCCAGGTCCAGAGACCCGAGAGATCGGTGTGTACGTTGAGGATGGTCTTGGGTGAGAGCTTGATCTGCCCGCGCGGGGCCGCGCCGTCCGGTTCGCTGAGGTACTCGTCGCGCAGCCACGTGAAGAAATCAATCAACTGGTCGCGCGTGACGGCCTCGAACGCGGGATCGGCGGGGAAGAAGGCTTGGAGTTTGGCGAAGGTCGTGCGATAATTGCGAATGGTGTTGGGGCTCATGCCGGTGGCGTTCTTGTAGCGCACCAGCCCGTCGCACGCCTGGGTCAGCGTGATGCTCTTTTTCATCCTTGTGGTCTCCTCTCTGGGCAGCAATACCGATAACCAGCGGGTTGAATACCGATAACCGGCGGCTGCGTTTTTTTGACCCAGAGAGCGACCCGACGACCGAGGAACCGTGTGGTCTGAGGTAGTGCAGACTGCGGAGTCAGAGACCTCACGGGTAGTCAAATCACCTACCCGTGAGGTCTAAAGTCGGGGAGAGAGGATTTGAACCTCCGACCTCACGGACCCGAACCGCGCGCGCTAACCGGACTGCGCTACTCCCCGACGACGTTTTGTATTATACTGGGATATGGCTGAAACGCAAAATCAGGAGGGGGTACCATGAGTCTCCAGATCGGCATCGTCGGCCTGCCCAACGCGGGCAAATCCACCCTGTTCAACGCGCTGACCCTGGCCGGCGCGGCGACTGCGCCCTACCCCTTCACTACCATCGAGCCGAACGTGGGCGTGGCGGCTGTGCCCGACCCGCGGCTCGATCAGCTCGCCGCGCTGGTCAAGCCGGAGCGCGTGGTGCCCGCGGCCGTCGAGTTCGTGGACATCGCTGGGCTGGTCAAGGGCGCCAGCCGGGGCGAGGGGCTGGGCAACCAGTTTCTCGGCCACATCCGCAATGTGGACGCAGTGACCATGGTGCTGCGCGGATTCGAAGATCCCGACATCCCGCCTGCCGGCGAGACGGTGGATCCGCTGGCCGACCTGGAAACGCTCGACCTGGAGTTGATCCTGGCCGACGTGGGCACGATGGATCGGCGGATCGAAAAGGTGCAGGGGCAGGCGAAGGCGCGTCCGCGCGACTTCACCGATCAACTGGCCTGGCTGGCGCGCCTGCGCAGCCACCTGAACGACGGTCAGCCGGCCCGCACCTTCGATGAACCGGCCCATCACGCCGATTGGACGACCGACCTCAACCTGCTCACCGCCAGGCCGCGGCTCTACGTGGTCAACGTGGGCGAAGCTGACCTCCCCGACGGCGGCGCGCTGGCCGCGGCGGTGAAAGCGCGCGCGGCCAGCGCTGGTGTGCCCTGCCTGGTGCTCTGCGCCGCCTGCGAAGCCGAGCTGGCGACCTGGCCCCCCGGCGAAGCCGCAGCTTACCGCCAAGACTTGGGCCTGGCCGAGCCGGGCCTGGACCGGTTGATCCACGCCGGCTACCGGCTGCTGAGCCTCATCACCTTCTTCACCATCACCGGCGGCAAGGAGACGCGCGCCTGGACGTTACGCGCCGGCCACACCGCCTTCGAAGCGGCCGGCCTGATCCACAGCGACATCCAGCGTGGCTTCATCCGCGCCGAGGTGATCGCCCAGCCAGCCCTCATCGCCGCAGGCAGCGTAGGCGTCGCGCGCGCCGCCGGCCGCTATCGCCTGGAGGGTCGCGAGTACGTGGTGCAGGACGGGGACGTCATCCATTTCAGGTTCAACGTGTAATGCGGCCGTGCTTCGTGAAACGTGATGCGTGACTTCCAATGTGAAGCGCGCGGTTTTTACGCAACACGCAAGTCGTATTTGCCATAATCCCCCACCTGTGGTATAACCAGATCTACCGCACGAGGGCTTCTGCCCTCGTTCTTTCTGCCCCCGGCGCGAGACTCCCAGCCCCGCGAACCGGCGGCAATCCCGCTGGCAGTAGCCACGGGCTATTTCCGAAGAAAGGAGGTACAGGCGCGGCATGACTAACGTTTTGCGCGACTACGAATTGGTATTCATCGCGGTTCCCCAGCTTGACGAACAAGGTGTGGCAACGCTGACCGAGCGTGTCTCCGGCTGGATTACGGCCGTGGGCGGCGCGATCGCGGGCACCAACGTTTGGGGCCGTCGAGCCCTGGCTTACGCCATCGGCAAGCACAAGGACGGCACCTACGTCCAGCTCGACATCCAATTGGACCCAAGTGCAACACGCGAACTGGAACGCAACCTGCGGATTGACGAGCAGGTCATCCGGCATCTGTTAGTGCGACCCGACGAGCAGTAAGATGCGGAATGGGCACGGTCGGAGACCGGCCCCAGCTCAGTAGTGAGGGGAGCGGGCTGTGAGAGGCTTGAATAAGGTCTTGATCATCGGCAACCTGGGTCGTGATCCGGAAATGCGCTACACACCCAGCGGTAAACCCGTGACCTCTTTCAGCGTGACCGTGAGTCGGGGCTGGACCACCAGCAACGGCGAGCGGCGCGAGGCCACGGAATGGTTCAACGTCGTCGCCTGGGGCAACCTGGCTGAGGTCTGCAACCAGTACCTGCGCAAAGGCTCGCGGGTCTACGTCGAGGGCCGCTTGCAGACGCGCAGTTGGGACGATCCCGAAGGACAGCGCCATTCCCGCACCGAGTTGGTCGCCAACGAGATGGTGATTCTCGACAACCGGCCCGGTAGCGAGCCAGAGGACATGGACTTCGACGAGGAGCTAGGGTTCTGAGTTGAGGGGGCACGGTCGGAGACCGGCCCCAGCAGTGATGGAGTAAGTGACAATGGCAGAAGACAGACAATTCAACGCGCCGTCAGGCGATCGCCCCGAGCGCGGCGATCGTCGCAGCGGCCCGGGCGGGATGCGCGGGCGGATGCAACGCCGCCGCGTGTGCGCGTTCTGCGTGGAAAAAATCGAGAAGATCAGCTATAAGGACGTCAACACCCTGCGTCGGTTCGTCTCCGAGCAAGGGATGATTGACTCACGCCGCCGGACCGGCACCTGCGCGCGCCATCAGCGCCGCCTGACGCTCGCCATCAAACGGGCGCGGATTCTGGCCCTGCTGCCCTACACGGCCGAGCATATCCGCCGCGCCGGTTAAGCCTAAGGGACTACCATGGCAAAGCGAAGGAAAGTAGAGGAACGCCAGGTCACGCGCAAGGAGACGGTGCGCCGGCGCAAGGACGCGGAGCAGAATCGCCGAGTGGCGATCGGCCTGATTGCCGTCGGCGCCCTGCTCGTGATCCTGATCGGCGCGGGCGTGATCCAGGAACTGGTGCTAAAGCCGCGCCAGCCGGTCGCGGTCGTCAACAACCAGAACATCAGCAGCCAGGACTATCAGAAGCGCGTGCTGCTCGACTGGTTCCAGGCGGGCAATAACCTCACCGACCCGCAGGGTACCAGTCTGGAAACCCTGGATCAAATGATTGACGATAAGATCCTGCGCGAGCAAGCCCAGCAGCGCGGGATAACCGTCAGCCCAGAAGAGATTGACCAGGCCATCGAGAAGACGTTCGGCTATGAGCGCACGCCGCCCACGGCCACGCCGACGCCGGCGGTCGCGCCGACCCAGGCCCCCACGCCCACGCCGGGTGGAGAACCGACGGCCACGCCGCAACCGACGCCGACCCCCGTCACGCTGGAGGCATATCAAAAGGCCTACCAGGGCTACATGGATCGGCTCAAGCAGGTGGCCTCGGTAAGTCCCGCGGACTTCCGGTCGCTCATCGAAAGCGATCTGCTGCGCCAGAAGCTGTACGAAGTGGTCGCCAAGGATGTGCCGACCACCGAGGAACAGGTGCATGCGCGCCACATCCTGGTGGCGATCCGCACGCCTGAGCCGACGCCGACACCCGTGCCAGCAGGTCAGCCTACACCCACGCCCGATCCGAGCGCCACGCCGGTTCCCGCGCCGCGCGATGAGGCCCAGGCGTTGGCTCGCATCATCGAAGTCCAGCAAAAGCTGGGCGCCGGAGGCGACTTCGCCAAGCTGGCGCTAGAATACTCGGACGATCCGGGAAGCGCCGAGAGCGGCGGCGACCTGGGTTGGTTCGGCCAAGGCCAGATGGTGACGGAGTTCGACACCGCGGCCTTCGCGCTGGAGCCGGGCAAGATCAGCGACCCGGTGAAGACCACCTATGGCTACCACCTGATCCAGGTCTTGGAGAAGGACCCGGCCCGGCCATCGGATGCGTACACGCTGGCGCAACGCAAGTACGATTCCTACAACACGTGGTTGAGCGATCTGCGCACCGCGGCTAAGATCGAGCGGTTCTGGACGTTGGACAAGCTGCCGCCGACGCCGGGTGTCTCGCAATAGCGGTGACGTGCTACGTGCTACGTGCTACGTGCTACGTGATAGAAGAGAGATGCGTGGCAAGCCGCTGGCTTGTCACGCATTTCGTTCAGGAACTTCTTCGCTTTTTCACGCCGTCGCGAGAGGTTCGGGGTAGAGTCGCTCGGAATGGCAAGCGGTCGGTGGCGGATTCTGCGGTATCCCCTTTTCACGCAACACGCAACACGCAACACGTCACCCCTTCTGCCGCCGCACCTCTTGCACGTTGGGCAACCGGTCAATCTTGGATAGCACCCGGCTCAACTGCTCCGCATCGCGCACTTCCAGCGTCGCCGTGATGAGCGCCAGGTTGTCCTGGCGGGCCGTCACCGCCGAGGCATCCTGCAGGTTGATCTTCTCTTCTTCTAGTATCTGGGTAATGTCGTTCAGCAGGCCGGCACGATCGTAGGCCTGCACCCGGATTTTGACACGCGAGACACGCCGCGTCGCCCGTCCCCAGTCCACCTTGACGATCCGCTCGCTGCTCAGATTGAGCACGTTCGGGCAATCCCGCCGGTGGATAGAAACCCCCCGCCCCACGGTCACGTAACCGATGATCTCATCGGGCGGCATGGGGTTACAGCAACGAGCCAACACGGTCAGCATGTCGCGCACGCCCTGAACGGCGATCCCTTCCCCCTCCAGGGCGGGTTGTTGCGGCGCTTCCTGCGTCGGCAACTCCTCCCCGGCTTCCTTGGGCGGCTCGACCACCTTGCCGATTTCGAGTACCCGTTCAGCCACGTCTACGATGCTGATGTCGCCGTCACCGATGTCCGAGAGGAAATCTTCCACCTGGTCCTTGCCGAACAGGCTCGCGATCTGCTCGTAGGTCAGGCTGTCCATGCCCAGGCGATCGAGTTCCTTCTGGAGCATCTCGCGGCCGGCTGTGACGTTCTCCTCGCGATCTTGCTGGCGGAACCACTGGCGGATCTTGTTGCGCGCCCGCGCCGTCTTGACGTAGCCCAGGTGCGGGTTCAGCCAGTCACGGCTCGGCCCACCGCGCTTGGTGGTGATGATCTCCACCTGCTCACTGGTCTTCAACTGATAATCGAGATTGACCAACTTGCCGCTAATCTTCGCCCCACGGCAGCGATGACCGATTTCCGTGTGAATCTGATAAGCAAAGTCAATTGGTGTAGCGCCGGTCGGCAGGTCAATCGCCTCGCCTTTCGGCGTAACCACGTACACGCGATCCTGAAAGAGATTCTCCTTCACGGTCGTCATGAAGTCGTCGCCGCGCTCACCCTCCTGGGTAACCCACTCTAGGATGATGCTTCGCAACCGGGCAACCTTGCTCTCGAACGCCTCGTCGGCCCGCGCTTGCGACTTGTAGCGCCAGTGCGCAGCGATGCCCACCTCGGCGATGCGATTCATCTCCGCCGTGCGGATTTGCACCTCCAGCGGCTGGCCGCCGGGGCCATACACAGTGGTGTGAAGCGAACTATAGCCGTTATCCTTGGGGCTGGCGATGTAGTCATGGAGTCCGCCCTGGACTGGATGCCATAGTCCATGTATTACACCAAGAATTATGTAGCAATCATCTGGTTCAGAAACAATCACGCGTATCCCCAGCTGATCATAAACTTGCTCAACAGAGATGCCTCTGCGTTGTGTCTTGCACCAGATGCTGTAGATGTGCTTGGGCCGTCCCGTAATCTGCGCCGTGATGTTGCGTTTGGTCAACTCAGCCTTGAGCGTTTCGCTCACCGAAGCGATGTAAGCTTCGCGCTCGGCTCGCCGCTGGACTAGGACTTTCTCAGTTTGGACATACTTCTCGGGCTCCAAATAGCGGAAGGCCAGGTCCTCCAACTCCCACTTAAACTGATACATGCCCAAAACGCTGGCCAACGGCGCATAGATATCGAGCGTCTCACGGGATATCCGTCGCTGTTGGGCGAGCGTCATATACCCCATGGTGCGCATGTTGTGCAATCGGTCAGCCAGTTTGATTAGAACCACCCGCACATCGTTCACCGTGGCTAGCAGCATCTTGCGAAGGCTTTCCACTGCCGGATCACGACTATCAAGAGGTAAATTGGCAAGCTCAGAAATCTTCATAAGCTTGGTGACCCCATCAACCATCTTGGCTACTTCAGGCCCAAACTCTTGAACAAGATCATGCACCTGAGTCGGTGTATCCTCTGCTACATCGTGCAGAAGCGCGGCCGCGACCGTATCGGCATCCAGCCGATGATCAGCTAGAATACATGCAACTGCCACCGGGTGTATTATGTAAGGCTCGCCCGACTTCCGTGTCTGACCAGCATGAGCGGCCGTGGCAAGGTCATAAGCTTTGCGAACCAGATCGATTTCCCTGGCCGAATAGCCTTTGGGTAATTGGTGAAGCAAGTTTTCCCAATTCATAGAATCTATACACTCCGATGACCTGTACCGGAAAAAGCATAGGAGCAACCCACGACTCACTCATCAATCATGCCATCGGGATTTCTCAAACGTGCGGGCTGGTGCTATACTTTGACTTGCTGAAAACGGCTGTGTGCCTAACCTTGTCCTGTACGCAGTACTGGAGCCTCTGGAGTACTGGATTTGGTCCAGGGCTTCGATTTGTGATTCCCCATAGTAGTGTTGCCACGGCATCCGGCCGGAGATAGATGATATAGATTTCGGGTTGTTTATTGTCGCTCGCCGGCATTACATGACGTAGAGTCTTGGTACTCCGCTTTAGCTCATGAAGACAAGATATCATGAAGACTGGCCCGTACCGCGAGTATATCATAGAAAGAGATACACGGCAACGACATGGAAGACCACAGGCAGCGTTGCCGGACAGAACCTCCGGTCTGCGAGAAGTCGGTGACCGGTAACCGCGAGAAAAGCACGACTGAACACCAAGGGCTGTCTCAGGGTTGCGCGACAACGGTTTGTGCGTTATTCACACTCCACGAAAACCTTAGCGCTGTAGACCTTGTGCCTCAGTCTTCAGGAGGAGTTCATGGCATTGCTGAACACGATAAAGAAGGATGGCTTCACCTGGCACATGATCAAGACGGCCGGTGCGGCCATAATCACAGGAGGAGTAGGCTTCGTTCTTTCAACGCAGCTGGGTCTCAAAGATGATGTCAAGATCGTGTCTGTTGGGGCGTGTGTCTTGTTAGGGGCCTTAGCGGCGACATTTATTAGAACACGGGTGCTCACTTTTTCGGAGGATTCAGGCAAGAGATACATGGGGGAACGAACGGGGATCATAGAAGTCTACAAGAATCTTGAAGCCTGCAAGGAGGACTTGCAGGCCGACTTCAAGAAAGCTCGTCAGATAAGTTTTCTGTTGCAGATTGGACGGAGGGAGTTCGGTGACTCTGAGGCATCGTATTTCCAGCCTCCTGCGATGGAAAAGCGGGAGCCCGAAACGAAGATTCGCATTCTAAGAGCATCTCCAGACTCGCCCTTTTTATCAGAAGCGCGAGCTGAAGCTACCATTAGATATCGAACTGAAGCCCGATACGACAGTGCTAAAGCCAGATACAACAGGTGGCAAGAGGACATACGACGCTTAAAAAAGGAGATCGAGCTTTTAAAGAGCGATCACCAGATCATCATCGAAGATCGAGAACACAAGGAACCATACCTCTGGAGAATTTTCCTATTTGACGATATCGCCTATGTAAGTGCCTATTTGGACCTACACGATACCGACAAAATAACCGCAGTTTACAAATTCCGCAAGGGCGAGAACTCCCTTTACACCGTGTTTAAAAGATATTTTGAGTATCTCTGGAATAAGTATGATCCTAATGGGAATTCAGATGCGATGGAGCGTTGGGCAAACTTGACATGAGCGCCCTGATCGAATCAAGTAACGACATCGGTCTCACGGCATTCCGCGATGAGGCAAGGCATTAGGGATAGTCATGCATAAGATCGGCAGTGGACCTTCGGGCATTTGTTGAGTTTCGGCTCGTGGTGCTATAATTTGTCCTGATATTCGCCCCCATAGCTCAGCGGATAGAGCGCCTGACTTCGGATCAGAAGGCCGCAGGTTCGAATCCTGCTGGGGGTATTGGAACGCACAACCCCGGTTTCTTGTAGAAACCGGGGTTGTCTTTTGCTACTTGAACGGCGCGCCCAGCCCGCCGAGGGTCGGATGCGCGAGCTGCCAAGCCTGGCTGTCAATGACCGGCTCGCCCGCGCCAGGCTGACGCCGCAGATAGAAGCCGTCGGGCTGCAGCTCGTGTGCGCGCACGTTGTTGCTCAATTCTACTTCCAGGATCGTCCGGCGGATGTAGCCGCGAATCCGGGCATCCTTGACCGGGAAAAGGACCTCGACCCGGCGATCCAGGTTGCGCGGCATCAAATCCGCACTGCCCATGTAGACCTCCACAGCGCCGCCGTTCTCGAAGTAGTAGATGCGGCTGTGCTCCAGGAAACGACCCACGATGCTGATCACGCGGATGGTGTCGCTGATGCCCGGCAGCCCCGGCCGCAGACAGCAGATGCCGCGCACGATCAGATCCACCGGCACCCCCGCCTGCGAGGCCCGATAGAGGGCGCGCATCAGCCGCTCGTCCACCAGCGAGTTCATCTTGAAGATCAACCCCGCGGGCCGGCCCGCGCGCCGATGCCCGATCTCGCGCTCGATCAGGTCGAGCAGTCGTTCCCGCATGGCCGTGGGCGCGACGAGCAGACTGCGATAGTAAGTCTGAGTGGAGTAGCCCGTCAGCGTGTTGAAGAGTTCGGTGGCGTCGGCGCCCAACTCGGCGTCGCAGGTGAACAGCCCCAGGTCGGTGTAGATGCCGGCCGTGACCGCGTTGTAGTTGCCAGTGGACAGATGGAGGTAACGGCGCAGACCGCCCGGCTCGCGGCGCACCACCAGGGTGATCTTGCTGTGTGTTTTGAGGCCCAGCAGCCCATAGACCACGTGTACCCCCTCGGCTTCCAGCGCGCGCGCCCAGCCGATGTTGCTCTCTTCGTCGAAGCGCGCCTTCAACTCCACCAGCACCGCCACCTGCTTACTGTTGCGCTGCGCTTCCAAAAGCGCGCGCACCACGGGCGCGTTCTGCCCCACCCGATAGAGGGTCTGCTTGATCGCCAGCACGTCGGGGTCAATCGCGGCCGCGTGGACGAAGTCCAACACCGGCTGGAACGAATCGTAAGGGTGGTGCAGCAGGATGTCGCCGCGCCGGATGGCTGCGAAGATGTCAGCAGCCGCGCTGAGATCCCTTAACTGCGGCGGCGCCGCGGGGATGAGCGGTGGGTCTTTCAGATTGGGACGGTCGAGCCGGTTCAGCGCCCACAAACTCGCCATCGCCAGCGGCGGCGACAACGGATAGATGTCGCCCGGCGCCACCTCCAGATTCTCCGTCAGGATCTTGACCATCGCCTCGGGCATCGCCTCGTCCACGGCCAGGCGCACCACCGGGCCGAACCGTCGTTGGCGCAGACTTTGTTCGATGGTCTCCAGCAGGTCAGGCGCCTCATCCTCCTGGATTTCCATGTCCGCGTCGCGGATGACGTGGAACGTGTAAGCCTCGACGATCTCGAAGCCGGGGAAGAGGACGCCCAGGTTGGCCGCGATGACCTCCTCCAGCCAGACGAAGCGGGCGCCATCGTGGATCGGCACAAGCCGCGGCAGGGAGGGCGGCACCTTGACGCGGCCAAAACGCGTCTCGCCTTCCTTATTGCGCACGGTCACACCCAGGTTCAGGCTGAGGTTGGATATGTGCGGGAAGGGCCGGCCGGGGTCGAAGGCCAGCGGCGTGAGCACGGGCAGGATTTCGGCCTGGAAATAGTCACGCAGCCGGTCGCACTCCTCCGGGGCAAGCTGATCATAGCACAACAGGTGAATACCGGCCGCTTCCAGGGCCGGCATGATCTCATCGTAGAAGATGCGGCGTTGATCGCGCAACAGCGGCAACACGCGCGCCCGGAGTTCATCCAACTGCTGCGTGGGTGTCATCCCGTCGGCGGGTACAGCCGAAACTCCCGCGGCGATCTGATCCTTTAGCCCCGAAACGCGGATCATGAAGAACTCGTCCAGATTGGCGCTGAAGATCGCCAGAAACTTGACGCGCTCCAACAGCGGATGGCGCAAGTCCCGCGCCTCGTTCAGTACGCGGCGATTGAACTCCAGCCAGCTCAACTCGCGGTTGAAATAGAGGGATGGGTCTTTGAGATTCACTTCGGGCGTTTCGGCGGCCATCGCCATCGCCTGATCCGGTATCGTGTCCACGCGCCGCCTCCTGCGCATCGTCGTCAGCGCCAACGGATGTGAAGGCGATTGTACCCCAAAGAGGCCGGGGTTGCAAGCGGCTGGAAGCTGGAAGCTGAGTATTGGGTATTGGGTATTGGGTATTGGCTTGACCCCAAGTGAGTTGGCGGGTACAATCAATCTGCAATCTGCAATCTGCAATCCGCAATCCGCAATCTGCAATCGGGAGGCTTCCGTGGCGCTTTATGAATTCGAGGGCAAGCGGCCGGTCATCGGTGCAGGCAGCTTCGTGCCGGAGACGGCGGACGTGATCGGCGACGTGGTGCTCGGCCGCGATTGTTTCATCGGGGTCGGCGCGCGCATCCGGGGCGACTACGGCCGCATCCGCATCGGCGACCGCACGTCGGTGCAGGAGAACGCGGTCATCCACGCCCGCGAGGGCGGCCTGACGACCATCGGCGCCAACGTGCAGCTCGGCCATGGGTGCATCTTGCACAACTGCACCGTGAAAGACAACGCCGTGGTCGGCGTCGGCGCGATTCTGAGCGACTATTCCGTCATCGGTGAGTGGGCCATCATCGGCGAGGGCGCCGTGGTCCGCGGCGAAGTCCCCGACGGCAAGATCGCGGTCGGCGTGCCGGCGAAGGTGATCGGGGATGTGACGGAGAAGCAGCGTGAGGAGTGGGGGTACTACAAGGAGAAGTACGCGGAGCTGGCGCGAGAGAGATATCCGAAGGGACTGCGACGGATTGATGGAGGTGCGCCATGATCCGTACCGTCCCCGCCACCACCGGCGAAGGCATCGAGCTGTACATTCGCACTTACTACTCCCTGCTGCGCAGCTCCGGCGACATCCGCATTCGCTCGCTGGAAGAGACGCACGAGGGGATGTTCTCCAGCCTGCACCTGGGGGCGGAGTCGGCCGATTTCGATGCGTCGGCATTCCTCTACGCCGCGCTGCGCCTGCCCGACTGCTTGGAGCACGTAAAACGAGTGGTGCTGGGCCAGTCGGACGAGGTGTTCCTCCATGGCGGGCTGCGCGACATTACCACCTGGCAGCGGGTAGACGCACCCGCGCGGCGGCGGCGCATGTTATTCGACGGGGTGGACACGGTCGCGGCCTTCATCTCCAGCGTCACCGACATTGACGACCTGATCCCCTCGCTGACTGCGTACCAGATCGAGTGGAACAAGCTGCACCAAAGGCTGGTCAACAGCCAATTTGGACACGACCTGGCCGCGGGGCAGGCGCGGGCGAGTGAGACGCCGGAGAAACTGCGGGAGGTACTAGGTATTAGTGAGGAGGACTTGGGGAGACTCTTCCGCCTGTGGGGGATACGCTTTGACGAGAGGCTACGGGCGATCGCCGCTGCGCCGCTGGACATCCGCATCGTCTCGCTGGCGAAGGGATTCAACGACTACCGCAAGGCGGTGGAAAACTGGTGGGATGATCTGCTGCGGGCCGCCGACGCGCTCTACCTGGAATTCCGGCCGGTCTACTTCGTCTCCAGCAACCCACACAGTCTGCCCAACCTGCTCTCGGGCCATGCGCCGGCGCAACGGGAGGAGTTGGCTGACTTTGTGCTGCACGAGAACCCCGAAGGTCTGGCCGAAGAATGGCAACGGCTGGCCGCCGACGGCGATCCGGCGAAACAGGCCAACTTCCTCTACTACATCCAGCGCCTCTATCTCAAAGGCGACGAGACCCGCCAACGCGCCGTCGCGCAAGCCGAGATCGCCGCGGGCGTCCATCGCTTCGACGAGCCGCACTCGCTCGACATCTCCGCACAGATCGTTGACCTGCAAGCGATTGACCCGGCCCGCATTGACCCCCGCCTCGCCATGCCGGGCCTGGAGGCGCTGCGTGACAGCCGCGCGCTCATTCTGAACGTGGACTATCCCCTGGGTTTCGCGGCCTACCACCTGCTGGCGCAGATCGCATCCAGCGCGACCGATTTCCTGGGCGCGTACGTCATGGGCAAGGCGGCCACGCTCAACGGCCGCGTGGGCGACGTGGCAATCCCCAACGTAGTCTACGACGAGCACTCGCGCAACACCTTCCTCTTTAAGAACTGCTTCCTGGCCCAGCACGTCGCGCCCTACCTGCTCTACGGCACGGTCTTTGACAACCAGAAGGCCGTGACCGTGCGCGGCACCTTCCTGCAGAATCGCGAATTCATGAGCATCTTCTACCGCGAGGGCTACACCGATTTGGAGATGGAAGCGGGGCCGTATCTGAGCGCAATCTACGAGGACATCTATCCGCAGCGTTACCCGGTCAACGAGATCGTCAACCTCTTCATCAACGCACCCTACGACATCGGCCTGCTGCACTACGCCTCTGACACGCCCTACAGCCGGCGGCAGAGCCTCCTGAGCAAAAGCCTGAGCTATTTCGGCGTGGACGCGACCTATGCGTGCAGCGTGGCGATCCTGCGCCGGGTGTTTGAGGTAGAGGTGGCGCGGCTGCGGCAGGGGAGTTGATGGGTAAGGGAGCAGGGGGGCGGGGGAGAAAGGGGAAACCGGCAAGATGGAGCGCAAGCCGATCGTGAGCCATCGGGAGTTGGAGGTATACAAGCTGGCATTCGACGCAGCGATGCGGATCTTCGAGGTGACGAAGCATTTCCCCAAAGAAGAGACCTATTCGCTGATCGACCAGGTGCGACGAGCGTCGCGGTCGGTATGCGCCAATCTGACCGAAGGGTGGCGCAAGCGACGCTACGAAGGGGCGTTCATCGCCAAGCTGAATGACGCGGAAGGCGAGGCTGCGGAGACCCAGACCTGGATCGAGTTTTCCGTCGCCAGCAATACCTGGACGCGGAAACCGGTCGCGAACTTTATCGAACCTACGACAACATCCTTGGCAAGCTGGTAAATATGATCAACGACCCCTCGCCCTGGTTGTTGCCCGGCAAGGAGAAAGCGGGGGCGGTGGCACAGCCGAAGCCGCGCCGAGCGCGAGAGTGAGCGGGGAGGGAGACAGGGGAGCAGTAGAGCTGTCCCCTTTGCTCCCTTTCACCCCTGCTCCCTTTCACCCCGCTCCCCTGCCCCCTTTCACCCCTGCTCCAGCGCCTGCCTCATCGCCGCAATATGCTCAGGCGTTGAACCGCAGCACGCGCCGATATAGCTGACGCCCAACTCTTTCATCCGCAGGGCATACGCCGCCATCACCTCGGGCGTGCCGTCGTAGCGGATCTTCTTGTCCACGTATTTCGGCAGGCCGGCGTTGGACTGGGCCATGAGATACACGTCCGCGGGCTTGATCGCGGCCATCTGAGCCAGCGTGGCTTCGGTCTCGGCCGGGCCGTTGCCGCAGTTGGCGCCCATCACGCGGATGCCCCAGTCGTAGAGCGCCTGCACCGCCTGCGCCGGCTTGACCCCCATCATGGTGCGCCCGCGGGTGTCGAAGGTCATGGTAACCGCGATCGGCAGATCACTGGCGGCGCGAATCCCCTCGATAGCCGCTTGCACCTCATCCAACGCGCTCATCGTCTCGATCAGGAAGAAGTCCACGCCGCCTTCAGCCAGGGCTGCGGCCTGTTCCGTGAAGGCATCGCGCGCCTCCTCGGCCGTCACCGTGCCGAGCGGGAAGAGGATTTCGCCTGTAGGCCCGATGTCGCCGGCCACCAGGACCTCGTGATCGGCAGCGGCGGCGACCTTGCGGGCCAGCCTGGCCGCGGCCAGGTTGAACTCAGCCACGTGGTCTTGGAGATTCTCCCGACCCAGCCGATAGCGCGTGCCGCCGAACGAATTGGTCGTGATGATCTGCGCGCCGGCGGCTACGTAGCCCTGGTAAATTTCCATAATGACATCGGGCCTGGCGACGTTCCATTCCTCCGGCGCGCCGCCCGTCGTCAACCCGACCTGTTGCAACATCGTCCCCATCGCCCCGTCGCCGAGGATGAAGGGGTGCGCGCTAAGAAATTGAATTAACTTGTTCATTCTGCCTCCTTGCCGCCGTACTGCGTACTGCGTGCTGCGTACTGCGTACTGCGTGAGAACCGCGGAACTCACGGGATAGATCACGTAGCACGTATCACGCATCACGCTTGAACAACGCGTTCGCCACCGCGACTGCCTCGGCCGCGTCCCTGCAATAGACATCGGCTCGCACGTCCTCGGCAAATGCGGCGTTGAGCGGCGCGCCGCCGACGAGCACCTTCACCTGTTCCCGCAGCCCATCCTGCTCCAGCCGCTCGATCACGGTCGCCATGTAGGGCATGGTGGTGGTCAGCAGGGCCGACATGCCGAGCAGGTTGGCGTTGTGCTGCCGGATGGCCGCGATGAACTTGTCGGCGTCCACGTTCACGCCCAGGTTGATGACCTCGAAGCCGGCCCCCTCCCACATCATCCCCACCAGGTTCTTGCCGATGTCGTGGATGTCGCCCTTGACCGTGCCGATGACGGCCGTGCCGATCTTGGGGGCGCCGGTCTCGGTGAGGAGCGGGCGCAGGATATCCATGGCAGCCTTCATCGCGTTGGCCGCGCGCAGCACCTCGGGCACGAACAGGATGCCCGCGCCGAAGTCCTTGCCGACGACGTCCATGCCCGCCACCAGACCATGCGCCAACACGTTTGCCGGCGGCTGGCCCCACGCCAACGCCTGCCGCGTTGCCTTCACGACCGGCTCGGCAAGGCCGTCGTACAAGTCGTCTTGCATCGCTTCGTAGTGTGACTGTACTTCTGGGGGTAAATGAACGAAAGGGTCAGCCACAGCGATCATTCTCCTTGTAGCATCTCCCGCACAACCTCTTCAACAAGGAAGGGCAGATTTGGGCGCGTAAAACTCAGATTCGGGGCAGAAATACGGTGATGCTTGATGTCAGGTGGCACATGCTTGTGATGCGGAAACGCGACTCTCCGAAGGGTCTTCATCACGAAGCTGACCGGCCTTGTAAAGCTCAAAAAACTGTGACCGCAGGCCATAGCGAGCTTCATAATGCCAGAGTTCTTCATCCATCGCGTGGATGTCCTGGATCACATCAGCCAAAGTTATTGTAGACATCTAACTCACCTCATCCTCATTATAACACCGCCCGGCCGCAGGTCAATTCGACTGTGCCGAAACGCGGCCGACCACACCCCCAGCGCCGCCAGGTCAGCTATCCCGCCCTTCTGCGCCGCCGCTCGCGCGCGCTGACCGTGTCGCTCACCCCGCGCGCCCGGCGCCGACCGGCGGCCGCGGCCAGTTCATCGGCCAGGTGCGGAAACGCGTCTACCGCGTGGGGCAGCGGCAGCGCCTCCACGAACGCATCCTGGAAGCGCGGCTCCAGCGCGATGCCGATGTAGTTGACCCACCGGGCCAGGCGTCGCGCCTCTTCCCGTTGGTTTTTGTTGAGCAGACAAATGCGCGCGCCGTCGCCGGCCGAGTTGCCTACCGTGGCAATCTTCGTCCGGTCGCAGTCGGGGATCATGCCGATGACCATCGCATGGAACGGGTCAATGTATGAGCCGAACGCGCCCGCCAGCAGCACGCGATCCACGTGATCCACGCCCGCACGCTCCATCAGCAGCCGCGCGCCGGAGTAGAGCGCGGCCTTGCCCAGTTGAATGGCGCGCACGTCGTCCGAGGTGATGACAATCGGCCCGCCGGTGCTGGTCTCATGCGGCCAGGCGAGCACGAACTCCGCCTTGGCCCCCTGCCAGTTCAACCGCGGGGACTGCACCTCCGGCGCGAACCGGCCGTCGGGGGTCAGCACGCCCGCGGTGAACAGCTCGGCCACAGCCTCGATGATGCCGGAGCCGCAGATGCCGGCCGCGAGAATTGCGGATTGCGGATTACGGATTGCGGATTGCGTTTTGCGTGCTGCGTGCTGCGTGCTGCGTGCTCCCCTGCCCCTCCGCTCCCCCGCTCCTCCGCCCCATCGCCCCTCCGCCCCATCGCCCCCATCGTTACCTTGCTGATTTGCCGATTCGCTGATTCGCTGATTCGCCCACTCGTCGCTCCACTCCTCCCGCCCGATCACCTTGATCCGCACATCCAGCGTCTCCGCGTCCACCCGCACGCGCTCGATCGCGCCCGGCGCGGCTCGCATCCCGTGGCGGATTTGCGCGCCCTCGAAAGCCGGCCCGGTAGGACTGGATGCCGAGAAAAGCCGCTCGCGGTTGCCCAGCAGGATCTCGCCGTTCGTCCCCACGTCCACGATGAGCCAGATTTCGGCGGCGGGCGCTTTGTCCGGCTGCTCGGCCACCATCACGCCCACGTTGTCCGCGCCGACGTGCCCCGCCTCCACCGGCAGGACGTGCGCCTGCGCGCCCGGTGCAAGCTGCAACCCCAATTCTCGCGCCTTTATGTCAACTGCATCGCTGATCGCCGGGCCGAAGGGGGACTGCCCCAACTCGCGCGGCGGGATATTCAGCAGGATGTGGTGCATCACCGTGTTGCCGACCAACACGATGTCCGTGATCGCGTCGGCCGTGGTATCGGCTTCCACCGCGGCCTGGATCGCAAGCTCGTTAAGCGCCGCGATCAGTACGCCGTGCAGCGTCGCCAGGCCGTCGTCGCGGTTGTCGCAATAGCTCACCCGGCTCATCAAGTCTTCGCCGTAGGCCACCTGGGGATTCATCCGGCTGGCGGTGGCGAGCACCGCGCCCGTGCGCATGTCGCACAGGTGCATGGCGATGGTCGTCGTGCCGATGTCCACCGCCAGGCCGTAGATCTCCTCGTGGTAGCCCGGCTGGACGCGGATCACCTCGCGATCCTGCCAGACCGTGACCGTGGCCTTCCACTCCTCGGCCCGCAGGGTGGCCTGCAAACTATTCAACAGGATCGGGTCGAGATGCAGGTGTTCCAAACCGAAACGAGCCTGAAGCTCCGCGGCCAGACGATCCCAGTCGCCCAACTGGTGTTCCAGCGTGGGCGGCGCGATCTCGACGTAATAGAGCCGGACGGCCGGATCCACGACGATGGCGCGCTCGGTGGCGGCCTTGCGGATTACCTGCTTGCGCGCCTGGCTCTCCTCTGGCACCGCGATCATCAGATCGCCCTGGACTTCGCAGGCACAGGCCAGGCGACGCCCCGCCCGGTGCGGATGCTTGTCCCAATAACGCGCTTCGCGGCTATCGGCGGCGGTCAGATGGTCGGCCGCGGACTCGATGCCGTGCTTCGGGAAGAGGCCCTCTTCCACCTCGATCTGGCATTTGCCGCACGTCTGGCGGCCATTGCAGATCGCTTCGATCTCGACGCCCAGGCTGCGGGCGGCATCGAGCAGGTTGATCCCCGCCGATGCGGCGCCCTGACGTCCGGAGGGCTGGAAGACGACACGAAAAACGGGTTGGCTGGCTTGGATTGATGGACTGTGTTGGCTCATTGATCGGTTCGTTGCTGAGTGCATGGGTTGCTCATGGTAAGCCGATTGTACGCTAAGAGGGGCGAGATGACAAACCGCGCGCTGATTGACTCAACACGGGTTCGGGGGTATACTTCGGGCATGCTGACTGGAGAAAACGCGTGATGGATACCACCCCGAACGGTCTGGTAGAACGAGTTGATCTCTACCGCGTCTCGGCCCTCCGCAGGCTCGATCCCTCGCATCGGGCCGAGATGGGGCAATTCCTGACCCCGCCGCCGGTGGCGCGCTTCATGGCTTCCTTGTTCGGCGAATCGGGCGATGCCATCCGGCTGCTCGACGCCGGCGCGGGAGTCGGCACACTGACCGCGGCATTCGTCGAAGATGCCTGTTTTCGGCCCGTCAAACCGGCAAGCATCGAAGCAGCAGCCTATGAACTGGACCCGGTACTGGCTGAATACCTGCATTTCACCTTGAGCGGCTGTGAGGAACTTTGCAAGCAGCAGAGCATCGAATTCGCCGGCGAACTGAAGCAGGCCGACTTCATCGTGGAGGGTGTCACGCAGTTACGCGGTGATCTGTTCGCACCTCAGCCGCGCCGCTACAACCGGGCCATCCTCAACCCACCCTACCGGAAGATTCGGGGCGACTCCGAATATCGAACGCTGCTCCGCGAGATCGGCGTCGAAACCGGCAACCTCTACACCGGCTTCCTGGCAATCGTGATTCGGTTGCTGGAGCCGAGCGGCGAATTGGTCGCCATCACACCCCGCAGCTTTTGCAACGGCCCCTACTTCAAGCCGTTTCGCGAGCTTCTCCTGGCGCATACCGCCCTCAAACGCATCCATGTCTTCGAGTCGCGCGATCGAACGTTCAGCGAAGACGAGGTGCTCCAGGAAAACATCATTTTCCATGCGGTCAAGAATGGGATACGCAACCGGGTCGCGATCTCGACTAGCCATGCGATAGATGATGACACCCTATCAGTGTATGACGTGCCCTACGATCAAGTCATCCGTCCGGACGATCCAGGGCTGGTCATCCACATCGCGACCAGTGAGATGGATGCTCATGTGAAAGACCGCGTGGCTGCGTTCGAGCAGACCCTTGCCGATATCGGCCTGAGCGTCTCGACCGGACGCGTCGTTGACTTCCGCGCCAGGGGCGCCTTGCGGACGAAACCTGGACCGGACACCGTGCCGCTGATCTATCCCGGACATTTCGATCACGGCATCGTCCATTGGCCGAATTCGGACGCCAGAAAACCTGAAGCGATCGTCCTCTCGCCCGCAACCAGGCCCCTCATGCTGCCATCCGGCTGCTATGTTCTGGTCAAGCGGTTTTCCGCCAAAGAAGAGCCGCGCCGGGTGGTCGCTGCGGTATTCGACCCACGCCTGATTCCTGCGTCCTTCGTGGCCTTCGAGAACCACCTGAACTACTATCACATCAACAACGCGGGATTGCCGCTGAACCTGGCGCGGGGCCTGGTCCTGTTTCTGAATTCAACGCTGATTGATATCTACTTTCGCCAGTTCAGCGGCCATACGCAGGTCAACGCTGCGGATTTGCGGATGCTTCGTTACCCCAGCCGCGAGGCATTGGAACGGCTAGGAGCCAGAATCGGCACTGAGTTGCGATCGCAACGCGAGATCGACGCGCTGATGGAAGAGGAGATGCGCCACATGACCGACCTACAATCCCCAGACCCTGTGGTCGCCAAGCAGAAGATAAACGAAGCGCTAGAGATTCTCAAGACCCTCGGGTTGCCAAGAGGGCAATTGAACGAGCGTTCTGCGCTCACGTTGCTGGCCCTGGTCGGCCTCCAACCAGAGATCGGCTGGGATCAAGCCGCCAACCCGCGCATGGGCATCACGCCGATCATGGACTTTTGCCGTGATCATTACGGCACGAAGTACGCGCCGAACACTCGCGAGACCTTTCGGCGACAAACCATGCACCAATTCGTCGAAGCGTGCCTGGCCGTGGCGAACCCCGATCAGCCGGATCGGCCGGTGAACAGCCCCAAGTGGTGCTACCAGGTGGAACCACGGGCGCTGAGACTGTTCAGAGCGTATGGAACGACGAGGTGGGACCTCGCTTTGGCCGAATGGCGCGCGACTGTCGAATCTCTCAAACACCGGTACGCCCGCGAACGCGAGATGAACAGAATTCCTCTGCGGCTGGCCGAAGACAAAGAGCTGTATCTTACCCCTGGAAACCACAGTAGATTGATACGTGCCATCGTCGAGGACTTCGCGCCAAGATTCGCACCGGACGGACAGATGATCTACATCGGCGACACGGGCGATAAGTGGGCCTACTTTGACTCGGCGGCTCTACACGAGCTGGGCGTCGTCGTGGACGAGCATGGCAAGATGCCCGATGTAGTGATCTACTACGCTGCCAAGAACTGGCTCCTGCTTGTCGAAGCGGTTACGAGCCACGGTCCCGTAGACGCCAAGCGACGAGATGAGCTTGCCCGATTGTTCCGCGACGCAAGACCAGGACTGGTATTCGTCACTGCTTTTCTGAATCGCGGCGAGATGTCGAAGTACCTGGGAGAGATCTCCTGGGAGACCGAAGTATGGGTGGCCGACTCGGAAACGCATCTCATTCACTTCAACGGCGAACGTTTCCTGGGGCCTTACGATGAGTAATTGAACACCATTTGTGGCAACCCTGCAAGGATCAAGCCCATGCCCGCACTCACCCTCCCCGATCGCGCCAAACCCTATGTGATGGCGCACCGCGGCAATCAAGTCGTCTGCCCGGAGAACACGCTGGCCGCGTTCAGGCAGGCGTTCGCCGACAGCGCAGACATCATCGAGACCGATCTGCACCTGACCGCGGATGGCGTCTTCGTCTGCATCCACGACGGGACGGTGGATCGCACCACCGACGGCCACGGCCCGGTGGCCGAGTTGACCCTGGCGCAGCTCAAGGCATTCAGCGCGTCCTGTGGTCGCCCCGAATTCGCGGCCGAGCGCGTCCCGACCCTGGCCGAGCTGACCGCGCTCCTGCCGTCGGGCATCGTGCTGGCGTTGGAACTGAAGACCGACCGCTTCCTGGAGCCGGACGTCTGCCGCCGGCTGGCTGCGGAGTTAGCCGCCGCGGGCGTGCGCGAGCGGACGGTCGTGCTGTCATTCCATATGGATCGAGTGCGGGCGGTGCAGGCGGTCGCTCCGGATATTGCAGTCGGCTTCATCACCGCCTCGCAGCCGTCGCCGTTCGTGGACGCTGCGCTGCTCGGCCCGTTCTGGCCGCTGCTGCTGGTCAACCCGCTCTACGTGACCCTGGCGCACCGCCGCGGCCAGGTCGTCTGCCCGCTCGATCCGACGCCCGACCGCCGGTTGTGGCTCTATCGCCTGCTGCGCTGCGATGCCGTGCTGACCAACGATCCGGGCGCAACACGGCGAGCGCTGGGACGCCGCTGATGCAACTCGCCGTCAACTACAGCGCCGCCGCCGCTGAACTCGTGGCTGGCGGCCAGATCCGATTCGACTGCTTCAAGTGCCCGGCCTGGCCCGATCTGGTGACAACCGCCCAGGCGCTCCTGCCGGTCTATGTCCACTTTCCGCTCCTGGTCGGCGCGGGCCGCGGCGACGCGATGGACGGTGAGACGGGCCAGCCGGCCGATTGGGCCAAAGTCGCCGCGTTGTTGGCTCGCACATCCACGCCGCAGGTGAACGTCCATCTCTCCGCCTCGCCGGCCGATCACCCCGGCGTGCCGCTGGACACGGACGATCCAGCCCACGTCGAGAGGATTGCCACGGCGCTCGCCGCCGACCTCCGCGCCGTGGTTGCCCGCTTTGGGACCGAGCGCGTCATCGCAGAAAACGATCAGCCCAGCCTGGGCGAGTGCCTGCGTCCCGCGTACCGGCCGGAGGTCATCACGCGTGTCATCCGGGAGGCCGGCTGCGGCCTGCTGCTCGACCTGGCCCATGCGCGGCTGGCGGCGGACAGCTTAGGGATGGATCCGCGGGACTACGTGGCGGCCTTGCCGGTCGAGCGCGTCCGCGAGATCCACGTCACCGGCGTGCAACGCGTCGAAGGGCACTGGATCGCGCGGATGCAGCAGCACCGCGTCCCCGCCGCAACCATCGAACGGTTGGCCGGCCGGCGCTTCGATCACCTGCCGATGACCGAACCGGATTGGGCGCTCTTCGCGTGGGCCATGGGGCAGATCCGCGCCGGGCAGTGGGCGCATCCGCGGATTGTCACCTTCGAGTACGGCGGCGTCAGCCCGCTGTGGGAGGCCATGACCGACGCGGATGTGCTGCGGGAGCAAGTCCCGCGGCTGTATCGGATGGTTGCTGGCTGATGAGGCTGACGCAACTTGCGCGCCCGCCGCGTCATGGACTATAATGGCAGTTGGCGGATGGTAGTTGGCAGATGGCAGATGGCACGGCCCGTGATCCTGGGCACGACCAATATCTAATACCGCAGTACCGCAAAACTCGCTTTTGTCACCCCTTCGTTGCACTCAGGGCAAGCTCTGAGCGGGTCGGCCCCGTGAAGTGCGCCGCGGCGAGAATCCAGCGAAGAGCCTGCCCTGAGCGCAGTCGAAGGGGTCTCGTCTCGGCAAGGAGAACTTGTTCCTTCACTGTGTTCAGGACAGGCTCTGAGCGCAGCGAACGGATTCTTCGCTGGTGTCACGCCGTAGCAAAAGTTCAGGGACGAACCCGCTCAGAATGACAGGCAACTGGTAGCGAG
>JAPLHB010000008.1 GCA_026389845.1 Chloroflexota bacterium
ATCAGCGACACCGGCGTCGGCATCCCGCCCGAACACCAAAGCAAGCTCTTCACGCCCTTCTTCACCACCAAGCCGATCGGCCACGGCACCGGCCTGGGGCTGGCGATCATCTACGGCATCATCAAGATGCACCGCGGCCAGATCAACGTCCGCAGCCAGGTGGGCGAGGGCACGACTTTTACGATCCTGCTGCCGGTCAAGCTCCCCGGCCTGGGGAATACTGCTCTGTCGCCTGCGCCGACGGCGTCGGATCAGTTGATCGGATTGATTGGATGACGAAGTGGCCACGAATGACACGAATTGTGTCCCATCTGTCATTCTGAGCGAGTCTGTCCCTGAACTCTCGCGACGGCGTGACACCAGCGAAGAATCTCCTTGCTAAGATGAGACCCTTCGCTAGATTCTCGCCGCAACTGACTTCACGGGATCAACCCGCTCAGGGTGACAATAGCGACTTTTGCGATATTGCGTACTATCCAATACCGAATACCCAATATCTAATCTCCTTCGTGAAATTCGTGCAATTCGTGGCAAAAAGGTATCGCCATGACCGCACGCGCAAATATCCTCGTCATAGACGACGAGCTAGGCATCCGCGAGGGGTGCAAGCGGGCGTTGACGCCGCAGGGCTTCAGCGTGGACACGGCGCGGGACGGCAGCGAGGGGCTGGAGAAGATTCGCGGCGGCAGCTTCGACCTGGCGTTGCTCGACGTGATGATGCCCGGCATCAGCGGCCTCGACCTGCTGTCGCTGATCCGCGAGCACGACCCGGGCATCGTCTGCATCATCATCACCGGCTACGCCACCGTCCCCCTGGCCGTCAACGCCATCAAACAGGGCGCCTACGACTTCATCAGCAAACCGTTTACCGTTGATGACCTGCTGATGACGGTCAACCAGGGGTTGGAGCGGCGCAAACTGCTGATGGAGACCAAACGCCTCCAGAAGATCGAGGCCGAGGCGCGGCAACTGGCGTCGGACAAGGCCAGGCTGGAGGAATTGGAGAAATCGAAGGCCGCCTTCATCCGGCTGGTGACGCACGAGCTACAGTCGCCCGCGGCGGCTGTCCAAAGCTATCTCCAACTCATCCTCGACGGCTACGTGCCGCCGGAAAAGACCCGCGAATACGTCGAAAAGGCCGCAGCGCGGGCCAGGGAGGAGGTGACGCTCATCGGTGACCTGCTGGAGTTGGGCCGATTGCGCGAACTCAAGGATCGCGGCCAGATCGCGCCGATCCGCCTGGACGACGTGCTCCGCAAGGCGCTGGAGCCACTCGAAGCTCAGGCCAGCCAAAAGGGCCAGCGGCTGCACGTGGAGATCGCGCCCGGCGTGCCGCCCGTCCGCGGCGTGGCGAATGAGTTCAAAAGCCTCTGGTCGAACCTGATCGGCAACGCGATCAAATACACGCCGGAGGGCGGAGCCGTGACGGTCAGCCTGCGCACCGACGGCCAGCAGGTGATCGGCCAGGTGCGGGATACCGGCATCGGCATCCCGCCGGAGGCGCGCGACCGCCTCTTCACCGAATTCTTCCGCGCCGAGAACGCCAAAGCGTCGAGCCTGCGCGGCACGGGGCTGGGGCTGGTGATCGTCAAGCAGGTGGTGGAGACCGCGGGCGGCCAGATGTGGGTCGAGTCGGAAGTCGGCCGCGGCAGCACGTTCACCTTTCTCCTGCCCGCCACCGTCGAGGAGGCCGCCGCGCCTGCTCCGGTTGTAGAGGTCGTCCAAGAACCCCGCGCCAAACTGCGAATCATCGCCAAGTCAGCCATGCCTGCGTTCGTCGCCAGCTTGATGGAGCATTACGAGGTCGTCGGGCCTGTAGCAAAAAACACCCAATTTGATTTTGGCCCCATAACCGACCCCCGCGACCTGCGGCTGGATTACGATACGACGATCCTGCCCCCCAAGAAATACCTGCTGCCCCAGCGCGAGACGCTGTTCACCTTCAAGACCGAAGGGCAGGCGGCCACGCCAGTCTTCGACGCGGCGCCGCGGATCATCTTCGGCGTCCACACGTGCGACCTCCACGCGCTGCGCCTGCTCGACGCGGTCTTTGCAACCGGTCAGCGGGACGAGCACTACCTGCGCCGCCGCGCGGCCACGCTGATCGTCGCGCTCGAATGCCTGGCGCCGTGCGACAGCCACAGCTTTTGCAAGAGCATGGACACCCTCTCCGCAGCCGACGGGTTCGATCTGCACCTGGTTGACCTCGGCGACGCGTACGCGGTCGAAGTGGGCACGCCCGCGGGCGAGGCGTTGCTGGCGCGCCAGGGCGCCGCGCACCCGGCCACCGCGGACGACGTCGGCCGGCTGAATAAGGCGCTCTCCGAAAAGTGGACGCGCTTCCCCTACCGGCTGGACTTCGACGCGGGCGAGCTGCCGTCGCTGATGGCGATGAGCGTCAAGAGTCCGCTTTGGGGCGAGCTGGGGGAACGGTGTCTGGCATGCGCCGCGTGCAACCTGGTCTGCCCCACCTGCTACTGCTTCGACGTGCGCGATGCGCTCTCGCTGGACGGCGCGACCGGCGAGCGCATCCGCACGTGGGATAGCTGTCAACTGGACGAATTTGCGGCTGTCGCCACCGGCGAGAATTTCCGAGAGTCGCGCGCCGCGCGTCAGCGCCATCGCTTCTTCCGCAAGGGCAAGTACATCCCCGAAATGCACGGCGAGTTGGGCTGTGTGGGGTGCGGCCGGTGCGCACGGGCTTGCCTGGTGAAGATCACGCCGGTGGGGGTGTGGAACGCATTGTACGCAGAGCATAGTGAGTCAGCGGGGGGCGGCGAGAAGGGCAAGCGGTAGCAGGCAATTCGCGGCGTGCGGCTTTTGGCGGTATACTGGGTGCTGGCGGCTGTGACTGCTCCTCCTGATGAAGGTCTTCTGTTAAGGGCTGACAGCAATGGAAATCCGTGACGTCATCAACCTGATAGAAGAAGACGGTTGGTATCTGGTTACCATCGAAGGTAGCCATCGGCAGTTCAAACACCCTTCCAAGCGAGGTCGAGTCACGATCGCCGGTCATCCTAACGATGATCTCGCTCCAGGCACCCTTGACAGTGTCTTCAAGCAGGCCAAGTTGCAGAAGCCGAGGAAGGGAAAGGGAAGATAAAATGTATCGCTTTCTGATTGTTGTCGAAAAGGCCAGTGGAAACTACTCGGCGTACTCACCGGATTTGCCTGGCTGTGTCGCAACGGGTAAAACCCGCGAGCAGGTCACACAGAATATGTACGATGCGATTGACATGCACGTGCGCGGGCTAATCGAGGACAAGCTGCAAGTTCCCAAGTCTCGTTCTTTCGCTGAGTATGTCGCGGTTCCCGCATTTGCAGCGTGAAGATGAAAGGACGGGTGTTTTCCCCCGTTCCCTGAGCGCCGCGGAGCATTTATGTCGCCCATCCCCATCATCGGTTCCATCTACGTCCCCAGCCCGGCCAAGATCGCCCGGATCGAGCCGCTGACCGCGCAGGAGCAACTCTTCACCGTCGAGCTGCCCTGGGGCCAGACGCTCGGCCACCAGCCCGGCCAATTCGTGGAGGTGAGCGTGCTGGGCATCGGCGAGGCGCCGATCTCGGTCAGCTCGTCGCCCAGCCGCAGCAATGGCAGCTTCGAGTTGTGCGTCCGCAGGGTGGGCGACGTGACCCATGCGCTCCACCGGCTGGCGGTGGGCGCGGCGATCGGGGTGCGCGGGCCGTTCGGCCACGGCTTCCCGGTGGACAAGCTGCGCGGCAAGGACCTCCTGATCGCGGCCGGCGGGTTGGGCCTGGCCCCCGCGCGCAGCCTGATCAACCAGGCGCTCGACGAGCGCGGCGCGTTCGGCCGCGTCATCATCCTCTACGGCGCCACGACCCCCGCCGAGCTGCTGTTCCGGGGCGAGTTGGATGCCTGGGCCCAGCGCGCCGACGTGGAGCTACATGTGACCGTAGACCGTCGCGGCGAGATGCCCTGGACGGGCAACATCGGCGTCATCACGTCGTTGTTCAAGCAGGTGACGGTCAACCCGCGCAACACCGCCGCCATCATCGTCGGCCCACCGATCATGTATCGCTTCGTGCTGATCGAACTGCTAGGCAAGGGCATCCCCGAAGGGCAGATCTGGCTCTCGCTGGAGCGGCGGATGAAGTGCGGCGTCGGCAAGTGCGGACATTGCCAGATCGGCCACCTCTATTGCTGCCAGCAGGGGCCGGTGTTCAACTACAGCCAGATCAAGGGAGTGGAGGAGACGCTTTGAGGTCGTTTCTGTATCCCTTCTCACGATATGACAGGGTCATTCAATTCTCGGAGCCTGGCGGTTAGAAACCGCTGCAACATCTGCAAAGTCGGCCTACGCCGACTGCAATCTAGCCGACGCAGGTCGGCTTCGCAGTGGTTGCAGCGACTTCCAGTCGCCCGACGCGAGAATTGAATGGCCCTGACGATATGACGCAAGTCATGGTTAGCTGGCCTTTCCGGTGGTATGCTTTTCTTGTTGTCTCGTGAACGAATTCACATTTGAGAAAAACTGCACATGATAGATCAAACAATCACCCTGGACATGGCCCCGCTGGAGCAGGTCCTGGAGGACTATGCCGGACAGAAGGGCGCGGTCATCCCGATTTTGCAACACGTTCAAGAAGCCTACGGTTATCTGCCGAAGGAGCTTCTGACCGCGATATCGAAACGCACCGGCATTCCGCTCAGCAGGCTGATCGGCGTGGCGACCTTTTATGCCCAATTCCGTCTGACCCGCCGCGGCAGGCACCTGATCCGCATCTGCGACGGCACTGCCTGTCACGTGCGCGGGGCCGCGAAGGTCATCGAAACGGTCGAAAAGGACCTGAACGTGCCCGCCGGCGGCACCTCGCCGGACTTCGAGTACACGATGGAGATCGTCTACTGCCTCGGCTCCTGCGGCCTGGCCCCCGTGGCCGTGGTGGATGATAACGTGCATGGGCGGTTGACGCCGAACGTGATGCTGGAGCAGTTACGCGGGTTAAGTTGATGATGGAGGAGTTCTGATGCCCAAGATGCAAACACCCGCCGACCTCGATCGCCGGCGTGAGGAAGTAGCGCCCCAACTCTTGATCCGCCTGGAGGCCCCGACGACGATTCGCGTGGGTATGGGCGCGTGCGGGATCGCGGCCGGCGCGCGCGATAGTATGCGCGCCATCCTTGCGGAGCTATCCCGGCGGAAACTCGCCGCTCACGTCACCGTCATGGACTGCATCGGCGCTTGCGCCAAAGAGCCGATTGTACAGATCGAGCAGACCGGTCAGCCTATCGTGATTTACGGCAATGTTGAACCTGACAGGGTGTCGCGGTTGATCGAGGAACACCTGGTCAAGGGGCAACCTGTGACGGAGTGGATTCTCGGATAGTCGTTTGCCAGTGTGATTTCGGAGGACACATGGAACAGCAATCTACCACCATCGAAGCCATCCTTGACCGCGCCATCGCGCGCGAGGAAGAGGCCTACACTATCTATTCCACTGCGGCCAAGCGGACTACGAGCGATCCGATCCGCCAGCGGCTGGAGGAATTGGCGAAGATCGAGCTGGGTCACAAGACCAAGCTGCTGGATACCAAGGCGGGTAACGTGCGCTGGGCGATTCGGCGCGCCAAGGCCGAGCGGGTCGTTGACCTGCGCCTGAGCGATCACCTGACGGGTGGCTCACTCGACCCGGGCGCTGATTTTCAGGATGTTCTGCTCTTCGCCGCTCAGCGCGAGAAGGCCGCGCACGAGTTCTACAAGGCCATGAGCGAGCAGGTGGAGGATCCGCTCCACAAGAATATCTTCGAGATGCTCGCCGCCGAGGAGCTTCGCCACAAATACCTGGTGGAAAAGACGTACGAGGAAGTGGTTTACAAGGATTTCTAGCGTGATGTGTGAAGCGGGCTACGTGAATTGCAGCGAATCTCTCGCCTTCGATCACGCAGCACGTAGCACGTTCTCACAAGGTCGAAGGACTGTTGTCATGCCTGACGTTTTCATCAGTGATCAACGCACCGTCGCAGATTACCTCCACCGCGCCGACGTTCTGGTGTGCGGCGGGACGGGTTGTCATTCATCCAATTCCCATCAGGTCGTGCAGGAGCTCCAGGCCGAGATCGGCCGGCGCGGGCTGGGCGATGAAGTGCGGATCGTGCCCACGGGCTGCCGCGGCTTCTGCGCGATGGGCCCCGTGGTGATGATCTACCCGGAGGAAATCCTCTATTGCCAGGTGCAAGCCGGGGATGTGTCCGAGCTGGTCGAAGAGACGTTGCTCAACGGTCGCGTCGTCGAGCGATTGGCCTATCACGAACCAAGCCAGCAGAAGCCTATACCGCTCTACCACCACATCCCCTTCTACGGCAAGCAGATTCGCATTGCGCTGCGCAACTGCGGCCTCATCAATCCAGACAGCATTGACGAGTATATCGCGCGGGATGGCTATCGTGCGCTCGGTAAGGTGCTGACGGAGATGCAGCCCGATGACGTGATCGCCGAGATGAAGGATTCGGGCTTGCGTGGGCGTGGGGGCGCGGGCTTCCTCACAGGTCTCAAGTGGGAATTCGCCTCCAAGTCGAAAGCCACGCCGAAATACGTCATCTGCAACGCCGATGAGGGGGATCCAGGCGCGTTCATGGATCGCTCGATCCTGGAAGGCGATCCGCACAGCGTCATGGAGGGCATGGCGATTGCTGCGTATGCGATCGGCGCAAGGGAAGGCTATATCTATTGCCGCGCCGAGTATCCGCTGGCGATCCAGCGTCTCAAGACCGCGATCAGGCAGGCGCACGAGTATGGCCTGTTGGGCGAGGACATCTTCGGCAGCGGTTTCAGCTTCGATCTCAAGGTGAAGGAAGGCGCGGGTGCGTTCGTCTGCGGCGAGGAGACCGCGCTGATGGCGTCCATCGAGGGCCGCCGTGGCGAGCCGCGGCCGCGTCCCCCCTTCCCGGCCGTCGCGGGCTTGTGGAACAAGCCCTCCAACGTCAACAACGTCAAGAGCTACGGCATCGCGCCTCAGATCATGCTGCGGGGCGCGGATTGGTTCCGCAGCATCGGCCCGGCCAAGTCGCCCGGCACGGCCATCTTCGCGCTCACCGGCAAGATCAACAACACCGGCCTGATCGAAGTCCCCATGGGCATCCCCCTGGGCGAGATCATCTTCGATGTGGGCGGCGGCGTGCCGAAGGGTAAGCCGTTCAAGGCGGTGCAGACCGGCGGCCCACTGGGCGGCTGCCTCCCCGCGTCCGCGCTGAACACGCCGGTGGATTTCGACGCGCTCACAGCGGCTGGCGCGACGATGGGGTCCGGCGGCATGATCGTGGTGGACGACGATACCTGCATGGTCGAGTTCGCCAAGTACTTCCTCACCTTCGCTTCAGCCGAGTCGTGTGGCAAGTGTGTGCCGTGTCGCATCGGCGGGCAACGGCTGCTGGAGGTGCTCACCCGGATCACCGAGGGCCACGGCACGCGGGCCGACCTGGACACGATCCGCTACATCTCCACCAACATGACGAATGCGTCGCTGTGCGCCCTGGGCCAGCTCACTCCCGGCCCGGTGATGTCGGCGCTGCGCTTCTTCATGGATGAGTTCATCGCGCACATTGACGAGAAGACGTGTCCGTCCGGCCAGTGTAAGCCGCTGGTGCGGGCCAAGTGCATCAACGCGTGCCCGGCGGGCGTCGAAAGTCCCGCGTACCTGGCGCTGGTGGCCCAGGGCCGCTACGCCGAGGGGCTGGAGATCCATCGCCAGCGCAATCCCTTCGATGGCCGACCAGGAGTTCTCCAATCCGTGGACGCCGGAACGAATCGAGGCGCGCAAGGCGCAGCGGGTGGCAGTGGTGGGCGCCGGCCCTGCGGGGCTGACGGCTGCCTTGCGACTGGCGCAGCGCGGCTACGGCATCACCGTCTTCGAAAAGCTGCCCGTCCCCGGCGGCATGATGGCCGTCGGCATCCCCGAATATCGCCTGCCCAAAGAGCCGCTCTTCGGCGAGATCGAGAACATCGTCCGTGCAGGCGTCGAGATCCGCTGCAATCAGTCACTGGGCGCTGACTTCACCGTAGACAGCCTCTTAGACTACGACGGCTTTTCGGCCGTGATCCTCGCCATCGGCGCGCACAAGAGCCGGAAGCTAGGGATCGCAGGGGAGGAGAAGGCGGGGGTCATCCACGGCACGGATTTTCTGCGGGATGTGGCGTTGCAACAACGGGTATTAGGTATTGGGTATTCTGCCTCAATCCCCAATCCCCAATCCCCAATATCTAATACCCAATACCCCGTCGCGGGCAAGCGCGTAGCCGTGGTGGGCGGCGGCGACGTGGCGATTGATGCGGCGCGCACGGCCTGGCGGTTGGGCGCGAAAGAAGTGCATATCATCTACCGTCGCCAGCGGGCCGACATGCCGGCGCACAAGGAAGAGATCGAGGGTGCGGAGTACGAAGGGACGATCTTCCACTTCCTGGCGAATCCTGTGCGGGTGCTCGGCGACGATCACGTCACCGGCCTGGTGATGCAGCGGCAGAGCCTGGGCGAGTTCGACAACAGCGGCCGCCGCCGGCCGGTTCCCGTGGACGCCGACGAATTCACCCTCGACGTGGACGTGGTCATCCCAGCCATCGGCCAGACCACCGACGTGTCGTGGATCCGCACCGGCGACATCCAGGTGACGCGGGGCAGCACCTTCGTAGTGCAGGACGCCTTCAACACCACCCGCCCCGGCGTCTTCGCCGCAGGCGATGCGGTCAGCGGCCCCGCGACGGTGATCCAGGCCGTGGCGCACGGCAACCTGGCAGCCGCGGCGGTGGACGCCTGGCTGAAGACCGGCAAGCTGGACAAGCCGCGCTACGAAACCGCCCGGCCCGACATCGTTCAGCTCTACAACCTGGACGAATACGCCAACGCCGTCCGTCCGCATGTGCCCGAGCTGGCCGTGGCCGGGCGCCGTGGCAACTTCCGCGAGGTCGAGTTGGGCTACGACGAGTGCACGACCCGTGAGGAAGCAAAGCGGTGTCTGCGGTGCGATCTGGAGTGGTTGGATTATATGAAGATACCGAGACCGATGGTTGTCGCGGAATAACAGATGAGGGGGCGTTCATGAGCATCGAGCAAGAGATTCGCGCTCTGGCCGCCAGATATGCGCAATCGCTCAGACAGCGCATGGACGCGCGCGTCGAGGAGATGAAGGAGGACGACAGATCACATTACTTGATCTACCAGGTGCTCGGCATCACGGATGACGAAGGCGAGTTGATTGACGTTTACGAGAACAAGGGCCGGTTCCTTTACAAGTACGCGGGCTCTTTCCTGGAAGAAGCGGCCCTCCTGTGCTTCAAGGTCAAGTTCCCCGACGCGGGTCGGGCACAGGTCGAGAATACGCTGGGGCAGCGACCGAAACAGTTCGGGATAGATTGCTTGATCGGCAACGACGCCATCGAGATCAAGTGGCGCGACGCCACGACCGATGGCGACCACATCACCAAGGAACACACGAGAATCAGGGCCATCAAAGAGCACGGGCTGAACCCGATTCGGGTGATGTTCTATTACCCCAATCGAGGACAGGCGATTAGAATATAGGAGACGATCAAAACGGTTTACCGAGGCATCGGCGGAGAATGCTACATGGGGGATGACGCCTGGAGCTATGTCTACGAACGAACGGGCGTTGATCTCAAGGCCATCCTGACCGAAATCGCCGAGGAGAACCGGCGTGGGGGATAGCGATGGGTGTCTTGCACGGGGATTGCAGGGAAGTCCTGAAGTCGCTAGGCGCTGCCGGCGTTGACCTGGCTTACCTGGATCCGCCTTTCTTCACGCAGAAGACCCATTCGCTGAGCACCCGCGACAACAGCGCAGAGTATTGCTTCGAGGATCGCTGGGCTTCGCTCGATGACTATCTCGCCTTCATGTACGAGGTGCTGCAAGCGTGCCGGCGGGTGCTGAAGGAGACCGGCAGCATTTTTCTGCACTGCGATAGATCGGCGTCGCATCACCTGCGCCTGTTGCTCGACCAGGTATTCGGGGCGGATAACTTCCAGAGCGAGATCATCTGGGCGTATCGGCGGTGGTCGAGCGCCAAGAAGGGGCTGCTCAACGCCCATCAGACGATCTACTTCTACAGCAAGACCGGCGACTATAAGTTCAACACATTCTACACGGATTACTCGCCGACGACCAACGTTGACCAGATCTTGCAGGCGAGAGTCCGCAACGAGTTAGGCAAGGCCGCGTATCGCCGCGACGAGACCGGCGACGTGGTGATCGGCAAAGAGAAGCGAGGCGTGCCCCTCGCCGACGTCTGGAACATTCCGTTCCTGAATCCGAAGGCAAAGGAGCGGGTGGGCTATCCGACGCAGAAGCCCATCCTCCTGTTGGAGCGGATCATTGCCATCGCGACCGACGCGGGCGATTGCGTCCTGGATCCGTTCTGCGGCAGCGGAACGACCCTCGTCGCCGCAAAACTGCTTGGCCGAAGCTACGTCGGCATAGACAGCTCGCTCGATGCGGTGCGATTGGCTGAAGAACGGTTGCGCCAGCCCGTCAGGAGCGAATCGCAGCTCTTGGTGAACGGCGAAGAGGGTTTCCTGGAAAAAAACGACACCGAGCGACGTATTCTCAAGGCGTTGGATGCCGTGCCGGTGGAGCGCAACAGCGGCATTGATGGCTTCCTGCGAAGCTACGTTGACGGGCATCCGGTAGCGGTGAAGATCCAGAAGGCGGACGAGGACATCGAGACGGCTAAGCGCAAGCTCCTCGCCGCCAGCAAGACCAAGCAATGCGCGTTCACGATCCTGGTCAGGACGACCCGCAACGGGGATTGCTCGCTTTTCGATTGGACGGATGAAGCCCTGCTGGTGATTGACTCTTACGATGTGGCGATTGAGGCGTGGCTGGATGGGCGGAATCATTCGGGTAGTTGAGAGAAATTCTGATGGATCAGCTAGAGCAGCGTCGGCTGGTGAAGGCGCTGGCGCGCGATCTCGCAGTATTCGGGATTGCTGTCTACGCCGACGAAGCTCCTGCCAAGGCGTTGGGCGACGACGGCTGTCGTGCCGCTGCCGATAAATGGATCGAGTACGATCCCGTTTTGCGGACAACCGGCCAGGATGCAAAGCTCGACCAGCTTTTCAGGAAACACGGCGAAGTGAGCGTCTCGGGATTCCGAGAGGGGAATTTCCCACACCGTCCGGCGGTTGCGACCCAAGGGATGAAAAGCCTGGTCCCATCGCCCACTGTGGAGATTCGAAGTGCCGGAATACTTGCCCTGCTCCGGTGTGCCGTTCTCGGTCTTGTTGAAATGGTTGCGACCGCCCTTCATTTTGCTCTCGGGCGAAAAAGTTACGTGCGGCTCCCGAATGGCGTCAATATCGTAGTAGTATTCCTTGCTCTTTGCAAACAGAAAGACATATTCGTGATCGGTCGTCGGCCGGTTTTTCACCGAGGAAGGCACGGCGTTGGGCTTGTACCAGATGATGTCTGAGCGCAGGAGCCAGCCGTCTTCTTTCAACGCAGAGGCAACGCGCCAGGGCATGCCCAGCAGTTCGCCGTCATCGTATTTGTCGCCCAGGTTGAGCCAAAATGTGCCGTCTGCCTTGAGAACGCGCAGGCATTCAACAAAGACGAGGCGCAGGTTGCGGACGTATTCATCCGGCGATTTCTCGTTGCCTATCTGGAGCGGGGTGCTGTAGTCTCGCTGCTGGAAATAGGGCGGACTGGTGACGATGCAGTGGACCGACGCATCGGGCAAGTCGCGAAGACACGCTCTGGCGTCACCCTGAATGATTGAGTCTATCCAGTGTTCACTTTGTGTTGCTATCATTGGTCACCCCCTGCGGATGCGCCAGGGCCAGACCGTTCATGGACTGATCAGAAGCGATCTGGTTCTGGAGGGTCTGAACAACATAGTCCTGCAGCGACTGTCCTTTGATAGCAGCCTGTATTCGCAGGTCCCGATGTAGAGTCTCTGAAAGCTTAATGTGAATCTGTTTCAACTCGATAGCCCTTCGAATCATGAATGGGGATCAATATACCTCGGGTATATTTATACCACTAGCGGCGACGTTGTGCAAGTTCGGTTTCGTTGATACGGGCGAGGAAGGCCACACAAAGGGAGATGAATAGCCCTATGACCATAGTCAATATCACCATCAATAACCGCAAGCTCCAGGCCCAGGCTGGCCAAACCGTCTACGAGGCGGCTGACGCGGCGGGGATCAACATCCCGGTGCTGTGCCACCACCCGGCGCTGCCGCCGGAGGGAGCGTGCCGCGTCTGCCTGGTGGAGATCGAACGCCAGCGCGCGCTGCAACCGGCCTGCACCTACCCTGTTACCGAAGGCATGGTCGTGCATACCGACTCGCCCAAAGTGCGGGAGGCGCGCAAGTTCGCGCTGGAGCTGATCATCTCCGATCACCCGCTCGACTGTATGACCTGCGAGGCGACGGGCGATTGCCGGCTGCAAGACCTGGCCTACGAGTACGAGGTCAAGGGCGAGAAGTTTGCGGACGGCAAGCGGCATCACTACGCGATTGACGATCCCAACCCCTTCATCCAGGTGGATCGCAACAAGTGCATCCTCTGTCGGCGGTGCGTGCGCGCGTGCAACACCATCAACGGCGTCGAGGCGCTCGGCATCATCTACCGCGGGTTCAACGCCAAGATCGCGTTCGGCATGGACTCCACGATGGAGGACAGCCCGTGCGAGTTCTGCGGGAGCTGCGTGGAGGTGTGCCCGGTCGGCGCGCTGTGGCCCAAGATGAGCCTGGGCAAGGGCCGGCCGTGGCAGATGCGGCAGGTGGAAACCGTCTGCTCCTATTGCGGCGTCGGCTGCAAACTGGTCCTACACGTGCGCGGCAACCAAATCGTCAAGGTGACGGGCGGCCAGGGCGCGGCCAATCATGGCTTCACCTGCGTCAAGGGTCGTTTCGGCTACGACTACGTCAACCACCCGGATCGGCTGAGCAAGCCGTTGGTGCGGCGGTGGCTGCTGGAAGGTGGGACGAAGGACGAAGGACGAAGGACGAAGGACGGCGTAAGGGATGTTTCGTCCTCCGTCGTTGGTCCTTCGTCAGAATTCGTCGAAGTCTCCTGGGATACCGCGCTCGACCTGGTCACGAAGAAGCTGGTCGAGACCAAGAAGGCTGCGGGCGGCGATGCGTTCGCCATGCTCTGCTCGGCGCGCTGTACCAACGAGGAGAACTACCTGGCGATGAAGCTCACGCGCCAGGTGCTGCAGACGCATAACATAGACCACTGTGCCCGGCTCTGACACAGCTCCACCGTCACCGGTCTGGTGACAAGCTTCGGCTCTGGGGCGATGACCAACACCTTCGACGACATCGCACACAGCGCAAAGAGTCTCTTCATCATCGGCTCGAAC
>JAPLHB010000164.1 GCA_026389845.1 Chloroflexota bacterium
TCAGAAACTTGCAACGCCGGATGCTTCGCTGGATACTCGCCGCAGCAATCGTTGGCTGGTAGGCCCGCTCAGCATGACAAGCGCGGGAGTTTCTATCTTCAAGAATGCCGCCGCGCGGCATGGCAGTTCTCAGAATGACACTGCAGCCGCCGACACTTTTGCGGTATACTCGCATAGGTGGCTGGCTCGGTCGGAGACCTGCCTGAGCGCGCAGGAGCAAAATCGGGAGGATGCAGCCATGACCAGGCGTATCATTCCGGCGGTCGGGCCGGAGTTCATGGAACGGGAAGGGCTGGCAGTCGAACCTGCGGCCTGGGAGGACGGCTTGCGGGCCGAGACCGGGCGGGGCAGCTTCGAGTGGTGGTACTTCGACGCACACTTCGACGACGGATCTACGGCCGTGATCGTCTACGCGACGAAGCCGCTGCTGGAACGCGGTGGACCGCTGAAGCCGATGCTGTCGTTCGCGATCACCCGGCCGGACGGCAGCAAGGTGGCCGCGTATCCGCTCTTTCCGCCGGGCGAGTTCAGCGCGGCCCAAGCCCGATGCGATGTGCGCATCGGCCCCAACTGGGCGCGCGGGGATTTGCACCGCTACGAACTGCACGCCGAGGCCGATGGGCTGGTCGCCGATCTGACTTTCACCGGCAGCGTGCCGGCATGGCGGCCCGGCGCGGGGATGAACTACTACGATGACGAGCTAACGCGCCATTTCGCCTGGCTGCCTTCGATCCCGTTTGGCGCGGCCGAGGGCACGCTGACTTACGATGGTCAGACGCGGCGCGTGACGGGCACGGGCTACCACGATCACAACTGGGGCAACATCGGTCTGAACGAGGTGATGTCGCATTGGTACTGGGGCCGGGCGCACGTGGGTGACTTCACGCTCATCTTCGTGGAGATGGTCTCGACGCGGGCGTACGGGAGCGTCAAGCTGCCGGTGTTCCTGCTGGCGCAGGGCGATCGCATCCTCACCGGCGATGGCGGGCCGCTCGTGCTGCAAACCGGCGATTTCATGCGACACGACAGCGGGCGCAGCTACCCCCAGGCTCTCGACTGGCACTGGCGGTCACCCGAGGGCGTCGTGGATCTGGTGCTGCGCCGGCCGCAGGTCATCGAAGCCGCCAGCCTCCTCGGCTTCCTGCCCACCTGGCAGCGTTGGCTGGCTCGCCTGGTCGCCAACCCGTACTACTTCCGCTTCAGTGCTGACCTGAAGCTGACCGTAGATCTGGGCGAGGTGCACGCTGTCGAGAGTGGTACGGCGTTGTATGAGCTGATGATCTTGAGGTGATCTGATCGCTATGAAACTACGAACACATGCTCTCGTCGTCCTCTTTCTGCTGCTGACCGCCGGCTGCCGAGCGCCGGCCCCCACGCTGCCGCCCGCCGACACCCCGGCGGCGACCTCAACTGCCGGCGGCGTGGCGACGCGCGACATGACTGCCACACCGGTAAACCCGGCGCAGCCGGTCATCACGCCCACCGCCGTCGTGACCTCCACCGCCAGCAACACGATCACGCTTACCTGGTGGACGCCCGAGTTCCTGAGCGCCAAAGCCCCCCAATCAGCCGGCCCGCTGTTGACAAAGTATCTGGCTGACTTCGAGATCACCCAGGACGGCAAGGTGCGGGTCAACGTCATCCTGAAGGCCCGCTACGGCAAGGGCGGCTTGTTGGACTACCTGCGCACGTCCCAACTCGCCGCGCCCGGTCTGCTGCCGGACGTTATCGCCCTCGACGTGACGGAGCTGGAACAGGCGGCCGGACTGGGACTGCTGCGCCCGCTGGATGGGTTGCTCGATCCGGCGCTCCTCGCGGAGCTGTACCCATTTGCGCGCCAGAGCGGGCAGTTCGGCGACCAACTGCTGGCTGTCGCGTACCTGGCGGACGTGGAGCACGTGATCTACAACCGCACGGGGATCACGGAGCTGCCGAACACCTGGGCCGGGCTGATCGCCAACAAGACGCCTTACCTCTTCCCGACTGGCAGTCCGCAACCGCCGTCCGCGGTCGCCGCCGCCGAAGACGTCCAGCACAGCTTCATCGGCCAGTATATTTCGGCCGGCGGCACGTTCGACCCCAAGGCGCGCCACTTGACGATCCAGGAGCAGCCGTTGACACGCGTCCTGTCGTTCTATGCAGACGCGCGCCAGGCGGGATTGCTGCCGGCGAACCTTCTCGATATCACCAGCCTGGACGATACCTGGACCGCCTACAGCCAGGGCCAGGCGCCGGTCGTCAACGTCAGCGCCCGGCGCTACCTGACCGGTCGCGAAAGCCTGAAGGATACCGTCTTTGCCCCCGCGCCGGGGTGGTCAAACCCCATCCGGCCGGTCGCCAGCGGTTGGGCATTGGCGATCACCACGGCCGACCCGGCGCGCCAGCGCGCCGCGGCCAGCCTGATCGCCTGGCTGCTGGACTCCCAACGCGCTGGCGCTCTGACACAGGCAGCCGGTTGGCTGCCAACCTTGCCGAAGGCGCTGGACGTGTGGGGGACCGATCCCTACTACGACTTTCTGGACGGTCAACTGGCCGTCGCGGTCAGCCACCCCATCGGCGCCGACTACGGCGCCACGGCCGCCCGTCTGCAGCGCGCCGTCGTCAGCGTCCTGAAAGGCACCACCAAGCCCGCAGATGCCGTCCAGACGGCGCTCGGCGCGACCAAGTGACCATTTTGTCACTCTGAGCGGGTCAACCACGAGCACTCCGCCGCGGCGAACCACCAGCGAAGAGTCTCCATGTTGCCAAGAGATGCTTCGTTGGAATCTCGCTGCAGCGGACCTCGACTTGATAACCCGCTCAGCATGACTTCCACCATCTGCTGGGAGACCACCGATGACTTCACCCCCCTCCCCGTTGACCCACCGTGACCAAATCCTGCGCATCTTGGATGCCGCGATTCGCGCGGTAGACCCGGCCGAGGCAGTGCGCGCTCACGTGACCGTCGCCGGCAACCGGCTGCGCATCGGGCCGGCGACCTACTCCCTGGACGAGCTTGACCGCATTTTTGTGGTCGGCGGGGGCAAGGCCGGCACGCCGATGGCAGCGGCGCTGTACGAGTTGTTGGGGTCTCGGATCACGGCCGGCAGTGTCAACGTGAAATACGGGCACACGGCGGGGGCAGGCGGCTGGCGGGTGCGGTTCGAGGGACGAGCAGAGTCTGGAGTCGAGCCTTCAGGCAGTTCAACTCCGACTAAAGCCTCTCCTCCAGAACGTTATTCGTATGCCGAAACCGGTCGCATCGCCATCGTCGAAGCTGGCCATCCCGTGCCGGATGCGGCGGGGCAGGCCGGCGCGGCGCGGATCGCCGACCTGCTGGCCGACCTCACGCCGCGCGACCTGGTCATCGTGCTCATCTCCGGCGGCGGCTCGGCGCTGCTGCCATTGCCCGTCGCAGGCATCTCCCTGGCCGATTACCAGGCTCTCACCGGCGTGCTGCTCCGCTGCGGCGCGGACATCACCGCGATCAACGCCATCCGTAAACACTGCTCCCAGCTCCAGGGCGGCCACCTGGCCCGGCTGGCGCAGCCGGCCCAGGTCGCCACGCTGATCCTCTCGGACGTCGTGGGTACACCGCTCGACGTAATCGCCTCCGGCCCCACCGTTCCCGACCCCACCACCTTCGCCGACGCGGTGGCGGTGCTCAACCGCTACGGTGTGCTTGACCAGGTTCCCGCCAGCGTGCGAGGCCATCTGCTGGCCGGCGCGGCGGACGAGATCCCCGACACGCCCAAGCCGGGCGACCCGCTGTTCGGCCGTGTGACCAACTTGGTGATCGGCGACAACGCCAGCGCCGGCCGCGCAGCCGTGACCGAGGCCAGACGGCTGGGCTTCCACAGCGTCCTGCTCACGACCTTTGTGCAAGGAGAAGCGCGTGAGGTGGCGAAGGTCATGGCCGGGCTGGCGCAAGGGATCGCGCTCGGCCAGTCGGATTTCGCGACGCCGGCCTGTCTGGTGCTGGGTGGCGAGACGACGGTGACGGTCAGGGGGCAGGGGACAGGGGGCAGAAATCAGGAATTGGCCCTGGCGGCCGCGATCGCACTGGACGGCGCCCCGTTGCCGTCCGGCGTGGATGTTGCCATCGTCAGCCTGGGCACCGATGGCACGGACGGCCCGACGGACGCCGCGGGCGGCATCGTCACGCGGGACACGATTGCCCGCGGCCGGGCGCGCGGCCTGGACGCGCGGGCCGCGCTCACGAACAACGATAGCTACCACTACCTCGGCGCGTTGGGCGACCTGGTCGTCACCGGGCCGACGAATACGAATGTGAATGATTTGATCTTCGTGTTTGTGACTCAACGTTAACGTGCCAGGCACTTGCGAAGTGCCTGGCACGTCCGACGAAAACACAGACGCCAAGCTGACGCCAACGACTCGCCGCGCCCTGTTCCGCGTGATGCAGCAGGCGTTCGACAACATGGATGTCCATGTCAACGGCGCCACCCGCGTCGAGGTCCCCATGCGGAGCGCCGACAAGCGGATCCGGTTCTCGATCCCCGCTGATGGCTACGGCTTCACGGAAGCGGAGCGGGCGCAGGCCGAGGCGGCCGGTCATTTCGGCCTGCTTTCCATGCAAGCACGCATCCACTCGTTGGGCGGCGAGCTGACCGTGGAATCAGCTCCCAGGCGCGGCGCAGCGGTGCATGGATGGCTGCCGGCGGAGTGAGGATCGCATCCTGCGACCGACATTTTCGCGGGCATCGCGCACTTGGCCCTTTTGCAAATTGAGGGATTTTCCCTTCTTGACAAACAACGACGCCTGTGGCATGCTAAGCGCGAAAGTAGCTATTTAGTCGTGTCGGATACTGGCAAATCCCGTGCCAAGACACTGTCAGAAATCCCCTGTTTCCGTCATCTACCATCTACACCCAAAAACGTGCATCTTTCGGCCATGGACCGGCTGCCGCGCGCCCAAGAAAGGTTTCGTCATGAACATCCAATCTACTCGCAAATCGCTGCTAGTCTTCGGTCTTCTGATCGTTCTTGTAAGCTCGCTACTGTTGGCGCAACGCCAGGCGGTCTTGGCGCTATGGCCTCAGCCAGACCGGCCTGGATCGTTGACCGGAGCCTTGCCCGAAACAAACGGCGTTTGGACCAGCAATGGACCAGAGGGCGGTACCATCCTCTCGCTGGCGATTGACTCGCAGACCCCAACGACCCTCTACGCGGGGACAGACGGCGGCGGGGCCTTCAAAAGCACCGATGGTGGTGTAAGTTGGAGCACACTCGGGGTATGGTCAGACATGAATGCGATTGCAGCGCTAGCTGTTGACCCACAAACGCCGACAACGCTCTATGCTGGGGGATGGAGCCATCACTATGGCGGATATGGAAGCAGAGGTGTCCAAAAAAGCACAGACGGAGGAACTACCTGGCACCCCACTAATAACGGACTGACTCATCAGTATGTTTACGCCCTGGCGATTGATCCGCAAACGCCATCCACTCTATATGCAGGCATGGAAGAGGGGGGAGTCGCCAAGAGCACGGACGGTGGAGCAATCTGGAACGAGACCAATGATGGCCTGACCAACACCTACGTCTATTCCCTGGCGATTGATCCACAAACCCCTACTACTCTCTACGCTGGAACGTGGGGCGGCGTGTTCAAGAGCACTGATGGAGGAACCACCTGGGGCGCGGTGAACAACGGCCTGCCGACGAACGCCCGCGTCAATGCCTTGGCAATTGACCCGCAGATGCCAGCCACTGTTTATGCTGGTTCCTCCAGCGTGTTCAAAAGTACCGACGGTGGCGCAAGCTGGAGCGGAATCAACACCGGATTGCCGAGTGCGGTCGTGTATGCACTCGCGATTGCCTCACAGACGCCCACGACCCTTTATGCCGGAACAGGTGCAGGCGCCTTCAAGAGCATAGATGGCGGCGCAAACTGGAGCGCGCTTAACATGGGGTTGGCAGGCGCTTCAGTTCACGCCATCGCTATCGCACCACAAGTTCAAACAACGCTCTACCTCGGCACCAACAGTGGCGTATTTAAGAGCACAGACGCCGGCAGCACCTGGAGCATGAATACGGCCGACATGATCGCCAGTCGGATCCTTGCCGTGGCCGTTGACCCACAGACGCCAACCACGCTCTACGCAGGGATGGAAGGCGGTGGAATTGCCAAGAGTATAAACGGTAGTACGACCTGGAGCGCGGCTAACACCGGCTTGACTAAAACTATCATCGGCGCGCTGGCCGTTAACCCACAGAATCCGGCAACTGTGTACGCCGGAACACGCGACTCTGAGGGCGGCATCTTCAAGAGTACCGATGCTGGCGCAAGCTGGAATGCAGCCAGCAGCGGCCTGACCAGTGGATACATCTACGCACTGGCCATCAATCCAGATATGCCATCTACCTTGTATGTCGCCACGGCGAGTGGTGTGTTTCGAAGTGTGGATGGGGGCGGCAGTTGGAGCGCCCGCAACACTAGCCTTACCACCACCTGGGTCTATGCACTGGCGATAGACCCGCAGACACCGGCCACCCTCTACGCAGGGACTTACTCCGGCGGTGTGTTCAAGAGTACGGATGCCGGCGCGACCTGGAGTGCGATTAACAACGGTCTGACCAACTCGTACGTTCTCTCCCTGGCAGTTGATCCCCAAACCCCGACCACTCTGTACGCAGGAACGTACTGCAGCGGCGTTTTCAAGAGCATGGACGCCGGCGCGACCTGGGTTGAGGCCGGCTCAAACCCGTACGCGTGTGTATACGCCCTGGCTATTGATCCTCAGACCCCGACAACCGTCTACGCCGGCAAGGATGATGGCGGTGTGCGCAAGAGCACTGATGGCGGTATGACGTGGGAGAATTTCGACACGGGTCTGACCAATTCGTACGTCGGCGTGTTGGCGATGAACCCACAGACGCCGAGCACTCTATACGCGGGGACATACGGCAGCGGGGTGTTTGCCATGCAGCAGGGAGGCTTTCCAACAGCTACGGCTACCCCCACGCCAACCGCTACGAATACCCCCACCGCAGCACCGACGCCTACCGACACGCCAACGAGTACGCCCACGCCGACTGACACGCCGACGGCTACACCAACGCCAACGGAGACGCCAACTGGATTCAATTGCGGCAGCGTCAGCGAGATTCCCTTGAGCGAGTGCCAGGCTTTGGTGGCGCTCTACAACGGCACCAACGGGCCCGGCTGGACCAACCAGAACGGCTGGCTCGCGACCAATACGCCTTGTAGCTGGTATGGCGTGACGTGCGGTACGGGGCGCGTTACTCAACTCAACCTGTCTTCCAACCAGTTGAGTGGGGGCATTTCGCCACAACTGGGGAGTCTGGGCAACTTGCAGAGTCTCTACATCAGCCACAACCAACTGAGTGGGAGCATTCCACCGCAATTGGGGAGCCTAACCAATTTGCGGAACCTCTACCTTGACTTCAATCAGTTGAGTGGGAGCATTCCACCGGAGTTCGGAGGTTTGGTCAATGTGCAGTTTCTCTCCCTGGTCTCCAACCAACTGAGCGGAAGCATTCCGCCGCAGCTAGGCGGCCTGACCAACTTGCTGCACCTCTACCTATGGCGCAACCAATTGAGCGGCAGCCTTCCACCAGAATTGGGGAACCTGACCAACTTGCAGGTCATCTCCCTGGAGTTCAACCAGTTGAGCGGAGGCCTTCCGCCGGAGTTGGGGAACCTGACTAACTTGAGGACCCTCACTCTCCGTTCTAACCAACTGAGCGGAAGCATCCCGCAGCAGTTGGGGAATCTGGCTAACCTGAATTATCTCGCCCTGGACTCTAACCAATTGAGCGGAAGCATCCCACCGCAGTTGGGGAACCTGACCAGCCTGCGCTACCTCTACCTGTTTGACAACCAGTTGAACGGGGACATTCCACCGCAGTTGGAAAGCCTGACCAACTTGCAGGGCCTTAATTTGTCCTTCAATCAGTTCACCGGGGGCATTCCACCGCAGTTGGGAAACCTGACCAACTTGCGGGACCTCGACCTGTCTTCCAATCAGTTGTACGGGAGTATTCCGCCGGAGCTAGGAAACCTGACCAGCTTGCAGAGCCTCTTTCTAAGCTCCAATCAGTTGAGTGGAGGCTTCCCACCGCCGTTGGGGAATCTGACCAACTTGCAACTCCTCTACGTGTCTTCTAACCAGTTGAGCGGAAGCATTCCGCCGGAATTGGGAACCCTGACCAACTTGCAGACGCTTGATGTCGCCTACAATCAGTTGGGCGGCAGCGTCCCTGGCGAACTCGGCAACCTCATCAACCTGAGGGAACTCGACATCAATTCTAATCTCCTGAGCGGTCCATTGCCGCAGAGTCTGACGAACCTGTTGTATCTCTCGCGTTTCAGTTTTGACGATACTTCTCTCTGCGAACCGGGAGATATCGTTTTCCAGGCCTGGTTGGCCGGAATTGCCAACTTGCAGCGGACCAACATCATCTGCGCTGCAACGGCTACACCCACGGCGACGTTGACGCCAACCAGCACGCCCACGGTTACGCCAACACCTACGGCCACGCCAACCAGCACGCCGATGGCGACACCAACCCCCGGACCATGTGGGTCCACCGAGATTACCGGAGGCCAGCTTACCGGGAATGTCATCTGGTACCGGGTTTGCAGCCCATATACGGTTTCCGGCAGCATCGTGGTAGCGACCGGCGCGATGCTCTCCATCGAGCCAGGAGTCGAGGTCCGCTTTGCCACCGGCAAGGGTCTGCAAGTCTATGGTACGTTGGTGGCCCGCGGGACGAACACCCAGCCGATCACGTTCACCACGAGTTCCGAGACCCCTGCGGCAGGGGCTTGGCAGTTCCTCAACTTCACGGATAGTAGCATGGATGCTACCTTCGACGCCGAGGGGAATTACACTGGTGGTAGTGTGCTGCAATACTGCAAGGTGTTGTATGGAGGTGGCAGCGGCGCACCCGGGGCGATTCAGATTCAGAATGCGGCGCCCTTCATTGACAACTGCCAGATCAGCCACAGCATGGGCCTTGGCATCTATGCAACCAACCCGCCAGACCTCCGCATCTCGAACAACACCCTCAGCGACAATACCCGCATGGGAGACGCCTATCATTCCAGCGGCGGCGGCATCTATCTGGGGGGCGGCAATGCCACCATCACCAACAACACGGTTTCCAATAACACTGCCTACGAGGGGGCGGGGGGGATCAACGTTGTGAGTGCCAGTGCCAGCACGTTGATCAGCGGAAACACGATTACAGGCAATCGAGCGGATGGGAATAGTGCAGGGGTTGGCGGGGTGCGGGTCGCGAGCAACACG
>JAPLHB010000089.1 GCA_026389845.1 Chloroflexota bacterium
ACTACGCCGTGCGCACGGTGATGCACGAGGCCGCCACCCAAGCTGGCCTCGATCCGGACCGCTTGAGCTTTGTGAACGCCGTGCGGATTATCTGTGATGCCATCGCCGAATTTCAGCAGACGAGCCTCGCCCAGTGGCCGCGCTTGTACCAACGGCTGCTCAAGGACATCGCGCGGGAGCGCTTACCCGAACGTGAGAATCGTTCCAACCCACGGGTGGTCAAACGGAAGATGTCCAAATTCAAGCTGAAGCGGGCGATCCATCGCCAGTGGCCGCAGCCGTCCAAATCGCTTCCCGAGGCCATCGTGATCCTTAACTGAACCGTATTGATCCTAGTCCCCGATCCCTAGTTCCTAGTCCCCATCATCCATGCACCAACTCAAACAACCGCCTCGGACTCAGCGGCGCCTCCATGATCTCGACGCCGAGGCCGGCCAGGGCGTTCTCCACGGCCTGGACGAAGCACGCGGGCGTGGGGATGGCCCCCGCCTCGCCGACCCCCTTCGACCCCATCGGGTTGAGCGGCGACGGGGTGTTCAGGTGGCCGATCTCGATGGGCGGCATGTCGGTGGCGCGGGGCAGCAGGTAGTCGCCCAGGTTGGCGTTGAGCAGTTGGCCGTTGGCGTCGTATTCCAGCTTCTCGTAGAACGACTGGCCGATGCCCATGGAGACCCCGCCGTGAATCTGGCCGTCCACGATCAACGGGTTGAGCACCGTGCCGCAGTCGTGGGCGATGACGTACTTCTTGATCTCCACCAGCAGCGTGTCGGGATCCACCTCCACGATCATGGCGCACGTGCCCGCGCCCGTCGCGCCGTACTTGGGCGCGAAATATTGGGTAGACTCCAGCCCCGGCTCGGTGCCCGGCTGGACCGCGCCGCGCATCGGGTTGGCCTTGATCGCCAGCTCGCCCAGGCTGATCGCCTTGTCGGGGACGTCGGCGACGCGCACCGCGCCATCCACGATCTCCAACTCTTCCTCCGGCGTTTCGAGCGCCTTGCTCGCCAGCTTGAGGATCTTGCTGCGCACGTTGGCGCTGGCCGCGTTGATGGCGTTGCCCGCGATCGTCGCACCGCGGCTGGCAAATGTCCCCGTGCCCCAGTGGAACTTTTGTGTATCGCCGGTGGTGATGTGGACGTCCTGCGGCGTCACCCCCACCTGGTCGGCGACGATCTGCGCAAAGGAGGTGAAGTGCCCCTGCCCCTGCGTGCCGACGCCGGTCGCCACGTTGACCTTGCCGGACGATTCCACGGTCACGCGCGCGCCCTCGTAGGGGCCGACCGCGGAGCCTTCGGTGAAGCATGCCACGCCGATCCCCACCAGTTTACCCTGAGCGCGCAATTTTGGCAACTCGTCAGCCACGAATTGATCGTAGCCGATGAGGGCTTTGGCTTTTTCTAACGTGGCCGGAAAGTTGCCGCTGTCGTAGATCAGCTCGGCGAAGTCCTGGCCGATGATGCCCTGGGGGTGCGGGAACTGGTCGGGCTGGATCATGTTCTTTGCCCGGATCGCGGTGACGTCCATTCCCAGCTCTTGCGCGGCCAGGTCGAGCATCCGCTCCATGACGAAGACGCCCTGCGGCCGCCCGGCCCCGCGCACTGGGGTCACGATCATCTTATTGGTGAACGCCACCCGGTATTCGGTGTGGAAGTTGGGGATCTCGTATGGCCCCATGGTGTGCGTCTGCGTGTTGAGCGGCACGGTGAGCGCGTAGGAGTTGTACGCGCCGGTGTCGTGGATGAAGATATCCTGTAAGCCGAGGATTTTGCCCTCGCGGGTCAGCGCGATCTCGACGTCGTGGATCTGGCCCCGTTCCTGCGTGGTCGCCAGGAAGTTCTCCTGCCGATCCTCGATCCACTTGATCGGCCGGCCCAGGCGCAGGGTGCTCCAGGCGAGCAGTTGCTCTTCGGGCTGCGCCAGCATGATCTTCGGCCCGAAGCCGCCGCCCACGAACGGCGCGATCACCCGCACCTGGCTCTCCGACAGCCCCAGCAGCCCGGCCATGACGTTGCGCAGCGCGATGGGCGCCTGGGTGGTGGCCCAAACGGTCATCTCCTGCGTCTTGGGGTCCCACCAGAAGACGTAGCCGCGGTTCTCCAACGCGGCGGCCGCGCCACGATCCATCACGATGCGCCGTTTGATCACCACGTCGGCCTGGCCGCGCGCCGCGGCGTAGTTGCCCTTCTCCTGTTTGACATAAGAGGCCAGGTTGGTTCCCAGTTCTTCGTAGAGCAGCGGCGCGCCCGGCGCCAGCGCGGCCTCCAGGTCGGCCACCGCGTCCAACGGCTCCAGGTCAACCTCGATGTCCGCGTACGCGTCTTCGGCGATGTAGCGGCTCTCGGCGATGACGCAGGCCAGGGCTTCGCCCGCGTGGCGCACCTTCTCCTTTGCCATCGGCACCTGGGTGCGCTTGTTGAAAATCAGATCGGGGATCGAGTGGGGCGCGGGGACGAGCAGCGGCCCCGGCTTCCAAAAGTCGCCCAGGTCGGCCGCGGTGTAGACCGCGATCACCCCCGGCCGTTGCCGCGCCTTCGACACGTCAATGCCCCGGATGCGCGCGTGGGCGTAGTCGCTGCGCAGGAACCCCGCGTGCAACATCCCCGGAATTTGCACGTCGTCCACGAAGAGCGCCTGGCCGGTCAGCAGGCGGGGGTCTTCGTTGCGCTTGATGCGTTGACCGACGTAGGTGCTTGTCACGGTACTGCTCCTTGAGAACAGGTATTAGGTATTAGGCAATGGAGCAAAACTCGCTATTTGCGGGCTGTCATTCTGAGCGGGTTGACCCCTAACCTTCGTCAACGGCGAGCACCCAGCGAAGAATCCGTTCGATGCCGCCACGGATTCTTCGCTGGTGGCATGCCGTAACGAAAAGTAAGGGACAGACCCGCTCAGAATGACAAGCGGTCGAAGCGCTCGGTAGCGACTTTTGCGGTATTGCGGTATTAGATATTGGGTATTTGGAGTTGCGAAGCGATCGGCTCACTCCAATATCCAATACCTGACTCTGCATCGCCACTATGCGGCGGCTCTGGCGCCAGCAGTGATGGGCACGCGCGCCTTTGCTCTCGCCCGCTGCGTTTGTGGCTTGGCGAAGGCAGGCGAGCACGCTTGCATCTTCTGTACAGCCTCCCGATCGTAGAACCGCTCGCCGCAATTGGGACATTCGTAGAACTCCAGAGCTGGCACGGTGTAGGATTGTCCCTGAAACTCGCGCGCCAGATCCCGCTGCACCTTTTTGATCTTGTCACTACCACAAGTCGGACAAATCGTAATGTCTGGCATAGACTCGACCACCTGACCGAGTTGCCCGTCAAACGGGCATCGGCGCCATTTGGCCGATAGATCGGACCTTGACTTCACTTTCGAGGCGTTCTGCCAGCCTATCCTTCTCGACCTCGAGGTCGTAGCGCGCCTGGAGGTTTAGCCAGAATCGCTCCGACAGACCGAAGTAGCGCGACAGCCGGAGCGCCAGATCGGCCACAATCGGTCGCTTGCCGCGAATGACCTCTCCGATGCGGCGCGCAGATACGGCGATGTCCTGGGCCAGTTGCTCCTGGCTGATGCCCATCGGTTCCAGGAAATCTTCCAGGAGAATTTCGCCCGGATGAACTGGCGCGAATTTCAGTTTGTCCATCGTCGCCTCCTAATGATAGTCCACGACTTCGACATCATAGGCGTCACCTTCGCTCCATCGAAAACATACCCGCCATTGGTCATTGATGCGGATGCTGTGCTGGCCTTCGCGGTCGCCGTGGAGTTTTTTCAGGCGATTCCCTGGCTGGATCAACAGATCCTCCAACCGTTCGGCGGCGTCCAGTATGACGAGTTTACGCCAGGCGGGTCGGTGCAGGTCATGCGGGAACCGCCGCACGAACAGGCGCGCAAAAAGCTGCTCGGTTTCTCTGTTACGAAAACTCTTGATCATGGTACTTCATTTTTGCATCCGTTCCGCGGCGAGTTTCACCGCCTCTACGATATGCTGATACCCCGTACACCGGCACAGGTTTCCTGAAATCGCCTCGCGAATCTCCTGCTCGGTCGGATTGGGGTTCTGCTCCAGGAACGGCGCCAGGGTCATCAGGAAGCCCGGCGTGCAGAAGCCGCACTGGAGCGCGTGCTTGTCGCGGAACGCCTCCTGGAGTGGGTGCAGCTTGTCAATCGTCCCCAGCCCCTCAACCGTGCGGATGTCGTGGCCGTGCGCCTGCACCGCAAAGGTCAGGCACGAGCGGATCGCCTGGCCGTCGAACAGCACGGTACACGTCCCGCAGACCCCGTGCTCGCAGCCGACGTGCGTGCCGGTGAGGCCCAGCTCGTGGCGGATGAAGTCGCTGAGCAGCAGCCGCGGCTCGACGGCGCGCTCATAGCGCACGCCGTTGACGATGACGCTTATTGGGAAGGCTTTTAGAGATTGGGTATTAGATATTGGATATTGGGCATTGGCACGAGAATCTCCACCACCTGATACCGAATATCTAATATCTAATATCGAGTATCCTCTTTGGGCCCGCTCGAACGCCTCGGTCAGCGCCTGGCGGGTGAGGGTGCGCACCAGGTGGCGGCGGTAGTCGGCGGTGGCGTGGATGTCCTCGCCGGGGTCTACGTCGGCCGTGGCAGCCGCTTCGGCCGCGTCCTGAATGGCGGCGGTCGTGGGGGTCTGGCCGAGCAGCGTCTTGGCTGCCTGGGCCGCAGGGACCGGCGTCTCGCCGACGCTGACGTACGCGATGCGCGCCTGGTTGCATCGGCCGCGTTCGTCCAGCGATACCAGCGCGGCCGCGCCGACCATCGCCTCCGCGCCCGCCTGGCGCGCGGCCTGGCGGTAGCTCCAACCGCTGCGCGGGGCCATGGGCGGGAGCGCCACCTCCACCAGCAGCTCGTCCGGCTCCAGCGCGGTGGTGAACGCGCCGACGAAGAACTCGTCGGAGTTCAGCCAGCGGTCGGCCTTCTTGCTGCGGACGTGGTAGCGGCCGTTCAGCGCGACCGCGATCGCGGGCAGGTGGCCGGCCGGATCCGCGTGCGCGATGTTGCCGCCGAAGGTGCCGCGATTGCGAATCTGCGCCCAGGCGATGTGCGGCATTACCTCGGCCACCAGCGGCGCGCGCTGGGTGATCAGCGGATCGTGCTCCACCACGCTGTTGCGCGTCATCGCGCCGATCGTCACGCCGCCGTTGGTTGCGGGCCGGACGTAGAACAGCTCGGCGACGTTGTTCAGATCCACCAGCGCGGCCGGCTGGGCCAGGCGGAAGTTCATCGCGGGGATCAGGCTTTGGCCGCCCGCCAGGACTTTGGCCGAATAACCGAGCTGGGCGACGTTCTCAAAGGCTTCGACCAGGGTTCTTGGAGCGTAATAGTCAAAGGGAGCTGGTTTCATCTAGGCAGCTTCTCCTTGCGGTCGGAGATTGGGTATTAGATATTGGGTATTCGATGCCTCCAATACCCAGTACCTAATATCTAATACCGGTTTTCCACAACTGATACGTGATCTGCATGTGTCCCAGGTGTAGGGCCGCATGGTCAATGACGTGCAGGATGCCCCAGCGTACCGTGACCTCGCGCCCCCTGGCGACGCGAACGCCGTTCAGATCGGTTTCGGACAGGGACGAGAGCACCTCGGCCGTCTCCGCGGCCCCGGCGTCCAGGCGGCGAAGTAGATCACTCGCATCCGCGGCGGCGATGCGGAACTCGGCGTCGCGGTCGCGCGTGGCCGGTCGCTGGCCGATCACCTCTGCGATCCAGAAATGCTCCGCGCCCGCGACGTGCGCAGCCAACACGGCCAGCGAGTTGGTCGCGTGCTCGTCCTGGTCTGCGATCGGCCGCCAGTTTAGCGTGTCCGCAGGCAGGTCGGCGATCAGCTCGCGCACCTGGTGGCGCAAGTCATCGAGGAGTTGGAGGTAGTGAACGAGTTCTGGGAGCATGGTTGTCGCTCGATGCTGGAAGCTGGTGTCAGGCAGGTGCCATTTCTACCACCGCGGGTGCGACCACCGGCTGGCTCTCCAGGTAGAGCGTGTCATAGCTCAGATCCAACTCACCCGGCCACTCTACCGAACCAGCCACGACCCGCACCGCCTGGAAAACGGCGCGGTTTTGCAGGCGAACGAAGACGCCGCGCCGCAGAAAAGGCTTCACATCGAATATCCGACACTCTCCGTTCTCGAACATTATCTCTAGTTGGTAATCAGTCAGTGGGTACACCTGTTTTACATAAGGATTCATGGACATCTCCTACTTCAACGGCTCAACCTTGAACACTTCTTCGCCATCCACGGCCAAGCGCCAGTCGGCCAACAATTCCCCATCGCTGATGCTGAACACAGCCCGTTTTCCGGCATACTCGGCGTGCAAGTGGGGCACATGATGCTGCTGGTCGTCGAAGAAATACATGCGAATCACGATGCCGTAAAACATGGACAGAACCGGCATGATTGATTCTCCTCCAGAATAACCACGCGCTGTTGGGAGTGGTGCAATTCACGCGACCGCTGGGACAAGCCCCGCCTGACGCAGACTGAGATAGGGCGTCACCTCGCGTTCGACGCATTCCTCCAGCCTATCTTTGGCGGATTCCAGGTCGTAGAGCGCCTGCAAGTTCATCCACACCTCGGCCGACGTGCCGAAGAAACGCGCCAACCGTAATGCAGTGTCAGCGGTGATCGCACGTTTGCCCTGGACGATCTCGTTCACTTTGCGTGGATAAACGCTCATGGCCTTGGCCAGCCGGTACTGGCTGATGCTCATCGGCTTCAAGAAATCTTCGAGCAAGATTTCCCCTGGATGTACCGGCGCCATCTTCTCCTCACGCATGACCTGTCTCCTAATGGTAGTCCACTATTTCTACGTTGTAGGCGTCATGGTCAAGCCATTCAAAGCAAATCCGCCATCGCTCGTTGATCCGGATGCTGTGCTGTCGCTGCCGATCTCCGCTCAACTGCTCGACCCGATTGGCGGGCGGGATCAGCAGATCGGTGAGTTCCTTAGCGGAGTACAGATAGTTGAGTCTGCGCAACGCCGATCGTTGGATATCCGGCAGTAGTTGGCGAGAGAACAGGCGGTGGAAGATCCTCTCGGCTTCCTTGTCCTTGAATGACTTGATCATGAGCCATGTTACCGCAGAATGGTAATACCGTCAAGCGACAATATGCCCAATACCTAATATCCAATACCTACTTCTCTCGCCACGCCACAAACCGCCCCCACATGCTCTCCGCTTCCATCACCTTCTGCGGGTAGCAGCCGATGTAGTAGCGGCCACTCTGCGCCCTCGCGATGTCGCCGGCCAGGTTTTCGGCGTGGACGATCTTCTTCGGGAAGAGGTTCAGGTGGGTGTCCTGGTAGTAGTGATCCAGCGGGAACATCTCGTCCCACGTCTTGCCGAAGTCGCGCACCAGCTTGGCATTGGCTTCCGCGAAGGTCTTCGGGTGCCATAGGCGCTGGATCGTGTTCATCGGGTGATCCTGGCTCACCGCGTCCACGCCCAGCCATTTGATCTGCTTGTCTACGCACCACTGGGAAAAATCGGGCGAGGGGCCGGGGTGCTTGATCATGTAGCGGAACTCGTCCGACTCCGGGCTGATCCAGCCGTATTTGTACCAGCCTGTCTTGGTGATCAGAATGTCCCCTTTGCGGACCTCCACGACCGACTCGATCATCTGCGGCGTATAAACACTCGAATCGCTCACGAGATGCGAGATGTCCGCGATCACGCCGGGGCCGACCCATTCGCTGAGCGGCACCTGGCCGATGGCGCGGCCAGCCGGCCAGAAGTGCTTCTCGCCATCCATGTGCGTTGCCAGGTGGATGCTGGCGTTGCAGATCGAGCCGTTGCGGCCCATGCCGAAGTGCTGCCCGCCGACGCGCTTGGTGTAGTTGACGGTCAGCGGGACGTAGTTGGCCCATTGCGGCGTCTGGACGCTGAAGGGGATGGTCATGTCGAGCATATCGGCCGAGGCCATGGCGGCCATGAAATCAGCCTCGCTCACGCCGGCAGGGGCCTGGTAGGCGGCCACGCGGGCCCAGGCGGTCTCCACTTCCATGAACGGGATCGGCATGATGCCGATCCAGGCGCGCTGGTTCTTGAGCTTGTCAATCTCGCCGACGATGCATTCGGCCAGCAGCAGGTGCGCCTTCGGCATGGTAATGTGGGTCAGCTCGTAATACTCGTCTTGCGGGAACATCTCGTCCCAGGTTTTGCCATACTGCGCCTTGAGCTTGGCCTCGGCCAACTGGAAGTGATTGTCGTGCATTCGGCGGATGGGCGTGTTCATCGGGTGCTCGGCGCAGCCGCAGTCCACGCCGACCACCTTCAGCTTCATCTCCAGCGCCCACTTGAAGAAATCGGGCGAGGGGCCAGGATGTCGCACCAGGAAGCCGAACTCCTTCGACTCGACGCCGCCCTGCGCATTGGGGTTGACCACGTCCGGCTGATCCCAGGAGTAGCGGTGGTAGCCGGTGTTGACGATCAGGATGTCACCCGGCCGCACGTCTGCCCGGCTCATGATCATCTGCGGCGTGTAGAGGCTGTAGTCGGACACCAGATCCGAGATGTCGGCCACCACGCCGGGGCCGCATAGGTCGCTCAGCGGGACGTCGGACATGGCCCGGCCGCCGGAGTGGAACGCCCGCTCGCCCACCAGGTGCGTGCCGACGGTGTTGCTCCAGTTGAGAATCTGCCCGTTGGCGCCCTGCCCGCCGCCATACGCGCCGGTGACGCGCTTGAAGAAGTGGACTTCGAGCGATTTCTCGCCCGGCCACGGGGGCGTGAAGATGCCGCAGTCCTGGGTGAGGTCGTAGAGCTTGGCGTTAGCCATCAGGGTGATGAATTGGTCGTGATTCATGAAGGGCCTCCTGGAAACGGATATTGGATATTAGATATTGGAGATTGTCTCCAACCATTTCAGGTCTTCCACGGCGAAAAGGGGCAACGAAGAATCATCTGTCCGACCGGCGACGTACTCTGGGACCGGTTCGCGGACGGCGGTGGGCGACGGCTGCGGGTTACGGCGTTGGGTTTTCAGATCGGCGGCGAAGGTGTTAAGTTGGCGAGCCAGGTCGGTCAGTTGATCGGCGTAGCCCTTCGCCTGGGCGGCAGGTAACAGGCTGCGCGTTGAAGCGCGGTTGAGCCAGTACTTGGCCTCGAACAGGCTGCCGCGGGCGTAGTACAGGAATTGCAGCTTTTCCCCGAAGTGAAATCGCCCAAATGCCTCAGCGATGTTGGCCCCGATGGAATCCGCCGCCCGCGCCAACTGCCCACCGACCACCTCTCGCGCAAACGGATTCCACTTCACCACCTCCCGCCAGATGCCATCTGCGACTCCTTCGGCCGCCTGCAACACCCGCAACTCCTCGAATCGGAGCGCCATCCCTGCCCTCCAATACCCAATATCTAATATCCGTACTTCTCCGCATACGCCACCAACGCATCCTCGAACACCTTCATCGGCGCCGAGACGACGCCGGCGCCCACCTGGCCCACGCCTGGATCCTTGTGCGCCACGCCCGTGTTCACCCGCGGCGGGATACCCTTCTCCACCACCTTGCGGATGTCAATGCCGGTCGGCGTGCCGCGGAAGTCGAGCGGCGGCATGGTGAAGAACTTGTGCTCGGCGTAGGTGATCTCGTACATGTCGAGCGTCGTGTTGACTGCGTCCTTCGCATGGCCGCCGATGAAGGTGACGATGGCCGGCGCGGACGCCATGGCGAACCCGCCGATGCCCGCGGTCTCGGTGATCGTGCTGTCGCCGATGTCGGGGTTGGCGTCCTTCTCCGTGAAGCCGGGGAAGTAGAGCGCCTTCACCATCCCCGCGGGGGCAGTGAACCACTGGTCGCCCAGGCCCGAGACGCGGATGCCGAAGTCGGTGCCGTTGCGCGCCATCACTGTGACGATAGTGCTGCCCTCGACGTTGTGACCCGCATCCACCATCGTCTTGCAGGCCGCCATGACCGGATTGAGGATCGCCAGCGCGTTGTCGCCGAGCGTCCTTAGGATGTCGGAGGCCACGTCAGGATTGGGCGCGGTCTTGACGATGTACGGGTCGAGGGATTTTAGGAAGAGCAGCGAGGCGGCTGACAGGCGGTTGTGGCCGTCGTCGCCCATGTGCAACGCCTGGCCCAGCAAAGAGCGGATGTCAATGCCGCCGCAGAGCTTGAGCGCGTCGTTGACCACCGGCGCCAGCACGTCGTTGAGCCAGCGCATGCGCGCCAGCACCTCCTCGCTGTACGCGCCCATGCGCAACACCTTGCCGCGGCCTTCGTTGATGCCGGAGTACGCGCGGTTGCCCTGGGTCTGGTTCTCCACGATGTAGACCATCATCGAGGGCGAGATCAGCCCCGCCATAGGGCCGACTGCCGAGTGGTGATGGCACGGCTCGAATTCGATCGCGCCCGACTTAATGAGCGCCTCCGCGTCGTCCCAGCCCTGCGCTTTGCCTTCCAGGATCAGGCTGCCGACGGCCGCGCCCTTCATCGGGCCGGCCATGCGCTCCCACGTCACCGGCGGCCCCGCGTGGAGCAGCAGGTTGTCGCGCATCCCAGGGATCACGTCGCGCGCGCGGCCCACGCCGATCAGCACCGGCCGGGCCTCCATCATCCGTTCGACGGTTGTACGGTTGGCTTGTTCGATGTCTATCATGTTTCCTCTTTTCGGCCACGAATTTCACGAATTAGCACGAAGCCTCTATCTGCGATCGTCATTCTGAGCGGGTTGACGAATGAACTTTCGCGGTACATGTAGTCCAGCGAAGAATCTTCGCGTGGCACGACGAGACCCTTCGCTAGATTCTCGCCGTAATGTGATGCTCTGGGCCAACCCGCTCAGGGTGACATAACGCATCGGGTTTCTGAATTCGTGCAATTCGTGGCTAATCTCGGCTAGTTTCCCTTCATCCGTTCCAGTATCATCATCAGCTTCTCGTTCCCCCCCGCGGGCGGACGCCAATCCACCTGGATCGCGGGCACGCCCTGGGCGATCAGGTTTTCGGCGAACGACTCCAGGCCGACGTTGATGGCGGAGAGGGGGCGTTGCAGGGTCGCCAGGTCTATCGGGGGTTGCGGATTGCGGATTGCGGATTGGGGATTGAGCGCCCGCAAGATGCGACCGGCGTAGCGGACGACTGCCTCGTTGCTGGCGTTTACCCACGCACCTGCGGCTCGCAACTGCTCGATCTGGCTGCCGAAGTTCTGCGGATCCTCGTCCGTGCCGGTGACGACGGCCACCACCTCCAGGGTGCGACCGGCCGCGGCGGCCGTGGCCTTCGCCTTGGCGATCGCAGGGGCCAGCTCGCTGGCGGGGTTCGGGTGTGAGCCGTAGCCGATCACCACGTCGAGCATGATGACGGCCGTCTCGGGATCGGCGGCCTCCTGCATCAGCCGGCGGATGCGCAGCTCGTTGTCCATCATCGGGTGCAGGCGCCCCACGGTGAACTCGTCCTCGCCCAGGTCAATGATCGTGTGCTCCTGGCTCACCAGCGAGTTGGGGATGCGATCGGCTTTGTCCAGCGGCGCGTTGGCCCAGACCTTCGGCAGATAGCCCTGGAGGATGTACTGCGCCTCGTAGGCCAGCGTCCCACCGGAGAAAAGGCCCCGCAGGTAGCGCTGGCTCGGCGCGAACCGGCCGAGATGCGCAGGCTCTCCGCCGTCCTTCGTCGTTCGTCCTTCGTCGTTCGCCAGCTCCACCGCCAACCGCGCCGCATCATCCAGCCCCGTCGCAAAATAGAGGTTGTCCATCTGCCAGGTCGAGGCTGGTCGGCCGATGAAGTTGATCACGACCGGCTTCGGCGCGGATCGGGCCAACTGGAGCATCTCCTCGGCAACCTTCGGCGCGGGCGGCTTGGAGACCAGCACGATCACCTTCGTGTCGGGGTCGCGCGCCAGCACGTCAATGCCCTGCTTGAAAGTGGCCGCGCCGACCTTCTCGGTGAGATCGCGGCCGCCGGTGCCGATGCCGTGCGAGACGCCGCCGCCGAGCTGGTGGATGCGGGCCGTCACCTGCTGCAAGCCCGTGCCCGCGGCCGCCACCACGCCGATCGGCCCCAGGCGCACCTTGTTGGCGAAGCCGAGGCCGATCCCGCGGATGAGCGCGGTGCCGCAGTCTGGCCCCATCACCAGCAGGCCCTTGGCCGCGGCCATCGCCTTGAGCTTGATCTCCTCCTCGACCGGCACGTTGTCGCTGAAGAGGAAGACGTGCTTGCCCAGGCGGAGCGCGTTGCGCGCGACGACCGCAGCGTAGCGACCGGCCACTGAGACGAGCACCCAGGCGGCATCCGGCAGCATGGCCGCCGCGGTCTCGAGGCTCTGCGGCCGATATTCGGCGCTGTGGGCAGTCTGCTTGCGGGTGAGGAGATCGTCCACGCGGGCCAGTGCGTCGCGGGCCGCGGTCTCGTCCTCCGCTCGCACGACGATCAGGAGATCATCGGGCTTGGCGGATTGCGCTTCGGGCGGTAGCAGGTCAATCGCAGCCAGCAACTCTTTGTTCGTGGGGGTCCCCATGATCACGCCCGCATCCTGCACGCCGGGCAGATCCGAGAGGGTGCGCTGGAGCTGCATGAGGAAAGCGGAGTCGTAGTAGGCTCCGCGGCGGATGTCAACCAGGGTAGCTGTCATTGGTACCTCAAAAATGGTAGATTGGTAGCTGGTAGATTGGGATCAGGCCATCGCCATGATCGGCTGTGATTCCACGAAGGTAAATGGCATCTGCTTCGTGGGTGATGTCTGAAGGTAGGATAGCTTCAAGAACTGGCTGATCGGCATTGACGTTATCAAGCGAATCACCACTTCTCGCAGGTCTTCGGGTATCTCATCGAGCTCGTTTAACGGATAGCTGCGCGGGCCATATTCGGTGCGCTCGGCCAGGATCGAGAAATGGAGCAACATCAAGCTGATGGCACGTCGCGCCAGCCTGTTCAGACGCAAGATGATGTGGTCGGTCAGCTCGACGCCGGTGGCAGGCTCGTTCTCGCCGAAGAAGATCTCCAGGATGTCGGCTTCTTGATCGTAGACAAAATGCACCGGCGTTCCATCGTAAGCGGTCATTTCTTCAGAGAATCGCACGTCTCTTGCACCCGCTGCGTCGCTCCTGGCGCAGTAAGCAAATGGCATACTTCAAAACCATCGTCCAAATCATTCCACCACACCGCATAACCGCGCGGTTCGATGCTCCACCTGGCGCGCTGCTCCGGCGCAGCTTTTGCCAGCCACTCGAAGCGTGCCAGCGGGACAGCAATCTCAGCGCCGTCGCTCAGGGCAACGTAGACTGTAGAATCGGCAAACCGAACGCCGGTTGCGGCTAGCGGTTTGCCACGGGTTATGATGGTCAGCATAGCGATAGCTAATCTGCTACGTCCACAAAAACGGCCGCACCTCGATCAATCGGTGCAGATTCCGCTGGTCTTCCTCGTGCCATTCGTTTTCCAGCTCACGGGACTTGTCTAGGGCTGCATAATACTCCGGATACTTCTCTCGATCAAGGAATGACATCACGCCGTCTTCCGAGATGGCGAATTCTTCTTCCGATGGGTACGCGACGTTGAGTTTTCGTACTACTCGTAAATCGCGATATGTGAGACCGACAAGTTGCCGCGAAACCGTATGCATTCCAGTTGCCCATATTTCCAGCCGAGAGCTCCGGCAGTTTTTTGTACGGCCTCTCGCAAGTTGACCTGAAGCACTCCCCATCCTCCATCGAGGCGAATCGGCTTGATAGGAACGACATATTCGAACCATCCTTCGCTCCTACCGTCATCAACTCTCTTCGGCTGGCCTATACCCGCATAGAAAGAAAGCCATAAACGTCTATACTTGGCATCGTCCTTGCTATAAACCAGCATGCGCGTCATTGTGTAGGCCTCGCCTTTAGGCTTGATAACGAAGTCTACGCAAGAGCCAAGCCCAGTAACCTGGTCCACATCCAAATCCATGGAGTACCACACTGTCGATTGAATTTCCAAGGCATTGCCCACGAAACCGTCCAGAAAGTGTCTCAGCACAGGCTGCGTCTTATCCTTGTCATTATCTCCGATATTCCAACCATGCGCTGCAGGAGAGTCGGAATAGTCGAAGTCGATCCTCTGGAGCAATCGTCCGCGATGAGCAATCGTTTGAGGGAGAGTCGCACTGGCTTTACGACCGAGCATATATCCCAGGACAACGGCAAATGCAACAATCAGGACAACAAGCCATACCGGCATAACAGCCTGAAATCCCTGTTGAACCAAAACGATTACCAGGGGGACTACAACAATGAGAGTAGCGATCAACTCTACAAGAGTCTTGAATCTTTGAACGACTTCCCAGAATCCACTGTCTTTCATACTTGGCCCCTTCTTGAACAATCTTGCCTTGAAATCACTTAATCACTTGGTACACAAGACCGTGGTGGATGCGCATTCCAACATGTCATCGGTAAGCTGAACAATCGCAGGCCAATTCTTGTTCTCGGTTCCAGCGGTCTTGAAGTAGTGGATAAGAGCTTGCCCTTGTTTACCAACAACAAAAACAAGAATCTTCTTCGCGTCGTCAAGACCGCCGAGATAGTTCACTCGGCTGTGCCATGTGTGTCCCTGGATCATCGCATCTTCTTGAGGCCAGTACTTTCTGATCTGGCCCTCTTTATTCGTAGTGAACACCCAAATCTGATAACCATCAGGTATGTGGCGATAGACTCCACTTACAGGAAAAGTACGAGCTACTTGTTCCCCGACTGATGGGGAGACTATTTGTATACCGATTTCTTTGGGAGAAGGAGTACCTTGTGCCCCCACAGATTTATTACGTAGCAGCGAGAGCACGCCAGCACCGCCTACAAACGCGCCAATGCATGCCAAGGCAATTCGCCAACCAGGCTCCGTTACCTTCAACAGAGGGTTGGGCCAGCCGCCCGCAGCGCCAATTACAAAAAGTAACAAGCCGACTACAACAAGGGCCAGCGATGTGTTACTGACGAGTTTCTCAAGTAAGGTCATACCGGTCTCGACCCCATTTCGCGATTGTCGTCTTTTTATTCTAACCCGCGCCGTGCCTTGACCTCGGCCAAGGGGATGTTCTTGCCCCCTGACGGCGTTGAGAAAGGAATTGCATCAGTTCTTGATCCTCAACAGTTTGCCCGACTTCTTTTCCAAAGTCTCCATCGTCTCCAACGTCGAACCCTTCCCATTCCCCAGGCGCGATCTCCCCATCTTCGGTGAAGATCATCGGCCTGGCAAGTCCGACCTGCATCTCGGCCAATGCCTCGGCGGCCATTTTTTCGAGCAGACGCTGTGACTCCGCAGTTTCAAGAAGCGCATCCCAGCGGGCGTTTTCCTCGGCGATGCGAGCCTGGTTCGCAGCGTCACCCAGCAGGTCATCGTCGTAATCCTCAGATGTCTTGAACTCCAGGAATTGGGCGAAGTCAATTACCTCGACGACGCGCTCGCGGGGTAGTCTGCGCACGACTCCGATCAACTGCTGCTCATAATCGGCCGTCTGATAGATCGTTCTCGTCTCCATTCCTCACCTGCTCAGAAGTGGCTTGTGCGGACAGGCCGAGTGTAACATCGGACAAGGATGGTGTCAACTGCCGTCTACGCCAGCGTCCGCTTCTCCCGATCATAATTCTGCCCCAGGAACGCGGGCACGCGCGCGCGGCGGAAGGCGAACATCATCACCAGGAGCGTGGCGAGGTAGGGCAGCATCAGCAGGAATTGGTAGGGGATGCCCCCGCCGCCGACCTGCATGCGGAACGCCAGCACCTCGATCCCCGCAAAGAAGAGCGCGCCGAAGAAGATCAGGTGCGGGCTCCAGCCGCCGAAGAAGGTGAGCGCGATCGCCAGCCAACCGCGGCCTTTCACCATGTCGGCGGTGTAGGTGCCGGTGTAGACCATCGGCAGGTACGCGCCCGCCAGCGCCATCAGCATCCCGCCGGCGATCGCGGTCGCGTAGCGCATCCGCGTGGTGTTGACGCCCAGGCTGTCGGCCGCCTTCGGGTTCTCTCCCACCGCCCGCAGCTCCAGGCCGAGCCGCGTCCGGTAGAGGAACCAATAAAGGGCCGCGGAGAGCAGGATGGTGAAATAGACCAGCCAGTTTTGGGTGAAGAAGATGTCGCCCAGGATCGGGATGTGGCTGAAGCCAGGAATGGGCACTTCTCGCAGCGTCGGGATCAGCGGCGGCACCAGGGTCACGCCGATGACGACCTTGTAGAGCAGGCTCGCCAGGCCGACGCAGAAGAAGAAGATCGCCAGGCCGATGACGAACTGATTCATCTTCAGCGATGTGGTGAAATAGGCCAGCGCCAGCCCACACAGCCCGCCCGCGAGCACCGCCAGCAGGACGCCCATCAGCACGCTGCCGGTGAGGTAGCCGCCGAGGAACCCCACCGACGCGCCTACCAACATGATCCCTTCCTGCGCCACGTTGAACACGCCCGTCCGGCCACTTAGCATTGTCCCCTGGCCCGCCAAAACGTAGGGGACGAGGGTGAGCATGACGAGTTTGGCGAAAGTGACGAATGAAAGCTCAGCTTGGGACACTGAATACCGCCTTGAACGAAACGGTCAATCACCACGAAGGCACAAAGACACCAAGACCCTTTTCATCTTCGTGCCTTTGTGTCTTTGTGGTTCATCTGGTTTATCGTCTCCGAATCACATCCGACAGCAGCACAAACAGCAACACCAATGCCTCGACGATGAACACCATCTCGCTCGGGATCATCAGGGTGCGCTGCATGGCGCTGGCGCCGACTTCGAGCACGGCGATGAAGAACGCCACGAACGGCACGGCCAGGTTGTTGCCTTTGGCGATCAGGCCGATGATGATGCCCAATAGCAGGTAGTTCGACTGCATCCCCTCGATCAGCCGGTGCTGGACGCCCGCGACTTCGATCGAACCGGACAGCCCGGCCAGCGCGCCGCCGAGCACCAGCGCCAGCAGGCTGAGCTTGCGGCCGTCAATGCCGAAGACCTGCGCCGCGCGGGGGTTCGCGCCCGTGGCGATCAGCTCGTAACCGCCGACTGTCCGGCTGGTGAAAATGTAGACTGCCGCGGCAACCAGCACGGCCAGGATGATGCCGGAGTTCAGCGGCGGATTGCCGATCAGCATCGGCAGTTGGCCGGCCGCGGCGATGGGAATGGTCGTCGGGTGTCCGGCGGCGGAATCGCCCCACACCTCGGTGGCGATGTAGTTGAGCAGTTGGAACGACACGAAGTTCAGCAGCACCGTGCTGAGGATTTCGTTGACCCGATACCGGTAGAGCAGCCAGCCCGGAATCAGCCCCCAAAACGCGCCAAACGCCACGCCCGCGATCAGCACCAGCGGCAGGAGCAAAGGTGCGGGCAGGCCCTTGAGTAAGATGCCCGTCGCGGTCGCGCCGATCGCGCCGACGATGAGCTGTCCCTCGCCGCCGATGTTGAATTTGCCGGCGGCCAGCGGCACGGTAAACGCCAGCGCCTGGAGCAGCAGCGGCACGAATTTGAGCAGCGTCTGCACGAAGCCGTTGGGCGTGCGGAAGGAGGTACCCAGGATCGTCGCGTAGGCGTGCAACACGTCAAAGCCCATCGCCGCGATGAAGATGCCGGCCGCGACAAAGGAGGCGACGACGGCCAGCAGGTAGGGTAGGATTTTCCTCACCAACCCGATGGCGAAGGGTGGTTCTGTTCGCAGCTTGAGCGTAGCTGGTTGGTTCATGCCCGCACTCCGCTCATCATCCGCCCGATCGCGTATTTATCGAACGCGCCCCGCTCCAACACGCCGACGATTTCCCCTTTGTAGATGACCCCGATCCGGTCGGACAGCAGCAGTAGCTCATCCAGGTCTTCCGAGAGGAGCAGGGTGGCTCCGCCTTGCGTCTTGCGCTCCAACAGCTTACCGTAGACGAACTCGGTGGAGGGGATGTCCAGCCCGCGGGTTGGGTTGTGGGCAATGAGCAGCGTCGAGGGCTGGGCGAAGGCGCGGGCGATCAGCACGCGCTGGATGTTGCCGCCGGAGAGGTTGCCGCCCACGTCGTCCGGCCCGGAGGTGCGGATGTTGTACTGGGTGATGAGGTCGCGGCTGTCCCGAAAGATGGTCTTCCAGTCCAGGAAGCCGCCGCGGGCGTATGGCGCCCCCCGATGGCTGCCCAGGATCAGGTTTTGCGCGACGTTGGCGCTTGGCAGGAAGCCGTCGTGCAGCCGGTCTTCGGGCACATAGGCGACGCCCATCGCCAGCAGGCCGGCCGTGCCGATCTGGGCCACGTCCGTGCCGAGGACGGTCGCGCGGCCCTGGGCGATGGCGCGGACCCCCATCACGGCCTCTGCCAGGGGCAGTTGCCCGTTGCCCGCCACGCCCGCGATCCCGAAGATCTCCCCTGCGCGCACCTGGAAGGAGGCGCCTTTGACCAGCGGCACCCCGGCTTCGGTGATCCCCAGTCCTTCGACCTGGAGCACGGGCGGCTGATCTGGCAGGCCGCGGCCAGGGTGGGGTGATTGGGCGGCGTTGGCTGTGGCGCGGCCGGAGAAGATGATGCTTTTCCGGATATCGAGCTGCTCCCCGACCATCCCGCGCACGAACTCATCTTCGGTGGCCTCGCCGCGGCGCAGGGTGAGGACGTTCCGGCCGTCCCGCAATACCGAGATCCGTTCGCACACGGCCAACACTTCGCGCAGCTTGTGGGTGATGAAAACGACGCTCATCCCCTCCCGCACCATCGCCTGGACGGTGTGAAAGAGGGTGTCCACTTCCTGCGGCGTCAGGTTGGTCGTCGGCTCGTCCAGAATGAGGATCTGCGCGCCGCGGTAGAGCGCCTTGAGGATTTCGACCCGCTGGCGCGCGCCCATCGAGAGGTCTTCGATGCGCGCGGCCGGATCAATGCCCAGCCCGAACTTCTCGCCCAGCGTCGCGATCCGCCCCGCGGCTGCTTTAAGATCCAGCCCCAGGGCGTTTTTGATCGGTGTGCCTGGCACGACGTTCTCGGCGACGGTGAAGCTCTCGATCTGCAGGAAGTGCTGGTGCACCATGCCGATGTTGTGGCCGATGGCGTCCTTGGGCGAGCGAATCTCCACCTTTCGGCCGCGCAGGATGATCTCCCCGGCATCGGCGCGGTAGAGGCCATAGAGGACGTTCATCAGCGTGGTCTTGCCCGCGCCGTTGCCGCCGAGCAGCCCGTGGATCTCGCCGCCGTTCAGTTGGAAGTTGACGTGGTCGAGCGCGGGGTGGCCGTCGAAGGCCTTGCACATTCCCTGCATCTCGAGGACGGTTGTGTTGTCCATGCTGCCTTGATACCTTCGCATTGTCACCCTGAGCGGGTTGGCCTTGTGAAGTACGCTGCGGCGAGAAACCAGCGAAGAGCCTGCCCTGAGCGAAGCCGAAGGGGTCTCGTTTTCGGGAGGAGATTCTTCGCTGGTGTCACACCGTCGCGAGAGTCTAGGGACAAACCCGCTCAGAATGACAGGCGGATGGGAGAAGGTGTTCGATTACTTGATCGGCGTGTTGTCCTTGACGACCTTGATCTTCCCGCTCTTCACGTCGTCAATCGCCTGCGCCGCGGCCTTGTTCACGTCGTCGGAGACGTTCTTGAGCGGCAACTGCAAGGCGACGCCGGTATCGAAGCCGAGCGGGTAGTAGCTGCCTTTTTCGCCTGCCTGAATCCGTTTGACGATCGTCTTCAGTGGCCCCGCGAAGTCGTAGAGCAGGGAGGTGATGCAGTTCTTCGGCGCGTAGGAGCTTTTGTCGGTGTACTTGGCCGTCACCAGGACGGTGCCCGATCCGGCCTTGACCGCCTCGAAGAGACCGAACATGCCCAGGTTGAGCGAGCCGATGATCACGTCCGAGCCTTCGGCGATCATCGCGTCCGCGATCTGGCGGGCCTTGGTCGGGTCGTTGAAGTCACCGGCCCAAACGGTCTTGAGCGTTGCGGTGGAGCCGGTGTCCTTCATCGCCTGCTGGATGGCGCGCACTTCGGCGTAGGAGAAGCCCAACGTCTGGCCGCCCAGGTAGCCGATCTTGCCGGTCTTGGTCTGCTTGGCCGCCAGCACGCCCAAGGCGTAGAAGCCGGTCTGGAAGTTGCGGTCAATGATCCACAGGTTTGCGGGCGCTTCTGGATCTGGCGCGTCGGTCTCGCCGATGAAGGTCACGTCCGGAAACGCCTTGGCCACGTTCTTGGTCTGGCTGATGAACTGGCTGCCGTGCGTCCAGATGATGTTATAGCCGGCGTCAACGTACTCGCGCATCACGCGCTCGACGTCGGGCACGGCCACGCTCTCGGAGTAGCCCATCTTGACGCCCAGCTCCGCCTGCACCGCGGTGGCCGCGATGTAGCCGAGGGTGTTGTAATCGGCGTCGGTGATGACGCCGGGCAGGACCGCGGCCAACTTGTAGACCTTCGCTGGTGCCGCGGTGGGAGCGGCCGCTTTGGGGACCGCGGTCGGCGCTGGCGTGGGGGTCGGGGCCGCGCAGGCTGCGATCATCGCCAGAATCACGACGAGGACGACGAGTGTAGACAGTTGCTTGCGCATGGGATCTACTCCTTCCTACCTGAATGGGTGGTTGAATAATTTCGTTCCGCAGCCGAAACCTCGTAAGCTGCGGCGTTCAGGCCACAGTATTCCGCTACAAAACCGGCTCGGCTGGTCGCGAGACACCGCAGTAGGGGCTCGGCCTTGCGCCTGCCCGTGCGGGCGACCGCAAGGGATCGCCCCTACCCCGGATTCTTGAGAGGATACTTCCCGTCGGCCGCCGCACCATCAAACAGCGACTTCCTCCGGCACGCGCATGTTCTCATTGATCTTCAGCAGTTCGGCCGGGATGTTGTCGAACACCAGGTCCGCACCGACCTGCTCCCGCAGATAGCCCTTGACCATGGAGTTCCAGTGATCCTGGTTGATGTAGTAGATCTGCGCGCCGCCCAGCTCGTGTTGATGCTCGGGCCAGGTGTAGGTCGGCTGCCGCGTCTGGAAGCCGAGCCGCCAGCCGTTGTAGCTTTCGAAGGTGGACCAGAACTCCTGGCAGCCGAGGATCTCCAGGGCGTAGTACATCTTACAGTAGTACATCACCGTGCCCACCTGGCCGCGGCGGACGAAGGTCATGGTGTGGTGGCTGATGTTGATGTCCTTATTCCACAAGCGGCCGTTGGCAAACCCCACCAGGTCGCCGTCAATCAGGCCCAGCATGACGTAGGGATCCTTGAGGCGGTTGCGATACCAGCCCAGCAGCTCGGCATAGACGCGGACGCCGACGATGTCGTAGAAGTCGTACTCGACCTCCATCAGCTTCTTGAAGTAGGGCAGCAACAACGGCACCTCGTCCTTGCGCGCGGCGCGGATGAGCATGGTTTTGCCGTCTTTCAACGTGATCATGGCGTTCGGCCACGGCTTCACCGGCATCGGGAGCGCGGTCAGGAATGGCTCGATCTCGGCGACGTCGAAGGCGTACTGGGTCTTGGTGGTTTTTTCGGGTGGTGTGATGCGCATGAGGAACTCCTTCAGATTATTGGGTATTGATTCAATGATACTCAAGAGATCCGATATGATGAATGATGCAGGACAGGTATCATAACACCTTGCCTGACTGGTTGGGTTTGACCAAATCCTTGCCGAAGAGGGCAAAGCAGGTCGTGCCCAGCAGACCGAAACCGGCGGCGACCAGAAAGTTGGTTTGCGGCGACATCTGCCACAGGAACGCGCCGCCGAACGCGGCCAGCGAGACGATCACGTCGCGCATCAGGTAGTAGAGGCCGAACATGCCCGCCTTCTTGTCCTCGGGCGCCAGATCCATGATGAGCGCCTTGCGGGTCGGCTCGCCGAACTCCTTCATCCCCCGGATGATGAAGGCAACGATCAACAACGGGAAGGTGCGGGCGAAGAGCAGGAACAACGGGAAAATGGTGAAGTTGACGAACGTGATTACCACGAACGGCTTCTTGCCGCTCCGGTCGGCCAGATACGCCACGGGGATGTAGATCAGCATGGCGACGATCATTTCGATCGTAGTCAACAGGCCGAACTGCGGGGCGGTGACGCCGACGTTCTTCATCGCCCACACGACGACGAACGCGTAGGGAATTTGCTCGCAGAAACGGATCAGGATGTCGGAGACCAGCAGGTTGCGCAGATCGGCCGACATGAATTGGAACAGGGCGAAGGGATTGCTCTCCGCTTTGACCTTGCGTTGCTTGTCGTCGTCAATGAGCAGTTGTTGCATCGCCAGCGCGACAACACCGAAGAAGAGCGCGACCACGAACGCCAACCGCACGCCGTCCCGCTCGCCGAAGCGGGCGATCAGCAGCCCGCCCACCACCGGCCCCAGCGCCATTGGGATCCGCCGGACGAGCGAGTGCAGCGAGACGCCCATCGTGCGCTTGTTGGACGGCAACACCGCGGCCACCAGGCTCATCGTCGCAGGCAGCGAGAGCGCCGTCCACGAGATGAACAGAATGGCGCCCAGGATCACCGCCTGCCAGACGGGGAAGATGATGACGATGACGTAGCCTGCCATCGCGATCAGGTTGAAGACCGCCAGCGCCCGCTTGTAGCCCAGGCGGTCGCTCAGGTAGCCGCCAGGAAACGAGTAGAGCGCGCTGAGCAGGTTATCCATCCCGTTCAGCAGGCCGATGGACATCACCCCGCCCCCCAGCGCCAGCAGGTAAATGGGCAGGAACCGCTCGGCCATCTTCTCGCCCATGCCCACCAGGATGACCATGGCGAGCAGGGCCGCGATGTTTTTGCGCAGGCCGAGGAAATCAATGAGACGACGGCGAAGGGGCATGCGGATGCTCATTTTGGCTGCTGCGTTTTGCGTGAAGCGTGAAACGTGAAACGTGAAGCGTGAAGCGTGAAAACCGCGAGCTAGTCGTAACAAGATCACGCACCACGCACCACGCACCACGCACCACGCATCACGCATCACGCACCACGCATCACTTCATCTGCAACCTGCACCACGCGTACAACGCGTCGAAAACCTCGAACTGGCGCGCCAGGTTCTCCAGGTCGTTGGGGAAGCGCAGGCTGTACCCCACAGCGATCGCTTCTAATCCGGCGGCGATGGGATCATCGGCCAGCGCGTCGGTGTCGGCGCAGTGGACGATCTGGGCCAGCCGCAACAGGGCGCGATCCTTCAGGCCGTATTTCTCGATGATCGTCTCGAACGAGCACTTGCCGTCGCGATGGCCCAGCTCGACGCCTGGCGCATCGAACGGGATCGCGGCCTGGGTCTCGACGATCTCCTGGATGCGGCTGACCGGCGCGTAAGATGAACTCGGCCTCCGAATCCACGAACCGGCGGATCAGCCACGGGCAGGCGACGCGGTCAACGTGGACGTGAGAACGGGTGACCCATTTCACGGTTGGCCACCTTTCACGGCTCAAGGATGCTTGCTGGATCTGTCATTCTGAGCGGGTCTGCCCCGAGTATCCCGCGACGGCGTGCGACAGCGAAGAATCTCTTGCCAGAGACGAGACCCTTCGCTGGTGTCACGCCGCAACAGCATTCACGGGATCAACCCGCTCAGGGTGACAGAGCAACGCTTACGGTATCACGAAATATCCAATACCCAATCTCAAATCTCTTCCACCGGCGGCACCGCCGTAATCTGCGCGTTCTTCGCCAGCAGCTCTTCTGGCACGGGCCGGATCAGATCGGCGCCGACCATCTGCTGCAGGTACTTGCGTACGGTGGTGTTCCAGTACTTCTTTGTGATGTAGTAGACCTTGGCGCCGCCCAGCTCGTGCTGGACTTCCGGCCACGGGTATGATGGCTGCGCCATGCCCAGGCCCCAGCGGTGCCAGCCATTATAGCTCTCGTAGGTGGCCCACCACTCATCCTGACCCAGGATGTCGAAGGCGTAGGCGGCCTTGGTGTAGTACATGATCGCGCCGATGCGTCCGCCGCGGGCCAGCGCCATGGTGTGCAAGCTGATGTTGATCTTCTCGTTCATCAGGCGGCCGTTGGCGAAGCCGACCCACTGGCCGTCAATCATGCCGACCAGCGTGTACGGATCTTTCAGCCGGTTGCGATACCAGCCCAGGATCTCCGCATAGACGCGCGCGCCCACGATGTCGTAGAAGTCGTGGTCAATCTTCATCACCTGGCTCATGTACTCCAGCATCAGCGGCGCTTCTTCCAGGCGCGCCTCGCGGATGACCATGGTGCGGCCGTCCTTCAGGGTGATCATCGCCGCAGGGAAGGGCTGGATATCCATCGGCGGGGCCTGCAGCAACGGTTCGATCTCCCGCACGTCCAGCGTGATGCTGGTCTGCGAGACCTTTTCGGGGGTTTCGAGGATCATGAGTGACTCCTTGGTTGGATATTGGGGTATTAGGGACTGGGGACTAGGGACTAGGAACCAGGATTATTGCTCGCATCACTGCGGAAATCCCTAGTCCCTAGCACCTGTTCCCTAATCCCTACTTTCGTCCTGCCACCTGCGCATTCAACCGCTCGACGTGCGCGGGGTTGAACGCGTCGCCGAATTTGGTGATGCCCATGCTCTCTTTGGTCTTCATCAGCTCGTCGTACTCCGCATCTTCCAGGAATGCGACGCAGCGACCGATGCAGCTTTCTCCGTCCACGAAGCGCCACGGGAAGAAGCCGACCGTCGCACGGCGGTTGAGCAGCAGATCCAGCTCGCCCGCGATGCACTCAGCGTGGATGATGCCCTCGGGGAACATCTCGATGTGCATGAGCTGGTATTTGGAATCGTCGAAGCGTTCTTCGAGGCTTTGGCCGTACTTCTTCAAGAAGTGAGCGTTGGCCTCTTTGGCCTGGCGCGGCATCCACGTGCGGATGATGGTGTTCATCGGGTGATCTGCGCTGCCGCAGTCCACGCCGATCCACTTGAGCTTCTTCCGCTTGGCCCACAGGGCGAACTCGCGGTCGGGGCCGGGGTGTTTGACCATGTAGCGGACTTCGTCGGCCGTGGGCATGTCCCAGCCGAAGTGGTGGAAGCCGGTGTGGATCAGGAGAATGTCCCCTTCCTTCACTTCCACCCGCTCCTCGACCATCTTCGACGTGTAGATGTCGTAGTCCGCGCAGACGTCCGAGAGATCCACGATGGCCGCGGGGCCGACCAGGAAGTCCATGGTCAACTCGGCGATGTCCTTGCCCGCGGTGTAGAAGTGGATTTCGCCGTCCAGGTGCGTGCCCAGGTGGTTGGAGTGGGTCAGCAGTTGGCCGTTGGCCCCGTTGGGCGCCAGCCGCTTGAAATACTTTATCTGCAGCGGCTCATAGGTGGGCCACGGCGGCGTGGCGATGCCCAGGGGGATGGTGAGATCGAGAATCTTCATGGCAATATGCCTCCTTGCATAATGATACGGCGCGGGGCTGGCCCGCGACCGAAGGGAAAACGAAGGGAACTCGGAGGAACTCAGAGGGTCTCAACTCCTCTCATCCTCTCCAACACGCTTGTAGAACCTGTTCCTTTGTGTTACAATTTCGCTCAGAGATCTTGAGGCCCAAACTTCTGTCCTGTCAGATGAAAAACAGAGCGAGATGAGCTTATGACCATGATCGCCGTTCAACTCGAATTGCCGTCCCTGCAGTATCAACAACTGACCGTGGTGGCCCAGACACGGCAGAGATCCGTCGCGGAAATCGCTCGCCTTGCCGTGGCTGAGTGGCTCGAAAACCAGGCTCGGCTGGAAGAGGCTCGTGCTCTTATGCGGGAGCTGGGCCACGGGCTGGGAGAGGGTACGCACGTCCTTCATGATGTTGCCCGCAGCCACGACAACTACCTCTATGCGCGGGAGCCTCGATGAGCCGCGTGTTTGTTGACACCTGGGCCTGGTATGCGCTCGCCGACAAGGCCGATGCCGACCATGAACTGGCGCAACTAACCAACGATGAGTTGCTCGACGCCGGTCGTACCTTCGTCACCACGAATTTTGTTCTCGATGAAACCCTGACGCTGATTCGCTATAACCTTAATCACGTCGCTGCCGTGAAGTTCCGTCGCACCTTGGATCGGCTGATCGCGGCTCGACTGGTTCAGTTCGTTCGCGTTGGCGAAGACCACGAAGTAGCAGCCTGGCAGATCTTCGAGCGATATACCGATCAGGAGTTTTCCTACACCGACTGCACCTCATTTGCCGTGATGCGAGCATTGAAGCTCACGCACGTTTTCACCGGAGACGGTCATTTCGCCACCATGGGATTTATCGTCGTTCCCGCTACCTGAGTTGTTCGCGCTCCCCTTGCTCTCTCTCGTCTATCCCTTCTGTTTCGCCGTAAACTGATGGCCCAACTAACGCAGTCATTGAATCAACGCCTCTTCGCGGCGCAGCTTAAGCTTGTAGAAGGCCGCCCACTCGGTGAAGTCCTTAAGATTCTCGCCGTTATCGAGCAGGCCCTGATTGTAAAACTCATAAAAGTCCGTGGAGTTCAGCCAGTAGCGCCTTTCATAGCGCCGGATGATCTCATCTGCCGCGCGCAGGTCATCCAGAATCTCGGCAATGGTTGCCATGTTTCATCCACCCATCGTTACGAAACGCATCCACACAGCGGGATGCTAGACATTCCAGTCCTCGATCGTCAATCCTGGAACCTGATCGAAATCCCGTCGGTTGCTGGTCACCAACACCCCGTTGACCGATAGTGCGATAGCAGCAATACGCAAGTCCTGAGTGCCGATGCGCACCTTCATCTCACGCAGGTCTGTCAGCTTGGCGACCGCCGCGACTGTCAAAGGCAGCACGCTTATGTGGCTGAAGTAGAGAAGCGTTGCCTGGAGTTGCTGATACGCACGCACCAAGACTGGCCCCTCTGCGGCTCGATCTATATCAGCCAGTCGGCCACGAAGCTGTTCGCGCAGGGTGATGACCGTTGTGTAGACCATCGCGGCCGGCACAGCAGCCAGCCGGCGGAGAACGGTTTCTCGACCGGCCTGCTGAAATGTCACAGTATCGGTGTCGAGAACGTAGATGGACATAGCTATTCGACCGGCCGTTCAGCAGCGCGAGCGGCGTAAATCTCACGCAGCATCGGTTCAAGCGCCGGATCATCGGCGAAGATGCCGGCCGTCGCCAACCAGGGATTCTGCCTGCTGTCGGCCGTCGGTCTGGTAACAGAGACCTCGACCGTCGTGATCTCGGTTCCGGTCCACCAGTTCTCCAGAGCGATCTTGAGACGGCTTAACGCTTCGTCGCGCGTTTGCCCCCTGGCCTTACAACCTGGCGCGGCCGGAACTGTGGCTATGTATCCCCCTGGACGCTGTCGGCGCAATAGAACTGTATATTGCATCTTGTACCTCTATCACTCTAGTTTAGAGTAGTCGCAGGCAGGCGGCAGCCTGCGCTCGGCGTTGCGGCGCATGTTGCCAACCTGCGGACGGTGTTTAGCGGCCCCTAAAGTGGCTGCGTTGCCGGTTTAGGAGCCACTGGTGGTGCTGTTTGGGC
>JAPLHB010000184.1 GCA_026389845.1 Chloroflexota bacterium
CGTGGATCTGATGGGCTCGCAGCCCACCGAGGGCAACATCCGCGGCGGCCTCACCACCATCGAAGAAAAGGCGATGGGCAACATCCAGAAGATGGGCCGCTGTCCCGTCGTGGGCGTGCTGGACATGGCGATCGAGCCGACCAAGCCAGGCCTGCACTTCATGGACTCCTCGTCGGCTGCGGCGGAGATGGTCACCCTGTGCGCCGCGGCGGGTTCCGTGGTACACTTCTTCCCCACCGGCCAGGGTAACGTCATCGGCAACCCGATCGTGCCGGTGATCAAACTGGGCGCCAACCCGCTGACCGTGGCGACCATGTCCGAGCACATTGACGTGGACCTGACCGGCCTGCTGCGCATTGAGATGAACCTCGACCAGGCCGCGGACGCGGCCATGGACGTGCTGGAACACACGATCCGCGGCCGTCTCACCGCCGCCGAGGCGCTGCGGCACAATGAGTTCGTGTTGACGAAGTTGTACGAGAGCGCGTGACTTTGAGCAGGGGGGCAGAGGAGCGGGGGAGCAGGGGTGACGGTCCTCTCCTGCTCCCTTTCTCCCCTGCATAGTATGGAGGATCCGCTTGACCGAATACCATCTGCCCTACGGCAAAACCCACCTGAAATTCATCCTGCCTGACGGCCTGAACGTCCAACTGCTGGCCCCGCGCGACGCGCAAGGCGCAGCCGCCCCGTTGGCTGCCGTGGCGCAGGCGCTGGATGCGTCTGTCGGTGGCCCATCCCTCGCCAACCTGTGGGCGGACCTCAGCCAGCGCGCAGCACTCGTTCGTCACCCGTCCTCCGTCGTCCGTCGTCCGTCGGTCGCGGTCGCCATCAACGACAAAACCCGCCCCGTTCCGCACAAATACCTGCTTCCGCCCCTGCTGGCGCGGCTGGAGGGGTTGGGCTTTGCCCCCGCGGACATCACCCTGCTGATCGCCTCCGGCACACACACACCCATGCGCCCCGATGAGTTTCCGCAGGTCGTCCCGCCCGACGTGCTGACCCGCTACCCGGTCATCAGCCACGACTGCGATGATGATGCCAACTTGGTCACCTTGGGGCAGACGGGCCGTGAGACACCGGTGTGGGTCAACCGGCGCTGGTGGGAAGCCGACCTCCGCATCGTCGTCGGCGACATCGAGCCGCACCAGTTCATGGGCTTTTCGGGCGGGGTCAAGAGCGCAGCCATCGGGCTGACCGGCCGGCTGACCATCAACACCAACCACGCCATGATGTCGGCGCCGGGCAGCCAGATTGGCGTCTATGAGGAGAACCCGTGCCGGCAGGACGTGGAAGAGATCGGCCGGATGATGGGCGTGCACTACGCGCTCAACGCTGTGCTCACTGAGGAGAAGCAGATCGTCCACGCGCTGGCGGGCGACCCGGCCACGGTGATCCAGGCCGGCATCCCGCTGGTGCGCGGCAGCTTCCAGGTGGCCGTGCCCCAGCCGCTCGACCTCTGCATCGTCTCCCCCGGCGGTCATCCGAAGGACATCAACCTCTACCAGGGCCAGAAGGCGCTCG
>JAPLHB010000141.1 GCA_026389845.1 Chloroflexota bacterium
ACGCAACACGCAACACGCAACACGCAACACGCAACACGCAACACGCAACACGCAACACGCAACACGCAACACGCAACACGTAACACGCAACACGCAACACGCAACACGCAACACGCAACACGCAACACGCAACACGCAACACGCAACACGCCAAATCCGACATGGACGAAAACACAATTCTCACCCGTTCCCATTATCAAGCGGCCGCCGCGTACATCCAGGGGCGCACGACGCACCGGCCGCAGATCGGCTTGATCCTCGGCTCGGGACTGAACCCGCTGGCCGACGAGGTGACCGACGCTGACCGGGTGCTGTTCGCCGACATCCCGCACTTCGTGCAGCCCACGGTCGAGGGGCACATCGGTCAGTTGGTGATCGGCCGGCTGGCGGGCAAGGAAGTGCTCATCATGCAGGGCCGCGTTCATCCCTACGAGGGCGGGACGCTCCAGCAAGCCACCCTGCCGGTGCGGGTGATGCACGAGCTGGGCATCGGCACGCTGATCGTCACCAACGCGGCCGGCGGCGTCAACCCGGCCTACCGCCCCGGCGACCTGATGCTCATCACCGACCACATCGGCCTGATGGCGATGGTGGGCGGCAACCCGCTGTGGGGGCCGAACGACCCCTCGCTCGGTCCGCGCTTCCCGGCCATGAATCACGCCTATGATCCGGCCCTGCGCCGGCTGGCCCTCACGGTTGCGACCCGCCTGGGCATCGCGCTGCGCCAGGGCGTCTACGCCGGACTGGGCGGCCCCTCCTTCGAGACCCCCGCCGAAGTGCGCTTCCTCCGGCTGATCGGCGCGGACGCCTGCGGCATGTCCACCGTGCCCGAGGTGATCGTCGCGCGACATAGCGGGATGCGTGTGCTCGGATTCAGCGGCATCAGCAATGCGGCCATCGCCGATCCCGATTCCTCGGCAGAGGCCGATCACGAGGAGGTGCTGGAAGCCGGGCGCATCCTCATCCCGACGCTGATCGCGCTGTTGCGCGGCGTGCTGGCTGAAATGTGATTTGATTAGATGGCTATCATCGTTCACTACATCAAGGATTACGCGGCCTGGGTCTACGGCGCCTGTGCGCTGATGGCCCTGTGGTATCTACGCGTGGCGATCCTGGCCCGCCGCGAACGGCGCTACGCCATGTTCGCACTGGAGCGCGAGACCGCGCTCAACAAAACCTATGGCGGCTGGACGGCAGCCATAGCCCTGCTGGTCGTCATCGGCCTGGTCTACTTTCTGAGCACCACGGTCTCCGATGCGGTGCAGCCGTTCGTGGAAGATGCGCAGACGCCCACGCCCGCGCCTCTCGTCAGCCGGCCGGTCGCCAGCCCCACGCTGCCCCTGCCCGAAACCATGCCGACTGAAACGCCGACCGCTCGACCGCGACCCACCTTGCGCCCCCAGCCGACCGTCGTCCTGACCACGCCAACGCCAGCCGTCCAGACGCCTCGCTGCTCCGATCCGCGGGCGGTCATCACGGCGCCTGGGGTGAATGCAACGGTTTCGGGCATGACGCCCATCTACGGCACGGCGACGCACGAGCGGTTCAGGTATTACAAGCTGGAATATGGCGCGGGGGCTGATCCTGCCGTCTGGTCGTATTTCGCGGGCGGCGAAAAGGCTGTGACGGGCGGTCTGCTGGGCAACCTCAACGCCGGCGCGTTGGCGCCGGGCGTCTACAGCCTACGGATCGTCGTGGTAGATGCTTCCGGCAACTTCCCCACGCCATGTCAGACGGTGATCGTCATTCGGTAATCAAAACTCGTATGAACAACACATGGACCGGTCGTGCAAAACGGCTGGCAGATCGTTGGCTGGGCCGGCGCGGTGGGATGGACCCGACAAGCGAGGTGGCGGCAATAACCGCCCTCCGCGCCACGACGCCGCGCGTCCGCTGGCTCGCGGCTGTGACTCTAGGCCGAAACCCACAGCGTAGCCCCGAGGCGCTCGCCGCGCTGGTGACCGCGCTGGCTGATCCCGAGCCGTTCGTCCGTTGGCACGCGGCCGAGGCGCTGGCGAAGCAAGAGGCCAACCGCGTCTTCCCCCTGCTCACGACAACCCTGGCCGATCCCAACCCGCTACGCCGCGCCGGCGCGGCCGAGGCGTTGGGACGCTTGGGCGGTGAGGCGGCATGCCAGATGCTCCGCCGCTGCACCGCCGACCCCGACTCGACCGTCCGCGGCGCGGTCGCCCACGCCCTGGGCGCGTGCGGCGATCTTGCGTCGGTCCCGGCGCTGCTGCCCCTGCTGGCCGACGCCGATCCTGACGTTCGTCGGGCGACCGCCGCGTCGGTCGGCTGCAGCAACGACGCGGCCACGGCCGCGGCCCTGACCGCCGCCCTCGACCGCGAAGAGCAGGTGTTGGTGCGCCGGGCGTTGGCCGCGGCGTTGGTACACGCCGCACATCCGGGCGCCCAGCCTGCGCTCCTCAAAGCGTTGGCCGACCCCGATCCGCAGGTGCGCGGCTACGCGGCGCAGGCGTTGGGCCAGATCGGCGACGAGCAGGCGCACGCGGCTCTGCTGGCGCTGAAGGCTGATGGCGGCCGGCTGCTGCGCGGCACCGTCGGCGACGCCGTGCGGGCTGCGCTGACCATGCTCGAACGCCGCGGTCGCCGGGGCGTGATCGCCGGGGGACTGGCGGAGGCGCGTTGATGGCTCCTCTGACGTACAAGGTCGGCCCGGTGCGCGTGCACCTGCTCGACGATGGCGAGTTCCGGGCGGACGGCGGCGCTATGTTCGGCGTGGCGCCGCGGATACTGTGGGAGGGCATCTTCCGACCCGATGCCCTGCATCGCATCCCACTGGCTCTGCGATCGCTGCTTATCGAGTCTTCCGAGGGACTGATCCTGGTGGACACCGGTCACGGGCACAAGTTGACGACCCGGCAGCGCGAGCTGTTGGGGCTGACGGACGATTGTCGGGTGGACGGCCGGCTGGCCGAGATCGGCTTGCGCCCCGCCGACGTGCGCTACGTGGTCAACACGCACCTGCACGCCGACCATGCCGGAGGCAACACGGCTCACAGCCCCGACGGTCAGCTTGTGGCGGCCTTTCCGAACGCCACGTACCTGATGCAGCGGTTGGAGCTGGCCGATGCAACTTACCCGAACGAGCGCACGCGCAACGCCTACTTTCGCGAGAACTTCCTGCCGCTCGGCAGCCTGTGTCGCGGAGACGGGGCCAGCGCGATGCAGGTGCTCAACGGCGACGCGCAGATCTCGTCCGAGGTGCGGGTGCAGATCACGCCCGGCCACACGCGCGGCCACCAGGTCGTGATCGTTGAAAGCGGCGGCGAGACGGCCATCTTCCTGGGCGACGCGGCCGCCTGCGCGATCAACCTGGAGCGGCTGGCCTGGGTGCCGGCGTACGACGTGGAGCCGCTGGTGAGCATGGAGACCAAGCGCTCCCTGCGCGATTGGGCGTTCCGCCGCGACGCGCTGCTCTTCTTCCAACATGACGTTGCCATCCCCGCCGGCCGGATTCACCCGGACGGCGATGGGTGGCGCGTGGAAACGGTGGAAACACCGTAGGGGCGCACCCTTGCGGTCGCCCAGGGCAGGCGCAAGGCACTGCCCCTACCTATTTCGGAGAGATCCTATGGGCAATCATCCAACCATTTCCGTCGTTGCGCCCGTCTTCAACGAAGAAGCGATTCTGCCGGAGTTCTACCGCCGGACCAGCGCCGCGCTGGATAAGCTGGGCGAGCCGTGGGAGCTGGTGCTGGTCAACGACGGCTGCCGCGACCGCTCGCCGGAGATCATGGTTGAGCTGCACGCCCGCGATCCGCGCGTCAAGGTGGTGAACTTTGCGCGCAACTTCGGGCACCAGGTCGCCATCACCGCCGGGGCTGACTACGCCCGCGGGGACGCGGTGGTCGTCATGGACGCCGATCTGCAAGACCCACCGGAGGTCATCCCCGACTTGCTGGCAAAGTGGCGCGAGGGTTTCGAGGTCGTCTACGCGATACGGTCGGAGCGCAAGGGAGAGACCTGGTTCAAGGAGTTCACCGCCAAGGCGTTCTACCGCATTATCTACCGCATCACCGACATTGACATCCCGATGGACGCCGGCGACTTCCGCCTGATGGATCGCAAGGTGGTGGACGCGCTCAAAACCATGCGGGAGAAGCATCGCTTCATGCGCGGGCTGTCGGTGTGGGTGGGCTTCCGGCAGACGGGGGTGAAGTATGCGCGGGCCGAGCGGTTTGCGGGCGAAACCAAGTATCCCCTGAAGAAGATGCTCAGATTTGCGCTGGACGGCATCACGTCGTTCTCGTATTTGCCGCTCCAGGTCGCCACCTACGTCGGGTTCGTCGCCGCGGGGCTGGCCGTGTTGGGGATCATCGCCACGATCATCTTGCGTCTATCGGGCAGCGAGGCGTTCTACGGCCAGGCAACCACCCTGGTCAGCGTGCTTTTCCTCGGCGGCGTACAGTTGATCTCCCTCGGCATCATCGGCGAATACCTGGGCCGAATCTACGACGAGGTGAAGGGGAGGCCGTTGTACATTGTGCGAGAGGCGTTGGGATTCGAGGAGGCGTGAGCCGTGCTTCGTGCTGCGTGCTACGTGAAGGACCCTGAGGCTCTCGCCACCGATCACGCAGCACGCATCACACATCACGTTTCCCGTTATGAAATCTCCCCACCGGCTGCCGTCGCGCCCAGACGAGCACGGCCAATGCCAGACCGGCGAGGACGAGGAGAACAATCAGCTTGAAGAGGCGGCTGCCGATCCCCAATGCCAGCACGCCGAACGCGGCGCAGAAGAGGTAGTAGCCGATCACGATCTGCCGCTGGGTGAAGCCGATGTCGAGCAGGCGGTGGTGCAGGTGGTCGCGGCCGTTGAAGCCGGGCTTGCCGCCCTGTTTCGCCCGGTGGTAGATCAGCCAGGCTACGTCCATGATCGGCAGGCCCATCGCCAGCAGCACGGTCGCCACCTTCGCGCCGGCCATGATCCCCAATGCGGCGAGCGCCCACCCCAGGAAGTAGGACCCCCCGCTTCCCATGAACATCCGCGCCGGGTTGAAGTTGAACGGCAGGAAGCCGAGCGTCGCGCCGATCAGCGCGATCGGCAGCAGCGCCACACTGTATTGCCCCTCGCGAATCATGTGGATCGCCAATACCGCGGCGACGATAGCCGATACCCCCGCGGCCAGCCCATCCAGGCCGTCCAGCCAGTTCACCGTGTTGATCATCCCCATGAACCAGAAGATCGTCAGCGCCCAGACCACCGGCCATGGGAAGATGATCTGGCCGTGGTTGAACGGGTTATTGATCCGCTCGATGAAGATGATGAACGCGATCGCGATCAGGGCTGAGAGGAACTGGGCCACGTATTGCGGCCGGCTGCGGAACTGAAACCGATCGTCCAGCAGCCCAAAGACGAACACCGCGGCTGTGCCGATCAGCAGCCCGGTGAGCCGGGTCAACTCTTTGGCATCCTCTAACCGCGATGGGAACCATGCTTGCGGCAGCACGAGCGTTGCGAGCACCGCCACGGTAAAGCCGGTGTACATGGCGATCCCGCCGAGGCGCGGAATCACCCCGCTGTGCTGTCGCCGGCCACCGGGCCGGTCGGCCAGGTTGAGTCGAACCCCCAACCACCGCGCCGCCGGCGCCATCGCCAGGCTGACGAGCAGACTGATTGCAAAGATCAAGCCGAACGCGGGCAGATATTGGACGAACAAATGAAGTCTCCGCAGAAAGTGATTGCGTATTGCGTACTACGTATTGCGTTTGTCGCGCCGGAAAACGGACCACGGGCCACGCACCACGCAATACGCAGTACGTTCACGAGCGAATTCCCGCGCCCTTCAACAAATCATCTATCCACGCCGTCTCCTCCGCGGACAACTCGACCGGCGGCGGCTGGCGGTAATCCACCAGGTCAGCGTAGCCGCCGTTGTCATAGCAACGCTCGAAGACTGCCTGAAGATCGAGGACTACATCCGGGTCGGGGGCGCGCAGGGGCACGCGGATGCGCGGCAGGCGGCGTTGGAGCGGGATGGGGTAGACCTCGAAATTGTCTGGATCAGGCCCGCGGCGGACGCTGACCAGATAACGGTGTGGCGGCAAGAAGAGCCGTTCTGCCGGTGGAATCGCGATCGTCGGCAGACCGGTCGAGAGCAGGTCAATCTCGACCAGGTGAACGGGGCTATTAAGCAGTTGCTCCTGCTTGCGCCTGTATTGCCGATGGCCCTCTCCGGGTTCCTTGTTGGCCGGGCTGAGCACCTCGATCACCGTGACCACCTCGCCATCGCCATGGATGACTTCCACAAACGGCTCGCGTACTTCGACCGGCGGCAGCCTGAGCAACACGGGCACATCGGCCTCCGCAAGCATATCGGCCGCAACGCCCGATACAGCATACGTGACCGCCGGCTCGCGCGCGCGTCGCCCTCCTACGTCTGGCTGGGGCCGGCCGATCAGGAACACGTCCGGGGCGATGGCGCGCGGCGGGTAAAGGATGTAGACCCGCTCACCCATGCGCGCGTGATAGCGCGGCCGCACGCACGGCTGGAGCGCATCGGCGGCATAAGTAATCAATCGCTGATGCACGTCCGTCCAGCGACGCGGCGTTTCCAGGTAGGGATCCATGCCGGGGAAGGGGGAGGGCATGGGACAGAACCTCTCTCGTGCCCGTGCTGCGTGGTTCGTGTTGCGTGGCCGAAGCAGAATCGGGCCAGCGCGCAGGACACGCACCACGCAATACGCAACACGTCACGGCGTCAACCGATTCAGCATCCTCGGAAACGCGATCGTCTCCCGGATATGATCCAGCCCGCAGATCCACGAAACCGTGCGCTCGACGCCGAGGCCGAAGCCGCTGTGCGGCACCGAGCCGTAGCGGCGCAGGTCAATGTACCACTCGTAGGCCTGGCGCGGCAGCCCGTGGCGGTCAATCGCGGCCAACAACACGTCGGGGTCACTCATGCGTTCCGACCCGCCGATGATCTCGCCGTAGCCTTCGGGCGCCAGCAGATCGGCCGAGCGACACACCTCGGCCCGGCCCGGCTCCGGCTCCATGTAGAACGCTTTGATCGCGCTCGGATAGTGATGGACGAAGACCGGCCGGTCGAACTGGCTGGCGACGAAGGTCTCGGCCGGCGCGCCGAAGTCATCGCCCCATGCGATTGCGGGCAGCGGCTCGTCGTTCGGCGGCACGGTGACGCCACGGGCCGCGGCCGCGTTGATCATCGCTACCGCGTCGTCGTAGCTGATGCGCGGGAAAGGTGCGACGACCTTTGCCAGCGCGGTCGTGTCGCGTTCCAGCAGCTTCAACTCGTTCGCCCGCTCAACCAGCGTGGTCTGCACGATGTAGCTGACGTACTGTTCTTCGACCTCCAGCAGGTCTTCCAGCTTACAAAAGGCGATCTCCGGTTCCACCATCCAGAACTCCTGGAGGTGGCGGCGGGTCTTGCTCTTTTCGGCGCGGAAGGTGGGGCCGAAGCAGTAGGTCTTGCCGACCGCGAAGATGTTCGCCTCGTTGTAGAGCTGCCCGGTTTGGGCCAGGAAGGCCGGTTCGCCGTGGAAATCGGTCTGGAACAGCGTTGTCGTGCCCTCGGCCGCCGACGGGGTGAGGATCGGCGTGTCCACGAGCATGAAGCCGTTGTCGTCCAGCCAGTCGCGCATGGCCTTGATGATGGTGGCCCGGACGCGCAGGATCGCCCACTGGCGGTTGGAGCGCAGCCACAGATGCCGGTTGTCCATCAGGAACTCGACGCCGTGTTCCTTCGGGCCGATGGGGTACTCGGCCGATTCCTGGACGATTTGCAGATCGGTCACGCTCAATTCGTAGCCGCCGGGGATGCCCGGCGCGCGCGGGTCGGCCTTGACGACGCCGGTGACGATCAGCGACGACTCCAGCGGCAGCCGTTTGGCGGCCTCGAAGACCTCCGGCGTCACCGAACCCTGGAAGATGACTGCCTGGACGACCCCCGTGCCGTCGCGCACGCGCAGGAATTGCAGCTTGCCCTTGCCGGTCTTGAGCTGCAGCCACCCCTGAAGGGTGACGGTTTGCCCGTCGTAGCGGGCGATGTTTTCGATGCGGATGATTGGTGTCAAAGCAATGCTCCCGATGGGTTATTCGCAGGAATACACAAGGCGGTCAACGTCAAAATGAGCTGTCCTTTGTCTACCAGCCGCGAGTATACCATATCCCCTTCCCCCTGTCACTTCCGCACGTTCAGCAGGGTGCGTTTCACGTTTGGGGCGCGTCTGTCACCCTGCGCGGGTCTACCAGCCAAAGTATGCAGCGGCGAGACGCCAGCGAAGAGCCTGCCCTGAGCGCAGTCGAAGGGGTCTCGCGTCGGCAAGCGAGATGCTTCGGCCCAAACGACGGGCCTCAGCATGACAAGGCAAACGGCGTGCCCCAAGAATGAAACGCACCCCGTTCAGCAGTACGCCGTTACACCTCCACCACCAGCGGCAAGATTAACGGTCTGCGCCCGGTGCGCTGGTAGCAGTACTGACTCAGCGTGTCTTTGATCTTGTTGCGCACCGATGAGCCGGTCGCGGGGGTCTTGAGCACCTCCCACATGCGATCTTTGGCGCCTTCCATCAAGTCCTCCGACTCGCCCACGTAGACGAAGCCGCGGGTGAGGATCTCCGGGTCGGCTACCACTTCGCCGGTGGCGGGGTTGAGCGCCACGATCGCCACCAGGAAGCCGTCGCGGGAGAGGTGACGACGGTCGCGCAACACGGCTTCGCCGATCTCGCCCACGCTCAGGCCGTCCACCAACACGTGCCCATCGCTCACCCGCTCGCCCGGCCGGATGGCATCGGGCCACACCTCGGTCACCCGGCCGCTTTCGGTGATGACGATGTGCTCCGGCGGGATGCCGGTCGCCCGGGCCGTGCGACTATGGAGGATCAGGTGGCGATATTCGCCGTGCATGGGCATGAAGAAGCGCGGCCGGGTCAACGAAAGCATCAGCTTGTGATCCTCGCGGCTGCCGTGGCCGGAGACGTGAACGTCGGCTAGGTCGTGGTAGATCACGTCGGCGCCGAGGCGGAAGAGGTCGTCAACGATGTGGTTGACCATCTCCTCGTTGCCGGGGATCGGCGTGGCCGAGAGCACCACCGTGTCGCTGGGAAGCACCTGCAACTGCGGGTGTTCTTCGCCAGCCAGCCGCGCCAGCACCGAGGTCGGCTCGCCCTGGCTGCCGGTGCAGACGATCACCACCTGCTCGCGCCGCAGGTTGTTCATGTCGGACGTGCTCAGCAAATCCTCGTGGGCGATGTCCAGGTAACCGAGGTTGATCGCCATGCGGACGTTGTTGACCATGGTGCGGCCCACCACGCCCACGCGCCGGCCGTAGCGTCGCGCCACGTTGATCACCTGCTGGATGCGGGAGATGTTGGAGGCGAAGGTAGCTACGATCACCCGGCCCGGCGCGGCATCCATGATGCTGTCCAGCGCCTCGGTCACGCGCTGCTCCGACGGGGTGAAGCCTTCGGTATCGGCGTTGGTCGAGTCGGAGAGGAGCAGCAGCACGCCGCGATCGCCCAGGGCACGCAACTTCGCCACGTCGGTCAGCTTGCCGTCCACCGGCTGCTGGTCGAATTTGTAGTCCGAGGCATGGATCACCAGGCCGACCGGGGTTGTCACCGCCACGCCGACCGCGTCGGGGATGCTGTGGCAGACGTGGAAGAACTCCACGGTGAAACAGCCGAGTTGCAGCACGTCGTCGGGGGTGATGGTGTGCAGCTCGGCATCGGCCAGCAGCCCGGCTTCCTTCAGCTTCACTTCGGCCAGGCCGCGCGTCAGCGGGGTGGCGTAGACGGGAACGTCCAGGTATTTCAGCAAATACGGCAGGGCGCCGATATGGTCTTCGTGGCCGTGGGTCAAGATCACGGCCTGCACGCGGTCGGCGCGGTCGGTCAGGTAGGTGATGTCCGGGTAGACCAGGTCAATGCCGAGCATCTCGCTATCGGGAAACATCAGCCCGGCGTCAATCACCAGGATGTCCCGGTCGTATTCCAGCACCATCAGGTTCTTCCCGATCTCGCCGACACCGCCGAGAGGGATGACGCGAAGGGGTATGGCTGCCAATAAGACCTCCGTTGGTACGTGTTGCGTGTTGCGTGTTGCGTATTGCGTAGTGCGGCGGTGAGTCAGAGGGACGACTCTCGGGTCAACGAGAGGCATTTTTCCAGCCGCGCCCGCGCATCCGCGCGCGCCGCAGCCAGTCGTGCCTGCATGACCGGATCGGCGAGGGGCGGCGTCGTCATAATCAGGCCGTCCTCGCCGTCGCGGTAGTAGTGTGCGCGCACTCCCTCCACCTCGAAGCCGAGCTTGCGGTAGAGCTGCTGTGCCGGCGTGTTGCCGGCGCGCACCTCCAGGGTCGCCAGCCGGGCGCCGCGCGCTATCGCCGCTTCGAGCAGCGCCACCGTCAGCCATTCCCCTAGCCCGCAGCCTCGCCAATCGGGGTGCGACGCGACCGTCGCAATGTGCGCCTCGTCCGCCATCAGCCAGAAACCGCCGTAAGCGAGAATTTCGGATTTCGGATTTCGGATTTCGGATTGCAGATTCTTGCTGCGCGCCGCCCGCGCTTCGCCGTTTTCGTTTTTCGTTTTTCGTTTTTCGTCTTCAACCGTCCTGCGGACCACCAGATACGTCGCCAGCTCATTCTCCGTCATGTCCACCAGGTACATGCGCCGGGTCCAAGGGTCTCTGAAGCAGCGACGCTCGAGGACCATGATTTCGTCCAGGTCGGCAGGAGTCAAGGGTGTGATGATCGGCAAAAGCATTTTACGGGAACTCAGGGAATTCAGGGTATACCCGGCACGGTCGCAAAGTGCGCTTTTGGACGTCTGTCATTCTGAGCGGGTTTGCCCCTAACTTCTCGCGACGGCGAGCATCCAGCGAAGAATCCTTCACTGCGTTCAGGACAGGTTCTCACCTTGCAACGAGACCCTTCGCTGGATTCTCACCGCAACGCACTTCACGGGACCGGCCCGCTCAGGGTGACAAAGCAGCTCTTGCGGTTACTCAAGAAACGCGTTTCATGCCCGTGGGCAGGGTAGCTCGCCGGGTTACTTCGGCTTATCCGGCTCGTGCAGGTAGATCGGGCTGAGGGTCGCCGAATCGTCGGCCTCGCCGTTGGTGAAGCGTCTCCAGGCCAACTCGGCCAGGAAACCGGCGCGGCGCATCGTCAGGGCCGGCGGCAGGAAGTGCGCTTGCGCCCGGCCCAGGGCTTGGATCAGCGTTTCCTGGTCGGCCGGGAGCAGCTCGCCAGCGAACGTCGTCGGTCGCACGATGGACGCCGCCACCTCGGCTACTGTCGAGAGGCGGAACGGCGCCTGGCTGGCCCAACCGCCCGGCCCATGGGCGTAGGTGGTCCAGCAGACGCGCCCACGTCCGGCCTGCACCAGCGCGACGATTGGCGTCGGTTGGCTTTGGTGGGGATAGGCCACGGCGTCCAGTGTGGGCACGCCGAGCAGCGCCAGGCCGTTCGCCAGCGCCAGCCCCTTCGCCGCGGCCAGCGCCACCCGCAAGCCGGTAAAGGAGCCAGGCCCCAACGCCACGCCGACGGCGCGCAGATCGGCCGGTGTGACGCCGGCCTGGCGCATCATCTGCGCCACCTGCGGCATCAGTTCGACCGTGTGGCGGTTGGCCGAGTGCCAGTTGTATTCGGCGATCAGGCCGGCCGTACCGTCATAGAGCGCGATGCCGGCGAGTTTGGTCGAAGTATCTAAGGCAAGTAGCATTCTATCCAGCCAGGCGTCCAACCAGTTCCACGTACCGCCGACCATGCCCCACGCAACAAAGCCGGCGGCGGTTCTCGTCCAGATAGGTGAACGTGATCTTCAAATGCTCGTCGGGCAGCAGCCCGGGGATGCGGTCGGCCCATTCGATCACTACGATGTCGTCGCCGGCGAAAAGGTCAGTCAGCCCGATGTCCCACATCTCAGCCGGCGCGTTGCTCAGGCGGTAACAGTCGGCATGTTGGAGGACGCGACCGCCGGGGGCCGTGTAGCGGTTGATGAGCACAAACGTCGGGCTGGTGACGGCCGCCCGAATCCCCAAACCGGCCGCGATCCCCTGGGTGAACGCGGTCTTGCCCGCGCCCAGGTCGCCCGCGAGCGCCAACACGTCGCCGCCGGCCAGCCACGGCGCCAACCGGCCGCCGAGCGCCTGCGTCAGGGCCACGTCCGCGGTTTCTATGACCAATTCGCACGTTTCCATAATTGCGGGCTATTATACTGCCTCTAACTTCCAACTTCCAACTTCTGGTGGTATGATAAGCTCACTTTCTACTGAGGAGTGTTTCTCATGCGCGTGTTGGTCATTTCGGATGTCCATGCGAACCAGGCGGCCCTGGAAGCGGTGCTGGAGGATGCCGGCAAGGTCGGCTACGATGCCGTTTGGTGTCTGGGGGACACGGTCGGCTACGGCCCGGAACCTGATGCCTGTGTGAACCGCGTCCGGCTGCTGGACGCGGCGACTGTGGTCGGCAACCACGATTGGGCCGTGCTGGGCCACATGGACCTGGAGGACTTCAATCCGGAAGCGCGGCGGGCCGTGGAGTGGACACGGGAACACCTGAACGCCGAGAACCTGGCCTGGCTCAGCGGCCTGCCAAGCCAGCCGTTGGTCAACGGCGAGTTCACGCTGACCCACGGCAGCCCGCGCGATCCCGTGTGGGAGTACATCCTCTACCCATCCACTGCGCGCGCGAATTTCGAGCACTTCGCGACAGCATTCTGCCTGGTCGGCCACACGCACGTGCCGGCGCTCTACATCCAGCAAGAGGGCGATTCGACCGTGCGCGTGCTGGCGCCGGTCGTGGGCCGGCCGATCGAGATTCGCGATGGCTGGCGCCTTATCCTCAATCCCGGCAGCGTCGGCCAGCCACGCGACAGCGACCCCCGCGCCGCCTACGCCATCCTGGATACCGCAGCGGCCACCTGGGAGGCGCGCCGCGTGCCCTATCCCATCGAAGTGACCCAGGCGCACATGCGCGCCGCCGGCCTGCCCGAACGGCTGATCAACCGGCTGACGTTTGGCTGGTGAATCGGATAGTAGCGGATAAGCGGATTCATCGAAACCACTGCCCCGCCATCGCCACGTCCGCGTTGCCGCCGCTCAGGATCACCCCCACGCGCTGGCCCTCCACCGGGTAGCGACGGTTGAACACCGCCGCCAGCCCCAACACGCCGGTTGGCTCGACGATCAGCTTGAGGCGCGTCCAAACAAACTGCATAGTGCGGATCAGATCGTCGTCGGAGACGGCCAGCATGTCGTCCACGTGCTGGCGCACCAACGGGAAGGTGAGCTGGCCCAGCGAGGGCGTGCGCGCGCCGTCGGCGATGGTGTCAGGGTTGCGGACGGTGTGCAGGAAGCCGGTCTTGAAGGAGCGGGTGGCGTCATCCCCCGCAGCCGGCTCGACGCCGATCACCTTGCAGCCGGGCGCCAGGTGCTTCGCCGCAATCGCCGATCCGCTGAGCAATCCGCCGCCGCCGCACGGCACGAACAGATAGTCCAGCGGGCCGGCGTCGGCGACTAATTCCATTGCGGCCGTGCCCTGCCCCGCGATGATGTGCGGGTGGTCGTAGGGCGGGATCAGCACGTAGCCGTGTTCCTCGGCCAGGTCGCGGGAGATCGCCTCTCGCGTGGCCGTGGCCGGATCGTAAAGCACGACCTCGGCGCCGTAGTCGCGCGTGGCAGCCAGCTTTTGCGGAGGCGCGTTCTGCGGCATGACGATGGTCGCTCGCACGCCCAAAAGCTGGCAGACCAGGGCCAACGCCTGGGCGTGGTTGCCGGACGAATGCGTGATGACCCCGGCCGCCCGCTCGGCTTCTGAGAGCCGGCTGACGGCGTTGTAGGCGCCGCGAAACTTGAACGCGCCGGCGCGCTGCAAGTTCTCGCACTTGAGAAACATCCGGTTGCCGCACGCTGCGTCGAGCAGCCGCGAAGTCGCTACCGTGGTACGGTGGGCGACGCCAGCGATCTGCTGGGCAGCCGACGCGATGTCATCGAAAGTCACCATTGGTCTGATCCTGCTTCGTCGTTCGTCTTTCGTCGTCTATCAGAACCCCTGTAGCTGGCTTAGATCGGCAATCCCCTCTGGCAAGGCGGCAATCCGTTGCACCAACGCCAGTCTGGCCCGGCGTACGGCCGGATCTTCGGCATTCACTAGCACGTTGGCGAAGAAGCGGTTGATTGGCGCTTGTAAGACGCGCAACTGCTCGGCGAGGGCAGCGATGGTGCGTGTTGCGTGTTGCGTGTTGCGTGTTGCGTGTTGATATGCGTCGTACAATGCCGACGTCGCCGGCTCGGTGTAGTGCTCCGGCGCGAGTGGGTAGGTCTCCGTCAGATTGCGGACGATGCGCTTGCAGCGGGCGTAGGCGGTGAAGACCTCGGGCCAATCGGACGATTTGACCAACTCGGCCAGGTCGCGGGCGGTCGCGGTTGCGGCCGAGAGGTCGAAGGCGCGCTCGGCCAGTGCGGCGTTGACCGCGTCGTGCGGCAGCCCTTGATCCCTCAGCCAGCCGTACAGCCGGTCGCGGATGAACGCCAACACGTCGGCTAACACCTGCTCGCCGGCCGGCACAGGCATCAACGCAGCGGCCGCCGCGAGTGCGGGGCGCAGGTCGAACGCCTGCCCCGCGCCGACGAGCGTCTGCACCAGTCCCAACGCGTCGCGGCGCAGCCCGAACGGATCAGCCGAGGCAGTGGGGGCCAAACCCACGGCGAACAGCCCCACCAACGAATCGAGCCGGCTGGCGATCCCCAGCGCCAGGCCGGGGCGCGTCTGCGGCAGCGCGTCGCCTTGAGAGCGCGGCAGATAGTGCTCGAAGATGGCGACGGCCACCGCGTCCGATTCTCCGGAAAGCCGGGCGTACTCGCGGCCCATGATCCCCTGAAGCGAGGTCAGCTCGACCACCATCTGCGTCGCCAGGTCGCTCTTAGCAAGCGCCGCGGCCCGCGCCGTCGTCGCCAGCTCGGCGTCATCCATGCTGAGTTGGCGCCCGACGGCCGGCGCCAGCTTTTCCAGCCGGTGCACCTTGTCCAGCATCGAGCCGAGCTTCTCCTGGAAGGTCAGCGTCGCCAGCCGTGGGGTGAACTCCACGAGCTTGCGGGACGTATCGGCCTTGAAGAAGTAATTCGCGTCGGCATAACGCGCCCGGATCACCCCCTCGTTGCCTGCCTGCACGACCCTGGCATGTTCCGCACCGCCGTTGCGAACGGTGATGAAGAAGGGCAGTAACCTGGTAGATTGGTAAGTTGGTAAGTTGGTAACTTGGGCATCCGACTCCCAATCTACCAATTTACCACGTACCAATTTACTAACCACCGGGAAATATCGTTGGTGCTTTTTCATCACCGTGATCAGCACTTCCTTGGGGAGGCGCAGATAGCCGATGTCGAAGCTGCCGCGGATCGCGGTCGGCTGCTCCACCAAGTCGGTAACTTCATCCAGCAGGCAGGGATCATCGGGTGTGGTGCCGCCGACCTCGGCTGCCAATTCGACCACCTGGGCGGCGACGGCGGCGCGGCGGGCGGTGCGATCCACGATGATATTGTGCAGCGCCATCAGCGGCAGGTAGGCGTCGGCGCTCGTCACTTCCAGCTCGGGGGAGCCTTCGGCGCGCGGCCCGCGCGTCATCCGGTCCGCGGTCAAGCCCGCGTAGGCAAACGGCACGACCGTTTCGCCGAGCAGCGATACCAGCCAACGCACCGGGCGCGAGAAGGCGACGTTAGTGGCGTTCCAGCGCATCGTCTTGCCGAACTTGATACCGGCGATCAGCCCCGGCAGCGCCTCGGCCAACGCCTCGGTCGTCGGCCGCCCTGCGCGCTGTACTACCGCGAAGACGTAGCGGCCGGCGCCTTCTTGGCGCACGTCCAACGCCTCCACCGGCAAGCCGTATTTGCGCGCAAAACCGACCGCCGCGGGTGTGGCTGCGCCGCTCGCATCGAAGGCACGCTCGGCCGGTGGGCCTTTCACCACAGTCTCCTCCTCGGCCTGCTGTGGCGCCAGCGCCTTAACCAGCACGACCAGCCGTCGCGGCGTGCCGGAGACAAAAACCTCGCCGTGCGCCAGTCGCAAATCGGTCAGCAGCTTCGGCACCGCCGCCGTGAGCTGGGCAATGGCATCCACCAGATCCCCCGGCGGTAACTCCTCCGCGCCGATTTCGAGCAGGTACGTGACAGGGTGACTGGGTGACAAGGTGACAAGGTGATCGGGTGACACCGTGACAAGGTGACTTGCTCCCTCGCCCTTGGCTACTTGGCTACTTGTTTCCTCTAACCAGGGGTATTCCTCATGCTGTCGCTGCTCCACATATGCCACCGACACCTGCCGTGCCAGATCGCGCATCCGGGCGAAGAAGGCCGCGCGCTCGGTGACGCCGATGGCGCCGCGCGCGTCCAGCAGGTTGAAGGTGTGGGAACAGCGCAACACGTAGTCGTGTGCAGGGATCACCAGCCGGTGGGCCAGCGCGTTCTTCGCCTCGGCCTCGAAGATGTCGTACATCTGCTTCAAGCGGCCCACGTCGGCGACTTCGAAGTCGTATTTGCAGTGTTCGATCTCGGCCAGCTTGAGCACGTCGCCGTAGGTGCGTCGGCCATCCCAGTTGATCTGCCAAACCTCTTTGACGCCTTGCAGATACATGATGATGCGTTCCAGCCCATAGGTGTACTCGACAGGGATCGGGTCGAGCGGGTAGCCGCCGGCCTGCTGGAAGTAGGTGAACTGGGTGATCTCCATGCCGTCGAGCCAGACCTCCCAGCCCAGGCCCCACGCGCCCAGCGCGGGCGATTCCCAGTTATCCTCCACGAAGCGGATGTCGTGCTGGTTGCGGTCAATGCCGATGGCTTCCAGGCTGCGCAGATAAAGCTCCTGCGAATCGGCCGGCGCGGGCTTGAGGATGACCTGGAACTGGGTGTGCATCTGCATTCGGTTGGGGTTTTCGGCGTAGCGACCATCGTCGGGGCGATAGCTCGGCTCGACGTAGGCCACATTCCACGGCTCCGGCCCCAGCACTCGCAGCACGGTCGCCGGGTTGCCGGTTCCCGCCCCCACTTTTTCGCTGTACGGCTGCCAGATCAGGCAGCCCTGCTCGGCCCAGTAGGACTGGAGCCGCATGATGACGTCTTGGAAAGATAACGACTTTGATGACATTGAAGAGTTCACTCCTGTCGAGTCGAAGCTAGAAGCTAGAAACTGGAAGCTGGCATCATGGCCTCCTGACCAGCTTCGAGCCGCCAGCTTCAAGATTCCAGCTCCGAGTATTGGGCCATGAGTTCTGTTTGCCGCGCGTGATATCGCGCCAATTCGGCGTTTGCCTTGTCCAAATCCCAATGGCGGCTATCGGCTTTTGCCTGCCCACGGACGAGCGCGGCCTCCACGTCCACGCCGGTCTGATAGGCCAGCTTGAACAAGAAGACGAAGACGTCCGAAAGCTCTTCTTCAAGCTCGTCATGCAGTTTGTCGGCGCTCTCGGTCTCCTTGTAACCTTCCCACTGGAGCACCAGCCGGGCCACCTCGCCCAATTCCTCCAGCGCGTGGATCAGGGTGTGGGCGGCCGAGACGCGATCCCACCCCCGCTCCCTGTCCCAGGCTGCCAGCCATTGTTGGTATTCGCGAATCTGCATGGCGTCCTTGATGTGTTGCGTGTTACGTGTTACGTGTTGCGTGTTGCGTGTTGCGCGTTGCGTGTTGCGTGTTGCGTGTTGCGTGTTGCGTGTTGCGTGTTGCGCCATCTGCTATTTGCAGTTTGCGATTTGCCATTCGCTATTCGCCATTCGCCATCGGCATTTGCGCCAATCCCTGCCGCAGGCGATCCAGAAACGCGACGGACCGCAGGGTGTGCTCCAGGTGATAAACGACGTAGCGTTTGAGCAGGGCCTCAACCTGGCCCATTGTCCCTGGGCTGATCTGCAGTGGAGCGACTTCGGCCCAGGCGCGGGTTTGCAGAAAGCGCAGCACCTTGAACACGTTCACCGACAAAGCGATGGTCTCGGGCCGGTTGGCGCCGTGCTGCGGGCAGAGCGCGCCGCCCCGCTCCAGGCTCAGGAAGTTGACCTCCGGTTTGAGCAGCTCGTTGCACTGGACGCACCGGAAGAGCTGCGGCTGATAGCCGGTCAGCGCCAGCAGGTGCAGCTCGTAGTAGCGCACGGCCAACGCCGGCTCGCCGTCGCCGTCCAGCCGGCCCAACGTTTCCAGCAACAGGTCAAACAGCAGATCGTTGGGATCGTCGTCCTGCGTAAAAACGTCGGCCAGCTCGGCGACGTAGTAGGCCCAACTGCTACGCACCAGGTCTTCGCGCAGACGCCGGTGGGCATGGATCGTTTCGGCTTGCGTCACCAGGTCCAGGCTCTTGCCCTTCGCCACCAGCAGGTCCACGTGGGTGAACGGCTCGATGTGCCCTGCCTTGCGGCTGGCGGGCTTGCGCACCCCCTTTGCCAGCAACGTTAGCTTGCCCCGGTCGCGCGTGAACACCGTCAGCAGGCGGTCGGCCTCGCCCTGATCGTGCCGCTTCAGCACGATGGCCGAGATGCGGTAGAGGCGTTGGCGGCGGGTGATTTCGGGCTCCACGTCAGTGATCCTGTTGAAATGACAAGGTGACAAGGTGGCGGGGTGACAAGGTGACTTTCACCGCGTCACCTTGTCACCTTGTCACGCCTACCCGCCTCTCACCGTGTTGTACTTAACCGGCCTCTGCCAATTATACGTCATCTTGGCGTCGAACAGCGCGTCGGCGTCCAGGCCCAGGGCTGAGAGCAGGTGGAAGATGCGGATCGTCGCGTCAATCAGCTCTTCGCCGACGTGCTCCAGCGGCTCGCCCTTTTTGTACGCGTCGGTCGCCTCTGAAACCTCGGTGTGGATCAGCGCCAACATTTCCCAGATGCGCTCCGGCGCTGACGAAAAGCCCTTCGCGTCGGCCAGGGCGCGGACTTCGGCCATGCGTTTGTTCAGACCATCATCGGACGGCGGGATCATCGTGGTCAACGGTTCCTCCGGGGTGGGATTATACCATCCCGGTAAGATGGGAGCAACTCAGGATGGAAAGCGGCGCTCCGATGAGCGTGAGTCAATTCGAGACGTTGCTGTCCGACCAGACGTTACCGGGATTGCCCGCGCGGTTCGCCGGTGCGCCGACGTAGGTGACGACCACGTGGACTCTACCCGCCACCGCGACCTGGACCGTGCGCGCCGAGGTGGGCGACGCAGGTCGGTCGCTCGCGTTCCCCCGGCGCATTGACGCGAACCTGGATCACCTGGCCGTGGAGCTGTTCGCGCGTAACTGTTCACCGTTGGGGTAACGGACTTGTACGCCCGCAGGCGTAGCCCCTTGTGGGCGCTCCGCGGGCGTCAAAACGACTGTAAAAGGGGCGCACCTGCGGCGGGCACAAGGCCCTATGCTACGGCGTTCGCGGGGTAACGGTGAACAGTTACGTCCGCGCGTCCGGTGGTGGCTCCCGGTAAGACGACAACGCTCACGGTGAAGGCACCGGTGGACAACTACGGCAACGTGGGCCTGCGGGACGTGCGGGTGGAGTTCTGGGAGGGCGGGCCGCCGGGGTCGGGGCGCTTGAGGAGGCCCATCACCGTGCCCGAATTATCGCCGTTGGCGACGGAGAATGTCCGCATTCCTGTCAAGGCCGGCCACGCCAGCCTGTTCTACTCTTGGGCGATCCCTACCCAGGAGACCTGTGATCCGCAGGGGCCGGCAAAGGAACACTTCACCGTCTCGCTACGCGACGCCAACGGACAGCCGCTTCAGGTGTTGGACACACTGGGCGAGTGCAATGCTACCTATTACTGGGAATTGATTTCCTTCGATGCCCGCGGCTACGCCGTCCAGGCCTTCCAGGTACACTTCCAGGCCATTACCAACGAACAGTTGTGGACAAATTTTCTAGTTGACGATGTGCGGCTGGACGTGTGCGTGCGAGAGTAAAGGATCGTATTGCGTACTACGTATTACGTATTCCGTGCTCCACGTATAGCCCATGATAGGCAGCGCCCCATACGCACTACGCACTACGTCAAATCACCCCCAGCTTCCGCCCGACCTGCGCGAACGCCTCCAACCCCCGGTCGAGATCCTCCCGGCTGTGCGCAGCCGTGTTCATCACCCGGATGCGGGCCATGCCTTTTGGCACGGTGGGGAAGCCGATGGACATGGCGAAGACGCCGGCCTCGAATAACTCGCGGCTGAACTGCTTCGCCAGCCCTGCCTCGCCGAGCATCACCGGCACGATGGGGGTCTGCGAGCGGCCGGTGTCAAAGCCCAGGCGCTGCATCTCGCCGCGGAAGTGCGCCGCGTTGGCCCACAGCTTCTCCACCAGCGCCTCCGACGCCTCCAGCAGATCCACCGCGGCCAGGCACGCGGCGGTGTCGGCGGGGGTGGTCGCGCTGGAGAAGAGGAATGGTCGCGCCCGCTGCCGGATGTAGTCCACGATGGTCTTCTTGCCCGCGATCACGCCGCCCACCACGCCGAACGCCTTGCTCAATGTGCCGATCTCCACGTCGAAGGCGCCGTGCAACCCGAAGTGATCCACGATGCCGCGGCCGCCGCGGCCCAGCACGCCTTCGCCATGCGCATCGTCCACCATGGTCAGCACACCGTATTTGTCGGCGACCACGGTCAGCTTGTCCAGCGGCGCGATGTCGCCGTCCATGCTGAAGACGCCATCCGTGACCATCAGCCCGCGACGGTAGTTGGACAGATGCTCTTTGATCTTGGCTTCCAGGTCGGCCGGGTCGCAGTGCTCGTAAACGACGATCTTGGCGCTGCTGAGCCGTGCGCCGTCAATGATGCTGGCGTGATTTAGCCGGTCCGAGAAGATCACGTCTTCCTTGCCGACCAGCGGCGGAATGGCCGCCTGGTTGGCAAGGAAGCCGCTCTGCACGTAGAGCGCGTCCTCCACACCCTTGAACGCGGCCAGCCGGCGCTCCAGCTCCACGTGCAACGCCTGCGTCCCTGCGATCGAGCGCACCGCGGCCGGGCCGACGCCCCACCGGTCAATCGCAGCCGTGGCCGCTTCCTTCAGCGCGGGGTGGTTCGCCAGCCCCAGGTAGTTGTTGGTGCAAAAGTTCAGCACGCGTCGGCCGTCCACCACCATCCACGCATCGGCCGGCGAGCTCATGGTGCGCAGGGTGATGAGCAGGTTGCTTTCGCGCAAGGCGTCCATGTCTGCGCGGATGAAGGCGAGTTTGTCTTGGATCATGGGTCACCATTCCTGTTCGTAGAGCAGTTTCTCCAGCTTCGTCATGGCCGTCCGCGCCGTTTTCAAGCGCCGGGTCGCCTCGTCCTCTGCGCCCTGTTCCAGGAGGGTCGCCTGGGCCAGGCTGGCGGCCGCCCGCAGCAGGCCAAGCGCCGCGGCTTGAAGCTTGGTGTCGGTCTGGCGCATCTTCTCGGTTTGGGCCACGATTTCGTCTACGGCTGGCCGCCAGTCGGGCGCGGGCTTGGCCGGCGCCTTGCGGCTCAGGGTGGTCCGGAGCTGCGCCTGCCCATCGGGGCCGATCAACGCCTCGATGATCCCATCCCGCTCTTTGGCGCGGCTATAGCTCTCGTTCAGGCTGGAGCGGATGCCCGGGCCAAAGCTCAGCCGGTACGTGTTCAGCAGGCCATCGTAGATAATCCGGTCGCGGAACGGCAGCAACACAGCTTTCACCAGCACCGGCAGCGGCGCGCCCCTGGTCACGACCTCAAGCGGATCGTATAGCCCCACCACGCCGTACAGGCGAGTCGGTTCCTTGGCGCTCATCAAGACGGAAAACGACTTTAGGTGCTTCATGATGTAGAAGTCGCCCGCGATGTGAAGCCGCCAGCCGGCGACGATCAGCAGCTCATCCGTGGGGAACCGATCGGGGTTGGCCGCGAGATACTGCTGCAGCAGATCGGGCCGACCATACATAGCACGCATCCCGCAGCTTGACAACCTGCTCGAGGGGCTGCTTGCGCACCTGATCCGGCGCAATGTCTGGGGGCATGATCTTAAGCTCCCGATTGGCGAAGGCCAACAGAGAGCCGTGGAGCTTGTAAAAGAGATCGGTTTCGGCTGTGGACAGGTTCATGGTGTCAGCTTTCCGGGGTGATCAGTAAACGATCTCATCCGCATAGTGGTCTTCGTGTTCCGCGACCAGGCAGTCTTCGCAGAGCACCACTGCGCGACCTTGTTCACTGGAACAGTGGTGGCAGACCCAGATGGCCCGCGTCTGACGCCCCTGCGCCCGGCATCTCTCGCAATCCTGGTACTGCGGCTTGTTTTTAGCCACCACCCGCGGATATGCGACGCCCGCCTCCGGTTCGGCAATAACCTCTAGCGTAATCGTGTGCTCGATCCAGTCGCCGAAGTCGTAAACGTATTTCAGATCGTCGCCCACCGCCAGGCCCAGCCCGGCGATGTGTTTCTCCGCGCCGTCGCCGCCGCCGAACGGCTGAACAGTAGCGATCTCCACCTCTCGGAAACGTTTCGTGTTTCCGCGACGCTGTTTGAGCCAAAATCCGCTCAGGTGGTCGGAGAAGTCATGCTTGAATTCACCTCTCAGCACACCGTCGAGGTCCTCAAGCGTCTGCTGGCCCTGGATATCGATGCGGCGCCACAGCCCGGCCCGATACTTCAACGCAGCCTTGAAGCGGTAGACCTGCTGCCCCTGGCCGCTGGAGACCGGCAGAGCCTTCGGCTGCACTTTTTCGCGGCCCATGAGGCTTTCGATGGGCGCATAGGACTCGGGGTAGCGGATATCGTCGCCGAACAGCTTCATGCGGCTGTCTCGCTCGACGACCTTCATCCAGGGATCGCCCGGATAGCCACGGGGGTCGGCCATGCGCGCATAGGCCACGGGAATCGCCTCGAAGCCAGATACGCTCTCGGAATGCGCCTCCTCCAGCGCCGCAAAGAGCAGATCGGCCAGCTCCCGGTTCACCCGATCAACCTCGTCGAAGCGTCGCCGGCCGGCCGGCTCGTACTCCAGGCGATAGCGCCCCGCCTCCCAGTCCTCGACGGTCACAAGCAGGCTATCGCCGTCGCGCGCTTTCAGGCTCTTGAACCAGGGAGCGACATCCCAGGCGGCTACCTCGTAGGAATAGTCGCCGAGGGGTGACTTACGTTCGAGCTTGATCGTGGTAGGGCTGGCCGGCAAGGGCTGGCTGGCTGCATCCAGCAGGGTGAAGCTGGCCGGATCAGCCATGAGCCTGGCAAAGCCCCGAAAGTTCGTCTCGAAGAACAACGCGCCGTGCTTGATCTCCAGGCGGGATAAGACGATGCGAAAGCGCACCCCCTTCATGACCACGCGCAGCGGCGTCACCGTTTTGGCGTCCAGGTAGACCCAGGCCTTGCGCCAGTGTCTGATGAGTTGGTTGCGTACCGATTGTTCCGGATGCTTGGCCGCGGAAGGGTGAATCGCCAGCACGCGCTGGACGATCTCGGCGACGGGCGTCGGCCCATCGAGCTCGGCGATAACTTGCTGGACGGCAGCCTCGAGTGTGATCGGTTTTTCGTCAGCCATCAGGCGCACCTCCCTCGTCACTGGGTTTGGATATCATGCTCTTCCAGCCACTCGTACACGCGATCGAACATCTTCTCATCCCTGAATTTAAACCAGCGTTCGCGTGGGTAGCTCAGCAGCACGTCCTTGAAGCGGCGGAAGGCCCCGCGGCCCATGATCGCCACCTCCAACAGTTCCCGCACGTGGTCGTCGCGCGCGGTGGCGATGAAATCCTCCATCTCGCGGTAGCCCTCGTGGGAATCCATCTGCGGCGCCGCGATGAAACGGCTGCCGTACTCCCGCTCGACCTGATCGGCTCTTTCGATTTCCTGTCGCTGCCAATCGGGCAGGTTACGGTCGTCCAGGAGTTGAGCCAGCGGGGGCGGTTCTTCCTGTTCCTCGACGTCCATCTCCTCGTAAAGCCGATCCAACTCACGTCGCGTGTCGTCCGAGATGGCGACAACTTGACCGGTTTCGAGATCAAGGTAGTTGTCCATGCTCTCGAAGCTGGACTCGAAAGCGAAAACCAAGTCGCTCAGGTTAACGTTGCATTGGCGCATGGGACACTCTCCTTTGAGTTGATCGTTGCTCGCTAATTGCCCTGCAACGACTCCGGCGTATCGGCCAACGTCGCCTTGATCGTCATCTCCTTGCCGTCCCGCACCACGGTCAGGGTGATCGTCTGGCCGACCTCGGTATGCTCCTCCAGGTAGCCGTTCAGGTCTTCCCACTTCGCCGCCGGCTTGCCGTCCACCGTGGTGATCACGTCGCCGCCGACCAGGTAGCGCCGATTGCCGACGACCACCTCGCGCTTGGCCGTGCGCAGGCCAGCCTGGTCCGCCGGGCTATCCTGGTACAGTCGCGCCACCAACAGGCCGCGCTCGACCGGCAGGTTCAGGCCGCGGGCCAGGGCCGGCGAAATCTCGTAGCCCAACCCTTCGATCCCCAGCCAGGGATGTGGGTAGCGGCCCTCCTTGAGCAGCACAGGTATCACGCGGCGTACCTTGTCTACGGGGATCGCCAGCCCGACGCCAGCCGAGGTGCCGCTGGGGGAGTAAATGGCTGAATTGACGCCGATCAGCCGGCCCGTCGAATCGAGCAGCGGGCCGCCGGAGTTGCCCCGGTTGATCGCGGCGTCGGTCTGGATCACCCCGCGCAGGACGGTGCTGTCGGTCTCGATGGTGCGGTTGAGCGCGCTGATCACGCCCACGGTCAGGGTGCGTTCGAACTGGCCGAACGGGTTGCCGATGGCGATGGCCGTCTGGCCGACCTTCAGGTTGCCGGAGTTGCCCACTTCGATCGGCTCCACCCCAGCCGGCACGCTATCCACCTTGATGACCGCCAGGTCGTTGAGCGGGTCGGCGCCGATCACGGTCGCGGGCATGGCCACATCCCCGCCAAAGCTGACCTCCACCGTCTGCGCACCCTGGACGACGTGGTAGTTAGTGACGATGTGGCCCTCACGATCCCACAGGAAGCCGGAGCCGCTGCCCTCTTCGGGAACCGTGCCCCAGAAGAAGTTGGAGCGCAAGACCTGGGTGGTGATGTTGACCACGGCCGGCGATACGCGCTCGTAGACCGCGATACGCCGCGCCTCCACCGAATCGGCCGAGTCGGCCGGGGGAAGTGGGCCGGGGGTGGAAGTCGCTACGACCATAACCACCTGGGGCGTGGGGCTGGAGGCCGGCGCAGGGAGCACCAGGATGTTGGGCAGGCTGCACGCCAGGCTGGCGGAGAAAAGGATGACGATGGCTAAAAAGATGTATGGAGTTCTGCGAAGCATACGCGCCTCACAAGTTGGGTGGGGGAGCAGGGGAGGTTGTCCTCCCCTCCCCCTCTGCCCCTCCGCTCCTCTGCTCCCCAGCAGATTACTGTACGCGGGCCGGCCGCTCACTCAGTTTGACCGTGATGGTCTTCTGTCCCTCGCCGGCGCGCACGATGGTCAGTTTGACCTCATCGCCAGGGGATTTGTTACGTTCGAGGTAGATCAACAAGTCGTCGAACTTGGTCACGGTCTGCCCATCAATCGCGGTGACCAGGTCGCCGCCGCTTTGGAGGTAGATCGGCCCGGCCGCGCCGATATCGAGGACGATCTTGGTATCCTTGCTGGCCCCGCGCAGGCCGGCCTTGTCCGATGGCCCGCCGCTGACCACGGCCATCAGATACGCCCCGCGCACATCGGTCGGGAAACCGAGCGCCTCGGCCCAGGCCGGGCTGTAGGTGTTGCCGCTGATGCCCAGGTACGCGTGGCGGTACTTGCCATCCTTAATGAGCGCCGGCACGACGCGCTGCACGATGCTGATCGGGATTGCGAACCCGACCCCGGAGTTGGTGCCCGATTCCGAGCGGATTTGCGCGTTGACGCCGATCACCTGGCCGCGGTCGTTGAGCAG
>JAPLHB010000010.1 GCA_026389845.1 Chloroflexota bacterium
CGCGCAACTGGAACAGGGCATCGCGGACATCAACACCGAATCCAAGATGCAGGCGCACCTGCACATCCTGGAAGCGATTCGCGTGCGGCTGCAGGGGCAGGCCGGCAACAGCGACAACGAGATCACCAATCCGCAGCGGGTTAAGCGGCTGAACCAAGTGCTCGTCGGCACCGATCCGGTGTTGATTGACGCTTACGGCCTGGTGAACTTCTTTGGCCGCAAGCCCAAGGAGTTGCTCCACGTCCTGCTGGCAGGCGAGGCCGGCCTGGGCGAGATGGACATCGAGAAGGCCGCGGCCGATGGCCGCCTGCGCACGTTCATCGCCGGCCAGCCCACGCCGACCCCCACGGCGACTGCGACCCGCCCCCCGACGCCGACCGTGCCGCCGACGCCGACCCCACCCGGTCCCACCGCCACGCCGACAATCGTGCCGACCCATACACCCTTGCCCACGGCCGCAGCCATCGCCACGCCCGAGGCCGTCGCCAAGAAGGCTGCATCAGCCGGCCCAGCCGTCGCCGACCCGGCGCCTTTCTTGCGCGGGGCATTGATTCCCGCGGCCGCGGTCGTGCTCGGCGCGGGCGCAGTGGTGCGCAATCACCTGGGGCGGACAGGCCCGACGACACCGCAACAGGAGGGCGATCATGCAAGCGACGATCAAGGTTAAGCAAGTGCCTGGCACGTTCGGACGTGCCAGGCACTTGCGGTCTGGTTCCGCGAACCGTATCGCCCGCCGGGCCGTGCAGATCGGTTTCCTGTTGCTGTTCCTCTATCCGCTGGTCCCGATCATCTATCGGAAGCTGACTTCGCAACCCGCGCCGGTCTTCGATTCGTGGCTGCTGCTGTGGGATCCACTGCTGCTGCTCGGCCACGTCGTCCGGCAGAATTGGACTGTGGCGGCAATCGTCACGCCGCTGCTGTTGGTCGCGTTGACGCTGGTCTTGGGCCGGTTCTTCTGCGGATGGGTCTGCCCCGTGGGGACAACGCTCGACTTGGCGCGGCCGATGGCGTTTTTGCGGGGGGGCAAGACGCAAAACGCAAAACGCAAAACGCAAAACGCAGCACGCAGCACGCAGCACGCAACACGTAAATTTTTCCCGTCCAACACGAACAGCATCCTTCGTTACTATTTCTTGATCGCGGTGCTGGCGGGCGGAGCGCTCTCGCTGCAAGCCCTGGGGCTGCTCGACCCGCTCGTGATCTTCCACCGGGCGTCCACCGCAATCGCCACCGATCTCTTTGTCCTGCAACAGCCCGCACTACGGGCGTTCTTCTCGTTCGTCTCGCTGATCTTCCTGGGCATCCTCGCGCTGGAGCTGTGGCAGCCGCGCTTCTGGTGCCGCAACCTGTGTCCGCTCGGCGCGTTGATCAGCGTCTTCTCCCGGTTCAGCCTGCTCAACCGCCGGGTGGGTGAGGCGTGTACCCTGTGCGCTGAGTGCCGCCGCGCGTGCCCCATGAATGCCATCCCCCTGCGCGAGCCGCATAACACCGATTATGCCAACTGCACCTTCTGCCTGGAATGCGAGGCCGCGTGCCCGAACGAGGGGGTGACGTTTGGATTTGGGACACTGGCAGGGAAGGTTTGGCAGCGGGTGAAAGCGAATCGGCAAATCAGCGAATCAACAAATCAGCAAATCAGCGAGTCAGCAAATCAGCGAGTCAGCGAATCAGCGGGGGAGGTCCCTGCACCCCTGCGCCCCCGCTCCCCTGCACCGTTACGTGGGGAATATGTGCCGAAGCAGAAGCCCCTGGGCCTCCAACTCTCCCGCCGGCAATTCATCGGCGGGGCCGCGGCGGGGGCGGCGGGGCTGGCGATTGTGCCGATCGTCGGGCTGGATCGCCGCGGCGCGGTGATCCGACCGCCGGGCGCGCTGCCCGAGGACGAGTTCGTGCGCACCTGTATCCTGTGCCAGGAGTGCGTGCGGGTCTGCACCACGGGCGGCTTGCGGCCGACCTTCCTGGAAGCGGGGATCGCGGCGATGGGCACGCCGCATCTGTTGCCGCGGACGGGCGCATGTACCCTCAACCCCAGTTGTCCGCACCTGTGCGCGGCGGTCTGCCCGGTCGGCGCCATCCAGCCCCTGCCGCCGGAGCAGATGCGGCTGGGCCGCGCCGTGGTGGATCACCCGCTTTGCCTGGCGTGGGATCAGCAGGTCAAGTGCCTGGTGTGCGTGGAGGCGTGCCTGGTGGAGGCGGCGCAGATGTACAACGGCCGCATCATCGTGGATCCGACGCGCTGCACCGGCTGCGGCCGCTGCGAGAACGCGTGTCCGGTGGCGGGGGGCGCGATTCATGTCACGCCAAACCGTGCTTGACTCGCCAATCCCAACATGCTACAATCAGCCAGAGGGGGTGATGATGATGACTTTGGGGGAACTGATTCAAGACATTCACGGCCTGGGCAGGGAATTGGAACTCTATGAGAGGAAGTATGGTATCCTCTCCAGAGATTTCTACAAGTTGTACACGAGCGGGGAATTGCCCGACGAAGAGCTTGAGCAGATTGATGAATACGGCCGTTGGGCGGCTTTCTACAAGATCAAACTGGAGCGTGAAGCTGCATACGCGAAGTTGGTCAAGAAACGCCTGGCGACGTTTCGAGCTTCTCCGCGCCCCGTTCCGCTTGGCCTGCCGGCGAGTTGAATATGCTGTCCTCGCTCATCAGTTACAGCCGCTTCATCTACACCATTGCTGACCGACACCCGTCGGTCAAACGGTCTACTCTGGTTCTTAAACCGACAGGAGTCGCCGTTGGCGAATTGGAAGGCCGACTGGAGTTTGAGAGCGGTATCACGCTCAGGGTCTACGAGGTGATCAACTTTGCTTCGGGGACCCTGACTTACTATTCATACTCCGTCTATCGAGGCGAGGAACGGCTTTACTGGTACGATCCTCAGCCACACCCCGGTTCGTTGGCGCTGGCCAGCACACATCCTCATCACAAACACGTTCCTCCGGACATCAAGCATAACCGTGTCCCCGCGCCGGACCTGAGATTCGACCAACCGAATCTGCCCTTCCTCATTCGGGAAATCGAGCAGGTTCTTTAGCAGACCGCGGCGACTATGGGACGTTTTGGGCGATCTCGAGCGCCGACACTGCTCCATCCTTTCCCAGTAGATACATCTTCCCATCGGCCATGACCGGTCCCGCCGCCAGCCAATCGCCCGTGTCCATCTGCCAGAGTGGTTTGCCCGTTGCCGCGTCCACCGCGTAGAGGTTGGGATCGCCGGCGGCGACGTAGAATACCGTTGTTCCCACGACCGCCGGCGAATAGGGCACGGGGCTGGCCGCGCGCACGTCCCATCGTTCATCGCCCGTCATCACGTCGAGCGCGGTTAGTGTCCGCCCGGCCGACGCCAGGTAGACGGTGTCGCTGATCACGATGGGCCGGGCATAGATGGCGTCGGCCGACGAGTAGCGCCAATATTCTCCGCCCGAGGCCACGGCCAGGACGTAGAGCCGGCTGTCGCCCGCGCCGACGAAGACGCGTCCCCCCGCGACCGTCGGCTGGCTCTCCACTGGCCCCTGTGCCAACACCCCCGGCCCCCACTGCTCGGCGCCCGTGGCCGCATCCACGGCCCAGATGCGCCCGGCCGCGTCCCCGAAATAGAGCACGCCCTCGGCCACGGTCGGGCTGCCGGTGAGCGGACGCACCGCGGCGGTCTGCCACTGCACCACCCCATCGGCCAGGCTGGCGGCATAGAGGCTGCCGTCGCCCGATGGGCAATAGATCAGGTCGCCCGCGAGGGCCGGAGCCGTGTAGATCGGCGCCGAGGTCGCCAGTTCCCATCGCTTGCTGCCATCGGTCGCGTCCAGCGCGTAGAGCGCGCCATCCTCGCCGCCGACGAAAACCAGCCCCTCGCCGGCCGCCGGGGCCGAGGTGATGCGCGTCGGCAGCTTGATCTCCCACGCGGGCGCGCCCGTCGCCGCGGCCATCGCCTTCACCCGGCCATCCTCGAACGCAACGTAGAGCGCGGTTCCGGCCATCGTCATGCCGGTCGGCAGGCCGCCGGGCGTCTCGACCTGCCAGAGGGGCTTGAGCCGCGTGCTATCGCCCGGTTTGACGTCGAGTGCGGCCAACTCCTGCGCCAATCCTGTGTCTGCGGGCGCCAGCGCGGCCGCCTGCTGTAGGTAGTGCTGCGCCAGCCGGCGGCGACCTTGTGTCGCATAGGCGCGGGCCAGCTTGCGCAAGGCCATCACGTTGCGCTCGTCCTGGGCCACGGCCTGGCGATAGGAGAGGATCGCTTCGGCCGCGCGGCCGTCGGCCGATAGGCGGTCGCCTTCGGCCTCGTAACGGGCCGTGGGGCTTTGCAGTTGGGCACGGAGGGTATCCACTAACTGCCCACCGCTGCATCCACTCAGAATGGGGATGAGCAGGAAGGCCAGCAGCAATGATGAGAGCAACGATGGTGAGCGCGACAATCCTCAAAACCCCCGAGCAATGATACCGGCACGGTCAGATACCGGCCCAAGCGCGAAGTATACCGCAAAAGTATCGGCGGCTTCGGTGTCATTCTGAGCGGGTCTACCTCAAATCTTCCGCGACGGCGTGACACCAGCGAAGAATCTCCTTGCCGCAACGAGACCCTTCGCTGGTGACACGCCGCAACGCAATTCACGGGACCAACTCGCTGCTCAGAAACTTGCTACACGAGATGCTTCGCTAGATATTCGCCGCAACGATCATTGGCTGGTAGACCCGCTCAGCATGACAAGCGCAGGAGTTTCTTCCTTCAAGAATGCCGCCGCGCGGCATGGCAGTTCTCAGGGTGACGTACCCCGGCAGTTTTGCGTCCTACCCCCCAAAGCGGTTTGGGACAGGCGGGCACGGTCAGAGACCGGCCTGAGCATAGTTCCCTCAGTTCCCCCAGTTCCCTCAGTTCCCCCCGTTCCCGGTCACCCCTTCGTCAACTCCCGCGCGATAATCACCCGCATGATCTGGCTCGTGCCTTCGTAGATCTGGTAGATCTTGGCGTCGCGCATCAGCTTTTCCACGGGGTATTCGCGGCTGTAGCCGTAGCCGCCGAAAACCTGGACTGCGTCGGTGGTGGCTTTCATGGCCGTGTCCGCGGCGAAGGCTTTGGCCGCGGCCGCCTCCAGGACGTTGGGCTGGCCGCCATCTACCAGCCAGGCGGCCCGGCGCACCAGCAACTCGGCCGCGGCGATATTGATCGCCATCTCGGCCAGCATGAAGCTGATCGCCTGCTGCGCGACGAGCGGCTTGCCGAACGCCTTGCGTTCCTGGGCGTAGCGCGTCGCCTCATCCAACGCCCGCCGCGCCACCCCCACGGCCGCGGCCGAGACGGGCGGACGCGACCGGTCGAACACCTTCATGGCGATCAGGAAGCCGTCGCCGTCGTTGCCCAGGCGGTTTGCGGCCGGCACAGCCACGTCTTCCAGGATGATCTCGCCGGTCCAGGCCGCGTGCTGGCCCAGCTTCGGGATCGGCTTGCCCAGAGTGACGCCCGGCCAGGTGTGGTCTACGATGAACGTGCTCATCCCCTTGTGCCGCGCCTCGGGGTCGGTCCTGGCGAAGATGATGGAAAAACTGGATACGGGCGCGTTGGTGATCCAGGTCTTCGTGCCGTTGAGGATGTAGTCGTCGCCGCTGCGGACGGCCGTGGTAAGGATGCCGGCCACGTCGGAGCCGGCGGCCGGCTCGGTGAGGGCATAGGCCGCCAACTGCCCGCCGGTGGTCAACCTGGGTAGATAGCGTTCCCGCTGGTCAGCGTTACCGGCCAGGATGATCGGCCAGGCGGCCAGGTTGTTCAGCATGAGGGCCGTTTGGATGCCGGAGCACGCCCACGCCAGCTCCTCGTTGACGATGCACTCTTCCAGCACCCCCAGGCCGGGGCCGCCGTACTGTTCGGGGACGTTAGAGCTGAGCAGCCCGGCCCGCTGCGCCTTCTTGATGATCGGCCAGGGAAACTCGTCGGCCTGGTCGTAGTGCTCCGCCTTCGGCAAGATCTCCTTCCGGGCGAAGCTCCGCGCCATTTCGCGGATCATTTCCTGTTCTTCGGTGAGGTTGAAGTCGAGCATGTGAGCACCTCCAATGTCTGTCACCCCATCGCCCTACACTTCTCCCGTGTCCTCCCCGCACTCTGGATTCTCCTTGCACCCCAGCGGCTGCTTTCGCGGCAAGCCGCGGCCGCGGGGATAGCCTTCCGGCGTCTGCGACACCTTGTCAATCACCACCAGCACGCGGGTTTCGGCCAGACCGGGAACTTCGATGGGGATGAGGCGAGTCAGTTGGCCGCCGAGGAAACGGATGGCGTATTCGGCCGCCAACGCCTCCTCGTGTGCGGCCGAGCCTTTGTAGGCCACGATCCGGCCGCCGCGTCGGGCCAAGGGTAGCAGATATTCCACCAGCGTCGGCAGGGAGGCGACCGCGCGGGCCAGGACGAGGTCGTAGGTCGCGCGATGCGGCTCGCGCAACGCCAACTCCTCGGCGCGGCCGTGGACGAACTGCACGTCACCCAGGCCGAGCTTCTCCGCCACGTGCTCCATGAAGCGCACCTTTTTGCCCGTCGCCTCGATGGCCGAAAGGCGCAGCTTGGACCAGACCACGCGCAACGCCAGTCCGGGCAGCCCCGCGCCCGCGCCCACATCCACCGCGCGCACGTTCCGGCCCAGCAGCGCGGTCAGTGGTACGCCTTCCAACGCGGCCAGGGCTGGCAGCAGCGCCAGCGAGTCCAGGTAGTGACGGATCTCCACCTGCTCTGGGTCGGTGACGGCGGTCAGATTGAACCGCTCGTTCCATGCCAGCAGTTCGCTGGTGAAAGCGTCGAAGGCGGTTGCCTGGGCGGGGGTCAGCGGCAGTCCCAGTTGGGCCGCACCCGAAACCAATCTTTGCATGGCAGCATTATACAACAGGCCGGGTTTCTTGGAGAAACCCGGCCTGTGCCAAATGATTCTCTCGGCACGGTCAGAGACCGGCCCGAGCATTCGAGGACGACTTTACGCGGTCATCCCAATCAGCAACAGTTCCAAAATGCCCGTCAGACGTTCAGCCAGGGGATACGGGTCGTCGGCAGCACACCAGCGCACCAATTGCTGCAGGTAGAGTGCGTCCAGGGCCGCGGCAAGCATGTCGGGATCCAGCTCGGGGTTGACCTCGCCCGCGCGTTGCGCCTGGCGCAGGAGCAGCGCGGCCATCGGTTGGATGCTAAACCCGCCGGCATCACCGGCCAGCAGATCCCCCACGCTGATGCCCTTGCGGAAGATCAGGCAGACCATCTCGCGGTCGCGCTCCAGGCTGTTCGCCAGAGCCGCCAGCAGCCGCTTGAGCTTGCCGACGGAAGTCAGGCCGGTGCCGTTGGACAGCGTCGCCGCGCCCAGCCGGCCGATCTCGCGCGACCCCAAGTAGCGCAGCACGGCGTCCTTGGTCGGAAAGTAATTGAAAAAGGTGCCTTTTGCCAGGTCGGCCTGCTTGGTGATCTGATCTACGGTCGTCGCCTCGTAGCCCTGCGTTCTAAACAGGGACACGGCCGCCTCATAGAGACGCTCGCGGCGTTCGAATTTGCCTCGCTCGCGTTTGCCGGCAGCAGATGGCATCATGGTCAACTTCTCCGAAATAGGATTTTCTTTGATCCCGGCATCGCAGGCCGGAACACCCGACAACACGATTTAGAGCCTATCCGAATAACTCGTAGCATCGGGCCTTGTGCCCGCCAGGACGCCCACGAGGGGCTACGCTACCTTTTTTCGGATAGGCACTTATGGGGAGGAGCGATCTACATCTACCAAGACGCAGTGAAACGAGGAGAGTAACGGGCAAAATGACCGGAGTTCAAAAATATATCGAGTGGTGAAGCGGGGATTCTCGCATCCGTACTGGAGTCGCGGCTTTGGCCGGGGCCTGTGGCGGAAATAGTCCACAGACCGGCTGAAGCCTCGACTCCAGCTAAAGCATAGCAAGGTTGACTTCGGAAGCGCCAGGTGACTGAGCGGTTACTTCCCGTTCTTCAGCCCGCCGTTCGGCCGGGCGAACAAGGCCGCCAGCCCGTTCACAGCGTCCGGCCCGACGACGGCCAACACCTCGTCGTCAACCTCGAACTGGGTGATGCCGCGCGGGATGACGATCTGCCCCTTGCGGATGATGGCGGCGATGACGCACTGGTCGGGCAGCTTGACGTCCTTGAGCGCGACCCCGGCTGCCTTCGCCCCGACGGGGATCTTCTCTTCGACCAGCGCGTATTGTCCGCGGCGCAGCTTAAGCAGCGTCATCATGTCGCCCAGCGACATCTCTTCTTCGATCAGGGTCGCCAGGATCGTGGCCTGGTTGAGCGCCACGTCCACATGGAACTTCTTGTCGAACAGCCAGGCCGTGCGCGGATTGTTGACGCGCGCGATGGTGCGGATGACGTTGTAACGCGTGCGAGCCAGGAAGCAGAGCGCCAGGTTGTCGGCATCGTTGGTGGTTACGGCTGCCAACGCCTGCGCCTCACGGATGCCGGCGAGTTCCAGCACCGTGGGATCGGTGGCGATACCTTCGTAGATGACCTCGGTGGGCAGCTCGTGATGGATGCGCGCCAGTACCTCACGGCGGTGCTCAATCAGCCGAACCTGGTGGTTTTGGGCCAGCAACAGGGTGGCGAGCTGCGTGCCCGTGCGACCACCGCCGGCAATGAGTACGAACATGGCTAGGCCTCCTTGATCTGGTGGAACTGCCGGCGCAGCGTCTCGACGCCCTCGAACGTGGCGCTGACGTGCAGGACATCGCCCGATTCAAGGATCGCGTCCGGCGAAGGCAGGACTGCCTTGCTGGCGCGAGTCAACGCGACGGCCACACAGGAGCGTTGATCCATCAGGTTACCCAGGCGCAGACCACGACATGCCTCGGGCACCGTGATCTCGTAGACCTCCACCTCGCCATTGCCCGCCGAAAAGACCGTGCGTAGCGTGCTATCGGTGAGCATCTCTTCCAGGCGTTGCGCGCCCCAACTGCTGGGACCGATAGATTGGATGTCGAACGCTTCATAGAGCGCCTGCCAGCGCGGCTCGTAGTTGCGCGCGGCCACATTGCGGACGTGGTAGACACTGCGCGCGACGTGGCAGATGACGGCGTTCAAGGTATCCGAGCTGGTGGTGGCTGCCAACGCGTCCGCGCTCTCGATGCCGGCGCGGCGCAACATCTCCTGGCCCAGCACATCCCCTTCTAGCGTCCGCCCGCGAAAAGCGGCATCCAGGTTGTCGAACGCGGCGACCGCCTGGTCAATCACCGTGACCTGGTGGCCGAGTCGAAACAATTGATTGGCTAGTTGCGCGCCGATCCGGCCGCAACCCACGATAATCACCTTCATAAGTATCTCCAACTCCCAAATAGACAGTGATTGAAATCACCGGTTGGTACGAAAAGTGCGTTGAAACGCACTGCACACCGTAGCGTCAACTCGTTTCAACGGGTTTGGGCTGTGCCAGACTACGGTTTCAACCGTAGGCGGCCTACCGCACTAATGCACCTGATACGGCACATTGGTGATCACGATGCCGGGCTTGAACAGGAGCGCCAGCCGCAGCCAGGTGGCCGTCTGAGCGTGCAGGGCGTTGTGCCACCAATGCCTGGGGACGAATTGCGGCACGACGATAGTGATGACCTCGCTGGGTTGGCGATGCCCGGTGATCTCTTCGATGTAGGCCAGCAACGGCTCCAGCAGCAACCGGTAGGGTGAATCCAGCACTTGCAGCCGCACGCCCGCGCCCCAGGTCGCCCATTTGCGTTGCACCTTCTCGGTCTCGACCGGATCGAGCGCCACATAGACGGCCGTGACGTCATCCGAAAGGGTCTGGGCGTAGTTCAACGCCGCCAGTGAGCCACGATGCACCCCGCTGATCGGTAAGATGACGCGATGCCGGTGAGTGCGCGGCGGCGCGCCGTAGTCCTCCAGCGACAGGTTTGCGGCCAGGGTGCGATAGTGGCGGTGAATGGCGCTGAGGAAAGCCACGATGACCGGCACCAGGATCAACACGATGTAGGCGCCATCGCGGAATTTGGTGGTGGCAAAGACCAGGGCGACGACCGCCGTGCAAAAGGCGCCGAAGCCATTGATGACCATCTTGACTTCCCAGGCCGGCTCGTAGCGCAGTGTGGAGCCGCGCTCTTTGGTCTCCTGTCCCGGCGCCAGGTGGCCGATCTTCCACCAACGGTGTGCCATGCCTGCCTGCGACAACGTAAACGAGAGGAACACACCGATGGCATAGAGCGGGATCAGGGCGGTGACACTGGCCTTGAAGATGACGATCAGCAGACAGGCGATGAACGCCAGGGCCGCGATCCCCCGCGAGAAGACCAGCCGGCTGCCCCGGTAGGCCAGTTGCCGCGGCAAGAACCCGTCGGCGGCCAGCAGGGCGCTCAGGCGGGGGAAGTCGGCAAACGAGGTGTTGGCCGCCATGATCAGGATCAGGGTTGTGGCCGCAATGACGCCAAGATACAGGATGTTGCGGCCACCGTAGGCCGTGCGCGCCAACTGCGAGATCACCGTTTCGGCTTCGGATGGGATCGCACCGATCCTGACCGACAGGAAGGTGATGCCCAGGAGCAATGACCCCAGGATCGCCGCCATCCAGATCAGTGTGATGCCGGCGTTACGACTCTTAGGCTCGCGAAACGCCGGAATGCCATTGGAGATCGCTTCAACGCCGGTCAGTGCCGTTGTGCCGCTGGCGAAAGCCTTCAGGATGAGAAATAATGAGAGCGCCTGGGCGCCGTGTAACAACTCCATCGGCGGCGGGTCTACAACTGCACCCAAATTGCCCACGAGAAAGCGCGCCAGACCGACAACCACCGTGACAGCCGCCAGGATGACGAAGAAATACGTGGGGATCGCAAAGATCGCGCCGGATTCCTTGACCCCGCGCAGGTTGATCAGCATGACGAACGCGACCAGTGCGACCGCGATTTCCACGCGGTAAGGAAAGAGCGTGGGAAAGGCGGAGGTGATCTGCGCTACGCCGGAGGAGATCGAAACTGCGACCGTCAAGATGTAATCGGTGAGCAGCGCTGCGCCGGCTATCTGCGCCGGCAATTCACCCAAGTTGTCGCGCGCGACGATATAGGCGCCGCCGCCGCTGGGGTAAGCGTGAATCGTTTGCTGGTATGAGATCGTGAGGATGGTGAGCAACGCCACGATGGCGATCGCCAGCGGCACCGCATAGCTGAAACCGATCACACCTGCGGCGGCCAGGACGAGCATCATTTCCTGTGGGCCGTAGGCAACGGAAGACATCGCGTCAGATGAGAAGACCGCCAGGCCGACGACTTTGCTGATGGCCTGGTGCGGAGCATCCGCGGTGCTCAAGGGACGCCCGATGAGCCAGGTGCTCAACGACCGCCGCGGGCGATATTCGGCCGTGCGGTGCAAAACGGCAGTTCCGTTTTCAGATTCGATGGGTGACATACTCTCCGTTGGAGCCGAACGGGGGCCAACAAAAAAGGGACACAGACACGTGGCCTGTCCCCCCGTTACGGCACTACAAGCGCATCATACCCGCGTTTGCCCAGACCGTCAAATACGCTATAATGTCCTTTGGCTCCGCCCGTTTCGGCATTGCCAGATCACACGACGAGACCGATGCTTTGATGACTCCTCTTGAGCACGAGAACGGCACCGCCGTTCAACATCGCACCGACGAATACCAGCCACGCCGTTCGTGGCAAACGTGGCTGATCGGCAAACCGCTTTCGACGGCGGACGCGCCCCACCAGACCATTCGCAAATTCATCGGCCTGGCCGTCTTCTCATCCGATGCCATGTCGTCCGTCGCCTACGGCCCCCAGGAGATTCTGGTAATCCTGGCGCTGGCAGGCGTCGGCGCGTTCGGCTACGCCATTCCGATCTCGCTGGCGATCGTCGGCCTGCTGGTGATCCTCACCCTGTCTTATGAGCAGACGATCCATGCTTATCCGGGTGGCGGCGGCGCGTATATCGTCGCGCGCGACAACCTGGGCGAATTGCCCGCGCAGACGGCCGGCGCGGCCCTGCTCACCGACTATATCCTCACCGTCGCCGTCTCCATTTCCTCCGGCGTGGCGCAGATTACCTCGGCATTCCCCGACCTTTTCGCCTACCGGGTGGAGATCTCGGTGGCCCTGGTCGTGTTTACTATGATCGTTAACCTGCGCGGGGTGAGAGAGTCGGGTGCGATCTTCGCGGTCCCCACGTATTTTTTCCTGGTCATGGCGTTTGTCACTACCGGCGTGGGCATGTTCCGCTTCCTGACGGGTAGCTTGGGGATGGTGGTCGCGCCGCCGCCGGTGGAGATGCTGCATCAGACCCAGGCGGTGTCGGTGTTCCTGATCTTGAAAGCGTTTGCCAGTGGCACGTCGGCGCTCACCGGCGTCGAGGCCATTTCCAACGGCATCCCGGCGTTCCGCGAGCCGAAAAGCCGCAACGCCGGCATCACGCTGATCTGGATGTCGAGCATCCTTGGCGTCCTGATGCTGCTGATCACCTTCCTGGCGGTCAAGATCGGCGCGACGCCGTCGGAAATGGAGACGGTGATCTCGCAACTGGCGCGCACCGCGTTCGCCGGCCAGGGCGTGTTCTATCTGGCGACCATCGTCGCGACGATGGTGATCCTCGTCATGGCCGCCAATACGTCATTCGCCGATTTTCCCCGCCTGAGCGCGTTGCTGGCCGTTGACGGGTTCCTGCCCCGGCAGTTGGCCTTCCGAGGCAGCCGGCTGGTCTTCTCGCGCGGCATCGCTCTCCTCGCATTGGTCGCCTCGCTGCTCATCTTTGTCTTCAAGGCCAGCGTCACAGCGCTGATCCCGCTTTACGCCATCGGCGTATTCCTTTCGTTTACGCTCTCGCAGGCCGGCATGGCGCGGCGCTGGTGGAAGACCGGCCATCTCGCGCCCGGCCAGGAGATCAAAGAACGCGGCTCGACGCTTCGTTATGAGCGAGGCTGGCAAACGAAAATGGTGATCAATGGCTTCGGCTCGGCGCTGACGATCATCGTGGCCGTAGTTTTTGCCAGCACCAAGTTCCGCGACGGCGCCTGGATCGTGCTGATCTTGATCCCGGCGCTCGTGGCCGGTTTTTCGGCCATCCACCGCCACTATCGCCGGCTGGCCGCACGGCTCTCGTTGGACAGCTTCGCCGAGCCGGCGCGCATCGCCCGCCACCGGGTCATCCTGCCCATCAGTGGCGTTCACCAGGGCACATTGGCTGCGTTGCGCTATGCTGAGGCCCTCTCGGACGACGTGACCGCGGTCCATGTGAGTCTTGAGCCGGCCGAGGCCGAAAAGATCCAACGCAAGTGGGAGATGTGGGGACGCGGGGTGCGACTGGTGATCCTGGATTCACCCTATCGGCTGATGATCGAGCCGCTGCTGCACTACATCGAGGAGATCGCCGCGCGGCGACAGCCGAACGAGATCATCACCATCGTCGTGCCGCAGTTCGTGCCCAAAAATGCGTGGACCAACCTGCTCCACGCACAGACGGCTACCTGGCTGCGGCTGGCGCTATTGTTCAAGCCGGGGGTCGTGGTGACGGATGTGCCGTATCAGGTGGAGTGACGAATCGGCAAATCTGCAAATCGCAAATCGCAAAATGCAAGCTGGCAAACGTGCGGTCTCCCCGCGTCACCGCGTCGCCGCGTACAACTCGTGCGCCCTGATGTACTCCCGCACTTCCTCCGGTACCAGGTAGCGGATCGTTTTCTCTTGCTGCACGCGCGCCTGGATCTGGTGTGAGGCGATCTCCAGCTCCGGCATGTCCAGCAGGGTGACGCGGCCGCGGATGCCGGGCAGCTTCGATTCCAGGTAGCTCCAATCCAGCGGCACGGCGTAGCGGGTCAGAGCAACCAGGCGACAGGCGGCCACCAGCTCGGCCGGCTGGTGCCAGTGGGGCAGCTCGATCAGGCTGTCGTAGCCCATGAGGAAGTAAAGCTCGCCGCCCGGCGGTAGTTGCTGTTGGAAGATGCGCACCATGTCGAGGGTATAGTGCGGGCCGGGCCGGTCGGCGTCAATGCGCGATGCCCGGAAAGCGGGGTTGCCCGCGATCGCCAGCTCGATCATCCGCAGGCGTTCATCCACGGGGGCCAGCCGCCGATCGCGCTTGTGCGGCGGATCGCCGGCCGGAACGAAGTAGACCATTGCCAGGCCCAGTTGATCGCGCGCCTCTTCAGCCAGAATCAGGTGGCCGATGTGGACGGGATCGAACGTGCCGCCCAGGACCCCAATCCGCTCAGAAGGCATGCTCTTCGCTCCACTCCAGTTCCATCGGGCCGATGCGGACGGTGTCCCCTTCGTGCACGCCGCGGCTTTGCAGCGCCTCGGTGATCCCCAGCGCCTGCAGGATGCGCTGGAAGCGCATGACCGCGTCGTAGTATTCCCAGCGGGTCATCTTGACGATCTTCTCGATATAGGCGCCGTGGACGTGCCAGGCGCCGTCGCGATCGCGCTCGACGGTGAAGCTTTTGTCCTCGACCTCCGGCGCGCTGGGCTTCGGTTGGGTGACAAAATCCGGTCTCGCCGCGTAACCCAGTTTCTCTGTCTCGAGCAAGGACGCAGACATTGGCAACTCTGCCAACACGGTCACCGCGCGGCGCAGCACGTCGTTGACCCCATCGCCGGTGGCGGCCGAAATCGCCAGCGGCTCGGCCACGCCGCGCGCCCGCAGCTCACGCGCCAGCTCCGGCCAGAGCGCCCGCACGTCGGGCAGATCCATCTTGTTCAGGACGACGATCTGCGGCTTCGCGGCCAGGGCGGGGTCGAACAGCTCTAGCTCCTGGTTGATCGCCTCGTAGTCCCCCAGTGGATCGGGGCTGATGCCGTTGAGCAGGTGGACGAGGACCCGGGTCCGCTCGACGTGGCGCAGAAACTGGTGCCCCAGACCCGCGCCGGTGTGCGCCCCTTCGATCAGACCGGGGATGTCGGCCAGCACCAGGTCCCGGTTGTCAATCAGCGCCACACCCAGGTTCGGCTCCAGCGTGGTGAAGGGGTAATCGGCGATCTTGGGTCGCGCCGCGCTGACGCGCGCGAGGAACGTAGACTTACCCGCGTTGGGCACGCCGACGATCCCCACGTCGGCGATCAGCTTAAGCTCCAGGCGGACCGTCCGCTCCTCGCCCGGCGCGCCGTTTTCGGCGATGCGCGGGGCCTGCACCGTGGCCGAGCGAAAAACCCAGTTGCCGCGACCGCCGCGACCGCCGCGCGCCAGGAGCACCTGCTGGCCGGGCGTCGTCAGATCGGCCAACGGCTCACCGGTGTCAGCGTCGAAGGCCATCGTGCCCACCGGCACGCGGATCAGCACATCTTCACCTATCGCGCCGGTCTGGTTCTTGCCGCGGCCGTGATCGCCGTTGGCCGCGCGAAAGTGCACTTGCTGACTGAAGAAGACCAGGGTGTTGACCTGCGGGTCGGCGACCAGGTAGACGTCGCCCCCCTTGCCGCCGTTGCCGCCCGAAGGGCCGCCGCGCGGCACGTGCGCCTCACGGCGAAATGCCACCACGCCGTTCCCGCCCGCGCCGGCCTTGATATGGATTTGGGCTTCATCGAAAAACATAGGGTCTCCACGTGTTGCGTGTTGCGTGTTGCGTGTTGCGTGTTGCGTGTTGCGTGTTGCGTGTTGCGTGTTGCGTGTTGCGTGTTGCGTGTTGCGTGTTGCGTGTTGCGTGTTGCGTGTTGCGTGTTGCGTGTTGCGTGTTGCGTATGGCGCGGGCTCCCATGCCCGCAACCGGCGGCGTGGGAGCCGCCTCCGCTGGTTATTCGGATAGGCTCTTAGTGGCGGGCACGGCGGGAAAGTACACCGTATGTATCGGAGACCGGCCCGCGCGAGTCCGAATAAGCACAGGAGGTGCAAGATGGCTGAGCTTGTGAAGTGGGAACCGTTTCGTGAGATGACGAGCTTGCATGATGCGATGGGCCGGCTGTTCGAAGAGAGCTTCTTGCGGCCGGGCTGGTTCGGCGGGTGGGAACCGGCGGCGAGCGCGCTACCGGTGGACGTGTACGAGACCGACGATCACGTGGTCGTCAAGGCAACCGTGCCGGGCGTCAAGCCGGAGGACATCGAGGTAACGATTACCGGAGATGTGCTGACGATCAAGGGCGAGTTCAAGACCGAGGAGAAGACCGAGAAGCATAACTATCTGCGCCAGGAGCGCCGCTACGGCTCCTTCTGCCGCCAGTTGAGCGTCCCGGCCGGCGCCGACGTTGACAGGGTCAAGGCCACCTTCGAGCACGGCGTCCTGACCCTGGAGCTGCCGAAGGTCGAGGCAGCGAAGGCGAAGACCGTTAAGGTTGTGGCGAAGTGAACTGCGTGCTGCGTGGTGCGTGGTGCGTGAATCATATTGCAGACCATCACGTTTTACGCTTCACGTTTCACGCTTGACGTGTTGCACGAATCAGATGAGAATAAAGTGAGGAGAGATACTATGGCCGACTTTCTAACCCGTTGGGATCCGTTCCGCGAGGCGGTGACGTTGCGCGAGGCAATGGATCGGTTGTTCGAGGATAGCTTCATCCCGGCTCGCCGCCGGGCCGCCGAAGAGCGCGAGCGGGGCTTCACCCTGCCGCTGGACGCGTACGTGACGCCGGACGAGATCATCATCCAGGCGAACATGCCGGGGATCAAGCCCGAGGGCGTGGAGATCACCATCGAGGGCGATACCCTGACCATCAAGGGCGAGCGCCCCGCGCCGATCGAGAACGTCAACTACGTGCTGCAGGAGCGGGCTTACGGCAAGTTCCAGCGCACGCTGAACATCAACGTAGCCGTGGACGCGGATAAGGCCGAGGCCAGGTTCGAGAACGGCCTGCTGACCCTGACGATCCCGAAGGCCGCGGCGATCAAGCCGAAGACGATCAGGGTGGTGAGTAAGTAACGACGGACGACGAACGACGAACGACGAAGGACACATACGCCCTTCGTCGTTTGTATTTGGACTTTTCACGCACTGATTTTAGGGTTCAGTTTTCCAGGCTGCGTATGTTGTTTTCCTTCAACCTAAAACACAACCCCGTGACCGGCGCCTCAGAAAGCGCTGATCACGGGGTTCTTATCTCTAGCAGCGATCCGGTTGGGCCATGCCCAATATCCAATCGCCAGTATCCCTCCCCTACTTCAACGGCTGATACGCAAATGCCCGCGCGTACTCGATCGCAGCCCAGCGATCGTCCGAGCTAAGGCGATCTTGCCAGGCGGGCATGATGCCCTTGCCGCCGGAGACCGATTGGTAGAACTGGGTGGCCGGATTGCTGGCGATGTATTCGGTATCGGTGAGCTTGCGCGCCTGCGGGATCACACCCTTGCCGTCCGGCCCGTGGCAGGCCGCACAGTTGGCGTCGAAGACGGTCTTGCCCTTGGCGAGTGTGGCCGGCTTGACCGAGAAGTTCCAGAGGAAGAAGGTGACGTTCCACCGCTCATCGTCGGAAAGCTGATCCTTGAACGCGGGCATCGCCTCCTTGCCCTGGCCGATGACCTGGTAGAACTCCACCGGCACAGCCCCGCGCAGATAGTCCTCATCCGTGAAGTTGCGGGCCTTGTCCACCTTGCCCTTGCCGTCGGCGCCGTGACAGGCCGCGCACTTGGCCTGGTAGATCGCCTGGCCGGCCGCCGCGACGGGTGGCTGCGCGGGGAAGGTAATGTTGGCGAAGGCCGCGCGCGGCGTCGGCGTGGTCGGCGGCGGCAGAGTGGCCGGGATGAGCGTCGGAATCGCTGTGGGCGCCTTCGGCAGCGGTTGCGGCGTCGTGCAGGCCGCCAGGGCGATGAGAACCAGGATCGAAAAGGTCACAAGGGCGAATGTTCGCTTCATAAAGGCATCTCCTTGGCAGGGGGCTGGGGACCAGGGATCAGGGACTAGGGACTGGGGACTGGGGGGACTCCTAGTCCCTAGTCCCTAGTCCCTAATCCCTATTTCTTGCTAAAACCCCTTACGTAGTTCACCAAGTCCCACCGTGACCGCACATCCACGTTCTCGCCCAGCGCGGGCATCTGGCCGAAGCCTTGCGAGATGGTCACGTAGAGTGCGCCGTCGGACTGTTGGGCCAGTCGCGGCTCGGTCAGATTCGCGGGTTTGCGAGCGTCGGCCTTGAAGCTCTGGCTGATCGGGCCGTTCCCCTTGCCATCTGGGCCGTGGCAGAGGGCGCAATGGGAGGCGTAGAGCTGTTGGCCGCGCGCCAGCGAGACCGGGTCAGCCGGGACCGGGTTGGGCGGCAGCTCACCGTCCTTCGGCAGGCTCGAACCGTCGAAGCGCACCGCCTCGGCCGCCAGGGCCAGACGCGGCCCCTCTTGCGCCCGAAACGACGGCTGGATCTCCATCGTGCTGCGCCAGTTGAGCTTGATCACGTCGTAGGTAAAAATCATGCCCAGACTGAGCGGCACGATCACGATCAGCATCGTGATGATAATGCGGCGCCAAAGCCCCTTGGGTGGGATCATAGCGGCCTCCTCTCCGGCTCATAGACCCTCTCCGCGCCCTTGTCGGCCAACAAGGTTCGCACTTGAGGTTCCAGCCGCATGTCGAAGTCGCACACCAGCGCGATCCGGCCATAGTTAATCAGCGGATCGTAGTGCTGCGGCCTGGTGGAAGGGAAGCCGCACTTCCACAGGAAGCCCAGGAAGGTGCTCACCAGCAGCCCGAGCATCGTCAGCTCGAAAAAGAGCACGAACGTCGGCGGATTGCCGGTGTAGGGCCGGCCGCCCACGCGGATCGGATAGAGCCAGACCGTGCCGTAGGTGAGCAGCCAGGCGGTAAACGCGCCCGTCAGCGCGCCGATCACGCTGATCCAGGGGAACTCGCTGAGCTTGGGCCGGCCGAGCATCTTGGCCGTGTGCGGCACGCCCTGCATGATGCTCATGTCTTCTTCGCGGATGCCCAGGGTGCGCAGCCCCTCCAGCGCATCGGTCAGCGGCGCCACCTCGGTGAACAAGCCCGTCAGGGTCATTTTGATGGGCATGGATTCCTCCTCGTGCTGCGTGCTACGTACTGCGTGAATTACGACGGCAGCCTGTCACGTATCACGCCGAACCGTCATTCCAATTCGGCGACAGATGTAACCACCGTCTTCCCGATCCGCCGCCGCGAATGGCTGAGTTGGCCTTCCAGCACCTCCCAGACCGGGATCAGCGGGATGAAGCGGGAGCCGACGACGTAAAGCAGGCAGAAGAGCGCCAGGGTGCCGATTGCGATCGAAATCTCTACCGGCTGCGGGTTGTAGACGCCCCAGTCGAACGGCAGACGGTTGCGCTGCAGAAAGCCCGGGATGATGATGATGCGTTCCAGGTACATGCCGATCTGGATGCCGATGGCGATCAGGAAAAGCGCAATCGGCGACTGGCGGATACGCTTGTTCCAGAGGGTCAGCCACGGCACGACGATGTTGAAGAAGAGCATGGCGTACCAGAGCGGCGCCAGCGGCCCGCGCGCCTGCAAGGCCAGCAATTGATGGCCGACCCACTCGCCGCCGTACCACTCCACCAGGTAATCGTTGAAAAAGAAGTAGGTCCAGGCGAACGAGAAGATCAGGACCAGCTTGGCGAGCGCGTCGAAGTGCTCTTTACGGAGGAAGTATTGCAGCCCCATCGCCTTGCGCACCACCAGCAGCACCGCGATCACCGCGGAGACGCCGGAGAAGATCGCGCCCGTGACGAAATAGGGGCCGAAGATGCTGCTGTGCCAGCCGATCTGCTGCGCCATGGCGAAGTCCCACGACACGATGGTGTGGACGGAGAACATCACCGGGATGATGGCGAAGGCGAAGAGATTGATCGCCTTATGGAGATAATGCCATTCGTACTCCAGGCCCCGCCAGCCCCACGAGAGCAGCTTGTAGAGCACGTGCCGCCAACCGGTCGTGCGGTCGCGGGCCATCGCCAGATCGGGGATCATCGGCAGATAGACGTAGAGGGTGCTGCCGATGAGGTACGTGGTGATGGCGATCAGATCCCACGCCAGCGGCGACTGGAAATTCGCCCACAGATTGCGCTGGTTGGGCATGGGGATCATAAAATAGACCACCCACATGCGGCCCAGGTGGATCATCGGGAATAACACCGCGCACGCCAGCGAGAAGGAGGTCATCAGCTCGGCTGCGCGGGTGATGGGGCGGCGGTACTCGGCGTTGAAGACGCGCAGGATCGCCGACACAAAGGTGCCGCTGTGACTGATGCCGATCCAGAAGACCATGGTGGCGATAAAGACGCCCCAGCCCACCGGCCGGCGAATACCGGCCACGCCCATGCCCCAGCGGATCATGTAGAGCCAGTAGCCAAAGAGGCAGACCACGACGATGGTCGCCAGGATCGCGACGATCAGCCAGAAGCCGGGGCCGGTCTTCATCATCGGCGTCAGCATCTTGCGGTTCATCTCATCCTGGGGGATGGGATCGAGCAAGAGCCGTTCCTTCGGGTCATCTTCGTGCGGCCAGACGAAGTTGCGTAGTTTGGGGAGTTCACCCAGCATGAGACGAGCCTCCCTTCAGATAGATCACCGACGGCTCAGCGCCCAGCTCTTCCAGCAGCTTGAAACGGCGTCCGCTGGCGGCGAGTACGGCGACGCGGCTTTCTGGGTCGTTCATATTGCCGAAGACGATGGCGTCGGTGGGGCACGATTGGGCGCAGGCGGGCTGCACGTCGCCATCACGCATCTCGCGTCCTTCGGCCGCGGCCTGGTCTTCCCCGCGCTTGATGCGCTGAATGCAGAAGGTACACTTTTCCATCACGCCGCGGCCGCGCACCGTCACGTCCGGGTTGAGCTGGTTATCCAGCGGCTCCGGGATGTACGGGTCGAACCAGTTGAAGACGCGGACGGAGTAGGGGCAGTTGTTGGCGCAGTAGCGGGTGCCGATGCAGCGATTGTAAACCTGGATGTTCAGGTTTTCCTCGTCGCTGTGGTAGGCCGCAAAGACCGGACAGACCGGCTCGCATGGCGCGTGGCCGCACTGCTGGCACAACAGCGGGAGGAAGCGGGCCTTCACGTCCGGGTACTCGCCATCCCAATACCGCTCGATGCGGATCCAGTGCTGCGACCGGCCCATCGTCACCGTTTCCGGGCCGACCGTCGGCACGTTATTCTCGGCGTGGCACGCCACCACGCACGCCTGGCAGCCCGTACATTTATCCAGGTCTATGACCATCGTCCAGTGGTTGCCGTGAGTCTTGCTTTCACTCATGCGTCGCTCCTTGTTCAGAGCTTGTAGACGAAACTCTCGTGCACTTTTTCGTAAATTTTACTCGCTGCGGCTATCACCAGTTACAGGTGATTCCTGCCTTTGCCGAGTTTGCTCGATCCCCTACGTGAAGCTATCGGCATCAACCATCACACGCAACTCATCTTCGCCCGTCTCCCAGGTTACAACACTTTCGCCGACACGTACAGGCCTGTCCTTCAACAGCTCTTGGAATTCCGCCTCGGTCAATTTCGCCTGGCGCAGCATTTCGTAGAACAGCGAGCGCGTGATCTCTTGCCCGTATTGATGACTGACCCGTACGATGGCAACCTGCTGGCCGTTCTCCTCCAGCACCCAGGTCTCGTGCTTGCGAGAACGCGCCAGCCGAAAGCCACGACGCTCCAGGACGCGCCGGAAGTCACGATAGGTGTAGGACATTGTCTGTCAGCCCAAGCAGTCGCTTCACATCATTGCGGGACTCGCGTCGCCAATAGACGGCTTGCGCATAGGATAACCGTTTCCGCAGTTCTTTGCTGGGGTTTGGGCAGTCTTCGACCAGTGTCTCGGCCGTCTCGATCACCGCATCTATCAACGCATCGCCCGCCTCGGCCAGCGTTTGCCCCCAGGCGATTGCGTCAATTGAAACGCAGCGCGCCAGGTAGCCCTTTTCTTCGGGATGATAGGTGATGGTCGAGACAAGGCCGGGCGACTCAAACAGCTCCGGTGTGAGCGCAAGCAAGTTCTGTCGAGCCGTTGCATCCATGCTATGCACTGCCTGTGCAACTTGTTCCACCGACACTTCCAACATTAGTCTGCCGTCCATGGTTGTTACCGCTGCTCCATTTGTTTCTGGTGACGTTGCTCGACCGCTTTCCAGAAGTCATCCCGCGACAATTCTTCGCCTGCGCGAAGACTTTGCCACGCTCTCTCCAACAAGGTCTGGAAACGAGGCGACCGCGCCAGAGCCAGATGTTCCAGGTCATCCTTGTTCAGGGTCAGCAACTTGGATGGAAACCCAGATTCCACCTTCAGCGATCCTCACGCAGCACGCAACACGCAGCACGCTCACCACCCCGGAATGTGCTTCTCCTCGTTTGCCGTATCCACCCCAATGTTACTCTCGATCCTCGGCAGCACACGCGTACGATTCGTTTTTTCGATCTTGACCCGCGTCGCAGCCCAGGCCAATTCGCCACCGTCGGAGGCCAGCGGGGCCAGGAGGGCGAGGACGTTAGCGCCCTTGTTGTTGGCGTATCGCCCGTAGGACGAATGGCCCTGGCCCAGCGGCACGGCGACCACGTCGGGCCGGATGCCGGGGTAAACGTAGACGATGGCCTCGATTTCGCTCTGCGCCGAGACCACCTTGACCACGTCATCCATCTTCAGCCCCAGCTCCCTGGCCGTCTGGGGGTTGATCTCGACCCAGGTATCCCACGAGGCGGTGGTCATGGGATCGGGCATCTCCTGGAGCCAGGGCTGGCTGGCCCCGCGACCGTCGCTCAGCGCAGCCGATGGGTAGGGGTAGAGCAGATACGGGTAGGCGGTGTTGTCGCCGTCGAACTTGGGCCGGGCCACCTCGAAACGCTGCGCTAGCGCAGCGGTCGCCTTCGGCGCGACTTTGGCCTCGACCGTGGGCCACCAGCCGCCGGCCTGCCGCCAGCCCGCCCACACCTTATCGGCGTTCTTGACGTTGAAGGCCGCATCCTTGCCCACCAGCTTGGCAGTGACCTCCTTCAGGAAGGCGACGGTGTTGGGCCAGGGGAGCACCTGTTTCGCCGGACCACCGAGGCGGTTCGCCAAGTCGAGGATCACATCGCTCGTCGCGCGCGTGTCATAGAACGGCGCCACCACCGGCTGCTGGCTGCTGATCGCGGGACGGTCGCCGGGCGGGGTGGTGATCTGGTAGCCCCAGCTTTCCAGGTAGGAATGATCGGGCAAGATCAGGTCGGCCTGGACTGCGGTTTCGTCCACCAGTGAGCTGAAGGAAACCACGAACGGCACCGCGGCCAACGCCTCGGCGAATTTGGCAGCGATGGGCAGCTCGAAAAGCGGGTTGCCGGCGACGAAGAGCACGTCCACGCCGCCCCCCTGCATCCGCTTGATGAGCGCCTGCACATCGGCGAAGGTGGAAGGCGTGGCCGTGGCAAAGGCCGCATCCGGGGCGGGGGCACTGAGATAAAACGCGCCATCCTTGTCCGCGCGGCCGGCCAGGGCGTTGAGCGCCAGCACGGCCGCCATGGCCGCCGGGGCGTTGGTGTGACCGCTGAGGCTGCCGCCGGGGATAGCGGTGGGATTCGGGAATTTGGCGAACATCTCGGCCAGGGTTTGCAGCTTCTCTACCGAGATGCCGCTGGCCGCCGCGATGCCCTTCACGTCTACCGTCTTGAACTGAGCGGCTGCGGGACTATCCTTTGCCTTGCCCAGACCCAAATCCACCATGATCTTGCCGATGGCGAGCGCCGCCAGCCCCTCGGCGCCGGGCGCGATGGGGATCCACTCGTCGGCCACCGCGCCGGTTGACGAGAGCCGCGGCTCGAATTGCACCAGGTAGCCACGCTTGCCGAGCGCGCCCCCGCGCATGGCGCCGAACCCACGGCCATAGGCCACCGGCGAAATCCACGTCTCGGTCAGATTCGCGCCGAAGGAAAAGACGATGTCGCTGTTTGCCAGGTCGAAGAAGGGCAGGTTGGGACTGCTCCCGAAATACTGGCCGGTGGTTTTCGCCAACACGCCGCGGCCCTCGAACGCGACCAACGGATCGTACCACACCGGCGCGGGCGCGGCGAGCGCCTTCATCAACGGACCGACGACTGCGGCCAGGCTGTCGGACGTAAAATTGCCATAGAACGCCACCGCGCCGGGCTTGGCCGCCTTGACGCGGTCGGCCAACTGGCCCAGGGCCATCTCCCACGGAAGCGGCTCGAACTTGCGGCTGCCGCGCTGCCCCTGGCGGACGGCGTTGCGCAACCGGTCGGGGTTGTAGAGCACTTGCAGGCCCGCCTGCCCACGGGCGCACAGCTTACCGCGGTTGAGCGGATGCTCGGGGTTGCCCTCGATCTTGTGCGCTCGGCCGTTGCTCACGCGAACCAAAATCCCACAGCCGGCCTGGCATTGGCGACACGCGCTGGCATACCAGATATTCTCGCCGGGCAGCGCCTCTTCCGGCGGCACGACGTATGGCTCCAGCTTCTCAGCCTTCTGCAAATTGATCGTGCAGCCGCTGACGGCCATCGCCGTGCCGGTGAGGCCAGCCGCCTGAATGAATTGTCGGCGGGTGATGCGTTTGGTCATGTGATGCATCTCCGTGTTGCGTGTTACGTGGTGCGTGGTGCGTGGTGCGTGGTGCGTGGTGCGTAGTCCGTCGGCTTTTCTACCCGATACGCACCACGAAATACGCAATACGCACCACGCAGCACGCATCAATAATGGCATGTCGCGCAGTCAATCAGCCGCGCCACCTTTTCCGGCGCCTGTTTCTTGTGGCAATCCAGGCAGAAGCCCATGTTGAGGTTGTACGGCTTGGCGTAGCCCATCTGCGAGAGGTCACCGTGGCAGCTTTCGCAGGCTACGCCCTTTGCGATGTGCGGCCGGTGGTTGAAGTGGACAAAGTCCGGTTTCTCGAAGACCTTGACCCATTGGATCGGCTGGCGCGAACCCCACTGTTTGATGAGCCGGTCAATGTCGGGCTGGTCCCTGGGGTCTTTCGGCTGAACCGCAACGTGACAGCCCATGCACTTCGCGAGCGAGGGCAAGCCCGCCACTGCGCCGGTCTGCACGCCGGGGTGGCAGAAGAGGCAGTTGGCGCCCGCGGCGATGTGCTTGCTGTGCTGAAAGACCAGGGGCTGGGGCGGCGCGGCAAGCGCCCGCGACCCGAAGAAGATGCCCAATACGACTCCGCTGGCGACGAGCACGCCGACCAGGCCCAACGCCAGGGCCAGGCGGGGATGTTGGCGAACAAGTGAGATGATCATGGGCACGCTCCAGTCTGATGCGGCGGCGTGAACGATAGTGGCATATTGCGTACTGCGTACTGCAAGTTGAGCCGTGAATGTATCGGCAGTACGGACTACGCAGTACGGACTACGCAGTACGCAGTACGGACTACGCAGTACGCAGTACGGACTACGCACCACGCACCCTACTTCAAGGTCAACAAGTAAGCCACCAGGTCGTTAATCTCCTGCTCGGACAGGTCTTTCCCGTAGTTTTGCGGCATGATGCCGGGTGTGAAGCCTTCGGCCACGTCCACGTTCGGACTGACAATGGACTCGCGCAGCCACTCGGCCGCGGTCTTGGCAGTGCCCTTGTAGTCCTTTTCTTTGACGGTGGCAGCCGCATCGGTGGCGATGCCGTACTGCGAGGGGCCGACGATCTTCTTGTCTTTTTCTACCGAGTGGCAGGTGGCGCAGCCGGGCGCGCCGGCCTTGCCGATGGTCGCCTTGGCGAAGAGGGCCTTGCCGTTGTCCGCGTTGCCAGCGGAAGCGTTGCCCGCGGGCGCCGGTTGACTGCCGCCGCACGCCGCCAGAAGTAGAGTGACCACCAGAAGAGTAAACAGGGTACGTTTGAACATGATGGGCATCCTTTCCTTGCCTGCTCTTGGATCGAGAGGGTTTGCAGGCTGAATCATGTAACTTATTATACACGAATCAAACGAAACGCAAAAGTCGAACTTGTAGCAGTCAAATCCGAATCAGCGTCGCGCACCGGTGTGCAGATACCAATAGCCGCCGAGCACAGCCAGCACCACCGCGAAGGGAATGCCGACCAGGATCACCGTGGAGAATCCGCGCGGGGCTGCCACCCGTTGGATGAAGGGCAGCTCAACTTTGCCGGCCGCCCCGGCGACAGTCAGCGTACCGTTCCAGGTGCCGGCCTGTTCGATCGTCATGTGCGCCACGTAATCCACGGCATTGCCGGCATCCTTATGCGTCGCCTCGCCGGTCAGCTCCGCCTTGCTCTCGCCATGCACCAATTTGACCGCCACCTGCACGTCGCGCAGCTTGTCGCCCGTGGCCGGATCGCTCACTCGCACGGCGAATGTGACCATTCCGGTCTGCGCCGGCTCAGGTGAAACCGTGGCGAGAATTTGGTAGGGGCCGATCACCTGGTCCCCTGCGATGATTCGGCTGCCGCCGCCGGGACCGAAATTCTCGGCGCGGGCCAGGTCGCGCTGCCCCAAGAGGAGCGCGCCGACCAAAACCAGGCCTAACGCCACGATGCGCCCAACCTTCATCCGTCTCATGCGTCGGTCATCCCCCCGGCAGACTGTACATGAATGTTCCACGCATCTCCATCGGCTGGACAAGCACCCACAGGCCGAAGGCCAACAGCAACAAGGTGAGGATCATCCACGGCGCGGCCGCGGCAAGCACGGCCCCCCTACCCCCCAACCGTGGGGGGAGGCTATTTCCCCCAGAATTGGGGGGCAGGGGGGCGCTCTCGACCTGGTTGCGTGCGATCTGGAACGCGCCGATCAGCGAACCGGTCGCGCCCGCATACATGAAGACCGCCTCGATAGGGAAGAGCCAATCGGTCGGGACCACCGGCCCCATCCCCCACTGCACCGCGCCGCGATAAAGCCCCACGTCGGCCAGAAATGACTGCGCCACCGGAACAACCGTCAGCGCACCGGTGAGAAAATGAAAGCTGTAGTGCGCCAACCACATGCCGAAGCCGAGCGGGACGAGCGCGTAGATGTAACGTGCAGTGATCTGTCGCAATGGTGGAAGGAAGGACGAACGACGAAAGACGAAAGGCGCTCGTCCCAACCAGGCCGCTCCCGACACCAGGACGATCGGCAACACCACCAGCCCAATCACGAAGATCAGCGCCAGCCCTGGCACGGGCGAAGTCGTTCCCAGCCAACGCGCCAGGTTTTCACGCAACCCGTAGACCGGCCGGATCATCGCGAAAGCGTTGATAAAGCTGCCGAAGACGAAGATCACCACCAGCGCGGCCAGATCGAGCCGCTGGCTGAACCGGCCGATGCCCGACCGGAACGGATCAGTCCATAATTCGGCGGTCGGCGTGCGCGTGATCAGGCCGACGTTGGCGCAGGGGCAGGCATGGACGCAATCCAGGCAGAAGGTGCAGTCCATGTTGCCGGCCTTGCGCTCCTGGAAGAGCCACAACTCGCAGCCACGGACGTTCGAGCTACTCCCGCGGATGCAATCCTTGGTCCGACACGCCGCGCAGACCGTCTGCTCCTTGACCTTGATCTCCAGCGGCGAGATGAGCGACCCAAAAAAGTTGAACTGCCCCAACGGACAGACGTATTTGCAAAACGTCGCGCCGCGGAAGACGGTATCCACCAGGAACGCGACCAGGAAATAGCCGACTGCGATCCAGGCTGTCAGCCACGGGCTTGACCAGAGGCTGAAGACCTCGTAGCTGAAGAAGAAGACGAGCACCAAGCCCGCGGCCAGCCATTTGTTGCGCAGCGCCGCCGGCACATTCCGTCCGCCGCCGAAGAGCCGTTCGCGCAGCCAGCGGCCGACCTGCCGGGGCAGCATGAACGGACACGCCATGCAGAACAGATTGCCCGCCACCAACAGCGCCAGCACGACCAGTCCGCGGTAATGCAGCCAAACGCCGACCGTCGCCAGGTTCTTCGGCGCGAGCCGCGGCCCCACCAGCCCGTCGAAAATCATCAGCCCAGCGATCAGCAGCAGCGGCGCCTGCATGGCCGTCCGCGCATGGCGCCACTTGAGGAACGGGCCGAGAATGGGCCAGGTGAGCAGGTCGCGGCGATGAACATTAGTCATACAAGGGTCGCTGGTAGGGGTTTAGCGCCGATGGGAATCGGCTGGTTAAGGAGCACCACGGCCTGAACGCCGTGGCTTGCGACGCGCCTCTTTCGCACGCTGCGGCGTTCAGGCCGCAGTGTTGTCCTGCAAAAGTTCATTTGACAATACCGCAAAACTCGCTTTGTCACCCCTTCGTTGCACTCAGGGCAAGCTCTGAGCGGGTTGGCCCCGTGAGATGCGTTGCGGCGAGCATCCAGCGAAGGGTCTCGTTGCGACACCGGATTCTTCGCTGAGTGCTCGCCGTCGCGAGAAGTCAGGGGCAGACCCGCTCAGAATGACAGGCAACGGGTAGCGAGTTTTGCGCCATTGCTTCATTTGACTGTCACGGGGAAGCGCCGCGTCGCAATCTTACCATCCGGCAGCGTCAACTTCACATCCACATACCAATCGCCGCCCATCGTCCACTTGATCGGCACACGGTAGACGCCGCCCTGGCTGCCCACCGCCTTGCCGAACGAAGGCATCATGCCGGCGTGGCTCATGTTGCCCTCCACTTCAACCTGGGCCCCAGCCACCGGCTGACCGCTCGCGTCTTTCACCGTCAGGACCACGATCCCCTCGCCGATCATCGGCGGAGATGGTTCAACAGTCATCGTGATCGTTAGCCCGTCATCTGTGGCCGGCGCGACCTTCTGCACCCGTCCGCAGCCAGCCAATGCGACCAGGAGCGTCGCCAGGGCCAACAGGCAAAATGCTCGATATGGAGCGCGAAAAACTGACCGATGATCCGCTTTCATCCGTGCGATCCGTGTTTCTTCCCAGACGAGTCAAAGCGAAAAAGGACCTGAACCACGAAGACACCAAGACACCAAGTCATTTGGTTTTCGCCCTTTGTGTCCTCGTGTCTTGGTGGTGAATTCTTTCTACAACCGCGCGATAATCAGCAGCGGGATGACCAGCAAGAACGGCACGAAAAAGATGAAGCTAAACCACTTGCTGTCGAATCGCAGGTGCATGAAGTAGAGGATCACCAGCATTGCCTTAAGGAACGACATCGTCAGCAACACCGGCACGAGCGGGATGCCCGGCACATAGGTGGTCGCAACCTCGATCGCGGTCATCACCGCCAGCGCCGCAAACACCAGCCAGTAGTTCGGCCGGCGGTGGGGAGGATTCTTCACGTCTTTGATGGGGTCTACGTGTTTCATGGATGCTCCGGTGTTGGGGACTGGGGACTAGGATTAGGGACTAGGAGACCTGACTCCTGATTCCTGGTTCCTAATCCCTGGTCACTCCTCACAACAAATAAATAATCGTAAACAGCAGAATCCACACCACGTCCACAAAATGCCAGTACAGCCCGAAGACCTCGATGCCCACGTGTTCGGCCTGGGTGAACTTGCCCTGTGTCGTCATCACGATATTACGCAGACACCAGATGAGGCCGATGAGCACGTGAAAGCCGTGGAAGCCGGTGACGGTGTAGAAGCCGCCACCGAACAGGCTGCCCGCGGGGGTGAAGCCTTCGCTCAACAGGTGGTTGTACTCGAAAATCTGGATACTGAGAAAGGTCGCGCCCATCAGCAGCGTCGCCAGCATGAAGTTGCGCAGCCGCTTGACGTCGCCTTCCTCGATCGCGGAGAGCGCCATCACGACCATCGTGCTGCTGACGATCAGGATGAACGTGTTGACCGCGGTCAGCGGGATGTTCAATACGTGATGCGCGTCGGCCGGACTGCGCGCCTTCATGCTCAAGAACCCGCCGATGAGCGCGGAGAAGAGCATCACCTCGGTGGCGAGAAAAATCCACATGCCCAGTTTGCGGTTGTCGAGACCGGTGTTGGTGTGCGCTGGGTTGACGGTTGCTTCGCTCATGCTTCACCTGTTGCGTATTGCGGATTGCGTGTTTGCTCCCCATACCCATACGGGTCGCCATCCACCACCGGCGGCACAGGGAAGTTGTGGATGGGCGGCGGGGAGGGCAGCGTCCACTCCAGGCCGAGCGCCCGCCAGGGGTTCGCGCCTGCCAGCTTGCCGCGGTAGGCGCTGGCGATGGCATTCCAGATGAAGGGCAGCGTACCGGTCGCCAGCAGGAACGAGCCGAGGGTCGCCACCAGGTTCCACAGGGCAAACGCCGGATCGTAGTCGGCGACGCGACGGGGCATCCCCTGCAGGCCGACCAGGTGCAGCGGCATGAAGGTGATGTTGAAGCCAAAGAAGGTCATCCAGAAATGCACCTGGCCCAGCCGCTCGTTGAGCATCCGGCCGGTGATCTTCGGGAACCAGTAGTAGACTCCCGCATAGAGCGCCATGACGCTGCCGCCGAACAGGACGTAGTGCAGGTGTGCGACCACGAAGTAGGTGTCCTGCACGTGGATGTCAATGGGCACTGAGGCCAGGAAGATGCCGCTTAGCCCGCCGATGAGGAACATCGAGATAAACGCCAGCGCAAACATCATGGCCGTGGTGAAGCGCAGCTTACCGCCCCAGATCGTCGCCAACCACGAGAAGATCTTCACCCCCGTCGGCACTGCGATAATCATGGATGTGACCATGAATGGGATACGCAGGAGCGGATCCATGCCGCTGGTGAACATGTGGTGCGCCCACACCAGGAAGCCGAAGATGGCGATTGCCATGCTGGAGAACGCGATCAGCTTGTAGCCGAAGATTGGCTTGCGAGAAAAGACCGGCAGCACCTCGGAGATCAGGCCGAAGCCGGGCAGGATCATGATGTAGACGGCCGGGTGCGAGTAGAACCAGAAGAGGTTCTGCCACAGCAACGGATCGCCGCCCGGCACGAAGAACTTGGCGCCGAGCGTCCGCTCGATGACCAGCATCGCCAGCGCACCGGAGAGCACCGGCGTGCCGAGGATCTGAATGATCGAGCTGGCGGCAACAGCCCACGCCATCAGCGGCATCCGGGTGAGGGTCATGCCGGTGGTGCGCATGTTGAAGATCGTCACCAGGAAGTTCAACCCGCTGAAGATGGACGAGAAGCCGACGAATTGCAGGCTCAGCGCCCACAGCGTCTGGCCGATGGGCGTCTGCACGCTGAGCGGCGGGTAGGCGGTCCAGCCGCTCTCCGCGCCGCCGACGAGAAAGCTGGCGAGCAGCAGGATCGCGCCCGGCGGCAGCAGCCAGAAGGCGAGCGCGTTCAGCCTGGGAAACGCCATGTCGTTGGCGCCGATCATCAACGGCACCACGTAATTCGCCAGCCCCGCGAACATCGGGATGATCCATAGGAAGATCATCACCGTGCCGTGAACGGTGAAAAGCTGGTTGTACTGGCTGCCGCCGACGAACTGCGTACCCGGCGCGGCCAACTCCGTGCGGATCAGCTCGGCGATCACGCCGCCGAAAATGAAGAAGGCAAAGGCCATCACCATGTACTGGATGCCAATGACCTTGTGATCGGTGTTGAAGACGAGATAATCGCTCAGTTTGCGGCCGCCGTGGCGCATGAGGCCGTGGCCGGTGGTGGTATCTGCCATGTGTCTCTTCCTTCGGCAGATATCAGGTATTGGGTATTAGGTATTGATCGCCGCGAAGGGAGCGACATCCACAATACCTAATCCCTAATACCCAATATCAAGTATCCACGATCATTTCTGCAGCAACAAATACGTCACCATCGCCTCGATCTCCGCCGCCGACATGCGCTGACCGTAGTCCTGCGGCATGACCGGCTGGAAGTTCTTGACGAGGAATTCGCTCGGCTTGACGATAGCGGTCTTGACGTAGTCCTCGGCCGACTGGCCTGGAACCGTGGCGCCCGCGCGACCCGCCAGCCCATCCAGTTTCGGCCCGACCACCCCCACGGCCTGCGCATCGGCCAGCGCGTGGCAGGCGTTACATCCGAACTGGTTGAAGAGCTGCCGGCCGTAAGCCGCTGGATCGGCCGCGGCCGTCGCGCCGCGCGTCTTTGCGCCGATCTGACCCGCCATCCAGTTCTTGAACTCTGCATCGGTTTGGACGATCACCTGCGAGCGCATGATCGCGTGCCCGGCTCCGCACAACTCGGCGCAGACGATGGGATATGTGCCGATAGCGGTGCCGGTGATGAAGGTGTCCGTGACGCGATCGGGCATCAGGTCTTTCTTAATGCGGAACTCCGGCACCCAGAAGGCGTGAACCATGTCGGCCGAGCGCATCTTCAGGTGTACCTGACGGTCGAGCGGGATGTGCAGCTCGGTGGTCTTGAGATCCTGGTCGGGGTAATAAAACTCCCAGGCGAATTGCCGCGCTGTCACCTCGACGATCATGTCTGCGGCGGTCGGCCGCTCGATGTCGGCCAGGACGCGGTAGCTGAAGATGGCGATGAAGACCACGATGAGCGCGGGGATGACCGTCCAGAAGAACTCCAGCCGGGCGTTGCCGCGCATGGGAGGGCCGTCGCTTTCATCGTCGGGCTGGCGCGCGAAGCGAACGATCGAGTAGAGTAGGAAGCCCTGGACAATGACGAAGATTGCCGCGGAGATGCCCAGCAGGACGCTGAAGAGGGTGTCAATCTGGGCGCCCTGGGTGGACGCGGCGTGGCTCAGGAATGGATTGAAGATACCGGCCAGCGCGCCGATGAGGGCTGCGGCGATGCCGATCAACAGGATGACCAGCTTACTGGTGGAGTCGAAGGTACTGGGAGCCGTGGGGTGGCCCCCGGCGTGCGAAGAT
>JAPLHB010000139.1 GCA_026389845.1 Chloroflexota bacterium
GGACAGACGGCTTGATAGACATCGCCTCCTCGTGGCATCACCTCCCCGCCGCCGACCTGGCCGGCGTGATTCTCATCGTCGGCGCGCCGGACACGGGCAAGAGCACCCTGGCGCGCTACTTGCACGGCCGGCTGGCCGCGACGGGGCGCCGCGTCGCGTTCCTGGACGGCGATCCGGGCCAGAGCACGCTGGGGCCGCCCGCGACGATGACGCTGGCGATGGGTGAAATCGCCCCCCTGTCCCCACAACCGTGGGGGGAACTCGACTCCCCCCAACCGTGGGGGGAACTCGACTCCTCCCAACCGTGGGGGGAACTCGACTCCCCCCGAAGTCGGGGGGCTGGGGGGGCCGCCCACCGCTGGTTCGTCGGCGCGACCTCGCCGCGGGGCCACATGCTGCCGGTGCTCGTCGGCGCGGGGCGGCTGGTGGAGGCAGCGCGGGCGGCCGGCGCGGAGGTGCTCGTCTACGACACGAGCGGACTGGTGGACCCGGCGCAGGGCGGCCTCAGCCTCAAGCTGGCGAAGATTGACCTCTTGCGCCCGGCCGCGGTGATCGCGATTCAGCGGGAAGATGAGTTGGAGCCGCTGCTGGCCCCGTTGCGCCGAAGCCAGCACACGCGCCTCTTCGAGCTGACTCCCTCACCGGCCGTGACGCGGCGCGATGCGATCACGCGGCGAGAGCATCGCGCCGCCCAGTTCGGCCGCTACTTTGCGGGCGCTCGCCTGCTGGACGTGGATTTCGGCCGGCTGGCGGTCCTGCCCGAACCCAACTTCGCGTTCAACCAACTCATTGCGCTGGAAGATGCCGCCGGCTTCACCCTCGGCCTGGGCATCGTCCGGGAGACCGACCTGGACGCCAGGCAGGTGACGCTGCTCACGCCGCTGGCTTGTTCCGAAAATAGCGGATCGGGCTCCCATGCCCGACGCTTCGGCGGCATGGGAGCCGCCTCTGCTGTTCTCATGGAACATGGTGCCGATCACGGCATAACAAATCCACTGGCGGGCGTGGACGCGCTGCGCCTGGGTGATCTGGCGGTGGAGCCATGGACATGGCGCGATCAACGCGTGGGAGAGTGAGATGAGCCAACTGTCTGCCTCCGCCATTGCCGCGGCCCTCACCACCCGCCGCCTCGGCCGGCCGGCGCTCTTCTTCCCCAGCGTCGGTTCCACCAACGACGTGATCCACGCGCACGCGACGGCCGGCGCAGCCGAGGGGCTGCTGGCGGTCGCCGATGAGCAGACGGCCGGCCGCGGCCGGCTCGACCGCCGCTGGTGGGCGCCGCCGGGCAGCAGCCTGCTGATGTCGCTGCTGCTGCGTCCGTCTATCCCGGCCGTCCGGGCCGGTCAACTGACCATGTGCCTGGGCCTCGCCGCGGCCGAAGGGATCGAGCAGGCAACGGGGCAGCGGCCGGCGCTCAAATGGCCCAACGATCTGCTGCTGGCCGGCCGCAAGCTCGGCGGCATGTTGACCGAGCTGCGGCTGGATGGCGACCGGCTGGAGTACGCGGTGCTGGGGCTGGGGGTGAACGTGAACGTGGAATTTGACGAACGACGAACGACAAACGACGACGGTGAGTGGTCATCGGTCGTTCATCGTTGGTCGTTGACCAACACCGCCACCAGCCTCTCGATGGCGTTAAACCGGCCGGTGGCGCGGCTGCCGCTGCTGGTCGCGATCCTGGCACGCACCGAGGTGTGGTATGATCGGCTGTTGGCCGGCGAGTCGCCGCATGAGGCGTGGGCCGCCAGGCTGGATACACTCGGCCGGGCGGTGACGGTGACGCTGGCCGCGGGCGCTCTGGCTGGGACGGCGACCGGCGTCAACGCCGAGGGTGCGCTGTTGGTGCGGGACGAGGATGGACAGATCCACGCGGTTTGGGCGGGGGACGTGACTGCGGTGCGGTAGGACGGGAATTCCAGATGTGGCTAACCGTTCGATTGTCACCCTGAGCGGGTTAGCCCCAATACGGTACAGATAAGGCAGCAGAGGCGGCTCCCACGCCGCCGGGCATGGGAGCCCGGCCTGCTAACTGAACCGTATTGGGGTTAGCCCCGTGAAATACGTTGCGGCAAGAATCCAGCGAAGAGCCTGCCCTGAGCGCAGTCGAAGGGGTCTCGTCGTGGCAAGGAGAACTTGTCCTGAACGCAGTGAAGGATTCTTCGCTGGATTCGCGCCGTTGCTGAAGTGTAGGGGCAAACCCGCTCAAAATGACGTTTTCGCCCGATCCAGATTCGGAATCGTTGGGGAAAGGCGGTATCTTTGGCGCAGTTTCTTGACCATGATATAATGGACTCGGAACTCAATCCCTGCCCAGAGAGACATTTCGCCTTGACGCCCACTCGCTTGCCGTCGCGCACCGTCTTGACCCTGGTCATTCTGATCGTATTGGCCGCCCTGTTGACCGTGCGGTTGGCCGGCGGAGCCGTGGCGCGCGCCGCCTTTATGTGGGGCTACGACAATTCGCCCCTGCCAACCCCGCTGTTGACCGACACCCCAGAAGCCGCGACCGCGACCCGGACGGCGACGCCGACGGTCACGACAGCCAACGCGACTCCTACCGCCACTGCCACTCCCACCGGCGCCGCGACGAGCGCCAGTACCGCGACGCCGACCGCGCTTACGCCGGGTGCCAAGACCGCGACGCCAACCGTGACCGTGCCGGGCGCCAAGACCGCTACACCGACCGCCCTCACGCCGCGGCCGACGGGCACGCAAACCCCCGCGACGCCGGCGGTCGTGACACCCACGCAGAGCGTCCAGGTCACGCCGTCGCCCATGCCGCAGCCTGTGGCAACGCCGACGCCTGTGGGCGGGGTGGCCGGTTTCTTGCCGGCGCCCACGCTCAGCTCGCCCGGTGGAGGGTTGCCGGGCGCCAGCGCGGTGATCACGGGCAGCCAGCCGTCACTGGCGCTACCGGCCGGCCAGGCCCTCGACCGGTCGCCGACCGCGATCCCGCCCACGCCGACGTCCGTCCCGGCCGCGGTGCAGTTGATTGACACCGCGGTGGTGGCGCTAGGGTATGCCTGGCTCTGCTGCGGGGTGGCCGCGCTGATCGCCGCGACGGCCATCCTCGTATGGCTGGCGCGCCGGAGCCGCCGACGCCTGCAACGGGAAACCTGATGAGCTCTCTCCGTCGCGCGAACCTGGCGGCCTTGGGGTTGACCTGGCTGGCCCTGGCGCTGCGGCTCTATCGTCTGACGTTCCAAAGTCTCTGGCGCGACGAGGTGGATACCCTGCTCTTCGCCACCCGGCCGCTGACGACGGTGTTGGGCAACTTCAGCAAGCCCGGCGAGAACGGCCCGCTCTTTTTCCTGGCGATGCGGCCCTGGCTGACCGTCGCGGGGCGCACCGAGTTCGCACTACGCTTCCCATCCGCGCTGGCTGGGGCGATGGCCGTGCCGGTGATCTACCTGCTCGTCCGCCGGCTGGGCGGGGTGCGCCCAGCCCTGGTCGCCGGCCTGCTGGCTGCGGTAGCGCCTTACCTGGTCTGGTACGGCCAGGAAGCGAAGATGTACGCGGCGCTCACCGTCCTCGTGCCACTGTCGCTTTGGCTGACGCTGCAAGCCATCGAACGGGGCGGCTGGCGGTGGTGGGTGAGCCTCTACGTGGTCACGAGTCTGAGCTGGTATACGCACGTTCTGGCCGCGCTGGTGGTCGTGGTGCAGGCGGCCTGGTTCGTCACCATCCTGGTTTTCGAGGCTCGCGCCGCTTCAGGTAAGAGTCCAACCCAGCGAGCAGCGGAGGCGGCTCCCAGACATCGGCTGTACTTTCGCCCGCCGCCGGTTGCGGACATGGGAGTCCGCACCGCTGGCACGCAGGGAGCACGCCGGTGGCTGGCGCCCGCGCTCTACCTGGCCGGCCTGATCCTGCCCTACCTGCCCCTGGCATGGTGGCAGGCAAAGTTGTGGCTGTCGCCGACGTTCGAGACCGGCCACCCGTTCGTGTCGCTGCCCGACGTCTGGCTGGTGTTGGCCGAGGCGTTCGGCCGCGGAATCATGCCCGGTTACGAGCCGATCAGCCTGCTGCCCTTTATCCTGGCGTGGTTGGCTGGGGCCGTGCTGTGGCCGGCCATTCGAGACACGCGGCGCGACTGGCGGACCGCAGCCCTGCTGGCGACGTGGCTGCTCCTGCCGCCGCTAGCGCTCTTCGGCGTCTCGCTGGGCATGCCCATCTTCGCCGACCGCTATCTGATCTGGGTCATGCCGGCCTTCCTGGCCCTCGTGGCCCTGGGGCTGGTCGGGATCGCCCGGGTGTGGCGACCGTTGGGATTGCTCACCGCGGGCGCGATCCTCGCCGTCTACCTGGCGGGGGTCTGGCAACAAGCCCACGTGCCCATCAAGGCCGATTTCCGGTCGGCGGCGAGCTTCGTAGCCGCGCATCAACAGACCGACGACCTGCTGCTTTTTCAGATTCCGTACATCCGCCAGAACTACCGGTACTACAGCGACCGGTTTGACTCATCCGTCGGTCGGCTGCGCGGCATAGACGGTCCCTACACCAACGACGGCCTGGACGAGCCGACCGTGGCTGAGACGCTGGCGAACGGCGTTGCACAGGCATCCGCCGTTTGGCTGATCGCCTCCGAAGCGCCGATGTGGGACACGCGCGGCCTGACGCAAGCCTGGCTGTCTGCCCATGGCGCCGTCACCGATCAGGCCGAATTCGCGCGGGTCGCGGTCACGCGGTACGAGTTGCGGAAATGAGGGAGTTTCGTCGTGGAAAAGAAAGGCGCTCTGGTCATCAGCCAACTAACAGGAGCAATCGTCGCTCTAACGCTTGACGAGTATCGCCTGGCGCTGCTAGGCCGCGTGGACTTCGAGGATCGTTGGGCGGCGCTGGAGGCGGCTGCGCAGTACGTCGTGGACGGCGACGCGAAAACCGCAGCGATCCGCGCAAACCTGCTACCGATCGCCGAACACCTCACCGAGATCGGGCAAAAGGTGGACTCGCTGGAGCTGCTCGCGGCCCGCCACTGGTTCCGCAACCTGCCCTCTACCCCAACTCAACCGCAAGCCGCGGCCGCTGCGGGCCAGGAGGCTGTCTAGTGATCCCGTTCAGTACCCTTCCGATATCCGACCAGGAAGAACGCGGCGAGCCAGAATGGATGCCCAGCCCCGCCGAGGTCGCCCGTGCGCGCGTCCAGATGGAGCGCCAGGGAGTCGTGCACAGCGTCACGCGCGGCGTGGCAGGCGCGCAACTGGTTCCCGCGGGCGAAGCGCCCTGGCTATGGCTCGGCGCGGCCATTCTCTGGATCGTCCTTTGGCCGGCAATCATCACGCTGAAAGTGAGCGGCGCGACGGCGTTGGCATGGCTGCCGTGGTGGCTGCCCGTTGTTCTGGCGGCCGTGCACATGGCCCTGCTGGCCGGACCGGTCCTGCTCAGCGAGCGCGACCGTGGCGCCGACGACCTGCGGCTCCGGTTCACCAAGATCCAGACCGTAGCGCAAATGCTGGCGCTGGAGCCGCTCGAATTCGAGGCGTGGACCGGCATGTTGTTCATGCTCCTGGGCTACCGGCTGGATAGCAGCCACACCCAGATATCGGCAGATCACGGCATTGACCTGGAGGTTTCCAGTCCAAAAATCCGTTTCGGCCTGGTCCAGTGCAAGCGTTATCGCGGCACCGTCGGCGAGCCGACCGTGCGCGACCTCTACGGCACCCTGATCCACGAACACGCGGACTTCGGCTGGCTGGTGACCACCGGCGGCATCTCGCGCCAGGCCCGCACATGGGCCGCCGGCCAACCCATCGAGTTGTGGGACGGCCAACGGCTCGTAGAATACGCGCGGTCGTTCCGCAGATAGCAAATGGCAAATAGCAGATGGCTGATGGCAGATCGTGGATGGCAGATCGCAGATCGCAGATAGCAAATGGCAGACGGTGAGCTTCCAGCTTCCAGTTTCTAGTTTCTAGTTTCCAATCGCGAGTGTCCACATGAAACGTCCAAACGTCAATCGCCCCTTGATCCTCGCGCACCGCGGCGCGTGTCGCGTGGCGCCCGAAAACACCCTGCCCGCGTTCCAGGCTGCGGTAGACCTGGGCGCCGACGGGGTCGAGCTGGACGTGCAGTACAGCTCCGACGGCAAGCTGGTCATCTTCCACAACCCGACGCTGGAGGCGACCACCGACGGCGCGGGCCGCGTCACCTCGCACACCTTCGACGATCTGCGCAGCCTCGATGCCGGGGCCAAGTTCGATCCCAGGTTCGCCGGCACGCGCATTCCCACGCTCGATGAGGTGCTCGATCTGCTGGCCGGCAAGGCGTTGGTCAACATCGAGATCAAGGCGCTCGACCTGACCGGCGCCAGCCTGGGCGCCGACATCGTGGCCGCGGTTCGGGCGCACGGCATGGCCGACCAGGTGATGCTCAGCTCGTTCAACCCGTTTGCCTTGCGCCGCGCCAGGCAAGTGGGGCCGGAGATCGAGGGGGGGCTGCTGATCGCGCCCGACCTGCCCGCCTGGATGCGCTGGAACGTCACGCGTCGTATCAGCCGCGCCAATGCGATCCACCCCGAACACCCGATGGTGGACGCGGCCTATCTGGCCTGGGCGCGCCGGCTCGGCCTGCCGGTGCGCGTCTGGACCGTCAACGACGAGGCCGATATGCGGCGGATGATCGCGTTGGGCGTAGATGCGATCATCACGGATGTGCCGGATGTCACATTGGCTTTATTGTAGCGTTTTCTATCAACAACGGAGTTGACTCGCTCATGCCTACTCTTGCCTCCCGTTCCGCGTCTCTCACGCCTTTCTTCACCCCCAATGGCGTCGCGATCATCGGCGCCAGCCGCGATGCCAGCAAGCTATCTTACGGCATCGTGCGCAATCTGGTTGACCCAGAACATCGCTATCCCGGCCCCATTTATCCGGTCAATCCCAAAGCCGGCGAAATTCTCGGCCTGAAGTGCTACCCTGACATCAGCGCGGTACCTGACCCGGTGGAGCTGGCGATTTTGATCCTGCCTGCCCCGATGGTGCCGGGCGCCGTGGACGCGTGCGGCCGCCGCGGCATCAAGGCAGCCGTGATCATCTCCGGCGGCTTTCGGGAGATCGGGCCAGTAGGCGCGGCCCGCGAGCAGGAAATAGTCGCAATCGCCGGCCACTACGGTATGAGGCTCATGGGGCCGAACGGCATCGGCGTGATTGACACCCACACGCCGCTCAACACCACCTTCGTCAAGGGCATGCCGCCGACCGGACACATCGCGTTCCTGTCGCAATCGGGCGCGCTGTGCGGCGGGGTGATTGACTGGACGATCGGCCGCGGCATCGGCTTCAGCCGATTCCTGAGCGTGGGCAACGAGGCCGACGTGAACGAGACCGACTTGCTCCCCTTCCTGGCCGCGGATGAGACCAGTCGGGTCATCACCCTCTACCTGGAGGACGTCAAGGGTGGGCCGGCGTTCGTGGATGCGCTGCGCCAGGCGGCAAGCCGCAAGCCGGTACTGGCGATCAAATCCGGGCGCACGGCCGGCGGCCAGGCCGCCACCGCCTCACACACGGGCGCGCTGGCCGGGGTGCACGCCGCGTTCCGCGCGGCCTGCAAACAGACCGGCGTGATCGAGGTCGAGAGCATCCAGGCGCTGTTCAATGGCGCGCTGGCGCTGGCCTACCAGCCACTCCCCGCCGGCAACCGCATCGCCATCCTCACCAACGCGGGCGGCCCGGCCGCGCTCGCCGCCGACGCGCTGGAAGAAGCGGGCCTCAGCCTGGCGCGCACCAGCCCCGATACCCAGGCCGTGCTGCGGAGCTTCTTGATCGCCGATGCCCAGGTGGCCGGCCCGGTGGATCTGCTCGGCGGCGCGAATGAGCACGACTACCGCCGCGCGCTCCAGGCCGTCCTGACCGACCCGGCGGTGGATGGTGTGCTGGCAATCCTGGTGCCGCAAGCCCTGGTCAACGCGGTGGCCGTCGTCGAAGCGATCGGCGCGGTGGCCGCAGCCCAACCGGCATCGGCCAGGCCCGTGCTTGCCTGTCTGATGGGCGAGGCCAGTCTGGATGAAGCGTTCAAGGCCGCGCACGCGGCACAGATTCCCGCCTACACCTTCCCGGAAGATGCGGTGGCCGCGTTTGGGATGCTGTGGCAGCGGGCGCGCAGATTGCAGATTGCAGATTGCAGATTGCAGATTGCAGATCGCAACACGCAACACGCAGCACGCAGTACGCAGCACGCAGCACGCAGTACGCAGCACGCAGCACGCACCACACCCTCCGCCCTCCTTGCCGCTTACGACATCGCCACGCCGCCGGAAGCCCTGGCAACTCACCCGGATGAGGCCGCGACCTTCGCCCGGCAGATCGGGTTTCCGGTCGTGCTGAAGCTGATCAGCCCGGACATCCTGCACAAGACCGACGTGGGCGGGGTGATCCTGAACGTGCAGGACGAGGCGGCGGTTCGCGCGGGGTTCGAGACACTCGTCGGCCGCGCCGCGGCGACGCACCCCGGCACGGCCGTAACTGGCGTCCAGGTGCAGAAGATGATCCGGGGCGGGCAGGAAGTGATCGTCGGCGTCAAGCGTGATGCCACCTTCGGCCCGCTGATCATGTTCGGGCTGGGCGGCATCTACGTGGAGACGTTGCGCGACGTCAGCTTCCGGCTGGCGCCGCTGACGCCTGACGATGTGGCGGAGATGATTGACGAGGTGCGCTCGGCGAAGCTGCTGACCGGCGTGCGCGGCGCGCCCCCGGCCGACCGGCCGGCGCTGATCGAAGCCATCGTCCGCATCGGTCAACTCGCCGCCGAGCATCCGGAGATTGTCGAGTTGGACGTCAACCCGCTGCTGGTACTGCCGAAGGGTCAAGGCGCGGTGGCGGTGGACGTGCGGATCATCCTGGGGTAAACCAATGTCCCGCTACATCATCCGCAAAATCCACCTGGCGCACTGCAAGAGAGGCCCTGCCCGCTGTAAGCAGTGTCGGGAGATGGATGCATGGCGGATTTGCCTGTTGGACATCGCCCCACCGCGGCCGGGGGAAAGCCAGCGGCGGCTGATTCAGGTCTACATGGGCGGAGAGGCCGTCTGGCGCGAGTATGACGTCGTGAGGATGTTCGACAGCGAGGCAGAGGCCAGAGGGTTCGCAAGGGAAAACAGGATCGCGGATGTCAATCTGATTCCATGAGTTTCGCTGAGTTCTTCCAGTTCATTGGGTCGGCCCCACGCCAACCACCCGCACCGCGCTCATCCCCAGCCCCAGGTAGATCCAAAACAGCGTGGACATGTGCGGGTAGACCAGGTTGAACAGGTAATGGTCGAGGAACCCACCGACCATCACGCCCATCACGGCCGCGGCCAGACCCAGGAGCAAGGCTTCGAGCCGTGGAGACCCTAAGGGTCTTCGAAGACCCTTAGGGTCTGGCGATGCCACCCGCCGCCACGCGCCCCACAAACTCCCCATGAAACCGATCACCACGACCAGGAACGCGGCCACGCCGACCACACCCATCTCCTCAGCCATCAGCAGGTAGACGCTGGACACGCCCACGTACAGGTCGGCGTCGGGCGAGCCGGCGACGCCGACGCCGAACCACGGGTAGCGCCCGATGAGCGTAAACGCATCCTTGTATTCGCCCAGGCGCATCAGCGTGGCGCGATCCTGCAGTTGAATGCCTTCGATAAAGTGGGCGACGTAGGCCTGTGCGGGCGGCAGCAGCAGGGTCAGCGCCGCGCCGAACACGCCGATCAGCAGCAGCTTGCGATAGCGCAGCAGGCCGATCAACAACAAACCGGCCGCCAGCCCCACCAGCGATCCGCGGCTGTAGGTAAGATAGAGCGCCAGCAGCTCCACGCCGAGGATCACTGCGACCCAGCGCCGGCGGAAGATCGGCTGCGGGCTGACGACCTGCGGCGCGACCAGACCGGCGACCAGGATCAGGAAGCCGCCGAGCACGTTAGGGTCAATCATCGTGCCGATGGCGCGCATGGGGTTGGCCGAGTCATCCTCGATGTAGCGCAGCGCGCCGGCCCCACCCGGATAGCCGAACCGCGCCAGCGCATCCAACACGCGTAGGGTCCACGTCTGGGGGATAAAGTAGAAAATCACAGCGATCGTCGCCGCGGCCGCGCCGGCCAGCAGGATCAGCCGCGTCACGAAGTCCAGGTCGGCCTGGTCGCGCAGGTTGTTCACCAACAGGAAGAAAAAGCCGATCCCCAACGCCAGCTCGGCGAAGTTGCGGATGGTGGTGACGGTGGGCCGGCCGAAGCGCAGGCCGTTGGCGAACGCAAAGACCGCCAGGAGCAGGAATACCAGCACCGGCACGTCCAGCGATGTACCGACCAGCTCGCGCTGCCGCCGCGTGGCGATGCGCATGATCCAGACCAGGTAGAGCGCCAGCACGGCCAGATCGAGGAACGTGGGGGTAAAGCCGAGCTTGAACGGCAGCGTGGCGAACGGCAGCACGCCGACTACCGCAAACAGCGCCATCAGGCCCCAGCGCAGATCACGCAGCATCAGCAGGGCACCGATGAGCGCGATCACCGCGGCGACGCCATAGAGCGGCCCGGCGACAGCCACGACCAGCACGGCCACGGCCGCGCCGGCCACAAGCAGCGCGGCCCGCGCCGCGGTCGCCACGCGGCGGTCGGAGCTATAGAAGGTAGATTCGAGACGATTTAGGGCTGGAACCATGATGCACTCAGGACTGGATTATACCACATCGCTCCTACTTCACGATCACATCGCCGAGATAGAGCGCGTTGTCGTTGATCCGGGCGCCGGCAGCCGAAAGGGTGAGCCGCGTCAGATCGGCGGGACGATACATGCCGATCCATAACGCATAGGCGCCGGCCGGAATTCCCGCCGGAATCGCCAGCGTGTGCGGGTCGGCGATGGGTTGGCCCGGCGCCCAGGCCGAGGTGGGCCAATCGCCGCCCAGGGGCACGCCATCCGCCTGCGCCAGATTGGGGCCGTCGGCCGGGCGGAGGTGAACGAAGACGGTGTAGTCGGCCGCGGGGCGCCGCGTCGCCTGCCAGTAGAGCGCCAGCGTGAGCATTTGGCCCGGGGTGACGGGACCGGTCGGGGTCAGGTCATAGCCGAGCAAGGTGATGCCATCTTCCAGCGAGACGGTCAGCGGATGGGCGGGGCGGGCCGGCTCGATCCGGCGCGGCAACAGCCGCACGGTCCCGATCACGTTCGCCGTTGATGCTCCGTCAGGCGGCCTGGCCGAATCGCTGCTGTCTCCTGGCAGAAAAAGACCGATGTCGGCCCGCAGCACGACCTGGGCGGCCGCGTCGGGCGGGATCACCACCGGATGGCGGTCAACGATCACCGTGCCGGGCTGCCATAGGCGTGTGGGGTAGCTGCCTAGGCCGGGCCAGCCGTTAGCCTCGGCCACGCTTTGCCCCTGCCGATCGGTCAGGTGGATGAAAACCGAATAGTCCCGATCAACCGGCCGCAAGACCTCCCAATAAACCGTGGCCCAAACCGTATCGCCGGGCCGGGCAGTCGCCGGCTCGATCATACCGCCGATGCAGCGCACCGATTCACCGTGTTGCACGGGTGTCAAGCGTGCCATCGCGGGCACGGCGTCGGCCGCGATCAAGGGCGGGCGCGCATAGGCCGGGCGGATGACGGCGAACGGCGCGGCGAGCGCCAGCGCTGCCAGCGGCACGAGCGGCACGGCCAGCCAGGCCGCTCGTGCGACCTTCGAGAGCTTGCCCTGAGCCTGTCGAAGGGTCTTCGGAGACCTCGAAGGTCTGGTGGACAAACTGTCCCAGCCAAGCATCAGCAGCAGGCTGATAGCCCACGCGGCCGGAAAGAGCAAGCGCCCCTGCGTGCCCGGGGTCAGCAGCGTCCAGCGGATCAAGCTCATCAGGAACGCGGCGATCCAGGCCAGGGGGAGGAGGTGAAGACTGGTCAAGTGCCAGGCACTTTCGGAAGTGCCTGGCACTTCGCGGCGCAGACCGTTCAACCAGCCCCACCCCAGGCCGAGCAAAGCGACCACAGCGAAGCCATCGAAGACGCGGTAGATCCACCCCGGCAGCAGCAGATTGAACCAGCCGAAGAGCGCCCAGTAGGAAATCCGCAGCCCCTCGAACTGATGCGACAGGTTGAGCAGGCTCAGCGGTTGGCCGCGGCGGCCGACGATTGCCAGCATGGGGCCGATGCCGGTCAGGTCGCCGTAAAGTTGCCAGTTGCGGACGTACCACCAGCCGGAGACGGCCAGCGCAATCCCGAACACCAGGCCCAGCTCGGCCAGCGTGCGGCGCAACGGTTGCCGGCGGCCGTTAGCGAGCAATAAGAACAGGCCAGCCAGAGGCCAGAGAAGCAACCCGCTGAGCTTGGTCAGCGCGGCTAGGCCGAGGACGAGACCCAATATAAAGACATCTGCCCTGGAAATAGCCGCGGATGAACGCGGATGAACGCGGACAAAAGGAAAAAATCCGCGCCTATCCGCCGCGCCTATCCGCGGCCTGTTTTCATCCACCGTGGCGGCGGGCGCGGCATGGGCATCTGCCCCGCAGCGGCGCGCCACCAACCACGTCGTCAGAGTCGAGAGCAGCGTGATCAGGTTGTCGTTGGAGACCGCGCTGCTGATGAAGAGGAATTGCGGCGTGAACGCGGTCAACGCGGCGGTTGCCAGAGCCAGATCGCGGCGACCGGGCCACCGCTCAGTCACGATCCGGTAAATCAGATAAACCGTGCCGGCGCCCATCAGCAGCGACAGCCAGCGGGCCAGGTGGAGCGCCAGGACGGCATCCCGGAAGGGCCAGGCCTCAGCCTCAGTATGGACAAAGCGGTTCTTGTTCGCCGGATAGAGCGGATTGCCCAGATTAGCGTAGATGTTCTCCCAGAGCAGCGCGGGCGCGTCCGAGGTGTCGAGGGAAGCAGTCAGGAGCGCGGCCAGCGCGTAGTAGAGGGGCGGCTGGCTGCCCTCTTGCTGCCAGAGACCACCCGGCCCGGCCGGCGGCTGGATCGGCAGACCGCGGCCTTGGGCCAGGTGGACGACGTAGAAGAAGTGCTCGCTTTCGTCGGGGGCTTCGAAGAGGGGCGTGACGACGCTGTAGATGACGCCGACGATCAGGAAGGCGATCAGCAGCAGTGTGATGCCCCAGCGCGGGCTGGCAAGCCTACGCCACGCCCAGCTCACGATATGCCTCCAGGTGCCGCCGGGCGATGGCCTCCCAGGTAAACTGGAGCGAAAGCCCGGTCGCAGCATCTGCCAGGCGCGTCCGCAAGCCGGCATCGCTCATCAGCGCGGTCACGGCCGCGGCCAGTTGCGCCGGGTCGTCGGGCGGCGCCAACAATGCCGAGACGCCATGCTCCGGCAGGGGGAACGCCTGGCGATCCGGTTGCGCGCGGCGCACTTCATCGGGTACCTGCGTGCTGACGATGGGCAGACCGTGGGCCAGCGCAGCCATCAAGCTGCCGTGGCGCAGCGACGCGCCCTCGCGATAGGGCAGCACCGCGCAATCGGCGGCCAGCAGGTTGGCGGAAACCTGGTCGTCGGACGTGAAGCCCGTCCAACGCACCCGGTCAGCCAAACCCAGCTCGCCGATCAGCGCCTCGATACGCCGCAGGTAGGCCGCGTTGGTCGGGTCGCTGGCGCCCACCTGCCCGCCGACCATGAGCAGCCGCGCCGGCTTGCCCGCGGCCACCAGCCCGGCCAGTGCGCGGATCAGGGTCTCGCCGCCCTTGTTGGCGTTCAGGAAGCCGAAGTAGGCCAACAGCCAATCGTCCGACCCCGCGCCCCACAGAGCGCGCTGCCGGTCACGGTCATAGCCGCCCTGGGGACAACACGCGATGTTGCTGCCGATGGGGATGGCGCGCAGTCGGGCGGTCAAGCCGGCATCGGCCAGGCGCAGCCAGTCGGCCGGGTTGGTGATGACGGCCAGGTCGCTGGCGCGGTACAGGGCCACGACAGCCTGCCAGCGCAGCGGACCGGCCTTCGGGAAGAGATAGGGCATGCGCAGGTCGTGAAAGGTAGTCAGCACCCGCGGCCGGTGTCTTGCGAGTCGCAAGCGCCAGGGCAGAAAGTTGACCGCGCCGTGCAGGCCATAGGCCGCGGGTTGGTACTGGATGTGAACGACGTTCGGACGCAGTTCCCGAACGAGCCGCGTCGCCACCCCCCACAGATGCCAGCCGGAGCGCTCGATCAGCGGGTAGACGGTCGGCTCGTAGGCCGCGGCCGGCGCGCGCAGGTGATCGCCGCCCGCATCCGCGTGGGTGAGCACGTGGACGTCGGTCCCCAACGCCCCTAACGCGCGGCTCAACTGGCGGGTGTAATCGCCCACCCCGCCCTGCATGGCCGGGTATTCGCCGGTGATGAAGAGGACGCGCATGGAAAACCCCTTTTGGGACTAGGGACTAGGAACTGGGGACTAAGTAGGTATCAGGAAGTTCCCGTCCCTTTCAGGCTGCGGCCCAGACCAGGGCCTGCTCCGCCGTCATGTCGGTGAAGAAGCGTTCGACGGCTTCCAGCAAGGCCGTCATGGAGCCATGCAGCCGGTTGGCGGCGATG
>JAPLHB010000221.1 GCA_026389845.1 Chloroflexota bacterium
CTGCTCCTACGGCTACGACCGAGTGGTTCCCTTTTCGACCGTCAACTGGTTCCCTTTTCAGTTGTCAAAGTGCAGGCCGGAGGGCCAAAGTGGTTCCCTTTTCGACCGTCAACTGGTTCCCTTTTCGCTTGACAAAAACAGACGTCTGGCAGATCACCAACGAGATCGCACAGACCGATCCCGCCCAGATCGCCAAGCTCGCGGACTTCAGCATCGAATACATCCGGCTTCTGGCTAACGGAAATATGCGCGCCGCCATCGGTGGGTTCTCGGTGGGCAGGCCCGAGGCGCCGCGAAATGACCGCATGGCAGCCTGGGGTGCGTTCCTGCCCGCGATGCGCGAGGGCATGCGCCACGACGCGGTGCTGCTGTTGCACGCCTACGGCCGGCCGCACATCTTCGGCGACCCCCAGACGCACGATAGCCCGCCGGAATGGTTCCTGCAGCGCTACGAGTACGTGGTGCGCCCTGACTTGCCACCCGACGTACGGGACATGCCCTATGTGTATGGCGAATACGGCTGCGACATGCGAGGCGGCTCCGGAGGCTGGAAGACCGGTTACAAGGAAGACTATGCGGCCTACGCCAAAGACCTCCACAAGGCTGCCGAATTGCTGGCCCAGCAGCCCAACTGCCTGGGCGCGTGCGTCTACACCCTGGGCAGCGACGGAGGATGGGGCGACTTCGACATCGCCGGGCCCGCCGCCGACGCTCTGGCGGCTATGGCCTGGCCGGCCCCACAACGAATACAACCGGCGCCGCCACCGCCGGCCGTCCCCGTACAGGAAGTTGTCGTCACGCCATCGGTGCAACCAGCGCCACCTCTTGTATCTAGCCCTGCCGCCCGGCGCGCCGGCGAACGCATCGGCATTGACGCCAACAACCCTCTGGCCGGACAGCAGCCCGCTCCGCAAGTGGCCGACCCCGCCATCATCGCCGATGCCGGCGCAGGTTGGGTGCGGCTCAACTTCGTGGCAGGAGGCTGGGGGTCGGTCGAGGAGGCGGGCTGGGAGCAGGCCTTCCGCCAGATCATCAGCGGTTTTCGCAGCCGTGGTCTGAAGATCTACGGCCTCATCAGCCACGAGGCCCTCCGTCCCGCTGACTTCGGCGACGTCTTGCGCCAGCCGCCGCCCGAATTCACGCGGGGGCAGGAATGGGTTGACCGCTACGTGGACACCTTCGCCAGCATCGTGCGCCGTTTCCACGGCGATGTGGCGGCCTGGGAATCGTTCAACGAGCCAGATGACTGGCATGGGGCCAAAGGGGACTGGCCGTATCGGAACTGGATGCATCCCGGCTGGTTCGCCATCATGCTGGAGCGCATCTACAACAAGGTGAAATTCGAGCCGGGCCTTGAACAGGTCAGGTTGGTATCGGGGCCGGTGCAAGGTTTGCCCGACAACCAGAACGCAGGAGCAGAATACCTGCGCAAGACCTACCAGGAAGGAAAGAAACGCTTTGGTTGGGGCAAGTTCGGCAAGCCATTCCCCTTCGATGGTGTGGGCTATCACCTTTACATCGAGGAGGGCGCCAAGCCCTGGGCAGAGCAAGCGCAACGGGTTCCCGCCCAATATGGCGAATATCTTCAGGGCATGAAGAACGTGATCAAAGAGCATGAGGGCGCGGCCAAACCTCTGTTCATCTCGGAAGCAGGCTGGACTAGCAATGGCGATCAGGACGAATTCCAGTCGCGCAACCTCGGCCTGGGCCTGGAATTGCTGTTGAAAGACCCCTGGGTAGAGCTGGCGGTCTGGTTCTGCACGCAAGATTTCGAGGAGCCACGGAATCCGCCTGAACAGCACGTGCTCAAGTACTACGGCGTCTACCGGCGAGGCGGCCTCGGCGTCTACGACCGCAAACCTGCGTTTGTGACGATGCAGGCCTTCTGCGCTCGTGAGTGGACGGGTCTGCCGGCGTCGGCGGCCTTGCCGACGCCGGCACTTCCTGCTGAACCTGCGGCTGCCCCCGCCGGGCCTCAGCCGGTCTATCAGTTGCACTATGCACCCATGCCTGCTACGGCCACCAACCAGCAGGTGATCAACGCCTTCAAACAGGCATCCCTCAAGTTGGGGATGGGCAATTGGGGCCTGATGACCAAGGCGGGGCTGTTGCTCAGCCAATTGGCCAAAGATCAGGAGGTGCGCAACAGCCTGTATACCGGCAGCCGTCTGGATGACCTCACCCGGCTGACCGTAGACGAGCGCTCCACCATTCGCCAGGCGCTGCCCGATGATGTGAGCTTCGATATCTTCGCGCCCGCTGCCTTTCTATGCCAGCGCCTCGCACTCGTGCAGGCGGCCCTGGCTTGGCCGGAGGAACTGCACATCGTTCCAGGCGATGGAGCGACCCCCGCACGGCGCCGGGTGGCCGCGGTCTGGAACCGTTTCGGCTTCCTGCTCATCCAGATCGCCGATGCCCTGGGCATCGCGCCAGCCCTGGCCGTGGCTGTGATAGCGGAGGCCAGAGGCAGGCAGGGTTTGGACAGCCAGGGACGGCTCGTGCTCCGCTTCGAGGTCGGCGCCTTTTATGAGCGCTGGGGCCGGGATCATGCCGACGCCTTTGCCCGCCATTTCAGCCTCGATCCCGCCCGCCCGGCGCAGAACCATATGATGCGACAGACGCCGGAGTCCGCATGGCAGGAGGTGCATCGCTCGTACGACAGCCAATGGACGGCCCTGCGACTGGCGGCGGCGTTGGATCGGGATGCGGCGCTGGCGGCGACTGCGCTGGGCTTTCCCCGTCTGATAGGCTCTGACCACGCCGCCGCAGGCTACGCCTCTGCGCAAGCCATGTTCGACGCTTTCGCCAGCAGCGAGCGTTTCCAGGTGCTGGCCTGCTTCGATCTCATCGCCGGCCCCACTGCTGATTCTCGCCGACTGGAAGCACTGTGCGCCGGTGATCTCGAGACATTCGCTGCCCTGCACTACGGCCCACAGAATGCTGCCCGCTACGCCACCATCCTGCGGGACTTCGCCGCCGTCTACACCGAGCTCGACCCCCTGGCCTGATTGATCGCTGCGGCGAGCGTTTTTAGCCGGAGGTGACACGTGAAGACATGAAACGTCGAATAGTGAAGGACGATCCAGCCCGAACCGTAAAATCGGTCGGACCGCTATTGCTGAAGCTCATGCGAATCCTGATTTCGAAAGTATCAGGTCACGCAAGACTAGAACTTGAACCCAAACTTACTTAAGGAGAACCAGGCCATGTCTGATCCGCTTCATGAAAACTGCAAACGTTTCGCCGAGTCCGGCGGCAAAGTCACCGGCGTCCAACTCACCCATGTGCCCATGCCAGGCAAGAAATACGAACTGCTCAAGACCGAGTTGATTGACGAAGACGCCGCCCGCGGCAATATCGTCGCCACCGTGATCGTGAAAGACAAGGATGGCATTGATGCCAGGGTGAGTTGTTGGCTGGCCTGGCCCTGGAAAGGGCAATTGCCGGCCAGTTGGGAGGGAAGAGGCCTACCCGGCAACACAGACGTTCCCTACAAACACATGATTACCAACGCCTATAATCCCGCCACGCAACCTGGCCCCCTGGCCATTTACATCGGGGACGCTCAGGGCAACATCGAGAGCGATGTGATCGCCGGGTTGGGCCTGCCTGGTGGCCGCCACGTGAGCTACTTCATTGTTTTCCGCGAGCGCACAGGCGAGCCGGTAACGCCGCCGGTGACACCGCCAGTAGCGCCGCCGGTGACGCCGCCGTCCGGCGACTTGGCGGCGCAGTTGCAGCGCATCGAGACCAAGCTGGACCGGCTGGCACAGCATTTTGGGCTTCAAGGATAACGAGTTCGCACGACCTACACCTGACAGATCCCCAACGAAGCTGCGCACGATCTGTCAGGTATGGAACCTGGATAGAGGAACCATCCCATGACCGACGACTTCATCTACCCTAACGGCATTGATGCCGAGACCGGCGAGCCGCTGCTGCCGCCGTTGCCGGTTGAATGGGTGGCGGCCATGGCCCAAGGCCAGCCCATCGCCTCCGCAGACCTGGCCGAGCTGCGTGCACGCCGGCGCTGGCTCTCAGGCGAAGCCAAGCGCGGCGTCATGGCCGGGGTTGATCCCGACAACCTGGCCCAGGCCGGCTGGGGCGTGATCTTCGCCGCGGAGGATGAGGCCCAGATCCCGGCCCTGCGCGAGGCCCTCGCTCCGCTGCTCAGGCTACGGCAAGCGCAGGCCGGCGAGCGCTACCGGGATGAATTGGTCAAGCCCGAGTTTCACTACTGCGCCGGGGAGTCGAAGCTTTCTTGGCTGAAACGCAACGGCGGCGCGCCCGGCCCGGTGGACCCGCACATAGTGCCCTACTACCTGCTCATCGTCGGCGATCCCGTCAAAATCCCCTATCGGTTCCAGTACCAGCTCGATGTGGCCTACGCCGTGGGTCGCATCCACTTTGATACGTTGGCGGAATACGAAAACTACGCTCGCAGCGTTGTCGCCGCCGAAGATCCCAACCAGCCCCTCCTCCTGGCACGAGAGGCGGCCTTCTTCGGCACCTTGAATGGCTTGGATCCGGCCACCCAACTCAGCTCCGACCAGCTCATCGCCCCCCTGGCGGCAACCTTCCAACAGCAGCTCAGCGATTGGCGGGTGCGAGCCTGGAACAAGGCTTCGGCTACCAAAGACCAGCTTGCTTGCCTGCTGGGCGGCGGCGACACGCCCGCCTTCCTCTTCTCGGCCAGTCACGGCATGGGATTTGGACAGAGCGGCCATCCCCGCCAGCGGGCCGATCAGGGAGCATTGGTATGCAGCGACTGGTCGGGTCGAGGCGCGCCGGATGAACGACACTATCTCGCGACAGACGACATCGGCGACGACGCCCGCCTGCACGGGCTGATCGCCTTTCTCTTTGCCTGCTATGGCGCCGGCACGCCCCGGTTCGATGACTTCACCATCAATACCCGGCTGAAGGAGGGTTTGCAACTTGGCGACCTGGAGCAATTCGACCGCATCGAGATCGCGCCGGCCCCCTTCGTTGCCCGCCTGCCCCAACGCCTGCTCGGTCATCCCAGGGGTGGGGCGCTGGCAGTGGTGGGGCACGTGGATCGGGCCTGGGGGGCCTCCTTCCTCTGGGATGGAGCGCGACAACTGACTACCTTCGAGAGCGCCCTGACGAAACTCTTCGCTGGCGGCCGACTGGGGTTCGCTATGGAGGACTTCAACAATCGCTATGCCGAGCTTTCGACCGAAGTCGCTGACCGCATCAAGGCCATCAAAGAAAGAGAATCGGTGCCGCCGGACGAGTTGGCCCGCCTGTGGACGGCCAATAACGACGCCCGCAATTACGTCATCCTCGGTGATCCGGCCGTGAAGCTGGCTGTGGCGGCCGCTGGTCACACCCCAGGGAGCACAGCATGACAACCAGCAATTCCGCTCCTGAACCGACCGGCGCGCGCATCTCGGTCAAGCAGCAAGTCGGCGTCATAGATGGCGGCCAGGTCATCGGCACGAGCATCGGCCAGATGACCGTGCAGCGCGACGCGATCATCCAGACCTTCCAGCACATCCACGAGCGCGCGCTGACCGCGGAGGAGGCAGCCAAACGCGCTGCGGACCTGGAACTCGAGCTGCTGGCCCAGGGCGTGCGCGGGCTGGCGCAGCGGCTGGCGGCCCAGGCGACTGCGGCCCCAGCCGGCGGTTCCCCTTACAAGGGCCTGCTGGCCTACGGCCTGGGGGACGCCGATCGGTTCTACGGCCGCGCCGCGGCGACTGAGGCGCTGCTGGACGCGCTCCGCCGCGGCCGGCTGGCGGTGCTGCACGCCGAGTCGGGCGCGGGCAAAAGCTCGCTGCTGCAGGCCGGCATCGCCGCCCGGCTGATCGGCGCGGGCCGCCTGGCCGTCTATCTGCGTCCCTACCGCGCGAATCCCACGGCGGCGATCAAAGAGGCATTCATGGACCTGGACCGCGCGCCGCGGCTGGCCGGTCTGCCGCTCCGCGAGTTCCTCCGCTACGTCACCGACATCCTCGGCTCGGACGAGACCCTCTACCTGCTGCTCGACCAGTTCGAGGAATTCTACGCCTACCTGGACAAGCCCGCGCGCGACGCTTTCTCGGCAGAGCTTGGCGCCTGCCTGCGCGACGAAAGCCTGAACGTCCGCTGGCTGATCGCGCTGCGCGGCGAGGCGCTCAGCCGGCTGGCCGAGATGGAAACAGCCGGCGTCGAGCCGTTCGAGAACGAGTATCGCCTGGCGCGGCTGACTCGCGATGAGGCGCGCGAGGCCATGACCGGTCCCGGTTTCGCGTTCGAGGCCGGCCTGGTCGAGACCGTGCTGGACGGCCTGACCAAGAACGGCGAGGTGGCCCCGCCGCAACTGCAACTGGTCTGCCTGGCGCTGACCGAGGGGCTGACGCCCCCGGCAGCGATCGGCCGCGAGAAGTATGACCGGCTGGGTGGCGCCGAGGGCATCCTGCGCGACTACCTGGTGCGGCAGGTAGGGCAGTTTCTAGTGGAGGAGCGGGAACCGACGCGCCGGCTGCTGCGCACGCTCGTCACAGCCGACGGCCGCCGCGCGGTGCTGGCATATGGGGAACTGGTCAAGGAGTGGGAGACCCGTGACGGGGATCGCAGTGTCCTCGACACGATCCTGACCCGCCTGGTGGAGCGGCGTTTGCTGGTGGTGCAGGAACGACCGGCGGACGGCGAGCGCACCTACGAGCTGGCGCACGACACCCTGCTGCACGAGATCCAGCTCGATCCGGCGGAGCAGGCCCGCAAGGCTGTGCAGGAGATGCTGGACCGCGCCGTGCTCGACTACCGCGCCAACCCGCGGGTGCTGCTCGACGACGACAAGTTCGACGCCATCCATGCGCGGCGAAACGAGTTGGTGATAGGTCCCGAAGCGACGGAACTCCTGCGCCGGAGCGAGGCCGCGGTGCGCCGCCGGCGCCGACTGATGCGCGGGGGGATGGTGCTGGTCGCCGGGCTGGCGATCATCGCGGCAGTGCTGACATCGCTGATCTTCGGCGCGCAGCAAGAGCTTGGGCAGACACAGGAGAAAATCAAGGCCGCACAGGTCGCTGCAACGCGCATCGCTGCCACAGCCGACGCGGCTGAGGCTCGCGCAGTTGCACAGCAACAGATTGCAGAACAGCAACGACGGGCCGCACTGGTCCGGCAACTGATTCTCCGCGCGGACTCGGCGCTCGCCACGCGGAAGGACCCAAGCCTGGCGTTACTACTGGCAGCCCAATCTGTGAAGCTCGCGCAGCAGTACGACAGCAGCGCGATCCTGGATACGGATATGGCGTTGAAGCGCGCCCTGTTGTCGGCGCCCCGCAAGCTGGTGTACATTCCTACAAAAAACGACCCTCAAACGCAACCTGCACCGCCGCGGATCACCCTGGACGAAAGCGGGCGCTACCTGGTCGTGGTTGGGCCCCAGCCCGCGGTCAGGGTATTGGACGCCAAGAGCGGCGATCTGCTGTGGCAGGCCGATGTCGCGCACGATATTCTTGCAACGACCGTGGTTTCAGCGACTTCTTCACTGATGGCTTTCTTGACCGATGGGGAGATTCTGCGCTGGGATTTGTCCGCTGGAGGAGAACCGAAACGAGTGCGAGCAAAGCTCGGCGCTTCCCTGGAACCGGGCAGCATTGCCCTCAGTTCCACCGGCGCGCACCTTGCCGTAGAAGATGAGAGCGATGGCCAGACCGTATACCTGATAGACGCAGTTTCAGGCGCACATTTAAGCACCTATCGCAGCGAAGCGTTGATCGAGGATCTGGAGTTCAGCCCGGACGCCTCCTTATTGGCATTCGTTGGTGCGTTGCCCGACGATGAATCCTCAAGCCGTGTCCATCTCGTTGACGTCGCTACTCGCGTCGAGACTGTAATGTCGGTTGACGGATATGCCGTGCAGGCGCGGTTCAGCCCAGAGTCAAACAGCCTCTTTGTGTCATTATCACCTGGAGGCTTGTCCCAAATCAATATCCAGAAGCGACAGATTGCCTCCATTATTCCTGATGCCACCGACTTCCCTCCACCCATCTTCTCGCCCGACGGCAGGCTGCTGGCCTACAGCACCAACAGCGGCACGTTGATTCTACGCAACGTCACCACAGGGGAAGTTGTGGACGAATTTAGTTACGACCTCCTGGATATGCCATCGCCCACGCCACTCGCCTTCCATCCTGACGGCGATAGCCTCATTCTCTCAGGGGGTAGGTTCTTGAATGTCTCAAAGCGTTCAGTCCAGGATATCGCGGCCATCGGCGGTTCCGTTTACTGGGCCCAGTTCACGCCGGACGGTCGCCAGGTCTGGCTGGCCGGAGACGCCAGTACCCTTTGGCTGATGAATATCATACAAGGTGAACCGGCAAACGGCGCGGTCGTGTTGCCGAATCCGTCACCCGCCGGAAGATTCGCTCTGAATGATTCAGGGGATCGTGCGCTTACCCAAGATCCGGATGATCGGATCAGACTATGGGATCTCACCGCTATGCAGGAACTCAGTATCCCCATCTCAACCACTGCGCCTGCCGATCTCAAAGGGGCGATCGCGAAATGGGAGCGTGGGTTCATGGTCCTGGCAGGACCGGCCGGGATATGGTTGTTGGATGAAGCGGGGAGCGCCGTCCTCCACCAGTTTTCGGATTTCCACGATACGTGTAACGTAGCAGTCAGTCTCGACGGCGCCAGGCTATTGATCGTTGATCGAAAAGCGGGTGTCGCGCTATGGGATCTCCAATCCGAAAAACAGATTGCCCTGCTGAACACTGTTCCGAGGCTGTGTTTCAACTCCAACATTGAGTTCAGCAGTGACAGTCGCTATCTTGCCATGAGCAACTATAGCTCAGGCGCGTATCTCATCGACGCCAGCGACGGCCGAGTTATCTTCTCTAGGCCGCAACGCGGCCCGCGGAAGTTTGGCTTTACGCCAGACAGTCAGCGCGCGGTCTTGACCTTGGATACGCCATCCCAAGCGGGAGATACCAAGAGGGCAAATGAAATCCTCATTGTCAAACCCGACACAGGCGAGCTTGTCGCCAGTCTACCATATCCAAAACCCGCCGCGGGTGTACATCACCTTGCGCTCAGCCACAATGTGGCCGCCGTGTCGCTCGGAGCGTCACCCATCTATCTGATCGCGACTGCCACTGGCGAGGCGCTTGGCGCCATAGATGCACGGGAAAACGTTGGTGACTTCTGGTTTGGCGATCCGGACACTATGCTCTTCCTTCCAGCGCCGGATGGACTCAGGATCTGGGATTTAGGCCAACCCAAACGACCGCAACGGGTTGATTTGCTCGGCGCGCAATCAGCGTCTTTCGCTCCTTTGCCCGGCATGCTTACCTTAGCCGAGAACCGCAGTCGCTATGCTTTATCAGATCTGGAGATGACGGAGATCCGAGACATGCGAGACGGAAGTTTGTTAGCAGTGACCAGCCAGATCGCGGCCTCAGGGGAGACAACTGTTGATACCAGCTTCAGCTCCGATCTGAGCAAGATGGCCACCCTTACCGCTGATGGAATACTCCGAATCTGGCCGACGGATTTACGGGCGTTGATCCATCTTGCCTGCCGAACAGCCGGCCGCGATCTTAGCAAGGCAGAGTGGAGCAGGTACATCGGCGACGCATTGGAACAGCGCTCGACATGCCAGGACTTCGCAACGACCGACCAAGAGGACTGACATTGGTGTGAAGTACAGTGGAAGCGCGTTTTGTTGAGACAAGTCGGCATCTGTAGTAGGATCACTCATGGATGAAACAGCACTCTCGATCTCGTTGCATACGAGGTCGCCAGGGGTATAATTGCTCTGTGAACTATTCATCCTTGGTGAGTGGGTGACTGGCGCCTCATCACTCCAGCGGTTGAGGTGACGAAATCAGCGGGCGCTAAGAAAGGAGTCCTCATGGACGAAACGCACGCAGACCCTGTAGGCGCCGAGGAAAGCTCAGGCAAAGCCAGTTCCAAGACGACCACCTTCGACGTAGGTGTCACGGCCGGCACGGTGCAAGACAATGCCCGCGTGACAGGTATCGCAGTGGGCGCGATCCAGGGGCCAGTGACCATCCACGTCACCAGCCCTGCGGTTGACCTGGAAGCCATCCGGCGCGCTGCAGCCGAGGCGCTCCGCCAACCGATCCTGCCCCTGCGTCCCTTCGAGCCGGAAACCGTGCTGATCCCCGCCGGCCCGTTCCCGATGGGCAGCGATGACCCCGCCGCGCCGGCGTCGGAGGGACCGCAGCACATTGTTGATCTGCCCGACTTCCGCATCGGTCGGTATCCGGTAAAAAACGAAGAGTACGCCGCTTTTCTGAAGGATCGTCCCGACGTACAGCCCCCGGCCAAGAGTTGGTGGCTGCGGCAACCGCCCGCGGCCAAACGCGACCATCCCGTCGTCAACGTGAGTTGGCGCGAGGCCCGCGCCTACTGTGATTGGCTCAGCCAAGAACAAAAGACCGGGCGCTGCTATCGCCTGCCCACCGAGGCTGAGTGGGAGAAGGCCGCGCGCGGGCGCGAGAACACCCGCTATCCCTGGGGCAACGACTGGCGCGATGGCATGTGCAATGTGGGGGGGGCCGGCACGACGCCCGTCTGCGCCTTCCCGGATGGCGCCAGCTCTTACGGCTGCCAGAACATGTTGGGCAACGTCGAGGAGTGGACCCACACGATCTGGGGCAGCCAGGATACCGTGAGCGACTTTCCTTATCCCTATCGCAGCGACGACGGTCGTGAGGACCCCGACGCCGCTCGTTACGCCGTCATTGTACGCCGTGTTGTCCGCGGGGGCTCGTATGCGAGCGCCTCCACGGACGTAGTTAGCTTTGCGCGCACCGCCGCTCCGGAAGAAGACCGATTGAAGCAGCGCGGCTTCCGGGTGATGATGGAAATCCCCCAAACTAAGGATGGTTGACCATGCAAGCAGATGTCAGTTACGATGACCTCCAACCTGCGGCTACCGACAAGAGCCCCGTCGACGCCCTCGCGGGCAAAATTGCCGACGACAAGGTACTGCCCATCGTCGGCATCTGCTTCACGAACGATCTTACCTTCGTTAGCCACGATAAATTGGTGAGCGGTTGGGCTAGCTGGGCCAAATATCCGGAGGTCGCAGACAAAACCAGTCTGAACATCGCCCGTATTGCCCAGTCTGCGAGCTACAGTGGGACCGGCGAGACCGTCCACGATGAGGTAAGCGTCAAGAAATCATACTTGAATTTCCTCAAGGCCATCCTGCTGCGGCTGGCCCGCAATAATGACCAGGTTTCTAAGCAAAGCCTGGCCGCGATGGAAGCCCAGCAGAAAACACTGAGCGTGTCCGAGCTGGCGGAGCGTTTCGACTTTCCCAGCCTAAACGATCCCGAGAGCAACCCGCTCTTGCTCTTAGCCAGCCTGCCGCTGTCCATTTACATCACTACCAGCTTCCACAAGCAGCTTGAGGCAGCGATCAAGCAGACGCGCGGGGTCGAGGCCGTCACCGAAATCTGCCGCTGGCACCCGGCCCTCCATGGTCTGCCCTCAGCCTTCGACAACGCCGACTATGACCCCAAGAAACAGCCACTGGTCTATCATTTGCACGGCTGCGATGAGTGGCCAGAGTCAATGGTGCTCACGGTCGACGACCACCTGGACTTTCTGGCTGCCATCTCCCGCGACGCCAGCGCCGTCCAATCCCAGGGCCGGCCGGCCATCCATCCGTGCATCAAGGATGCCCTGACCTTGCGCTCGTTGGCCATGGTCGGCTATCGACCCAACGACTGGGATTTTCGCGTGCTCTTTCGCGGTCTGATCAAACACTATCCGCAAGCCATGAAACTGCCTCGCGTCGCCATCCAGCTCGAGCAAGACGAGAGCACCAAAACCTATCTACAGCACTATCTACGCCAGGCCGACTTCGATGTCATCGAGCAGGAACCGGCGGATTTCATCCGCGAGCTCTACAATGGCTGGAAGGACAACTAGGATGACAGGCCAGATCATGTCCCCCGAACCGTCGGCTGAACCGGCCAATCCCTATGTTGGGCCGCAGCAGTTCGATGAAAAGCACAGGAACTACTATTTCGGACGCGACCGTGAGGCCCGTGACCTGCTTTCGGTGGTCATTGCCCATCGGCTCGTCCTCTTCTATTCTCCTTCCGGCGCCGGCAAAAGCTCGCTGCTCAAGGTGCGATTGATTCCAGGACTGCGCAGCAAGGACGTCCGCTATCTGGTGTTGCCGCTGGCACGCGTGGGCGTTGCCTTGTCCGCCGAAGCCGGCGAGATCAAAAATGTCTATGCCTTCAATGTGATGACAAGCATTGACGGACGTAAGGAAATGGCGGGCGTCTTCGCCGACATGAAGCTGAAGGATTTCATGCTGGGGCTACACACCAGCGATGGCAAAGCCTACGCTTATGATGCCGCTGTGGCCGCTGCCGCTATCGCTGAACGTGCACGCGACCCACAGGCTGTTGCGCCGTCACAGTCGCGCCGCGCCCAGCCCCCGCACGTGTTAATTATCGATCAATTCGAGGAGATCGCCACCACTCATCCTACGCGCTGGCCGGATCGAGAGCAATTCTTCGCACAACTCAACGCGGCCCTCGAAGATGACCCGCAGTTGTGGATAGTCCTGAGCATGCGCTCCGACTATGTGCCGGAGATCGAACGCTATACCCCGAATCTGCCTAACTATCCCTTCGTCCGCTTCGCCATGGAGCGCATGAGCGAGGCGGCGGCTCACGAGGCAGTCGAAAGGCCGGCGGCGCAGAAGGGCCATCGCATCGCCGCTGATGCTGCCGAGGAGATCGTGCGCAACCTGCTGCTGGTGCGCGAGCAGAGCCAGGACGCGGCGGCGCAGGCGGGCGAGTTCGTCCAGCCGGTGCAATTGCAGGTCGTCTGCTACCAGATGTGGGAAAGGTTGAAGGACACATTCGGCGCAGAAATCACCATCGAGGATTTAAAGAGGCTGGCGGACGGTGATTTGACTAAGTTCGTTGATAACGCCCTGGGCGACTTCTATGAGGATCGGCTGCGCCAGGCCCTGGCGCTGAAGGGCCTGAGCGTCTCCGAGGCGGAGCTGCGCACCTGGTTTTCCGACAAGCTCATCACCGAGGCGGGCACGCGCGGGTTCCTGAACAAGGGTAAGACCGAGACCGAAGGCATGCCCAACCAGGTGGTTGAATTCCTGGAGGACAAGTATCTGTTGCGGGTGGAGGCGCGGGCGAGCGCATACTGGTACGAGTTGGTGCACGACCGCTTCATTGAGCCCATCCGGGCCAGGAACCGCGCCTGGCTGTTGGAGAATGCACAGCCGCTGGTGTTAGCAGAGCGGGAGTGGGTCGAGTCGGACAAGAGCCCGGACAAGCTCCTGAAAGGCGACGATCTGAAGAAGGCGGTGGCTGCTACGCAAGGGCAGCACCAGACGCCCGAAGTGACGGAATTCCTGAAAGCCAGCCAAGAGGCAGAGCAAATGCGCGAGATGGAAGAGGCGCGACGCCGCGAGCTGGAGGCGCAACAGCAAGCAGAAAAAGAAAGGCAGCAAGCAGAAAAAGAAAGACTGAGAGCCGATAGGGAGGCCACGCTCAGCCGTCGACTGCGCGGTCTGGCAGCGTTTGCACTGGCTGTGACACTGGTCGCATTGCTTTTACTTGTACGTTCCAACAATAACGCCAAAGAAGCGGCAATCCAGAAAACTACGGCCGAGGCGGCTGTGGTCGTGGCAAAGACAGAGATAGCCAAAGCCGTGGAGGCCAGGGCGACGGCCGAGGCGGCTGTGGTCGTGGCAAAGACAAAGGAGGCCATGGCCGTGGAGGCCAGGGCGGCAGCAGTGGTCGCACAGGCCGAGACGAAAAGCCTGCGGCTGGCAGACCAAGCCCGGGCCGCCTTGATACTCGGCAACGCCGACCGGGCGCTGGCGTTTGCCGTCTACGCCAACCAGGTGGTGACGCAAACGGCGCCATCGGCGTCCAGGGCGGCACTGGCCCAGGCCGTGTATGCTTCGCAAACGCGAGACAGACACGAGCTTGGCAGTCCGGTCTATAGCGCAGCCCTGGATGCGACCCATCAACTCGCCGTGGCCGGCGACGAAAACGGGATCGTAACCTTCTGGAACCTTGCCAGCGGCGGGGTGGTTACTCGCACGGCGCATGCGGGCAAGGTCTGGAGCGTGGCCCTCAGCCCTGACGGCTCGCGTGCCCTTTCGGCCGGGGACGACGGCCGCGTGCTCTATTGGGATGTCCAAAACCGCACCAGCGAGCCCCTCACCGGGAATTTCGGCGACAAGGTCTTCAGCGTCGCCTTCTTGCCGCGCGGCGACCAGGCCGTGTTCGGCGGCAGCGATAGCAAGCTGCATCTGTGGGACCTGACCGCCAACCGGGAGATCAGGGATCTGTCCGGACATGACGACTGGGTGTACAGCGTCGCCGTCAGCCCCAATGGCAGCCAGGCGGTCTCCGGCTCGGAAGATCAGAGCATGATCCTTTGGGACCTGGCCACCGGGCAACTCGTCCGACGCTTTGGCGGCAAAGACGCCAAGACGGGACACCGCGACTGGGTGCGGGCTGTCGCCTTCAGCCCCGACGGCAAGACCGCCCTTTCCGGCTCCCGAAACGAAAGCATCTTGTGGAATCTGGAAAGCGGCAGCGAGCTGCGGCGCTTCCGCACCGGCGGCGCCACCATCTACAGCCTGGCCTTTGCGCCTCGCGACAGCGGAAAATTCCTGACCGGCGGGGGTGGCATCACCCTGTGGGATGCCACAAGCGGTATACCGCGCCAACTGTCGGCGGGCGAGCCGGGGGCCATCGTGCGCACAGTCGCCTTTGGCAGCGACGTTTGGACCGCGCTGTCGGGCGGGCTGGATGGCGTCCTGCGGCTGTGGGATTTGGGCACGGGTACGGCGGTCGCCAGCCTGAGACCAAGCTCCGGCGCCCTGGCAGGCGCTTCGCTCGACCTGGCGCCACCGCAAGAGTGCGGGATGACAGACAGCAACGCCGATTTCGGCCCGATTGAAGTCGGCAGCCAGGTCATTTTGGGCCGGCACCGGGAGGTAGATGGCGAGGCGAACTGGGCTGATAGTATGGTGGACTTTGTGGATAAAACGGCCACGGTCACCCGGCAGAGTCCCGTCGATTCGCAAGGATGCCCAGGTGTGCACGTCGACATTGATAAAGAACGCTGGTTCTGGCGCATTCGCGACCTGCGCCTGGTTGTAGGAGGAGGGGGTGTGACGATGCCCCGCCATGACATCCGCAGCCTGGCCGTCAGCCCCGATGGCAACTTTGCACTGACCGGCAGCTCTGATGGCAGCCTGACACTGTGGGATACTATGCTGGGCCGCCAACTGCGGACGTGGATTGGCTATGCCAAAGGCATGACTGTGACGGCAGTCGCGTTCGTGGACAACGAATTGGCGGTCACCGGTGCGGAGGACGGCAGCTTGCGTCTGTGGGATGTGATTGACGCCCAGGAGAAACGGCACTGGCCTGACGCTAGCGATGCCGCTCCGCAATCGCCCATCGTGGGCCTCGCTGTCGGTCGCAACCCGGACGGATCGGCCAAGGTCTCAGCCTACACCGCAGACGGTCAGTTTCTGACCTGGTCGCCCGATCAAGGGCAGAAGCGGTCTGAGCTAAACAAGGTCGCCCTCGACAAGAAGCTGATTTCCGCCGCAACCTTTTTTAGCAATGCCGGTGAGGCACTGTTGGGCCTAGACGATGGCGCGTTGTGGCTGTGGGATGGGATGGGTGCGCAACCCATCGAGGACACCGGCGCCACGTCGAATGCTGGCAGCCAGTTGAACCCAAGTCCGGGAGGGGAACCACCCGCTTGTGGAACCAGCAAAGCGGTGGATGCCGTCGCTTACCAAACTTTCGGCAGTAACATGCAAGCCCTTGTGGCGCGCGGCAACTGCATACAATTGCTCGACATCCGCTTCAACAGCAGCACGGCGGCCGCCAGGCGCTTCGGTGACGGCAGCGCTGACGTCGAGAGAAGGCGCGTTGCCAGTCTGGTCAAACAGTTTAGCATCGAGAAGACCGGCAGGGTGCATCAACTCTCCTTCAGCGCCGATAACCGCACAGCGTTTTGGGGTACCGACAAGGGTTTGTGGCGCTGGCGCCTCGACGAAAAGGAACCCCAACTTATCGGCGGCTCGACCCAGAACCCAGTTCCAGCCAAGTGGGTGGCTTTAACCGGCAACCAGGCAGTCACCTCCGATGGCTACAGCCTCTCGCTGAGCGACCTGACGAGCGGTCAACTGTTGCACCAGGTTCAGGCTGGCGCAGCCTTCGCGCTGACGGACAAACCAGGCCGCGCGCTCGTTGGCAGCGACGAGGGTGGAATCACCGCCTGGGACTGGCTGTCGCCCGGCGGCGCAATGACGAAGACCCTGATATTGGCCCAGGGACTACCCTTTGCAGGCCTGGCAACCGCAGGGCCGGATCGTATTGTCACCGGGTCCTACACAGGCACGCTAACACTGTGGAACGCCACCACCGGCGAAGCCATCGCCAGCGCACAGGTAATGACCCGCGCCATCACCAGCCTGACCGCGAGCGCCGATGGACGTTGGGCTGCGGCCGGCGCTGGAGACGGCGGCCTACGGCTGTGGGACCTGGAAGCATGGCAGGAGAAGGCGCTTCCCAAAGCCCCAGGTGCAGGCCCGCACATAGCCGCCCTCCTGGGCCTGGCCTTCAGTGCGGACGGACAGCGGCTACTTTCCGGCGACCGCGAGGGTCGCGCCATCCTCTGGGATCTTAACGCCGGGCAGCCCGTCGAGGTGGCAAGGCTGGGCCGGGCCATCACCAGCGTCGCCCTTAGCCCTGACGGTAAGCGGGCCTGGCTGGGACTAAACGATGGCAAGATCGTGGTCGAAGACGTCGAAACACGGCGACTACAAACCCTGGCGGGCCAGACACAGGCAATCCAGAGCCTCATCCTGTCGCCCGATGGCAACCTGGCCCTTTCTGGCAGCGCCGACCGCAGCCTGGTATTATGGGATGCAGAGGAAGGGGCCGAACTGACCCGCCTCGTCCATCCGGCGCCCGTCTGGCAGGCCGCTTTCGGTCAGGACACGGATGACACTGCCTACGCCGTCTCCAGCGACGCCAACGGCGTGCTCCACGCTTGGCGCCTGGCCCCGCCTGCCGATCAGCTCGTAGCATGGGGGCTGGGCCATGGCCGCTATGTTCCCCAGCTAGGCTGCGATGAGTGGGACGCGCTGAAGCTTCCTAGCCCCGCCCAGGGCTGTACGCCTTCGTCTGGTGGGGCGCTGGTGCTGGGCCCGATGCCGACACCTACGCCGGCCGCTCCCGGTGTCGCGATGCTGACACCGACCCGCACAGCCAGATCGGGACAACAGCGCGGGCGGGTACCTCCGGGCGGCAGCGAGTTGTGGCGCGTGAGCGGCGAGCGCGGACAGGCTTTGTCAATTCAGGCCATTCCCGACCGCCCGGTGGGCGACGCGCCGGTTGCCGAACGCCCGGAACGCGGCAGGTTGGCGCTACGGGTCGAGCTGCACCCCCCCACCGGCGATCCCATTCAGGAACTGAGTTTCGTGATGTTGCGAGGCGGCGACTACACCCTGGCGGTAGGCAGCACTGACGGCGCAAGCTCCGGCGCCTACACCCTCACCCTCGCCCTGCCACAGCAATTGACTGCTGGCGAGGAAATCACTCCTACTCTGGCTCCGGCGGCACGTGATCTGTGGTCGTTCAGCGGAACCGGCGGACAGTTCGTCCGTGTTGATATGACCAGCGCTGACTTCGACACCCATCTGGATCTTTACGACCCTGATGGCAATAAGGTGGCTGAAAATGATAACTTCGAGGGCAGGAACTCACGCCTGGGCGATCTGGTTCTCACCAGCAACGGCCTCTACACCATCATTGCCCGCGGTTTGTCTGACAGCAGCTCTGGCGCCTATCACCTCTCACTCACCCAGCACGATTCACGTCCCATCACCCTAACCGAAACGAAGGTGGGCACTTTCGACACGCCCACGACCTGGACCTTCAATGGCAAACGAGGGCAGTTGCTACGCATCGCTCTTGACCCGACCGATGACCCCACCATCCTGCCAGCGCTAAGCCTGCTGAGCCCTGAAGGCAACGAAATCGAACACGTTGTCAATAGCGACCAACAACACAACTCCCTGCTGCCGTCGGTCGTCCTGCCTTCCGGCGGCCTCTATATCATCGTCCCCACAGCCCAAGCACCCATCGGCGGCTATCGGCTTAGCCTTTCGACGCCCGAGACGCGGAAGATTGGCCCTGGCGAAAAGGCCGAACAAAACCTGAACGCCGGCGTCGTGTGGGAGTTGGCCGGTACGGCGGGGAAACGCCTCATCATCCGGCTGGAAGATGGAGGTGATGGCATCGACCCCTATCTGACCGTGTACGGAGCAGATGGTTCAGCCGTGACAGATGACGACAGTGGAGGCGATAGCAACTCGCAGCTCATACTCGAGCCACCTTCAGATGGACGGATCGTGGTGCCCAAAGACCTCGGAGGGAGAACAAGTGGTCGCTATCGATTGAAAGTAGAAGTAGATAATCTCTCAGAACTTGGCGGAAGCGATCAGGCGCTGCGACAGTTGATCAATCTATCAACTGAGGGCAAGATTGCCGATGCCTTGGCCTTATATCAGCGCATTCAGGATCTTGGCGGCGCCGACATTCCGCTCAGCACGCGGAATGGACTCTGCTGGTTTGGCGCCCTGAACGGCTATGAGCGCCAGGTGATCGCCATCTGCGAGCAGTTGGTTGTCGATGCCGAGGCTGCAAGTTCGGATCGACTCCGCTCCTACCGCGATTCACGAGGCATCGCCCGCGCCCTCACCGGCGACATTCGTAGAGCCATAGCGGATTTCCAGTTTGCGGTACAGTATTGGAAGGACAACGACCCAGCCGCGTACACGAGCCGCGGTCACAAACGCGAGGAATGGGTGCGCCGCTTGGAGCGCGGCGATCCGCCCAATGCGATCTTCGACGCCAGCACCTTGGAAGCATTGAAAACAGAATAGGCCAGGGTGCGCAGCCCCGCCACTTTCTCAGCCACAGCGACGAGAATGAACTGACTGAACCGTCAGTTCGAGGAGAGACCCATGAACCAATTCCACCACCTCGCCCTCCTGATCGCCGCGCCCCAGGCGGGCGAATCTGCCATGTACCGCGACCTGACCGCCATGGCCCAGGCGCTGCAAGGCCGCGGCTTCTCCGCCGACCAGATCCTCTGCCTGCACGGCCGGCTGGACCGGCCCCTGGTAGTGGCATTCTTACAGGCCGCCAGCCGACGGGTTGCCGCGTGGGCCGTCGGCTCGGTCTTCGTGCATGTCAGCGGCCACGGCTTCTTCGATGGCGAGACAGCGGACGAGACGCGGCCCGGCCTCTTGTTCGGCGACACGGAGGACGCCACCGACGACGATCACCTCTTCTGGGATGGCTTCTTCGCCGCGCTGGCACTGCCGGCCGGGGTCAGGCTCACCCTGCTGCCCGACCTCTGACACTCGAATCTGCTGGCGGGCCGGGTGCCCGTCCACACCGCCGCCCTGGTGATGAAGGCAGCGCCCGGCGCGGAGTTGGCCTGTCGCGCACACAACCTGCCCCCAGAGCACCCGGCACAGCCGCGCGGTCTCATCTCCTACTACGCGACCGCGGCCCTGGTTGACGCCACGACCGTTGGCGACTGGCTGGCCCGCATCCAGGCCCTGGTGCAGCAGGACATCCAGGCCGGCCGGCTGCCTCGCTTCTACCGGCCTGACCTATGCGCGTTGGGCGACAGCGATCAGCCCTGGGCAAAGCCCCAGTAACAAAGTCGCCGTTGATAGCCCAAAAGCTCATGCCTTCCCGTCTGCCGCGTGCCCCAGCGGTTTTTGACTTCGCCCGCGGCCATCGTGTATACTCGGATCGTGCTGCGCTCGAAGACCGGGCGGGCACACACCCTGAACCTGGAGGACGCACCCATGTCAACCATTCAACCAACTTCCGTTTCGCCGTTTTCGCTGGAGTGCGCCCGTTAGCTGATTCTGCTCTATCTTGCGCGGGGTGATACGCACGGCTGAAGCCGTCACTACGAGACCGCGTTCGCGCGGTTCGTGGCGACGGCTCGCGTCGCTGTCGCCCTGCCCACGAGAAGTTCGACGGCCACGGGTTGCTCCTGCCCGTGGCCGTTGCGCGCCTGTCACAGGCCGCGACCCATCCGTGGAATGGTTGTGGATCTTCAAGGAGTGCTTATGTCTCTGCCGTTAGCCGAGTACACCCATTTGCTCGGCGCCTATCTCAAACCCCTGCGGTCGCGGGTGAGCCTGCTGGCCGCGTTGGCGCTGGCCGGCATCGGCCTGCAACTGCTCAACCCCCAGGTGATCCGCTACTTCATTGACACAGCCCAGATAGCCGGGGCGGCCCGCGCCCTGCTCCTGGCCGCGGCTGCGTATCTTGGCATCGGGCTGGCGGAGCGCGGGATCAGCTTCGCCACGACCTACGTGAGCTTGCAGGTGGGCTGGGCTGCCACCGATGCGCTGCGCGGCGACCTGGCCCGCCACGTGCTGCGGCTCGATATGCCGTTCCACAAGACGCATACGGCCGGCGAGCTGATCGAACGCGTGGACGGCGATGTGACCAGCCTAGCCGACTTCTTCGCCCAGTTCGTCGTACGCACCGCCAGCAACCTCCTGCTGGTGGCCGGCATCCTGCTGCTGCTCTTCCGCGAGGATGTCCGGGCCGGGGCGATCCTGGCCGCCTACGCGCTGGTCACGGTGGCCGCGTTGGCGGCGCTGCAAAACTTTGGCGCGACGCGCTGGACCGCCGCCCGGCAGGCTTGGGCAGAGCTGACCGGCTTTCTGGAGGAGCACATCGCCGGCTCGGAAGACATCCGCGGCGTCGGCGCGGAGGGCTATGCGCTCGGCAAGCTCCAGCGGGCGCTCGCTGCGCTGCTCCGCCAGGCCCGCGGCGGCTGGATGGCGAACGCGCTGGGCTTCAGCGTCACCCAATTCCTCTACGTCATTGGCTATGGGCTGGGGCTGGCGATTGGCGCGACCCTCTACACGGAGGGCACTGTTACCATCGGCACGGCTTTCGTGATCGTCTACTACGTCAGCATGACCGCCGCGCCGCTGGACGCGATCCGCGAGCAGGCCAAGAACCTGCAGCAAGCCACCGCCGGCATCGGCCGCGTCGCCGAGCTATTCCATCTCCGGCCGCAGGTGGTCGAGACGCCGGCCGCCAGGCTGCCGGGCGGGGCGTTGGCCGTGGCGTTCGACAGGGTGGCGTTTGCGTACGATGACGAAGGACGAAGGACGGACGACGAACACGCACCACGCAATACGCAGTACGCAATACCCAATACCCAATACCTTGCGCTCGACCAGATCTCGTTCTTGCTCGCGCCCAGCCGCATCCTCGGCGTGCTGGGTCGCACGGGCAGCGGCAAGACGACGCTGACGCGGCTGCTCTTTCGACTCTATGACCCGGCCGTAGGCGCGATCCGCCTGGGCGGCGTTGATCTGCGGGAGGTCGCGTTCGCCGATCTGCGGGACCGCGTCGGCATGGTGACGCAAGATGTGCAACTGTTCGGCGCGAGCGTGCGAGATAACATCGCACTGTTCGATCCGGCCGTCGGCGACGAGCAGATGCGTCACGCCCTGGGCGAGTTGGGGCTACTGGATTGGGCCGAGATGACGCTGGGCGGCCTCGACGCGGAGCTGGCGCCGGCCGCTGCGGGCCTCTCGGCCGGCGAAGCGCAACTGCTGGCGTTCACGCGCGTGCTGCTCCGCGACCCAGGTCTGATCATCCTGGACGAGGCCGCGTCACGGCTCGACCCGATCACCGAGGCGCGGCTGGAACGTGCGATTGACCGGCTTCTTGGTAAAACCGCCCCCCCTGCCCCCCAATCGTGGGGGGTGACTGACTCCCCCAAAGTTGGAGGCCGGGGGGCATCCCATCCGCGCACCGGCATCATCATCGCCCACCGCCTGCGCACCGTCCAGCGCGCCGACGACATCCTGATCCTGGAAGCCGGCCGCGTGGTCGAGTTCGGCCCGCGCGAGCAGTTGGCCTCGGACCGGAGTTCGCGTTTCTACAGCTTGCTGCAAACCGGGCTGGAGGAGGCGTTGGCATGAAGACGACCGATGACCAACGACCGACGAGCGCCACAAGTTCGATCGACATCTGGCCGTTCATCGGTCGGTTGATCCACTACGGCCGCAAACCATTCGCCCTCCATGCGGGGTTGCAGGTGTTCTACCTGGGATCGCGGGTGCTGCCGGGTCTGCTGGAGAAGGCCGTGTTCGACCGGCTCACCGGCGCCGCACCCCTGGCGATCGGTCTGGGAACCTTGATCGCGCTCTACGTCTCGGTGGGGCTGGCGCGCATGGTCGCCACCTATGCGGAGACCTGGGCCGGCTGGACCTTCCGCTTCACCGTCGCCGGCCTGGTGCGCCGCAACTTGTTCGCCGCGCATCTGCGCCGGCCCGGCGCGGCGATTCCGCCGGTCTCGGCCGGTGAGGCGGTCAACCGCTACCGCAACGACGTGGCCGAGGTGAGCGACTTCCCCACCTGGCTGCCGGATGTGGCGGGCAATCTGCTGTCGTTCATTGTCGCCGTGGTCATCATGGCGCGCATCAACTGGCAGATCACGGTGGTCGTCTTCCTGCCGTTGATCGCCGCCTACGGGATCGGCCGGGCAGCGTGGGGCTACTACCTGCGCTATCAGCGGGAGAAGGGGCTGGCCGGCGACGCTGTGACCGGCTTCCTGGCCGAGCTTTTCGGCGCAGTGCAGGCCATCAAAGTGGCGGGCGCAGAAGACCATGTCGTCACGCGCTACGAGGCGCTGAACACCGTCCGCCGCGGCGCGATGATCCGCGCCGGCATGTTGGAGGAATTCGTCTTCGGAATGCAAGCCATCGCGGTCACCATCGGCATCGGCGTGATGCTGCTGATGGCGGGTCAGGCGATGGTCGCCGGACGCTTCACCGTGGGTGACTTTGCGCTGTTCACCTACTACCTCTGGTTCACCACCGAACTGCCCTCCTACCTGGGCAGCTTCGTCGGCGACGTCAAGCAGCATGAGGTGGCGCTCGGCCGGCTGGTGGAGCTGATCCCCGACGAGCCGGCCGAGGCGTTGGTGGATCGTGCCCCCCTGACCCCCCAATCCTGGGGGGAACCGGACATCCGGCAACCCCGCGGGGAACCGGACATCCGGCAATCCCGCGGGGAACCGGACATCCGGCAATCCCGCGGGGAACCGGACATCCGGCAACCCCGCGGGGAACCGGACATCCGGCAACCCCGTGGGGAACCGGACTCCCCCCAAAGTTGGGGGGCTGGGGGGGCCGTGCTAGGTCTGCTGCTCGAAACCCTTGAAGTCCGCAACCTCACCTGCCTGCATGGCGACACCGATCGCGGCGTACGAGACGTGAGCTTCACCCTGCGCCGCGGCTCCTTCACCGTCATCACCGGACAGATCGGCGCCGGCAAGACGACGCTGCTGCGCGCCCTGCACGGCCTGCTGCCGCGGGACGCGGGCGAGATCCTCTGGAATGGGCGGCCGGTGGCCGATCCCGCCGCCTGGTTCCGGCCGCCTCGCGCGGCCTACACCGCCCAGGTGCCGCGGCTGTTCAGCACGACGCTGCGGGAAAATATCACGATGACGAACGACGAAGGACAAATGACCGCGGACGGAGGACCGCAGATCGCGAAACTCGAAGCGGCGGTGTGGCGCGCGGTGTTGGAGCCGGATGTCGCCACGCTGGAACGCGGCCTGGATACCGTCGTCGGCCCGCGGGGGGTGCGGCTCTCCGGCGGACAGGTGCAACGCGCGGCGGCCGCGCGGATGTTCGTCCGCGAGCCGGAACTGCTGGTGACGGATGACCTCTCCAGCGCGCTGGACGTGGAGACGGAGCGGGCACTCTGGGAGCGTCTGAGCAGCGACGATGGGCATCCCACGCAGCACGCATCACGCATCACGATCCTGGCCGTCTCCCACCGCCGGCCGGTGTTGCGCCGGGCGGATCAGATCATCGTGCTGAAGGAGGGTCGCGTCGAAGCGCAGGGGACGCTCGATGAGCTGCTGGCAACCTCAGAGGAGATGCGGCGGCTGTGGGCTGGGGACGCGGCAAAGGGATGAATCCGCGGGGATGCCGGACACACGCCAATTCCTGGCATCCCCGTTTGGGAAGATCATCTACAGCAACCGCGATTCGCTTCGGGTATGCTGGCAGCGATGTGAAACCGACGCTGCAAAGGAAAAGCCACCGTGAGCGAAACAGTCCAACCGACCAGTCAACCCACCAAGCCCCACGAAGTCGCCACCCTCGCCGGCGGCTGCTTCTGGTGCCTGGAGGCCGTCTACGATCAACTGCGCGGGGTGGAGGACGTGGTCTCCGGCTACGCCGGCGGACGCCGCCCCAATCCGACGTACGAGCAGGTCTGCACCGGCGCCACCGGCCACGCCGAGGTCGTGCAGATCTGTTTCGACCCGCAAGTCGTCAGCTACCGCGAGCTGCTGGAGGTCTTCTTCACCATCCACGACCCGACGACGCTTAACCGCCAGGGCGCAGACGTAGGGACGCAGTACCGTTCCGCGGTCTTCACCCACGGCCCCGAACAGCAGGCAACCGCCGAGCAGGTGATCCGCGATCTGGATGCCGCGGGCATCTGGGGCCGCAAGATCGTCACCGAGGTGACACCGTTGACCGCGTTCTACCCCGCCGAGGACTACCACCAGGAATACTTCGCGCGCAACCCGTACCAGGGCTACTGCCAGGCCATCATCGCGCCGAAGGTGGCGAAGTCCCGGCAGAAGTACTTGAGCCGATCGAAGAAGTGATCGCAGTGGTGCGCCGTCACCTGCCGTTGCGCGCAACGCATCCCCTGGCGCAGCTCGCGGCCGAGGCAGCCGGCGCACAGGGCCGGTTCGGGGCCATGCACGATCGGTTGTTCGCCGCGCAAGGCGCGTTGGAGCGGGAGCAGTTGATCGCCCATGCCGGGGAGATCGGCCTCAATGTGGCGCAGTTCACCGCCGATCTGGACGGTCGCCATCACCAGGAGGTGGTGAACGAGGACTTCAAGCGCGCGGTGGCGGCGGGCATCAAGCTGCCGCCGATGCTGTTTGTCAATGGCGTACTGTACGAGGGACTGCGGACAAGACAAGAACTGGCGGCGCGGATGCGGAGTCTCTTGTAGCGAGCCGGACTCTCACGCCCTGCGACAAGGGAGTCGTCTTTGCTGCCTCATCCAAACCGTATCGGCCCCAACTCACTTACTCAAACGGTGAACCGTTCTCAGAAAACCGCTGTTTGACGAAACACCCCGCTTGCGTTACACTACTCCCGCCTCGAAATCTCGCATGCCCGTTTCATCGGCCATCGTTCACAGGGAGGTGCCAGATGGTTACTCGGATTTGGCGACAGGTTCGCTTTCCTCTCTATCGCGGCGTCAGCCTCATCGTTTGCCTCGCCCTGCTGTTTTCGCCCTATCCTCCAAACGTCAGTCCCGGCTCCGCGTTGCACCGCGCCCAGGCAGCCGATGTCCAACCGGAGGAGGCAGGCACGGTCAGCGGCCGGCCTGAGCAGATGGGCGCGAGCCGGTCTCTGGCCGTGGCTGCGCCCGCGGCGCGCAACCTCCGGGCCGAGGCCGCGGCCGAGCGCAAGGGTACGCTAATCGGCCTGGTGATGAACGCGAGCAACGACGGACCGCTGGTGGGCGTCCAGGTGGTGGCCGCCGGCGTGCCCGAAGAGCTGCCGCCCTACCGCGTCTTCCTGCCCGTGGTGGCGAAGCGGCGGGCGGCCACGGCCAGCGATGTGGCGCCGGTGGACGCCGGCGCCACGGTCGCGGCGGCCGGCGCGGCGGCCGGCGCGGCGCTCGGCGGCAGCGTTACCTTCACCGCCACCACCGCCACAGACGGTTCCTTCGCGCTGACCGTGCCCGCGGGTGCGTACACCCTCACCCTCACCCTGGTGAACTTCGGCCTCGACCGCCGCACCGCCACCGTGCGCGCCAACGAGACCAGCCGCGTGGCCGATGTGCGGCTACATGCGCTCGATCCGGTGGTCGTGCCGGTCGGCGCGAGCGGCGGCAACGTGACCAACAGCCTGGGCAACACCAGCCTGCAATTCCCCGCCGGCGCGCTCTCCGCGACCCAGCAGGCGCGCGTGACCTACCTGGCGAACAGCACGCTGCCCGGCTACTTCGCCGACGGCTCGGCGCCGATGGGCTTCGCCGGGCTGGAGCCGGAGGGGCTGGTCTTCCCGCCGGGCAAGGAGGTGCTGTGGACCGTGGCCTACACCGGCACGCTGCCCGTCGGCGCCGACACCCTCTGCTACTGGTGGGATGGCAAGACCAACCGCTGGCGCGATCCGGTGCCCGGCAAGGTCGTAGACCTGGGCAGCGGCCGCAAGGCGCTGCAGGCGCGCGTGACGCACTTCTCGGCCTACGGCCACGCGCTGCCCGGCATCGCGGGCCAGCAGCCGGGCGGCGGGGATGCCTCCATCACTACGGCCAACGGTGGGCAGGGCGGCAGTCAGACGAACTGCCCCGGCTGCGCGATCAACGTGGGGTCCGGCGCAGTGGCGGAGACCTATGCGTTTGCGTCGGTTGGCGCGCGCGGCATGGCAGTTGATCTTTCGCTCCGCTACAGCAGCGATAACGACACCCCCACCGTCACCGCCCGCGTGCCGTTCACCATCACCAGCCAAACGCCGGCCCGCGCCGAGTGGCTGCTCGATTTCCAGGGCAAGACCTACACGGGCGAAGGCTACACCGCGCAGGCCGAGTGGGATACGCGCAACGGCCTGGGCTACCGCGTCGCGCCTGGCCTCTATAATTTCAACACTTGGGAGACCTTCTACTACGATAGCGGCCAGCGACCCACCCTGGCGGTCAGCGGTACGGTGGAGGTGCGCCGTGGCGACCTCTCGCCCTTCGGCTTCAACTGGTTCAGCAGCTTCGACACGCTGCTCGTTGATCGGTCCAACACCGTAACGATCATCCAGAGCGACGGCCAATACCTTACCTACACCCGGCAGCCCAACAGCGCCTATGTGGGGCCGTCCGAAGACTACAGCACGCTGGTGCTCAATCCCGACGGGTCATGGATGCGTACGTCCAAGACCGGCATGGTGGAGCAGTTCAATGCGAGCGGCCGCCTGGCGCGGCTCCAGGATCTCAACGGCAACGCCTACGTGCTGACCTATGAACCCAACGGCCTGGCGCAACCCGCGGGCGCGTGGGGCCTGACGACGCGGCTCGCGCGCATCACCGACCCCAGCGGCCGATCATGGGCTTTGACCTACAGCGCGGCCGGCTATGTCGCGAGCGCTGCCGATCCCATCGGCCGCGTCTACACGTTGAGCCACGATGCGGCCGGCAACCTGATCAGCATTCGCGACCCGCTCGGCAGTGTGACGCGCTATGAATACGACGGCGCACACCGGCTCACGCGCTTCATCTACCCGGAAGGGGACGCGACCGCCTTGGCCTACGACGCGCAGGGTCGGATGATGCAGCACACCGACGCGCTCGGTGCCAGCCGCAGCGCATCCTACACCGAGAACGTCAACACGTTCACCGACGAGCTTGGCCGTCCGGTCACCTACCGCCTGAACAGCTACGGCGCGGTGATCCAAACGACGACGCCGCTGCAGACGTTCAGCTACACCTACGACGAGCGCCGCCTGCTGACGCGCAGCGAGCCTCCTGCCGAAAGCTATACCTACGACACCCGCGGCAACGTGACCGCGGCCACCGGCCCCACCGGCGTCAGCATGGCCTACGAGCCGACCCACAGCCGGCTCACCAGCGTGAGCGACACCAGCGGGAACGTCACCCGTCTCAGCTATGACGCCCGGGGCAACCTGACCGCCGTCACCGACCCGCTCGGCAACGTGACGCGCCACGAATACGACGCCGCCGGCCAGCTCACTCGCACGACCGATCCCCTCGGCCGGACGGAGCAGATGGCATACGATGCCTTCGGCAACCTCACGCGGTACACTAATCCTCTGGGATTCTCCGGCACCTCTGGCTACGACGCCGCGGGCAACCTGATCCAGGCCACCGACCCGGAAATGCATACCACAACCTACGCCTACGACGCGATGGACCGGCTGACCTCCGCGACCGACGCCCTGGGTCAGACCGTCCGCTACGAGTACGACCGCAATGATCGTCTGACACGTGCGACCGACGCCCGCAGCAACAGCACGACCTACACCTACGACGCAGTCGGGCAGCTCGCGGGCGCCACCGATCCGTTGGGCCGCTCCGCCAGCTACAACCACGACGCGGTCGGCAACCTGGTAAGCCGCACCGAGGCCACGGGAGCCACCTTGCAGTTCACCTACGACGCGGCCGACCGCCTGGTCTCGCAGCAGCATCCCGGCGGCAGCGTGTCCTACACCTACAACGCGCTTGACGACCTGACAGGCTACTTGGACACCAGCGTCCAAGTCACCTACACCTATCCCACCGGCCTCCCCGGCCAGCCCGATGCGGTGGAAACGCGGCTGTTGAGCAATCCGGCCGTGCGCAGCGTGGTGAGCTATGATTACGTGGCGGCGGGCGGCGGAATCAGCGAATCAGCAGATCAACGAATCAGCAAATCAGCAAATCAGCAAGTCAGCAAATCAGAGAATCAGCGGGGAGACATCACGCCGCCGCGCACACCCGATCTGGAAACGCCGCGGCTGGCGTCGCCCTTCACTTCGCCCTTGACCTCAACCTTGTCCTCAGCCTTAACCTCAACCTTCCCATCGCCTGCCCCCGCGCCAGCCACCGCGACGCCCTACCGCGAGGTGGGCCGGAGCGGCAGCGCGCCCTACACCGACGTGTGCGGCTCCATCAACGCGAACACGACGTGGGCCCTCGCCGGCAGCCCCTACGTAATGACCTGCGACATCTACATCCATCAAGGCGTGACCCTGACGGTGGAGCCAGGTGTGGTGGTCAAGGTGCGGGACGCCGGCGGCCAGATTTCCGTGGATGGCGTGCTGGCGGCAGTCGGCACGGCGGCCCAACCGATCATCTTCACCTCCTACAAGGACGACACGGCCGGCGGCGATACCAACGGCGACGGCAGTGCCACGACCCCCGCGCCCGGCGATTGGCGCGTGCTGATCTTCGGCGGCTGGGGCGGCGGCGGCGTCCTGCAGCACGCCGAGGTGCGCTACGGCGGCTACGGTTACGGCTACGCTGTCTACGTCGGCGTCTCCAACGTCACCATCGCCGACTCGACCTTCAGCCGGAACAACGGTGCCGCCATCTACTTCGAGGGCGCGATGCCCGCGACCCTGGCGCGCAACCGCTTCACCGGCAACACCGCAGCGCCGGCCTGGCTGCGCATCAACGGCGCGCCTTCCTTCACGCTCGACGGCAACCAGGCCAGCGGCAACGGCGTCAACGGCTTCGTGGTAGACGTGCAAATCTGGGGCGACGTCACCTGGGACGGCGACGACGCCTTCCCCTTCGTGATACAAAACCTCTACGGCAACCCCGGCAGCCGGCTGACCCTGACCCCCGGCACGGTCGTCAAGTTCAAGCAGGCCGACACCACTGCTTCATTCTACGGCAGCCTGGTGGCGCGCGGGACCGCCGATCGGCCGGTCATCTTCACCTCGCTGCGCGACGACACGGCCGGCGGCGACACCAACGGCGACGGCAGCGCCACGACCCCTGCGCCCGGCGACTGGCGCGCGCTGATCTTCAACAACTCGAGTACGGGCAGCGCCCTTGAACACATCGAGGTACGTTTCGGCGGCCAGGCCTACGGCTATGGCGTCTACGTCGGCACCCCGGGCATCACCCTCGCCGACTCGCTCTTCACCCGGAACAACGGCAGCGGCATCTACTTCGAGGGCGCGATGCCGCCGGCGCTGACCTCCAATCGCTTTATTAGCAACACCGTCGCGGCGGCGTGGCTAGGCATGAATGGCGCGCCTTCCTTCACGTTGGATGGCAACCAGGCCAGCGGCAACGGCATCAACGGCTTCGTGGTGGATGTGCAGCTCTGGGGCGATGTAACATGGGACGGCGACGACGCCTTCCCCTTCGTGATCCAGAACCTCTACGGCAACGGCGGCAGCCGGCTGACCCTCACCCCCGGCACGGTCGTCAAATTCAAGAACCTGGACACCACCGCCTCGTTCTACGGCGCATTGGTGGCGCAGGGCACGGCGGACCGACCGATCATCTTCACCTCGCTGCGCGACGACACGGCCGGCGGGGACACCAACGGCGACGGGGGCGCTACGATCCCGGCACCCGGTGACTGGAACGCCCTGTTCTTCCACGGCGGCAGCACCGGCAACGCCCTGGAACGGGTCGAGGTGCGCTACGGCGGTCACCTCTATGGCTACAGCGTCTACGTCGGCACGCCGAACATCACCCTCGCCGACTCGACCTTCGCCAGCAACAAGGGCAACGGCATCTACTTCGAGGGCGCGATGCCGCCGATCCTGGCGCGCAACCGCTTCACCGGCAACACGGCAGCAGCAGCCTGGCTGAGCATGGGCGGCGCCGCCCCATCTTTCACGCTGGATGGCAACCAGGCCAGCGGCAACGGTGTCAACGGCTTCGTGGTGAACACGATTGTCGACGGGGACGTGATGTGGGACGGCGACGACGCGCTGCCCTTTGTGGCCTACGGCCTCCGCGTGAACCGCGGCGCCCGACTGACCCTGACCCCCGGCACGATCGTCAAATTTTGGTACCCGGACAGGGTCATGAGCATCCCCGGCACACTGATCGCCCGCGGGACCGCGGACCGACCCATCATCTTCACGTCGCTGCGCGATGACGCGGCCGGCGGAGACACCAACGGCGACGGCAGCGCGACCATACCCGCGCCCGGCGACTGGAACAACCTGCGCTTCGAGTCAGCCGCGGCCGAATCTGGCAATGTGCTCGACTATGTGGTGGTGCGCTACGGCGGCCAGTATTATCACGAGAACATCTTCGTCAGCAACACCGATCTGACCGTCAGCCATGCCACCATCGCTCGGGCCATCGGCAACGGCCTCTCGCTGGACAGCGCCCGGGTGACTATCAGCGACAGCAGCCTCAGCGACAATTCCGTGCGCGGCATCTGGGCCGGCGGCAACACCACGGCGACGCTGCGGCGCAACCGCATCGTGGGCAACCGCGATTGGGCCATCGAGAACGCCGGCTCGAACGTGTTCGACGCGGAGCAGAACTGGTGGGGCAGCCCATCCGGCCCCTATCACGCCACGACCAATCCGAGTGGCGGCGGTGGCAAGGTGAGCGATCGCGTGGACTTCACCCCCTGGCAAGTCGTCACCGGCCTGGTCTACGGCGTCACGATTGCGACCGGCGCCAACCCCGTCCAGACGGTGCGTCCCACGTATGACCCGCTCAACCGGTTGGGCAGCCTGGTCGCCGCCGGCCCGGTTAACCTGGCCTACCGCTACACCTACGATGCGGCGGGCTGGCTGACGGCGGCCGGCCCGGCCGCGGCAAGCGCAGGGGTCAGCACGACTCTGACCTATAACGCCGGCGCGTTCGTGACGCGCCTGCTCAGCCGCAGCCCGAACGGCGGCGTCACGTTCAGCGATCTCCGCTACGCCTATGACAAGAGCGGCAACGTGGTGAGCGCCACCGACCCTTCGACAGGCTCAGGGCAGGCTGGAACCACGACCTACACCTACGACGCGACGTACCGTTTGACGGCTGTGAGCGGTCCCGGCCTCAACGAAACTTACAGCTATGACGCTTCCGGCAATCGGCGCTCGAAAGGCGGCCTGACCTCCACCTATGACGCGGCCAACCAACTCGTGTCTTCGAGCGATGGGACGACCTACACCTACGACGCCAACGGCAACCTGCGCACGAAAACGAAGGCCGGCCAAACGACCACCTATACCTGGGACGGGCTTGACCGGCTGGTGCGCATAGACTTTCCGGACGGCGCCTACGCCGCCTACGCCTACGACGCGCAGGGCCATCGCGTGAGCAAACGCGATCGGGCGGGGACGCTGACCTACTACGTCTACGACGGTCTCAACCTGGCCCTGGAAGCGAACGCCGCAGGGGGTGTCATCGCCACCTACGTCTACGACGGGCTTGACCATCCGCTCGCCATGACGCGCGGGGGCACGACCTACTTCTACGTCGCCGACCGCCTGGGCAGCATCGTGGCCCTGACCAACGGCGCGGGCGGCCTGGTGGTCAGCTATCGCTATGACCCGTGGGGCAACGTCCTTGCGACCGGCGGCAGCAATCCCAACCTGGCCAATCCCTTCCGTTTCACCGGCCGCGAGTGGGATGCGGAGAGCGGGCTCTACTACTATCGAGCGCGCTACTACGATCCGCAGGTGGGGCGGTTCATCAGCCGCGATCCTCAACGGGGAAGGCTGCGCCAGCCGTTGACCCTCAATCCTTACTTGTACGCCCGAAACGATCCAACAAACCTGACCGATCCGACGGGAGAGTTCGTGGCCGTGCTGGTGGCCGGCGGTGTGTTCGCCATCTTCATCGGCGGCGCCGTTTATATTATGGCGGGCATGGGCGGGAGAGCGCGACAGGAAGTAGACGGCGTACGAGTCATCAATATCCAGTCTCCAGAAGGGCAACAGTTCATTGAGGTAACCGAGGCCGTCGTTAGGACTGGTGGTGTTGCTCAACAAGGTGTTCCCGGGCCCAGCGGCGTCGGCTCGGTAGGCCAACAGGGGACCTCCCTGGCTACTCAGGGTGAGCGCAGTGCCATGGCTGCAGGAAGTGTAGGTGTCCAGGCCGCAGTGCCATCCCCTGCCCTCAGCACCTCGGCAACGTGTTCAGGGCCGAACCAGCCTCGACCCTCGTGGGTGGAGCGGTTTGGACAGTGGCTGTACACCCTGTTGGACTAGATGAATCGCTCATTTTTCATCGTCTCACGGCATTTCCTCCCCTTTGCTGCGCTGCTGCTCCTCGCGGCCGGCCTGCTGGTGCTCGCGTTCCGGCCGCAGACCGTCCGCGGGGTTGTGACCGACGCCAACGGCCCGGTCGCCGGCGCGACCGGAGCGCCTTGACGAGACCCGCGGTAGAATGTATACTCCCATTGCCTTGCACGTATGGCCACTGCCAAGTTGCCCGGTGTCTCCAGTTGTAGCGCACAGGGAGGTGCCAAATGGTTACTCGATTTTGGCGGCGGGTCCGCATCCCTCTTTATCGCGATGTCAGCGTTATCGTCTGCCTCGCCCTGCTGTTTTCGTCCTATCCATCCAGTCTCAAGCCCCGCGCGGCCGCGGGGACGGTCGGAGACCGGCCTGAGCAGGTGGCGCGTAACCTGCGTGCGGAGGCCGCAGCGGAACGCAAAGGCACGTTGATCGGCCTGGTGGTGAACGCGAGCAACGACGAACCCCTGGCGGGTATCCAGGTGGTGGCCGCCGGCGCGCTCGATGAGCTGCCGCCCTATCGCACCTTCCTGCCCGTAGTCGCAAAACGCCGATCGGTCATCGCAAGCGACGCGGGGCCGACGACCGGCCAGGCCGCCACCGCGGCGAGCCTAGCGTCCCTCAGCAGCCGCGTCGTCCTCACGACCACCACCGGCGCCGATGGCAGCTTCTCCCTGGCGGCCCCGGCCGGCACGTATACCCTCACCTTGACCCTGGCGAGCTTCGGCCTCGACCGCCGCAGTACGACCGTGCGCGCCAACGAGGTCAGCCGCGTGGCCGACGTGCGGCTGCACGCGCTCGATCCGGTGGTGGCACCGGTCGGCGCGGGCGGCGGCAAGATCACGAATAGCCTGGCAAACACCAGCCTGGAGTTTCCGGCCGGCGCGCTCTCGACCACCCAGCAAACACGCGTGACCTTCCTGGCGAACCAGACGCTGCCCGGCTACTTCGCCGATGGCTCGGTCCCGATGGGCTTCGCGGGGCTGGAGCCGGAGGGGCTCGTCTTCCCGCAGGGCAAAGAGGTGCTGTGGACCGTCGCCTACACCGGCACGCTGCCTGTGGGCACCGACACCCTGTGCTATTGGTGGGATGGGACACAAAATCGCTGGCGTGACCCGGTGCCGGGAAAGGTGGTGGACGCAGGCGGCGGGCAGAAGGCGCTGCAGGCGCGCGTGACCCACTTCTCGACCTACGGCCACGCGCTGCCCGGCATCGCGGGCCAACAGCCTGGCGGCGGGGATGCCTCCATCACCACGGCCAACGCAGGAGAGGGCGGCAGCCAGACGCAATGCCCCGGCTGCGAGATCAACGTGGGCACGGGATCGGTTTCCGAAGAGTACACCTTCCCGTCGGTCAGCAGTCGCGGCCTGGCGGTCATTCTGGGGCTGCGCTACAGCAGCAGCAACGATACGTCGGCGGTGACGGCCCGCGTGCCGTTCACCATCACCAGCCAAACGCCGGCCCGCGCCGAGTGGCGGCTCGATTTCCAGGGCAAAACCTACACCGGCGAAGGCTACGACGCGCGGACCGAGTGGGACACGCGCAACGGCCTGGGGCAGCGCGTCGCGCCCGGCCTCTACGCCTTCAACGCGTGGGAGACCTTCTACTACGACAGCGGCGCGCGGCCCACCCTGGCTGTCAGTGGTACGGTGGAGGTACGCCGCGGGGACATCTCCCCCTTCGGCTTCAACTGGCTCAGCAGCTACGATACGGTGCTGGTCAACAAGTCCAGCACTGTGACGATCATCCAGGGGGACGGACAATACCTGACCTATGTCCGGCAGGGTGATGACAGCTATTCGCCACCGGCAGGGGACACCGGCAGGCTAACACTGAACCCCGACGGCACGTGGACGCGCACTTCGAAGTACGGGATGCGGGAGAGCTTCAACGCTCTGGGTCGGCTGACGCGGGTGCAAGACCCCAATGACAACGTGCTCAGCCTGGCCTACGAGCCGTCCGGCGCGGCCTTGCCCGCCGGCGCGTGGGGGCTGACCACACGAGTCAAGAGCATCACCGACTCGAGTGGCCGCAGCACGAGCCTGGCCTACGGCGCCGATGGCTACGTGTCGCGCGTGACCGATGCCGCCGGTAGGACTTACACTCTGACCCACGACGACGCCGGCAATTTGACAGGCATCACCGGCCCGCTGGGGCATGCGGTCAGCTATCAGTATGATGCCAACCATCTCCTGGTCGGAATCACTGAGCCTGGCGGCGCACATACGACGATCGGCTACGACGGCCAGCGCCGGATCACGAGCCATACCGATCCGCTCGGTTATGGGCGGTCGGCTGGGTACGGGGACAACACGACTGCGTGGACGAATGAGGTTGGGGTCGTAACAACGTACGAGGCGAACAGCTATGGGGCCGTCACCCGCAGCACAAACGAGATAGAAAGTCTCAGCTACGAATATGATGCGGCAAGGCAGCTAACGCGCGGCGGGCCGCCGGCGCAGAGCTTTGCCTATGACCAGCAGGGCAACCTGACCGGATTGAACAACTTCACCACCTCTGCCCTGGCTTACGAGCCGGCCCATAACCAGGTGATCAGCACCACGAACGGAGCGGGGCACAGTGCGCAGTATGGGTACGATGGCCGCGGCAACCTGATCGCGATCACCAACAGCATAGGCCAGGTATCGCGATTCCAGTACGATTCTGCCGGCCAGTTGGTCAGCTCGACGGATGCGCTCAATCGGGCGACGCAGTTCGAGTACGATGCCTACGGCAACTTAACCCGCCTGACAGACCCGCTTGGGCGCCAGAGCACACTGACCTACGATACCCAGGGCAATCTGACCCGCCAGACCGATCCCGCAAGCCACACGCTCGATTTTACTTACGACACCCTGGACCGGCCGACGGCGCTGACCGATGCGCTCGGGCGAAGCATGCACTACGAATACGATGCAGCCGGCAACCTCACGCGCGCGACCGACGCTCGTGGTCACAGCACGACGTATGGCTACGACGCGGCGACCCAACTAACGAGCGTTACCGACCCGCTGGGACACATCACCCGTTATGAATATGACCCGACAGGGGCCTTGTCCGCAAGCGTCAATGCCAGTGGGGACAGGGAGCAGCTCGCATACGACGCGGCAGGACGCTTGACGGCTATCGGCCATGCCGACGGCAGCCGGGCCGACTTCACCTACAACGCAAACCTGGACCTCACGGGCTACACCGATGCGGCGACGAGCGTCACCTACACCTACGCCAGCGCCTTGCCCGGCCTGCCGGACACGATCGTGACCGGCGTGCGCTCGAACCCGCTCGTCCAATCAACGATCAGCTACGACTACGTCGAACCGGCTGACGGAGGCGCTGTGGCTGCGCCGGCCGTGTCGGCGGACGCCAAGCCCCAGCCCGCTCTGCTGCCGGAAGCCAAGCCCGCGGCCTCGCCCGTTTCAGCCCTGCCCGTTGTGCCGGCCGCGGGCGCGCCGCCCTCGACCACGGCCACCAACGCCTGCGGCACGATCACTGCGAACACGACATGGAACCTTGCCGGCAGTCCCTACGTGATCAACGACTGCAGCACATACGTTAATGCGGGCGTGACGCTGACGATCGAGCCAGGCGTGGTCGTGAAGTTCGGGTGGAAGTGGGATGCGCTGTACGTGGACGGCCGCCTATCGGCGCAGGGCACGGCGGGGCAGCCGATCTATTTCACCTCGCTGGATGACGACAGCGTCGGCGGCGACACCAACGGCAACGGCAGCGCAAGTCAGCCCGTACCCGGCGACTGGAACGGGGTGCGCTTCCGCGAGACAAGCACCGGCAGCGTCCTGGATCATGTCGTGGTGCGTTACGGCGGAGCCGATGGCGCCACCAGCGGGATATATGCCTACATCGCGCAGTTCACGATAACCCACAGCACCATCGCGCAGACCAAGGGTCACGGGCTGTACCTCGAGACCACCCTGCCGCCCGTATTGAGCAACAACACGTTCATCAGCAACACGGGCATCGCCGTCAATGCCATCCTGAACGGCGCTGGCCCATCCATCACGCTCAGCGGCAACACGGCCACGGGCAACGGCGTCAACGGTTTCCGGGTCTACGGAACCTTCGCCGGCGCCGGCACATGGACGGGCGACCCCGGCTTCCCCTTCCTGGTGCTTGACGGAGATCTCCAGGTGCAACCCGGCGCGGTCCTGACGTTAAGCCCCGGCACCGTCGTCAAGTTGGGGAACTATGTCTGGGATTCGGTGATCGTGCATGGCCGGCTGGTTGCGCAGGGCACGGCCGGGCAGCCCATCACATTCACATCGGTGCGCGACGACAGCGTGGGCGGCGACACGAACAGTGACGGGGGCGCCACGCCGGCCGCGCCCGGTGACTGGAACGGCGTGCAGTTCCGGAACACGAGCGCCGGCAGCGTGCTGGATCACGTGGTGATCCGCTATGGGGGTTCCTATGCCAACACCGCTGGCGTGCAGGCCAATACCGGGGCGTTCACCCTGGCCAACAGCACCATTGCCCAGACCAGGGGTTACGGCCTGTACATGGACGGCGGGCTGCCCCCTTCACTCAGCAACAACACGTTTATTAGCAACACCCTGGCCGCGGTACGAGCCTATTTCAACACTGTCGGCGCCTCGATCCAAGTAAGCGGCAATAGCGCCTGGGGCAACGGGATGAATGGATTCCAGGTTGCCGGCGTGATCAATGCGAACGGTACGTGGACCGGCGATCCTAACCTGCCCTTCATCATCCCAGACGGCAACCTGCAGGTCGCCTCGGGCGCCACGCTGACCCTGGCGCCGGGGACCATCGTCAAGTTCGAGCACGCCTTCGTGACGTTCCAGGTTGACGGCGCGTTGGACGCCCGTGGGACCGCGGCGCAGCCGATCACCTTTACGTCGTTGCGCGACGACAGCGTGGGCGGCGACACCAACGGCGACGGCAGCGTTTCGCGGCCCGCGCCCGGCGATTGGAACCTGATGCGATTCAATAACCTGAGCCAGCAGAGCACATTGGAGTACAACATCATTCGCTATGGCGGCGGCACCGGCTGGCAACTGGCCCTCCTCGTCTATACGCCCAAGCTGGCCCTGACCCACAGCACGATTGCCAACACGCGGGGCGGCGCCCTGGGGATTGAGAACGCCTCGCCTGTGGTGGAGGATAACACATTCCAGAGCAACGAGCGAGGCGTCCATGCATGGGCCAATTCTCAGCCGGTGCTGCGCAGGAACCGCTTTGTGGGCAACACCGTGTATGGCGTGCGGAACGACAGTTCGGGCGTGATCATAGATGCGCAGCAGAACTGGTGGGGCAGTCCCACCGGGCCATACGATCCCTCCGACGACCGGGCCAGTGGCGGATGGTATAACCCGGCGGGGAAGGGAAACCCCGTGACCGACCGTGTTGACTACCGCAACTGGCAGATGATCTCCGGCCTCGTGTACGGCACGAGCATCGCGACGGGGCAAAACCCGGTGCAGAGCATGCGTTACGGCTACGACGCGTTGGATCGCATCACTCAACTCACGGCAACCGGGCCGGCTGCTTTCACCATGCAGTATACCTACGATGCGGGCGGGCGGCTGACGGCGAGCGCCCCTGCGTCGTCCAGCCCGGGCATCGCCACGAGCTACGAGTACGACGCGGCAGACCGGCTCACGCGGATGGTCAACCGTGCCGGCAGCGTCACGCTGGGCGACATTCGCACCACCTACGACCAGGCAGGCAACATCCTGACCGCGACCGACGGTAGCGGCGCCACGACCTACGCCTACGACGCATTGTATCAGATGACCTCCGCCAGTGGGCCGAGCTTTGCGGAGACGTACTCGTATGATGAGGTGGGCAACCGCCTGTCGAGGAACGGCGTGACCTACACGTACAACGCCGGAGACCAACTGGTCTCCGCCTCTGACGGCAGCAGCTTCACCTACGACAACAACGGCAACCTGCGCACGCGCACCCAGGGCGGCGCGACCACGACCTACACTTGGGATAGCAACGACAGGCTCGTCAGGGTGGACCTGCCCAACGGTAGCTACGTGGCCTACACCTACGACAGTATGGATAATCGCGTCAGCCGCCGCGGGTCTGACGGCAGCATGACCTACTACGTGTACGACGGGCTCGACGTTGTGCAGGAGGTCAATACCGCGGGTGCGGTGCTCGCCAACTACGTCTACGATGGCCTTGACCACCCGCTCAGCATGTCGCGCGGGGGTATCACCACCTACTTCGTGTACGACGGCCAGGGCAACGTGACTGCCCTCGTCAACACGGCCGGCGCTGTGGTCGCCAGTTACCGCTATGATCCCTGGGGCAACACGCTTTCGGTGGGCGGCAGCCAGCCCACCCTGGTGAATCCGTTCCGCTTCTCGGGCCGCGAGTGGGATGCGGAGACCGGGCTGTACTACTTCCGAGCGCGTTACTATGATCCGGGCGTCGGGCGCTTCGTCAGCACCGACCCGGCCGCTCTCCTGCCTGGCATCAGCACCTACGCATACGTTGGCAACAACCCGGTCGGGCGGTCCGACCCGCTCGGCCTGTACCCGCAGTACATGGACAACTGGTACGTCCGGCAGGCCATTTCCCTGATGGAGCAGTTTCATCGAATTTCGCCGGCGGCTGTGGCGGGGCGGAATATGACAGACCACATGATCGTAGATGCGATGATGCGCGCGATCCGGGATGTGCCGGCCGCGCAAAAGGCGGAGACCCTCCAGTACCTGGGCCGGATGAGCAAAGCCATCAGCTCTGGGCAGCAATTCGGGTGGGTTGCACCCGCTTCCAGCGCACTCCGGACTACGGTTATCAACTCTTCTGTGCGCACTACCATTGCCACGCCGATCCGCTCGATGCCGGCGAGGATCCTGCTCGGCCCAGGCCGCGGGAAGGCTTTCGCTCGCTTTGCGTCCTTTGCCAAACCCCCGCCCGGTTTGATCGCCCGCTTCGGCGGCACGATAGCCCGCTTCGGCGGCCGGGCGGTGACAAAAGTGGCGCTCCGGGCCGGGGCAAGGCTGATCCCCATCGTGGGTACGGCAATGCTGGTGGTGGACGTGGCGCAAGGCGCTTATGCCCTCTACAAATGGTGGCGTTCACCATGTCCCTGACGCGTTGGGTCGCTGCCGCTGTCCTGATGTTGCTGGCCGCGTCGTTCGTGGTTTGGGGCGAGCGCGAGGTGAGCGGGATCGTAACCGATGCCAACGGCCCCGTCGCCGGCGCGAGTGTACGCCTGCGCGGGTCGCTCAACAGCACCACGACCGATGCGGCGGGGCGCTTCACACTATCCTTTCGCGGCCCGGCGCTGCACCGCGCCGTCACTGCGTGGAAAGCAGGCTATAATCCCGCTGCGGCCGATCTGAGCGTGGACCTTCAAGGTTTCGGAAACCTCAAGGGTCTGGCGCTGATGTTGAAGCCCCACCCCACCGCCGACGATCCGACGTACCAATGGCTCACCTCGCACCCTGACCCCAATGCCGCGCTCGGTTGCGGCCACTGCATGACCAACTACGACGAGTGGAAACTCGACGCGCACGCGCTCTCCGCGACCAACCCGCGCTTCCTCTCGGTCTACAACGGCACGGACCTGGCAGGTCAGCCGGCCACAGGGCCGGGCTTTCGGCTCGATTCGCCACAGGATCCCGGCAACTGCGCCAATTGCCATGCGCCGGCGGCCGCGCTCGCCCATAGCGGCAGCGCGGATATGAACCAGTTGTCCGGCGTGGAGGCGGAAGGAGTGCTCTGCGACCTGTGCCACAAGATCGGCGACGTGACCCTTGACCCCGCCACCGGCCTGCCCCACGCGATCGCGCCGGGGGTGCAGTCGTTCCGGCTCTATCGGCCCGTGGCCGGCACGCAGATTTTCTTCGGCACGTTGGACGACATCCCCCGTCGCGTCAGCGCCCCGGAGTTGGAGCGCCAAAGCCAGTTCTGCGCGCCGTGTCACAGCGGCAGTTGGTGGGGGGTCTCGGCCTACGCGTCCTACGACGAATGGCTGGCCAGCCCGTACGCTGCCGAAGGGGTGACGTGCCAGGCGTGCCACATGCCGGCCGAAACGCAGCAGGATCGCATCGTGCCGGTCTGCCCGCCCGCGAGCGCAGGCGCCAACACGAGTGCCGCCGCCAACGCGAGCGCGGGCGCCAACACGAGTGCCGCCGCCAACGCGAGTGCCGCCGCCAACGCGAGTGCCGCCGCCAACACGAGTGCCGCCGCCAACACGAGTGCCGCCGCCAACACGAGTGCCGCCGCCAACACGAGTGCCGCCGCCAACGCCAGCCGGTTGAAACCGGCTTCTGATATCGATGCAAGTGCGCTGAAGCGCACTGAGACGAACGAGGGGCTCACTGCACAACCGGCTTCAGCCGGTTTCCACCCCCTGTCGGGTGAGTCGGCGGTTTCAACCGCCGGCGGTCTGCTGCGCGAGGCGTTCTGCCGCATCCAGGCGTGCGTTGACTGCCACCTGAAGCCTGCCGACCCTGCCGCGGCCAACCCGCTGGCCGCAACCGCCCTTATCCCCGACCGGCCGCCTGAGACGCTCCACACCCATCGCATGACCGGCGTTACTGACGAGGCGTTCATGCGCTCCTCCGTCGCCATGACCGTCACCGCAACGCAGGGGCCTGACGGCGTGGTGGTCGAAGTCGCGATCACCAACGTCGCCGCGGGTCACGACATCCCCACCGACTCGCCCATGCGCAACCTGATCCTGGTAGTAACGGCGCGGGATGCTCAGGGCAATTCGCTGCCCTACCTGAGCGACCAGGTCGTGCCCGCCTGGGGCGGCGAAGGGCCAGTCGAGGCGGGCAATTACGCAGGTCTGCCGGGCAAGGGCTTCGCCAAAGTGCTTGAGGACTGGGACGGCACCGCGCCCGCGCCGCAGTGGCGCAACGGGGTGCGCATCGCCGCCGATACGCGCATACCCACCCGCGCCACCGATCGCTCAACCTATCCCTTCGCCGCAGCGGCCGATAGCAGTCTGACTAAGGTGGAGGTCAAGCTCATCTTCCGCCGCGCGTTCAAGCCCTGGATGGATGCCAAAGGATGGAACGAGCCGGATTTGGTCATGGCCCAGGCGACCATCCAGGCCGCACGGTCGGGTCAATCAGTGCTCCCTGTCCCCCCAAAGCCCCGCGCGGTGCAGCCCTTTGCGCCCTCGCAGGCGACGACCGCGAGCGGCGAGCGCCTGGCTTCGACCGACTTCGCCGCGCCGGAGGCGTGCATCACCTGTCACAGCGACGTCACGGCCGGCTGGCAGGCGTCCGGCCACGCGACCGCGACCACCGCGCCTCTCTATCGCGCCTGGTTCAAGGCTGCGGATCAGGACACCCAGGGCCAGATCAGCCCCTTCTGCGCGGGTTGCCATACCCCCATCGGCCTGCTCAGCGGCCAAATCCGCTCGCGCTGGGCCTGGTCGGGCCGCGAGCTGTATCCGCTCGACGCGCAAGCGCGCACCGGCGTCTCCTGCGCCGTCTGCCATTCGATCACGACGACGGGAACGGGCAACGCATCCTACGTGATCGCCCCCAGCGACATCCTGGGCACGAACCACGCAACACGCAACACGCAACACGCAATACGCAATCCGCAATCCTGTGCCCCCTGCCACGAAGCATCCAACCCCACAACCGGCCTGCCGGTGATGACAACCTACAGCGAATGGCGCCGGAGCCGGTTCAACACCGGCGACCCGGCCACGACGAAAACCTGCCAGGACTGTCATTTTGCGGACGGCCGCCACGGCGCGCTCCGCCCAGAAGACCTCCAGCAGGCCGCACGGCTCGAAATCCTCGCGCCGCCCGACGCGACGCCTGGCGAAGAGACAGCGGTTCAAGTGCGGGTGACCAACGTCGGCGCGGGTCACGACCTGCCCACCGGCGCGGCCGAGTTGCGACAGATGTGGCTGGCCTTGACCGTCACCGACGCGGCCGGTCGAGAGGTCTTCGCTTCGGGGCAGACGAACGAGTACGGGGACCCGGTCGCGGGGACCGCGATCTACGGCACCACCTGGCAAGACGCGGCCGGCCACCCCACCGATCGGCTATGGGAGGCCGCCAGGCCGCTGGCGGATCGGCGTATCGCCGCTGGCGGCTCGGCCGTGGAAACCTACCGCTTCACCGTGCCCGCAACCGCGCAGAAGCCGCTGCGGATGCGCGCCGCGCTCTACTATCGCGCGTCCACGGGCTATCTCAGCTCCTTGATGGCGATCTACCTGGGCGAAACCATCCCGCCCGCGCCAGTGATCGAATTGGCAGCCGCCGAAACGACCACCGAGTGAACCCAGGCAGCCGAGGCAAGCGAGGAAATGTCGGCACGGGGGTTATGATCCAGGAACCGCAAGAGTCCCCGCAGCGTCTTGCCTGTTGATCTGTGCGACCATAGCGCAGCAACCACTCAAGGTGAGTTCCCGATGCGCCGCATCCACTGGCGATACCTGATCCCGCTCGGAGCGCTGCTCGCCGCCGCGCTCCTGATCTACTTTGCCCTCTTGGCCGACCTGCCCGATCCAGGCCGCGGCCTGAGCAATGTCGCCGCGCCGAGCATCCTCATCACCGACCGGAATGGCCGGCCGCTCTACGAGGTGATTGACCCCAACGGCAACAAATACGTGCCCCTGGCGCTGTCGGAGATCCCGCCTGCCTGCCAGCAGGCGACCATCGCTACCGAGGACAGTCGCTTCTACCAGCACCCCGGCGTGGACCTGCTGGCGATCCTCCGCACCGCCTGGCAGAATCGGAGCAACCTCGGCGCGACGCCGGGCGCGAGCACGTTGACCCAACAACTCGCCCGCAACCTGTATCTCTCGGAAGACGAACGGGTCGAGCGGTCGCTGCGCCGCAAGCTACGGGAGGCGTGGCTGGCCTGGCGACTGGAGCAGACTCACAGCAAGAACGAGCTGCTGACGCTCTATCTGAACACGACCTACTACGGCCACTTCGCCGTGGGCATTGAGGCAGCGGCGCAGGCGTACTTCGGCAGCCACGCGCGCGACCTCGACCTGGCCCAGTGTGCGTTGATTGCGGGTCTGCCGCAGTATCCGGCCGGCTATAACCCCATCGAAAACGCCCAGGCGGCCCGTTACCGCCAGAAGGTCGTGCTGGGGCTGATGGTCAAGGACGGCGTGCTCTCGGCGGCCCAGGCTGATGACGCCTATGGGGAGCGCCTGGCCTATGCAAGCACGCCCTTCCCCATCGAGGCGCCGCACTTTGTCATGTGGGTGCAGAGCCAGCTCGAAGAGATGCTCGGCCCGGAACGCGTGCAGGCAGGCGGACTACGCGTGACCACGACGCTCGACCTGGACTGGCAGCACCGCGCCGAAGAGATCGTGGCGCGACGGCTGGCGCAGCTCAAGCCGTGCGCGGCAGGTGCGGAGCCGCCTATTTGCGACCCAAAGGCCGACCCCGCCCGCCGCGTGGACAACGCCGCGCTGGTGGCGCTCGACCCGCAGACCGGCGCGGTGCTGGCGATGGTCGGCAGCCCGGACTACTTCGACGCGACGATCAACGGCGCGGTGAACGCCAGTCTCAGCCTGCGGCAGCCCGGCTCGGCCATCAAGCCGCTCACCTACGCCGCCGCGCTCGACCCCGCACGCGCCGCACGCGCCGGCCAACAGCCCTGGACCGCCGCCACGATGATCGCTGACCTCCGCACCGTCTTCCCCACCGCCGAAGGCGCGCCCTACGTCCCGCTGAACTACGACCTGACCTTCCACGGCCCCGTCACCGTCCGCACCGCGTTGGCAAACTCGTACAACATCCCCGCGGTGAAGACTTTGCAGTTCATCGGCGTGGATGCGTTGGTAGAACAGGCGGCGAGATTGGGGATTCCGTGGGACGACGAAGCTGGAAGCTGGAAGCTGGAAGCTGGGAACTTGGGTCTGGCGGGGAATCAGCCTCTAGCTTCTAGCTTCCAGTCGCCAGTTTCCAGATTCGGCCTCGCGCTCACTCTCGGCGGCGGCGAAGTACGTCTGCTCGACCTGACCGCGGCCTACGCGACCTTCGCCAACGGCGGGCAACGCGTGACGCCATTTGGCATCGAGCGGATCGAGACGCTAGACGGACAACCGATTGCAGATTGCAGACCTGTCCTGAGCGTAGCCGAAGGATTGCAGATTGCAGATTGTGACGGGCAAACGCTGGAACCCCAGAAAAATGGTATCGCAGAGGCAGAATCACGCAACACGCAGCACGCAGCACGCAACACGCAATACGCGATAGATACCCGCGTCGCCTACCTCATCAGCGATATCCTCAGCGACAGCGTCGCCCGCATCCCGTCGTTTGGCGAGCAGAGCGCGCTGGAGATCGGCCGGCCGGCCGCGGCGAAGACCGGCACAACCACAGACTGGCGCGACAATTGGACGGTCGGCTACACGCCCGACCTGGCGACCGGCGTGTGGGTGGGCAATGCGGACAACACGCCGATGCAGGACATCAGCGGCATCACCGGCGCCGGGCCGATCTGGCACGACTTTATGACAACCGCGCTGCGCAACACACCCCCGAACGAATTCACCCGGCCGGAGGGGCTGGTACGAGTGGATGTGTGCGCGGATTCGGGGCTATTGCCCGATTGCCGATTGCCGATTGCCGATTGCCGATCAGCGAATCTGCAATCGCAAATCGCAAATCGCAAATCGCAAATCGCAAATCTGCAATCCATCATCCCATGTCCCCATCGCCGCTACGAATGGTTCATCGCGGGCACGGAGCCGACGCAAGTGGACGACATGCACCGCCAGGTCAACATGGACGTCCGCACCGGCGAACTGGCCGACGTGACGACACCGGCGGAATTCGTCGCCGCGGAGACGGTGTGGGCGCTGCCGGAGGAGTATCGGGCGTGGGCGCGGGAAAACGGCATTCCGCAGCCAGCGCAGGGGAGCAAAGGCGCAGGGGAGCAGGGGAATGCTCCACAGCCCCCTCGCTCCCCCGCCCCCCTGCTCGCCGTCACCAGCCCCGACCCCAACCGCGTCTACCGTCTCGACCCCGCGCTGCCGCCCGACGCGCAAAAGCTGCCTGTCACCGCCCAACTACGCAGCGACTTGGCCGCGGCCGGCGCACCGGTCACCCTGTTGCTGGACGGCGCGGCATTTGCGCAAGTGCACGGGCCGGAGTACACTGCGTGGTGGCCGTTAAGTCGAGGCCGGCACGTGTGGCAGGCGGTCGTCATCGGAACGGATGGCGAGCAAGTGAGAAGTGAACAGGTCGTGGTTTTCGTCGAGTAAGCCAAACAGACGAGGGAACTGACGGAATCGAGGGAACTGCGGGGACGTGCATCCGAATGCCCGCAATACTCGAGTTCCCCCAAGTTCCTCTGGGTTCCCTGCTTTTCCCTGTCTTCAAGGAGGTTTCCATGTCCATCAAACGTTTCTTCATCCTATCATTCGTTATCTTCCTGGCGCTCTCGCCCGTCTTAAGCGCGTGCAGCCCCAAACCGGCCCCCAAGCCGACACCCGCACCGACGCCGACGTCCGCGCCAACCACCCAACCACCCAACGCACCAACCACCCAACCGACGGCTCGCCCCAGCGACACGCCTGCGCCGACGCCCACGCGGCCGCCGTTGCCGCCCACGGTCGTCAGCATCAAGCCCGACCGCGGGGAAGAGCAAGTGCTCGCCGCGCCGGTGACGATCCTCTTCGACCAACCGATGGATCCTGCCAGTACCACTTCCGCGTTCAGCATCGAGCCGAAAGTGCCCGGCGAGGTCAAGGTACAGGGCGACAAGCTGATCTTTTCGCCCACCGAGCGGCTCAAACGCGGGGCCGAGTATAAGGTAACGCTCGCCGCGGGCGCCACGAGCGCAGCCGGCCTGAAGATGCCCCAGGCGGTCTCGTTCAAGTTCGTCACCGCTGGTTTTCTCCAGGTCACCAACACCCAGCCGGCCAAAGACACCGATGACGTGCCGGTGGACGCCACGCTCCTAGTCGCGTTCAACCGGCCGGTGGTTCCCCTCTCTCCCTCCTCGCAGGGAGGAGCCGGAGGAGGGGCTGTCTCGCCGCTCACCATCACCCCCTCGGTCTCCGGCAAAGGCGAATGGCTGACCACCTCTATTTACCAGTTCACGCCTGAAAAGGGGCTGGTCGCGTCCACCGCATACACGGTCATCGTACCCGCGGGCCTGGAGGATACGACCGGCGGTCTGCTGACCGAACCGTACACGATTACGTTCCGCACGACCGACCCAACGGTGACAAACTGGCAGCACGCTGACCCCAGCTACGGCCGGCCGTTAACCCTGGGCAGCGTGCCGGTCGAGAACCCGCTCACGGTCACGTTCTCCATGCCGATGGAACGCGCAACGACCGAAGCTGCGTTCGGCCTGGCCGACGCCAGCGGGAAACGGGTGGCTGGCCTCTTCATCTGGGCCGAGAACGACACCGTGCTTGGTTTCAAGCCGACCCGGCTGCTGGAATTCGGCATGCGCTACACCGCGACCATCACCACGGCGGCGAAACCGGCGAGCGGGCAGGGTACGCTCCGTAAGCGGGAGGAACACGTCTTCACCACGGTCTCACTGCCGCAGGTCGCATACACTGACCCGCGCGACGGCAACTTGAAGGTGACGCCCGGCGGCGGAGTACGGTTCAACTTCGCCAGCCCGATGAATCCGGCCAGCTTCGTCACCGGTACGGTGACTATCCTGCCGAAGCCGACGAAAGTCTACACCAGCTACAACGAGTGGGATGCCAGCCTCTACGTCAGCTTCGACAAACAACCGACCACGGCCTACACCGTCACCCTCTCCGGCAAGGTCGCCGATCCCTATGGCAACCTGCTCGGCCAGGACTATACGGTGCACTTTGCCACGGGCGACTATTCACCCTACTTGCAGCTCAGCTCGGCGGGTTACGTGGGCACGTACAACGTCTACACGACCACCGAAGCGCTCGTCACCTACCGCAACGTGACGACCGTCACCTTCACCCTCTACCGTGTGCCCGACGACGACTTCATCCAACTGACCGGCCAGGACTATTGGCAGACATGGGATAAGTACACGCCGACCGAGAAGAACCTGGTGCGTCAGTGGACCGTCGAGACCGACGCGGCGCGCAACGAGACCGGCTTCGTGCGAGCCAAGCCGTTCGAGGGCGAAGGCGCGACGCAAGCTCCCGGTCTTTATTACCTGGTCGTGACCAGCCCAAACGGGACGAATAATTCGCGGCCGCCGCGCCAGCTCATCGCCCGCACCGACCTCAACCTGACCCTCAAGAGCGCGGACACCGAGGCGCTGGCCTGGGTCACGGACCTGAAGACTGGCCAGCCGGTGGCGGGCGCAACCGTCCGCTTCACCGATGGGGACGCGATTGACGTGACGGCCAAGACGAACGCCGACGGCGTGGCGAAGGTGACTTTTGCCACCTCGCGCCAGTCGTGGGTGCCACTCCTGGCCTTCGCCGCATCCGGCAAGGAGGGCTTTGGCGTCGCTTCCTCCAACTGGGAAGATGGCATCAACCCGTGGGACTTCCGCGTGCCCGGCGGCTCCTCATCGGCGCGCTACAACGGCTACGTCTACACCGACCGGCCGATCTACCGCCCCGGCCAGACGGTCTACTGGAAAGCGATCCTGCGCCGCGACGATGATGCGCAGTACAGCCTGCCCACAGCCGGTCAGCCCGTCACCGTGACGATCCGAGACGATCAGGGCAACAAGCTCCTGGATGAGCGCATGGCCCTCGGCGCGACCGGCGCGGTGGACGGGAAGCTGCTCCTCGGCAGCGAGGCAGGGCTGGGCTACTACTACCTCTCGGTGCAACTGGCCGAGCCGGGCGCCGACGAGAACGACCAGATCAGCTTCGGCGTAGGCTTCCAGGTGGCCGAATACCGCAAGCCGGAGTACGAGATCAGTGCGAAGAGCGATAAGGACGAATACGTCCAGGGCGAGCAGATGGTCGTCACCGTGCAGGCCAACTACTTCTTCGGCGGCCCGGTCAAGAACGGCAAGGTGAGCTGGGTGCTGCTGGGCGGCGACTACAGCTTCTACTACGGCGGAAAGGATGAAGCCATCAAGAAGGGCTACTGGAGTTTCGGCGATTGGGACTGGTTCGACTTCGGCAACAAACGGCTGTTCGGGGGTTCGCTCGGCCAGGGCGAAGGCGTCACCGATTCAGAGGGCCGCTTCACCTTCACCGTGCCCGCCGACGTGAGCAAGTTCACCCAGAGCCAGCGGTTCACGTTCGATATCACGATCATGGATGTGAACAACCAGACGGTCTCCACGCAGGCGTATGCGGTGGTGCACAAGGGCGCGTTCTACATCGGCCTGCGGTCGCAGCGCTACGTCGTCACCGTCGGCCAGACGAGCAAGGTGGACGTGCTGACGGTTGACCCGCAGAGTCAGCCCGTCCCGAAGACCGACGTAACGCTGGTGGTCAACCAGTACAACTGGTACAGCGTTCGCGAGCAGGCCGAGGACGGCCGCTTCTATTGGACGAGCGCGGTCGAGAAGACGCCGGTCTACACTCAAACGCTGACGACGGACGCGGTCGGCCTGGCGACGCTGGAATGGACGCCGAAAGCCGGCGGCGAGTACAAGATCGAAGCCACCGGCCGCGACAAAGCCGGTCATACGATCCGCAGCGCGGCCTTCGTTTGGGCCAGTTCGAGCGATTACGTCAACTGGCGACAGGAGAACAACGACCGCATTGAGCTGGTAGCCGACCGCGACGAGTACACCGTCGGTGACACGGCCGAGATCCTGGTCGCCAGCCCCTATCAAACGCCGGTCAAGGCGCTGCTGACGATCGAGCGCAACCACGTCCTGAGCTACAAGGTCATCGAAATCAAGGGCAACAGCGAGCTGCTCCGCCTGCCCATCGAAGCCAGCCACGCGCCGAACATCTTCGTCTCGCTGATCCTGATGAAGGGCATGGACGCGGCCTCCCCCGCGCCCTCGTTCAAGATGGGGCTGAAGCAGCTCAAGGTCTCGGTGGCCGACAAGGAATTGAAGATCGTGTTGACGCCACGTAGGGGCGATTCCCTTGCGGTCGCCCGTGCTGGGCAGGCGCAAGGCCAGTCCCTACAGGTCGGCCCGCGCGAAAAGGTGATCTGGCAAGTTCAGACGTTCGACGCGCAGGGCAAGCCCGTCGCGGCCGAGGTGTCGCTGGCGCTGGTGGACAAAGCCATTCTCACCCTGGCGGATGACCAGGCGGGCAAGTTGATGGATCGCTTCTACAGCGAGCGCAGCCTGGGCGTCCGCACGGCCACGACGCTGGTGGTCAATGTGGATCGGCTGGTGGCGCAACTGATCAAGGAGGCCAAGGGCGGCGGTGGCGGCGGCGGTGGGCCGGAAGGGCTGAGCGTCCGCAGCGAGTTCCCCGACATCGCCTACTGGAAGGCGACCGTGACCACCGGCGCCGACGGGAAGGCCGAGGTTGAAGTGACGCTGCCCGACAACCTGACCACCTGGACGATGGACGCCCGCGCGATCACCGCGGATACGTTGGTGGGCCAGGCGAAGGCCGACATCATCGCGAGCAAGGATCTGCTGGTGCGACCGGTGCTGCCGCGCTTCTTCATTGACGGCGACCAGGCCGAGATCGCCGCGGTGATCCACAACAACACCAGCCAGGCGTTGGAAGTGACCGTTGATCTGGCCGCGACCGGCCTCAAAACCCCCGCGACCACGCAGAGCAAGGTCTCCGTGCCCGCCAAAGATACCTACAAGGCGACCTGGGCGGTGTCCGTCCAGCCGAACGTCGAGCAGGTCAAGGTGACTGTAGGGGCGACCCTCGCGGTCGCCCCTGGGCAGGCGCAAGGCCAGCCCCTACAGGACGCGGTCGAAATGACCCTGCCAGTCTATCGCTACACCACACCGGAAGTCGCCGGCACGAGCGGGCAGGTGGCGCTCGACGAGGGGCGACTGGAGCTGGTGCGGCTGCCCGCGGACGCCGACCCGACGCGCAGCGAATTGGAGGTCACGCTGGCGGGCAGCCTGGCCGCAGGCATGACCGGTGGGCTGAAATACCTGGAGCACTACCCCTACGAGTGCGTCGAGCAGACCATGAGCCGCTTCCTGCCCAACGTGGTCAGCTATGCGGCGCTCAAGAAGCTCGGCGTCAAGCGGCCAGATCTGGAAACGATCTTGCCGCAGCAGGTCGGTGTGGGGTTGCAGCGCATCTACGCCCGCCAGAGCGTGGATGGCGGCTGGGGGTGGTGGCCCAACGACGAGAGCAGCCTGGCGGTCTCGGCCTACGTCGTGTTCGGGCTGACGAAGGCGAAGCAGGCGGGCTTCCTGGTGGACCAGGCCGTGCTTGACCGCGCGGTCAAGTTCCTGCGGAGCAATCTGGGGACGAACACCAAGACGAGCGATGCAGCGCAGTGGCAGCTCAACACGCAGGCGTTCATCGTCTATGCGCTGGCCGAAGCGGGCGACAAGCAGCCGAATCGCGCCGGCGCGCTCTACGAACAGCGGGAGAAGCTGAGCCTGTTCGCCAGGGGCTACCTGGCTCTCGCGCTGGGCATAATCAACGATGACGCCAGCGCGGACCGGATCAAGACGCTGTTGGCCGACCTGAGCAGCAAAGCGATCGTCAGCGCAACCGCGGCGCACTGGGAAGAGGGGTGGGTGGACTACTGGAACATGAACAGCGACACGCGCACCACCTCGATCGCCCTTGCCACCCTGGCGCGGCTCGACCCGAAAAACAGCCTCGGCCCCAGCACCGTGCGTTGGCTGATGGCCGCGCGCAAGGCCGACCGCTGGGAGACGACCCAGGAGAACGCCTGGGCGATCATGGCCCTCACCGATTGGATGGTTGCGACGGGCGAGCTGGAAGGGGACTACTCGTGGCAGGTATTGCTGAACGACGCAACGCTCGGCAAGGGGACAGTCACGCCCGCCACCGTGGGCGACCCAACCACCCTACGCGCCACTGTGGGGGCGGGTTTGAACACGCGTCCTGGCATCCCCGCAAGTAGCCCTGGAAACCCGCCCCTACTCGCGGAACAAACAAACGGCCTGGTGATCCAACGCAGCAAAGAGACAAGCCAAACCGGCAAAGGCCAGCTCTACTACTCCGCGTACCTGAAGACCTACCTGCCGGTGGAGAAGCTGGGGCCGGTGAACCGCGGCGTAATCGTCGGCCGTGAGTATCGTCTCGCCGATTGCGGCCTGCCTACCCCACCATCGGACTATCGCACTAGCGCACTAACGAACCAATGCCCCACGATCACGCAGGCAAGAGTCGGCGACGTAATCAACGTTAAGCTGAGCATCGTCGCCCCGCACGACCTGAACTACCTGATCGTCGAAGACCCCTTGCCGGCCGGCGCGGAGGCGCTCGATACCAGCCTGCGCACGACCAGCCAGACCGTCGCGGGGCCGGACATGCAGAAGGTGAAGTCGAACGGGGACAGAGCGCAGAACAACCCGTGGTGGTGGGATTGGTGGTGGCAGCCGACGCACACCGAGCTGCGTGACGAGAAGGTGGCGATGTTCTCGACGTGGTTGGGGCCGGGGAGCTACGAGTTCACCTATCAAATCCGGGCCAGCCTGCCCGGTCGCTTCCTCACCCTGCCGCCAACGGCCTATCAGATGTACTTCCCGGAGGTGTGGGGCCGCGGCGCGGGGAGCGTGTTCACGGTCACACAGTAAGTCTCAAACAGACCTCCGAGGTCCCGGAGACCTCGGAGGTCTTGCCGAGAGATAGGCTCATGTCGCTCAGGCCACAGGGGCCAGATAACCGCCGTGGTAATAGCTGCCAGCCCGGTTCCGTCGCGATTGCAGAAGGGCGTGTACCTGGCTGAGCAGATCGGCGCCGCTGAACGGCTTGGTGAGATAAGCATCAGCGCCCACATTCCAGCCCAGGGACTGCTCAGCAGCGGCATCGCCGCTCGACAACATGAGAACGGGCACCCGGGAGAAGCGCCGCAGCTCACGCACGGCCGCGAACCCGTCCATCTGAGGCATGTGGACGTCCATCAGTACCACGTCGGGGCGATAGTGGCGACACTTGTCGAGACCATCAGGCCCGCCCGTGGCGACTACGACCTCATAGCCTTCCATCTGTAAGAACCGGACCATCACCTGTCGGAAGGGCCGGCTATCATCTACTACTAAAACCTTGCTTGTCATTGGCGTCCTCACTGGAATGAGGTAGAAGGGTACAGCACCCTACGCCCGAAAGAATACACGCAATCGTGGAGATCGTCAATCGGCCAATAGTACCAAGTGCGGCTGCATCATTTCAGACTCTACGCTGCTAAACCGCGGCCAGCATATAACCGAACCCACGCGCTGTCAACAGGAAACGCGGCGCATCGGGATCCGGTTCGATCTTGCGACGCAGATAGAGAATGTACAGTTTCAGATTCTGCGAAGTGCCGGACGCGTCTTGACCCCAGACGACACGGATCAACTCCTTGCGGGTGAAGGTCTTGCCGGGCTGTTCCGCCAGGGTGAGGAGCAGATGGGTTTCGATCGGCGTCAGATGCACGAGCTGCCCCTGGAGCAAGACCTGCCCGGAATCACGATCTATGACCAGCGTCCCTCCGCCCAGGCGCAGCACGTGTGGGTTTTCCACGGGCGTCCCGCGCCGGCGTAACAACGCGCGCACGCGCGCCAGCAACTCATTCGCGCCAAACGGCTTTGACAGGTAGTCGTCGGCGCCGAGGTTCAGGCCGAGCACCTTGTCGCCCTCGGAATTGCGCACTGAGAGGATCAGAACCGGCGTCGTCGAGAACTCGCGCAACCGGCGAACGGCATCCAGGCCGTTCATGCGCGGCATATTGATGTCCATGATCACCAGGTCGGGCTGGACGCGGGCGAACTCGGCCAGGCCGGCTTCGCCGTCCGCAGCCGCGAAGACCTGATAGGCCTCCATGTCCAGCAGCCTGATCAACGCGTTGCGCATGGCGTCGCTGTCTTCGACGATCAGGATTTTCTCGGACACCGTCGTATCTCCCTCTATTCAGCCCCCTAACAAAGACCTTCGACCGCTACCTGCCGCCCAGAGCCACCACAAACGCCATCGCCATGCCGCCGTCATGAGTCAGGCTCACTGCCCAGGTCTCCAGACCCAGCTCCCCCGCCAGCGCCGCAGCCTTCCCGTACAACCGCAGCTCCGGCCGCCGCGCTGCGCCGCGCACCACTTCGATCTCGCAAAAGGACACCGGCCCGATCCCCGTGCCCAATGCCTTCGCCGCGGCCTCCTTTGCCGCCCACCGTGCCGCCAACGACGCCGCCCGACCGCCGCAATCAGCCAGTTCCCCCGCAGTGAACACGCGCGCGGTGAACCGCTCGCCATAGCGTTCGATCATCTGCTCGATGCGGCCGATCTCCACCAGGTCGGCGCCTACGGCCAGATTGCGGATTGCGGATTGCGGATTGCAAATTGATAACAATCTACAATCCGCAATCCACAATCGGCGGTGGTGGCCTTGCGCCTCGGAGGTGTGATAATCTGTTGCAAGGAAACCGTCTCATGAACCTCGTTTGGATCGATGAAAGGTGCCGGACGCTGGCTGTCCTGAAACAACAGGGACAGCATGCCGCAGCACTGAGCGTGATCGACGAGATCGAAGCATTTGTCCCCGCCAACATCCCCTTGCTTTCGCTTCGCGCGCAACACTTGGCCGAGCTGGGCCGGAACGACGAAGCCGCTCTATGTTGCGAAAAGGCGCGTGCGCGTGTTCAAGAGGCGCGCGAGGACTGTGCGGCAATGAGCGATTTGCTTAGCACGGAGCAGGTGAACGGTTGGCGCGGCATACTCGATGCGCTCGAACAGCCGATTCAGGCGTTGACGGACGGGCTCAAACCCAAGGCGGTTCCAAACGAGAGCGAACAGCTGCAGCACGTCGTTGAGTC
>JAPLHB010000048.1 GCA_026389845.1 Chloroflexota bacterium
CACGCGCACCTGGACGGGGCCTTTCGGGGTCGCGATCAGCGGTTGCTGCGCCTGGCCGGGCGCCAGCCTGCGCCACCCCAGCCCCGCGCTGACGACGAGCAGCACCGCGCCCAGGATCAAGAAAAAGACCGCCTGGGTGCGACGCCCGCCGCTGGCGGTCGCGATCCAAAAGTAGATGGAGAGGGCGATGGCCACAAGGCCAGCCGCCAATGTGCCGATGATGGGTGCGAGATCCATGTGATGCTCCTCCTACAAACCCAACCGCGCCTTCCGCGCTTCCAACTGATTCTCCAATTCTTTACGCTTCAATACGTCCGGGGTTTCGCCGCGAGCCAGGGCGCGCTGTTCCAGTTCGTGGAGTTGCGCCTCAGCCTCGGCCAGGCGGCTGCGGACCGAGGTGACAACGCGCGCCACATCGGGATCGCCCGCGCCTTCCAGGTTCTCCAGCGACTTCATGGCCTCGGCGGTCAGTTGCTTGGCCCGCGCCAGGCCGACCAGTCCTTCGACCTGCGGCTCGCTCTGTTGCAGGGTAGCCACGCGGGCATCGAGCTGCGCCTTCGCCTCGACCATCTGGCTGTATTGGGCTTCCAGCTTATCCAACCGCGACGCGAGACTTCCCGCGGCCTCGCGCGTGCGATTCAGCCGATCCTGGGCCGCCAGGGCGTCTTCCTGCAGACCGCCCTGGAGCAGGGCGTCCACTTCAGGTCTTGCTTGACGACGAGCGCCTGCTGCTCCGCGGACTTCCGGCGCAATTCTGTCAGATCGGCCTGGACGCTCACCTGTTGGCCCGCCAGTTCCTCTTGCAGGGTTTGCAGCTCGCGGATGTGATGCTGAAAGAGAGCCGGCTCGTTGGAATGTAGCGCCCGATCCACCAGTCGGTTCAGATCGGCCGCGACCAGGGTTTGGACTTTCTCGACAAGGGATGCCATGGAACACCTCCCGACCTCACCCCCTACCCCCTCTCCTCGCAGGAGAGGGGAATCGGGCTCCCCTTTCCCTGCGAGGGAAGGGGGCTGGGGGGTTAGGTCACCCAGACTTCGCCAGCCCCAACCGTGCCTTGCGGGCGGCGAGTTGGCTGTCAAGCTCATCGCGGCCCAACACGTCATCCATCTGCTTATCCAGGGTGGCGGCGCGCATCTCGCTTTCGGCTGAGGCGCGATCCAGGCGGCCGCGGATGGAATCGGCGATGCGAGCCACGTCCGCGTCGCCGGCACCCGACAGGCCGTCCAGCGATTTGATGGTCTTGGCCGTGATCTCTTTGGACTTCGCCAGCTCCAGGAGCGCCGCAAGCTCTTCACGCTCTTGTTTGATGGTCGTCAGCTTGGCTTCCAGTTTGAGCCGGGCGTCCATCAGGTTTTGATACTCGCGCTGCATCTGCTCCAACTGCTGGGAGTAGGTCTCGACCAGCCGCTGGGTGGAGTTGAGCTTGCTCTGCGCCGCGCGGGCCAGGTCTTCATGGCCTTCCTTCAGGAAGATGTCAATGTTGCGGTCGTACTCGTTGGCCTTGGCCGAGAATTCCTCGTACTTGCGGCGGATCGTCTTGACGTTGCCGCCGACGGTCGCCACGGCCTCCGCCAAGTCATCCAGGTTATCTTCGACCTCACGGATGTACTGGTCGAACACGGCGATCGAGTTCTGCTTAAGGGCCTGATCCACCAACCAGTGCAGGTTGGCCTGAACCAGCGTATTGACTTTTTCGAGTAGGGATGCCATGGGATGCCTCCGGGATTGGGATTTGAGAGTGCGTATTGCGTATTGCGTATTGCGTATTGCGTATTGCGTATTGCGTATTGCGTATTGCATAACCCAAAACGAAAAACGGAAAAAGGCCTACGCGGCATGCCTCGTTTTTCGTTTTTCGATTTTCTGACGGCTTATGATAGCACCCGGCCGGTGTCGCCGCTTGACGGGCAACCGACGCGTGACTGACAGACTGGAAGCTGGCGACTGGAAGCTCATTGCACCTTACCCGGCTTCCAGCTTCTCGCTTCCAGCTTCTCGCTTCCAGCTTCAAGCCTCCAGCTTCAAGCCTCCACCAACTTATACCCCCGCCCGCGCACGGTCAAGAGGTACTTCGGGTTCGCCACGTCCGGCTCTATCTTCTGGCGCAGGCGGCTGACGAGCTTTTCGATGCGGGCGTCATCCACTTCGTCAATGTAATCCTCACCCCAGACCGCCTCCACGACCTCGTATTTGGTGCAGATCTTGCCCAGGCGGCCGTAGAGAAGCAGCAGCAGCCGGTATTCCAGGTTGGTCAGGGTGGGGATTTGGCTGCCGTTGACCCACACTTCGCCGCTGTCGGGGTCTACCCGCAGGCCATCACGGCTCGGTCGCCGGGTGACGTGTTGGCGTTGCACGAACTCCACAAAAGCGCGGGCGAAGATGCGGCGCTCTGGGCCTTCGCCTACCACCAGGCGCTTGGCGACCACCGAGTCCATGTCAACGGGCTGCCCGCCCTCGGTCGGCCGGTAAAAGGAGAGCAACGCCTCCTGCTCGGCCGGGGCCAGGTCGCCCCAGATGCGGCGGCACTCGGCCTGGATGTTGAGGTCTTGGGCCAGCACCTCGGCGGCGCGGCGGTGAATGATCCAGTCCTGCGAGGGATCGCGCACCGGCCGGCCGGTCAACATGCCGAGTACACGACAGGTGGTCTCCAGCAGACCAGGATGTCCGCCGGCCCAACTCTCGATGAAGGCCAAGTTTTCGGCGCTAAAGGTGACGCCTTCGGCCGCGACGAAACGCGCGGCGAAATCGGCGATCTCGGTGTCGCTGAGCGGCGAGATGTAGAGCACGTGATGGGCGAACAATTCGTTGAACTCGGCCACATCGTTGCCGTCGGGGCCAGCGTCAGTCGGGCGGATTTGATTCAACCGGCGATTGGTCGCGGCGACGTAGGTCAGCCCTTGCCAATGACGGTCCTTGAGTGCGCGCAGGTTCAAGAAGACGCGGCCGTCAATGCCCGCCAGCGGCTCATCCAACTCGTCCAACAGAAAGACCACTCGTTGCGGCAGCAGATCGCCGATCGCGGCCATCGCCTGGGCGAAGCGCAGGGGAACCTCGAAGCTGCTGGCCGGCGCGATCAGCCCCGTGTAGGCGCTTTCGACGCGGCGCAACACCTCTGTAAGATCAGCGGAGGCGGCTCCCACGCCGCCGGTGGCGGGCATGGGAGCCCGCTCTGCTGATGGGCCTTGGCTGGACTCCAGGCTGCGCAACGCGTCAATGGTACACCGCAGCACCAGCTCATAGAACGCCTGCTCGGTCATTTCGAGCATCTGGTTGAAATCTATGTAAATGAACAGGTAGCCCGCGGCATCCTGGGCCAGATGTTGCATCTGCACCGTCCCATCGGTCATCGAGCGCAGCAGGGCCGATTTGCCCAGGTTGCTGACGCCGATGACCGAAGTGCATTCCAGGGCGCGCACTCCGGCAAACAGGACCGCCAGGTCGGTCGAACGCGGAAGGACGGCGCGGGCGTGAGAAGTCTTCATGAAATAACTGCTCCTTGTTGAGCGACGGAGGACGAACGACCGACGACTGGTGCCCATCATCCGTCGTTCGTCATTCGTCATCCGTCGTTGGTCGTTCGTCGTTCATCAAACATCCGCGCGCGGCACGGTGAAGTAAAACGTGCTGCCCTGGTCCTCGACGCTGCGGACGCCGACCCGGCCGCCGTGGGCTTCCACCAGCCGCTTGACGATCGCCAGCCCCAGACCCGTGCCGCCGAAACGACGAGTCTTCGTGCCGTCCACCTGGTAGAAACGCTCCCAGATGCGGCTCTGCGCGTCGAGTGGGATGCCGATGCCCTGGTCAATCACCTCGGCACGCACAAAGTGATCGTCTGACCGCAGCCGCACCGTAACCATCCCGCCGTGGGGGCTGAATTTCACGGCGTTCCCGATGAGATTGTCGAAGACCTGCGTCAACCGTTGCACATCGCCCTGGACGAGCGGCAAACCCGCCTCGAAGTCAGTCGCCAGTTCCAGCCCCAGTTGCACCGCAACCGCCTGGGCGCTCTGCACCGCCCCGTCGGCGATCTCCGCCAGGCTGACCGGCAGGGGTGTCAGCCCCACCGAGTCCGCCCGCGCAAAGGAGATGATCTCACCCACCAGATGAATGAGATTTTCTGTGCGCTGGGCGATAATACGCAGGGCATTCCGCTGCTCGTCGTTGACGTCCCCCATTACACCTTCCTGCAGCAGCTCTACGTAACCCTTGATGAAGGTCAGCGGCGTGCGCAGCTCGTGCGAGACGGTCTGGACGAATTCGTCCTTCATCCGGTCGAGCGCCTTCAACTCCTCGTAGGCATTGGTCAATTCGAGCGCCCGCGCCTGTTCGATCTGATAGAGCCGGGCGTTTTCCAGCGCGATGGCGACCTGATCGGCAAAGGTCTCTAGCACAAACCGGTCGGTCTCATCGAACGCGCCGATCTGCTCGCTTTGCACGTCGAGCAAGCCCACCACTTGCGCGCCCAACGTGATCGGCACAGCCGCCTCGGCGCGCGTGTTGGTCAACAGCCTGTGCGGCTGGTAGCGCGGGTCGGCACGCACATCGTTGACGACGATCGTCTGGCCGGCGCTCGCGGCCAAGCCGCAAATTCCCTGATCCCCCATGCGCAGCCGCAACCGATCAGCGACGATCCGGCGACCCACCTTGCCGCTGCCCCCGTGCGCCACCAGGTATTCGCCGGTCTCATCCACCAGGAAGACGTGGACATGGTAGTAGCCGAATCGTGCGCAGAGCAAATCCGAGACCTGGGCCAGCAATTCCTTCGGATTGAGGATCGCGCTGATCCGGTGCGTCACCTCCTGGATCGTCTGCAACTGCGTGACGCGTCGCTGCACATCTTTGAAAAGTTGGGCATTCGCAACGGCTGTGGCGGCCTGGTTGGTGATGGTCTGGGCCAACGCGATCTCGGCCGGGTTGAAGTCACGGAGTTCCTTCAACTCATCCAGCCCCACGGTCCCGATGACCTCCCCATGCACGATCAACGGCAGGAGCAAGATGGACTTGACGCCGCGCGCAATCATGACCTCTTGCACATTGACCATTAAGGGATCGTGTTGGGCGTCCCGGATCGGGAGTGGTGACTTGGTTTCGAGAATCCTGGCAAGCGATAGATTGCCCTGGATCGGAATGAGCACGTCCTTTGCCGTGTCATCCGGCTGGCGCTGGTATTCGGCAACAATACGACCCAATCGCCGTTCCCGGTCGAATAGGACCAGGCCGCACTGTTCGACGTTCAGGGCAAGTGCCAACTGCGTAGCCGTGCTCTGCAAGACAGCCGGCAGATCAAGCGAAGCGTTCAGCGCGGTCGAGACCTGGTTGACCAGGGCCAACTCAGCCGCCCGCCGCGCCATGTCCGTGTAGAGGCGCTGATTTTCCAGCACGATGGCGATTTGATCGGCAAAGGCTTGTACGACCGTGACATCTGATGCATCGAAAGCATTGAGACAGGCACCATCTACATTAAGCGTACCGATGAGATCGCCACGCTCGTGCGGGGCGCGATCCGGCGCGTGGATCGGCGCGCCGATCCACGCCAGGATTCTCTCGGCGCCCTCCCAGAGAATCCAGCGCGGATCACGCCGGGTGTCCGGGATGCTCAACGGCTGTCCCGAGGCGACCATGGCGGCGACCTTGGGATCTGTGCTGGCATCCCACGAATAACCAACCAGATTGGGAATACCCGTATCGGTGCGGCTGGCGACGATGCGCAGGTGTCCATTTTCGACCAGGGCGATACAAGCGCTACTGTAGGCGATGACCTGATGGAGCAACTCCAGCAAGCGCGTGAGCAAGACCTGCAAACCGGCATCGTCCCGGGCGACGCCGGGCGTCCCGTCAGCCAGCAGCGGCTGACGCACCACCTGCGGCACTTTGAGCAGGGTCTCGGCCAATCGTCGCGCTCGCTGTTCATTAGCCAGCAGGCGCAGATTTTGGATCAGCACGCCCAACTGGCTGGCGAATAGCCCGAGGAGATGGACCTGCTCGCGAGTGAACGCTGCGCCATCGGCTCTGTTCGCCAGGCGGAACATGCCAACAACCTGGCCCTCAGCACGCATGAGCGCCAACAGAACATCTTGTTCATTCAAGCGGTCAACGAGGCCAGGGACGGACAGATGTACGTGCTCGGCCACCAGCACAGGCACGACGCTGTGTTCGGGTGCATTGTGAAGCAGCAAAGCGATGTGCTCCGCAGGGATGGCGGAGAGCGCCTGCAACTGAGCTTCATCAAGACCGATGGCCGGCCGCTGAAACCGCATCGTGCCTGTCTGCGGCTCATACAATGCCAGACAGCTCTGTGTCGCGCCGAAGAAGCCGGCCGCTTCCCGCACGGCCTCAGCATAGAGGCGTTCCTGGTCTTGTACCGCGCCCAGACGGCGCAGGACGGCCTGCATCCGGTCGAGGGCGGATAGCAGGGGTGAAGCCAGCGGTTCAGACGCGGAAGACATAACAGTTACGCCTCGTTTACACGATTCCGCGAATCGAGTGCACTTTCCTGCATCAACGTCGCCTAGCCGTCTGGCCTTTGGCAGCCGGCTGATTTCGTGGGCCGGCAGGACCGGCCGCCGGTCGGGCCGGGGCGCCGCCGGCCGCCGGCTCGCGACCCTGATCGGCGCGCAGATGGCAATGCTTGTACTTCTTGCCACTGCCGCACCAGCAGGGGTCGTTGCGGCCCAGCGTCTTGGCCGTGCGCGCGGACTGCGCCTGGCCCGCGCCGTTGCCGCGGTTGGTCTGCATTCGCTGCATGGGTAGGGTCGGCGCTCGCACCATGAGCTGGGCGTGGTAGATGCTGTACACGATGTCGTGCGCGATGTGCGTCACGAAGTCCTGATACATCTCGTGGGCTTCTTTTTTGTAAGCGATCAACGGGTCTTGCTGGCCGTAGGCGCGCAGCCCGATGCCCTCGCGCAACTCATCCAGGTCGGTCAGGTGACGCACCCAGCGATTGTCCACCTGTCGCAGCATCACCAGACGCTCGAGCTGCCGCATCGTCTCGGCACCCGCGGCTTGCTCCTTGGCGTCGTAGGCGACCACGGCCAACTCTACCACGTGGTCGGCCAGATCATTCGCCGTGAATCTGCGCCAGCTTTCGGGGTGTTCGTCGCGTGGCAGTGGGAAGATCTTGGTCACCTCGGCCGCCAGCCCGGCCACATCCCAGTTGTCCTGCGTCATGTTGCCGGTGAACGCCCGGGCCAGGGCGCGCAGCTCATCCTCCACCATCCCTATGATCGTCGGCCGCATCGTCGGCTCGCTGAGGATCTGCCGGCGCTGGTTGTAGATCACCTCGCGCTGCTTGTTGACGACATCGTCGTAGTTCAGGACGTGCTTGCGAATGTCGAAGTTGTAGCCTTCGACGCGCACCTGCGCACTCTCGATGGCCCGGCTGACCAGGCCGTGCTCGATGGGCGTGTCCTCTTCCAGTCCCAGTCGCTCCATCAGCCCCGACACGCTCTGCCCGCCGAAGCGGCGCATCAGATCGTCCTCCAACGCGACGAAAAAGCGCGAAGAGCCGGGATCGCCCTGGCGGCCGGAACGACCGCGCAACTGGTTGTCAATCCGCCGCGCCTCATGCCGCTCGGTGCCCAGGACGTGCAGCCCGCCCACTGCGAGCACTTTTTGCCGATCCGCCTCGCACTCGGCCTTTGCCTCGGCCAGCGCGTTCAGCCAGATCGGATCGTCCTGGCGCAAGGCGGCCAGATCTACATCGCCTTTTTTGCGCAGCCGCTCACGCGCCAACCCTTCCGGACTGCCGCCGAGCAAGATGTCCACGCCGCGGCCGGCCATGTTGGTCGCGATCGTCACCGTGCCAGCACGGCCGGCCTGGGCGATGATACCCGCTTCCTTTTCGTGCTGCTTGGCATTCAGAACGTTATGCGGGACCCCTTTGCGCTTCAGCAGGTCCGAGAGCATTTCGGAGGTCTCGATGGCGACCGTGCCCACCAGCACCGGCTGGCCCTTCCGGGAAAGCTCCGCGATCTCGTTGACTACCGCGCGGAATTTGGCCTGCGGCGACTTGTAGACCTGGTCGGGATAGTCCTCACGGATGACCTGTTTGTGCGTGGGGATGGCGATCACATCCAGGTTGTAGATCTTCTCGAACTCCTCTTTCTCCGTCAGCGCGGTGCCGGTCATGCCGGCCAGCTTCCGGTACATGCGGAAGTAGTTCTGGAAGGTGATGGTTGCCAGGGTGAGCGATTCGCGCTGGACGCGTACGCCTTCCTTGGCCTCGATGGCCTGGTGCAGTCCTTCGGAGAAGCGCCGGCCATGCATCAGGCGGCCGGTGAATTCGTCCACGATGATGACTTCGCCGTCCTTGACGATGTAGTCGCGGTCGAGCTTGTAAAGAACGTGAGCGCGCAGGGCGTTGTCCAAGTAAGGGTTCAGCTCAAAGTGCTCGCTGTCGTAGAGACTCTGCCCGGCACCCAGCCCGATCATGGACTCGACGTGCTCGATGCCCTGGTCGGTGAGGGTGACGATGCGGTCTTTTTCTTCGACCGCGTAGTCGCGCTCCGCGGCCAGGCGCTTGACGACCTGGGCGAACCTGACGTAGGAATCGGATGACTCCTGCGCCGGGCCGGAAATGATGAGCGGCGTGCGGGCCTCGTCAATCAGGATGTTGTCCACCTCGTCAACGATGGCGTAGACCAGCTCACGTTGGACGCACTCGTCGAGGCTCTGCACCATGTTGTCACGCAGATAGTCGAAGCCGAACTCGTTGTTGGTGCCATAGGTGATGTCCGCAGCGTAGGCCTCGCGGCGGCTGACGGGGCGGAGACGCTGGTAGCGATCGTCCGCGGCCGGAAAGTCGGGATCGTAGAGGAACGAGCCAAGCTCCGGGTTGGCCGCGGCCGACTGGATGACGCCGACGCTGACGTCGAGCAGGTGGTAAACCGGCCCCATCCACTGGACGCCGAACTTGGACAGATAATCGTTGGGTGTGACCAGGTGTGCGCCGCGGCCAGTGAGAGCGTTGAGGTAGAGCGACAACGTGGCGACCAGGGTTTTACCTTCGCCGGTCTTCATCTCGGCGATCTTGCCCTGATGCAGCACCATGCCGCCGATGAGTTGCACGTCGAAGTGCCGCATGTTAACCGTGCGGACGGCCGCCTCGCGGACCGCGGCAAAGGCGCGCGGCAGGATGGCCTCCATCGCCGCGGCTTCGGCGGCTTTCAACTCGCGCTCCAGGCGTTGGACCTCGACGCGCTGTTGCGCCTGGACGTGCGTGTCGGTCTCGGCCAGCCACTCGACGCGGGCCTGGGCCAACTCGTTCTTCAGGTCGCCGACTTGCCTGGCGATTTGCGCGCGAAACTCGGCGGTCTGACCGGCCAAGTCGGCATCGCTCATCTGCTTGAACTCTGGCTCCAACGCGTTGATCTGCTCGACCACCGGCCGCAGCCGTTTGATCTCGTGCTCGTTGGGATCGCCGAAGATGGTTTTGACCAAATTCTTAAACATGGAAGCTCTCGTGATGCGTGAAACGTGCTACGTGATGCGTCCCACAGGTATGCTTCGTGATGCTCCGTAGTACGTAGTACGTACTACGTAGTTACGTGTCAAATGGATGTATGAAACACGAGGGAGATTATACCACAGGCGGGGGAAGGGGCACATTTTGACGGCGAAGGTTACTACTCGTTGAACAATTCCCCCACCGACCGCCCCTCGTGGATGCGGCAAATCACGTCGGCCAGGAGGGAGGCCACGGGGAGGGTCTCCACCTTGCCGCCGCAACGCCGGTACTTATCATCGGACAGGGCGACGGTATCACTCACGATCACTTTCCGCAGCGCGCTATTTCGGATATTGTCGGCGGCCGGCTCGGAGAAGACGGCGTGGGTGGCGCAGGCGACGACGTCGAGCGCGCCAGCAGCCTTGACGAAGTTGGCCGCGCGGGTCAGCGTGCCGGCGGTGTCAATCTCGTCGTCCACGATGATCGCGTTCTTGCCCGCCACGTCGCCGATCAGGTTGAACAGCTCGGTGCGGCTGCCATCGAGCGAGCGGCGCTTCTCGACGACCGCCAGTGGCAGGTCGAGCCGTGCCGCGAAGTTGCGCGCCCGCCGCAGCGCGCCGATGTCGGGCGACACGACCACCGCGTTCGAGATCGGGTTGTCCTGGAAGTACTCGATGAACAGCCCCAGCGCGGGAAGCTCGTCGCAGGGGATGCTGAAGAAGCCCTGAATTTGCCGGGCGTGGAAGTCGAGGGTGACGAAACGGTCGGCGCCGGCTGTGGCAATCAGGTCAGCCACCAGCCGGGCGGTGATCGGGACACGCGGCTGATCCTTCTTGTCGGTCCGGCCATAGCCGAAGTACGGCACCACGGCCGTGATCCGCCCCGCCGAGTCGCGACGCAGGGTGTCCACGAAGATCAGCAACTCCATCAGGTTATCGTTGACTGGGGCGGAGGTCGGCTGGATGAGAAAGACGTCTTTGGCGCGCACGCTCTGGTGCAAACGGACGAAGGTATTGGTGTTGGCAAATTGCTCGATGTCGGCGCCACCCAACGGCACGCCCAGGCGCTGCGCCGCCGCCTCGGCCAGGGGCTGGTTGGCCGTGCCGGAGAAGAGCATGAGGTCGCCGTACATTTTGACGGTGTTGGTCATAGACTGATCACCTTGCGCTCACCGTACAGCTTCCGATAATACTCCTTGAATTCACCCGACTTGATCTTGCGCCACCACCATGCGTTGGCGACGTACCAGCGCACGGTGGCGCGGATCGCCTGCTCGTGGGGGTGACGGGGCTGCCAGCCGAGCGCCCGCAGCTTGTCCACGTTGAGACAGTAGCGGCGGTCGTGGCCGGGCCGGTCTTCCACGTGCTGGATCAGGCTGCTGGGCTTGCCCAACTCGTCCAGCAGGATTTCGACCATCGCCAGGTTCTCCATTTCGCCGCCGGTGCCCACGTTGTATATCTCGCCCGGCGCTCCCCGGTGCAGCACCACATCAATCCCCTCGCAATGATCCAGCACGAACTGGTAATCGCGGCGCTGCTTGCCGTCGCCGTAGACCGGTAGCGGGAGGTTGTCAATGGCGTTGGTGACGAAGAGCGGGATGACTTTCTCCGGGTACTGGTACGGCCCGATGTTGTTGGCCCCGCGGGTGATCGTCACCGGCAGACCGTAGGTCACGTGATACGCCACCGCCATCAGGTCGCCGCTGGTCTTGCTGGCCGCGTAGGGGCTGCGCGGGGCCACGGGGTCGGTCTCCACCGAGCGATGATCGCCGGCGACGTGGCCGTAGACCTCGTCGGTGGAAATCTGGTGATAGCGTTCGAGCTTGAGCTGCCGCGCGGCTTCCAGCAGAACGTAGGTGCCGTAGACGTCGGTCTTGATGAACGCATCCGGGTCCATGATGGAACGGTCCACGTGGGTTTCCGCGGCGAAGTTGACGATCGTGTCAATCTCGTGCGCTCGGAGCGCCTCAGCCACCGCGCCCGCGTCGCAGATGTCGCCCCGCACGAAGCTGTAGCGGGGATCGTCGTGTACATCCAGCAGGTTATCCAGGTTGCCAGCGTAGGTCAGCTTGTCGTAGACCAGGATGCGGTAATCGGGGTACTTGTCCAGCATGTAGCGCACGAAATTCGAGCCGATGAACCCCGCGCCGCCGGTGACCATGATGTTCTTCATAGAATCCCCACCTGACTATTATCCCCCAGCACCAGCTTGTGCGCCTTCGGCTTGATCGGCGAATGCGTAATGGTCACGTTGCGACCGATCAGGCTGTCGGCGATGCGCACGGGGAGGTCCACAATGCGGCTGTTTTCCAGTACGATGCAATGCTCGATCTCGCTGTTCTCGATCACGCAGTCATGGTAGATGGCGGTGAACGGCCCCACGTAAGAGTTGACGATACGGGTGTTCTCGCCGATGATGGCGGGGCCGCGGATCACGCTGTTGACGATCTGTGCGGTCCGCTCGACCGTCACTTTGCCGTTGACGTGTGATTGGGCATCCACCGCGCCGAGAACGTGGTGCTCGATCTCATCCAGCACGCGGTCGTTGGCCGCCAGCATGTCAATCGGCTTGCCGGTGTCAATCCACCAGCCGCGGTGGACGTAGGGCTGGACGCGGTAGCCTTGATCCACCAGCCATTGGATGGCGTCGGTGATCTCCAATTCGTTGCGCCACGAGGGGGCGATGCTGTTCACCGCCTGGAAGATCGGCTTGCTGAACATGTAGATGCCGACCAGCGCCAGGTTCGAGCGCGGCTGCTTGGGCTTTTCGACCAGTTGGCGGATGCTGCCGTCATCGGCCAGCTCGGCCACGCCGTAGTGCTGCGGCTCTTCGACGGCCGTCAACACCACCTGGCTGTCCCAATCACTGGTCTCGAAGCGGCGGATCAAGTCGCTGATGCCACCCTGAATCACGTTGTCGCCCAGGAACATCACGAAGCGATCGTCGCCCAAGAAGCTCTCGCTGATCTTGACCGCGTGCGCCAGGCCCAGCGGCGCCTCCTGCGGGATGTAGGTGACGGACACGCCCCACCGGCTACCGTCCCCCACCGCCTCGCGAATCTGCCGGGCGTTGTCGTCCATACCGACGACAATGCCGATGTCGTGGATGCCGGCATCGCGGATCGCCTCGATCACCCGGAACAACACCGGCTTGTTGGCAACCGGCACAAGCTGCTTGGCGCTGGTGTACGTAATCGGATACAGCCGCGAGCCTTTGCCGCCGCTGAGGATCAGACCTTTCATGGTTAATTCTCCACATTCACCAACGCCGCCCCGATGACCCGCGCGCCCACCTTCTCCAGCAGTTCCTTCGCCCGCTGCGCTTCGTCGCGCTTGGTGTGGCAACTCGGCCGCGTCGGTGGCAATTAGCACAGGCGGCGCATCGAAGAAGACGATATCGGCCTCGTCCCGCAGCCGGGCGATCAAGGCGGTCATCGCGGGGGAGGCCAGCAAGTCAGCGGGCACGCCGGCTTGGGGGCCGGCCGTCAGCACGCGCAGGCCGGGGACTTCGGTGGCTTGCAACGCCCCCCCGGCCCCCCAATCCTGGGGGGAGTTAAGCCCCCCACCCTTGGGGGGCAGGGGGGCGTTCACGGCGGTCGTCACCCCTGCGGTGTTGCCCAGCCCAAACACCGTGTGCTGGGCCGGATTCCGCAGGTCGCAGTCGGCCAGGATCACCCGCTTGCCGACATTAGCGAAGGCGACGGCCAGGTTGGCGACGGTCGTCGTCTTGTCGGGGTCGGCGCCGGCCGCGACGACCAGGACGGTCCGCAACGGCGTCTCGCGGCCCGCCGCCAGCAGGTTGATCCGCAGGCGCCGGTACGCCTCGGCCGCGGGCGAGGTGGGGTTGGTGAGGGAGATGAGGTTGATGGTCATGTTACATCCTTGCTGTGCGGGGCAGGGGGGCGGGGGTGAAAGGAGACAAGGGAGGATCGTCTCCCCCGCTCCTCTGCTCCCCGGCTCCCCTGCGGCAGGGAAACGAGCGTCAGGCGCGGCGACGAACGGCCACAGCGTGACCCTCCGCGGGGATCGCGCCGAGCACCGGCAGCGCCAGGCTGCGCTCCACGCTCTCCGGCGTCGCCAGCACGTCGGCCGCCATCCATTCGAGCGCCAGCACGATCAACGCGCCGATGATCGCGCCCAGGGCGAAGCCGGCCAGGCCGTTGGTCAGCGGCTTGGGCTGGTAGAGCGGCGCATCAATCACGCTGTCCACCAGCTTGACCTCGATGCGGTTGTTCTTGTCCTGCTGGTTGTAGTACGTCACCCGATCATCCACGAACTCGTTAGCCAGGGTCGAGACGATCTTCTTGGCGATTTCGGGGTCCTGGTCCTTGGCGTCCACACGGATCATGAAGTTGTCCGGCTCGGCGCTGACGGTGAGCTTGGCCAACAGATCGTAGGAGTTCATGTCGAGCTGGGCCTTGGCAATGACCCGGTTCGCCATGTCGTGGGTGCTGAGGTTGTTGACGAAGTTGCGGAGCAGGTCTTTAGCGCTGTTGCCCAGGCCCCAGTCGGGTCGAGCCGGCACCGCGCTGATGCGGGCCGTCGCACGGTAGATCTTCGTCTGCACCAGGCTGACGCCGCCCGCGCCGGCCATCGCCAGCACGGCCACCAGCACGATGATCCACCCGCGGCGGCGGAGGATATCGAAATACGCACGTAGTTCCATGGTCGCTCCCGATGTTGAGAGTTTATCCTGCCCCATTCTACACGCGAAACGCCGATAAGCCCAAACGCGTGTTGACGGGTCTGGCGGAGAGAGTTACAATGGCGGATGACGAATGGCGGATGACGAATGGCGAATGACGAATGACGAATGACGAGCAATAGCATCCAGCATCCAGCATCCAGCATCCAGCTTCCAGCATCCAGCATCCAGCTTCCAGCTTCCAGCTTCCAGACCCGGAGACGCCGTCATGCCCGATCCCGTTCCTGTCGAAGTTCCCATCCCAATCCGCTGGCGTGACCTCGACGCGCTGGGGCACGTCAACAACGCCGTCTACCTGACCTACTTCGAGGTGGCGCGGCTAGGCTACATCCGTGCGCTGCTGGGCGACGACATCCAGCGCGACCCGCGCACCCTGCTGCCGGTCGGCTTCCAGTTCATCCTGGCCGAAGTGACGTGCAGCTTCCGCTCGCCCGCGACCTTGAGCGACCGGTTGATCGTCGCCATCTGGGTGTCACAGGTGGGGCGCAAGAGCTTCGTGTTCGAATACCGCATCAGCGATGAAGTGACCGGTCGCCTGGTGGCCGAGGGGTGCAGCACGCAAGTGTGGTACGACTACGCCGCGGGCGAGAGCCGGACGGTACCGGCAGAGGTGGTGGAGAGGATGGAGAGGATGCAGGGGGTGGCTATTCCGCGAGCATAAGTGAGACGCGAACGTGGCATTGTGGCCTTTACTGGTCGGTCCACCTACATGGCTTGCCCCGTCGGAAGAAGATCCGGAGCCTCCTGCCGCAGCTTTTCGGCCAGCCACGTTTGGACAAGCGTCTGATAGGGGATACCCCTGCGTTCAGCCGTCGCCTTGATCGCCTCCAGGTAGTCAGCGCGCACGCGCAGCCCCGCTGATTTTCTAGCTGATCGCCTGCGAAGCGCACGGAATTCTTCCGTGACATCCTCCAGGTCGTCCATGTAGGGGGCCGTGTCGTGGGACGCGAACCACTCTGCCGCGGCCTCCTCAGTTGCAAATACCGGCAACTTATCCATACTATCTGCGCCTCCGCCGCAACCGCTTTTTCTCATCGTCCACCAGATCTCGGGCCGTAATGACTCGAATGATGGAGCCAGACTTACGAACGAAGACTACCAGAAGATACCGTCCCTCATAGGTTTGCCCGTATGCCAGGTACTTCCCATCACCCGTGCGCAAGATCGAGGATGCATTGTCGAAAGCCGCCTCGGCCTCATCGGTTTCGACCTGATGGAAAGCGATGTGGCCGACGTTCTGCTCGTCCCACTCGAACGAAGCCGCTTTCACAAGCACCTCCGATAAGAACATGCACCTACTACACTGAACAGAGTGTAGCCCAGATCAGGGTTTTCGTCAAATGACCCTTCTGGGATGAATCATGCCCAAACCCCTTGTGATAGATTTGACAATCCCGCGCTTTATGCTAAAATGATACTCAATCAGTATCAATAGCTCGTTCGCAATCTGCAATCTGCAATCCGCAATCTGCAATCCGTCCATGCTCACCATCAACCGCCAGACCGACTACGCCTCACGCATCATCCTGCACCTGGCGCTCCAAGGCGACGGGAGTCGCGTCACCACTGCCGAGATCGCCGAGCGACGGTTGATCCCGAAGGCGTTCGTGCGCCGCGTCGTCACCCGACTGGCAGCGGCCGGTCTCATCGCCACCACCCGCGGGGCCGAGGGCGGCATCGTCCTGGCCCGGCCCGCCGGCGAGATCAGCCTGCTGGAGGTCGTGGAGGCGATGGAGGGGCCGCTGGCGCTCAACGCCTGCACGGTGAACCCGCATACCTGCCCGCTGGTCGTCGCGTGCCCGGTCAACAAGGCCTGGTGCCACGCCCGCGATCTGCTGGTGGGCGAGTTGCGGGGGATGACATTTGATCAATTGGCGGCAAAGGCGTGAGTTGTAGTCCGTACTGCGTAGTGCGTATTTCGTAGTTCATCGGAAAGCAATACGCATCACGCACCACGCAATACGCAATATCCCACCCATTCATCGGAGGTCACGTATGGACCCACTCCTCTTGGCCCGATGGCAATTCGCCATCACGACGGTGTATCATTTTTTCTTTGTGCCCCTCACCCTCGGCCTGGCCGTCCTGACCGCGGTCATGGAGACCATCTACATGCGCACAGGGGATGAGACGTGGAAGCGCATGACGAAGTTCTGGGGCAAGCTGTTCCTCATCAACTTCGCTATGGGCGTCGTCACCGGCATCGTGCAGGAGTTCCAGTTCGGCATGAACTGGTCGGAGTACTCCCGCTTCGTCGGTGATATTTTCGGCGCGCCGCTGGCGATCGAGGCGCTGCTGGCGTTCTTCCTGGAATCCACCTTCCTGGGCATCTGGATTTTCGGGTGGGACAAGCTCTCCAAGCGGCTGCACGCGGCCACGATCTGGATCGTCGCCATTGCATCGAACCTGTCGGCGCTCTGGATTCTGATCGCCAACTCGTTCATGCAAGAGCCGGTCGGCTACGTTGTCAACAAGGCGACCGGCCGTGCTGAGATGGTGGACTTCGGCGCGCTGGTGGCGAATCCGCACGTGTGGGCGCAATGGCCGCACGTCTTCTTCTCGGGCCTCACCACCGCGGGCTTTTTCATGCTCGGCATCACGGCCTACCGCCTGTTCAGGGGGCAGGGGTCAGGAGTCAGGGATCAGGGATCAGGAGACAGGAAGCAGAAGTCTCGCAATCCGCAATCCGCAATCCGCAATCCGCAATCCGCCACGCTTCCCTTCTTCCGCAAATCCTTCGGGGTCGCGGCGATCGCGGCGGTCATCGGCAGCGTCATGGTGATCCTGGTCGGTCACTCGCAGGCGCAGCACATGATCCAGGCGCAACCGATGAAGATGGCCGCGGCCGAGGCGCTGTGGGAAAGCGAAAGCCCGGCCTCGATGTCGCTCTTCACCATCGGCGACATGACGAACCGCCGCGACGTCTTCGCGATCCGCATCCCGGCCCTGTTGAGCATCCTGGCCTACAATCGGCCCTCGGGCGAAGTGAAGGGCATCAACCAGCTCCAGGCTGAGTACGAGCAGAAATACGGCGCGGACAACTACGTGCCCTTCGTCGTGATGATTTACTGGGCGTTCCGCGCGATGGTCGGCGCGGGCTTCCTGATGGCGGCGCTGGCGATCTACGCGCTCTACGGGGTGTTGCGCGGCAAGACCGCGCCGAAGTGGTATCTGCGCTGGGTGCCGCTCGCCATCGCCCTGCCCTACCTTGCGAACAGCACCGGCTGGATCATGACCGAGATGGGCCGCCAGCCGTGGATCGTCTTCGGCCTGATGAAGACCGAGGCCGGGGTCTCGACCAGCGTACCCGCCGGCATGGTGCTTGCTTCGGTAGTGATCTTCACCCTGCTCTACGGCGTGCTGATGGTCGCCGATGTGTATCTGCTGGCGAAGTACGCCAAGGCCGACCCGGCCGAGATCGCGGCGGACGCGACGCCGAGTTGGGCATGAGAGACGGCGTGGTGCGTGGGGCGTGGTGCGTGCTGCGTACTGCGTGCTGCGTACTGCGGGGTGAATCATTCGCCGATTCGTCCATTTGCTGATTTGCCGATTTGCCGATTTGCTGATTTGCTGATTTGCTGATTTGCCGATTTGCCGATTTGCCGATTTGCCGATTTGCCGATTTGCCGATTTGCCGATTTGCCGATTTGCCGATTTGCCGATTCGCCGATTCGCTGATTCGCCCTTGTCTACCATCAACGGAGGTCACACATGGATCTCAATACCCTCTGGTTCATCCTGATCGGTGTGCTTTTCACCGGGTTCTTTTTTCTGGAAGGGTTCGACTACGGCGTCGGCATCCTCTTGCCGTTCCTGGGCAAGAAAGACGAGGAGCGCCGCATCCTCATCAACACCATCGGCCCGTTCTGGGACGGCAACGAGGTGTGGCTGTTGACGGCCGGCGGCGCGATGTTCGCGGCGTTCCCCAACTGGTACGCCACGCTCTTCAGCGGCTTCTACCTGGCGTTGCTGCTGATGCTGGTCGCGCTGATCCTGCGCGGGGTGGCGTTCGAGTTCCGCAGCAAAGACGCGGACCCGCGCTGGCGTGCGCTGTGGGACTGGTGCATCTTCGGCGGCAGCCTCGTGCCCGCGCTGCTGTGGGGCGTGGCGATGGCGAACATCGTGCGGGGGGTGCCGATTGACGGCAAGATGCAGTACGTCGGCGGCTTTTTCAACCTGCTGAATCCGTATGCCCTCTTGGGCGGGGTAGCAGGGCTGGGGGTCTTTACGCTGCATGGAGCCATCTTCCTGGGGCTGCGCACCGATGGCGAGCTGCGCGAGCGCGTGGAGAAACTTGCGAACCGCCTGTGGCCCGTGGTGTTGGTCGTGGGCGCGGCCACCGTGGGCGCCAGCTATGTCGCGACCGACATCTTCAAACGGCTGGGCCTCAACCCGGGGATCAGCGCCATCGGGGCCGGAGTCGCCTTCCTCCTCGCCGGCTGGTTCCTGCGCCAACGCCGCACCGGCTGGGCCTTCGGCATGACCGGCCTGACCATCGCGCTGACCGTCGTCACCACCTTCCGCGGCCTGTTCCCGCGGGTGATGGTCTCCAGCCTCAACCCCGACTGGAGCCTGACGATCACCAACGCGTCGTCCACGCCCTACACGCTGCGCACCATGACCATCGTAGCGCTGATCTTCGTGCCGATCGTGCTGGCGTACCAGGCGTGGAATTACTACATCTTCCGGGCGCGGGTGACGGGCAAGAGCAAGTTGACGTACTGATTGCCCAAGCTCTACCAGACCTTCGAGGTCTCGGAGACCTCGAAGGTCTGTGCAATAGGTCTTCACGACACGCGGTCACTTCGCGGGCAGCGAGAGCGCGTACACCACGCCCCACTGAATCCAGCGGCGCAGCGCCTCGTCGGCGCAGTTGACTGGGAGGGCGTAACGCCAAACGATCGGGGAATTCGTCCCCCCTTCACTGGAGTAGAGCCTTCAGGCGGTTTGGCGCTTGCACAACCCAACCGGCTAAAGCCTCGACTCCAGTGCGCTGGTGGTGTATTCTTGCGGTGTGTGCTTTGCGGAATTCCCCTTCTCGGTGTATCATTTATGTAGAATACATCAGCATGACAATGCGGGAGTTTCTCGTCCGGGCGCATCCCGCCGCGGCGGGATGGGGAACTCGGAATGACATCCGCAGTCCCACCTATACGAGGAAGATGGATCATGACCCGAGTGCTCGTCATTGGCCTGGACGGTGTGCCATTGGACCTGATCACGGCTTGGGTGCAGGAGGGAAAGCTGCCAGTCTTGAAGCGCGTCATGGAGCGGGGGGCAGCAGCTCCTTTACGATCTACAATCCCTCCCACCTCCGCTGCTGCCTGGACTTCTTTCATGACGGGTAAGAATCCCGGTAAGACAGGCATCTACGATTTCCTTTATCGCCGCGATGGCAGTTATATCTTCTATCCCAACAACGCACGCCAGCGAGACGGTAGATCCATCTGGAACATCCTCAGCGCCGCGAATAAGCGCGTGGGTGTGCTCAACGTCCCCATATCGTATCCTGTCGAGCCGGTGAACGGCTTCATGATCAGTGGTTGGATGACCCCTTACAGGGCATGGGATTTTGTCTACCCGCCACACCTTCTGACCGAACTGGAAACGAAAGTCGGCCCTTACCGGATATACCCTACTGAGACCTTCTCGGAGCGGAGCAAGGAAACTTTTTTCGAAGCCTCTGACCGACTGCTCGATCAACTAACAAAGACGACCCTCTACCTGATGCAACGCGACCCGTGGGACTTTTTTATGGTCGTCTTCTTTGATACAGACCGCATTCTCCACCAACTCTGGCACTACCTTGACCGTGACCACCCCTGGCGCAGTGCGGATGGCGCTACCGACAAGAGCGAACCCGTATGGCGGTACTTTCAGCGTCTGGACGACAGCATCGGGCAACTTATCGAGCAGGCAGGTGACGATGCCCTGGTAATCATTATGTCGGATCACGGCATGGGGCCGGCCCATAACATGATCGTCCTGAATAACTGGTTGTTGCACGCTGGCCTGCTCCAATTGAAGAATAGCGCCTTGACTCTTGGCAAGCGCCATTTGTTTGATGGGGGCTTCACTCTCAGAAACGTCCACGAACTGGTGGATCGGCTGGGCCTGGCCAAGCATGCTGAGTACAAGGCCCTGTATTCGGTGGACGCCATCTTGAAAATCCTGTTTCTATCCTTTCACGATGTGGACTGGTCAAGATCGAAGGCATATTCCTTCGGGCGTAACGTAGGCCCTATCTACGTCAATGTGAAAGGCCGGGAACCCCAGGGCATCGTCAACCCGGGTCGAGAATACGAGGAGGTGCGGGACGAGATCGCTGCGCTGACCAGGGAATGGACTGACCCACAGACCGGCAGGAAACTCATAGGCCGCGTTTTGTACCGGGAAGAAGTCTACAGCGGCCCTCACCTGGATCAGGCGCCCGACCTCATCTTGCTTCCCAGCGACGAGAAGGACAAGTTCTTTGGTCTGGCCGACTTCGGGTCCAACCAGATGGTGCAGAAGATGTATCGCTACTCAGGGATGCATCGCGATCATGGCTTGCTGATGATGGTGGGGCCACAAATCAAGAGCGGGGCCAGGTTGAACAATGTCAGCATTATTGATCTGGCCCCCACGATTTTGTACGCGATGGGCATGCCTATCCCACAGGATATGGACGGGCGCCCCCTGGTGGAAGCATTCACCACGGATGACTCCGAAGGTAGACCGCTGCTAAGCGCAGCGCCAGCCTCTTTGGCTCAGGAGCGTGAAGCGGTCAGCTATACGGCAGAGGAAGCCAGACAAGTCGAGCAACGATTGAGGCAGATGGGTTATCTGGGCTAGGACAAGAGTGAGCTATGCTCCGATCCAGTTTCCCTAAACGATGGTTGCCGTTCGGACCACTGATCGGCCGTCCGTTGTCGTCTGATGAGATAGTCATTGCGCTCCTGTTGCCTATCGTCATCCTGGCAGCCGCCCTGCGCTTCTATGGTCTGGATGCCAAGGGGCTGTGGGTGGATGAGATTTTCACCGCCAGCTTCGCCAGTGCAAACAACGACCTGGCTGCCGTCGTGCAGGGCGCGCTTTCCACACCGCTCCCGAGCCCACCCTTGTGGTTTCTTATCACCCACTTCTTCGTGAAAGTCCTGGGGAACAGTGATGTCGTTGTCCGCCTGCCCTCTGTATTCGCCGGCATCCTGGGCATTGGGGCGGTCTACAAGGTCGGGGAGACCCTCTTCGATAGGACAACCGGCCTGATCAGCGCCTTTCTCCTCACCGTATCACCTGCGCACTTGTACTTCTCTCAGGAAGCGCGGTTCTATGCTGGCGTTGTCTTGGTCTCCTTGCTCACCCTCTACCTACTCTACCGAGGGATAAACTCCTCTGAGAAGAAGTGGTGGATCGGGTTCACGGTTGCCACCCTGGTAAATCTCTACATTCATTTAACGGCGTTCCTTGTATTCGCCGTGGAGATCCTCTATGCCTGTCTTCTGCTCACGCACAGTCTGGCTACCGTCAACGGGACGGGCGGCATCAGGCGTCTGAGGGCTACCTTTGCTTTGCCCCTTCTCATCAGTCTGGGGGTCATCATCGTGGGCTATGCGCCCATGATGCCGCATCTTCTAGCTGGTATGCAAGGCCCCAGGGGGTTGGGAAATCCTGGCGCGGTGGAAGGTTTGCCTTTTTCGGCACAGGATTTCTTGTCCCTATTCGGCGGTTTCAGCAGTGGCACTGGGATTCCGCTCTCCCTGTATATGGGCGCTTCCTTATGGGGATTGGCCAATGCAGCGCGCCAGCACAGGCGACAGGTTCTCCTGGTGCTTCTGTGGATCATTGTGCCCTTTGTGATCATATTGCTCTTTCGCCCGAAGCATTGGTTTGAAGTCAAATACGTCATTTTCATACTGCCTGTGTACCTGATCGCCACTTCGCTGGGAATCGCCTCTGCTGCCAGGGCCATCGCTGCCTTCATCAGCGACTGGGGGATCCTTCGCCGGGCGAAATGTGTATCCGTCGGATCCTGGGGACACGTGCTGAGCCTGTCTTGCCTGGTGGCCATCTACGGGCTCTTGAGTGCCTCGGCTCTTGACGAGGTCTATGCCTGGCAAAGCGATCGCTGGAAGGATATAGGGCAGTTCTTGATCAGCAACGTGCAGCCGCAAGATGCCATCGTTCTTCTGCCACTTACGGTTCTTACGATGCCGGTTCAGGACATTGTAGCTTATTATGGCCCCAGTCCCGATGAGACCAACGTCATTGTGGTTGATAACCTCAGCCAGGTGGAAGACATACTGGCTCGTCATAGACGGGTCTGGATTGTCAGGGGCCTCGGCGTTGCTCTTGACCCATCCGGTGAGGTGATCGAGTGGCTGAAACTTCAACCACATGTCGCGCTGTCCATCAGAGGTGGGACCAAACTAATGTACACGGGCAAGGATCAAACCCAGCTCGCTCTTTTGGAAGAGGCCGGGAACTTCGCCAGTCCTACAGCAGAGCTTCATGGGTCCATCGCGGAGGCCTACCGTTCTCTGCGGATGTGGCCGGAAGCCCAGGCAGCCTATGCACGGGCGGCAGCGCTGGAACCGGCCGAGGGTATCTGGCACTATCACCTAGCCGCTCTTGACGAAGAGATGGGAGAGCGCGACAAGGCGTTAGTGGAATACCAACAGGCCATTCGTTTGCAACCTGAGATAGCGGGTTTTCACGCCGCCCTCGGGGATCTTTACCGCCAGTCTGGTCTTGCGGATGAGGCGATCTCGCAGTACAGAGAAGCCATCCGTCTATATACCAGCCAGAATAGCGGCGCCAAGAATTCGAAGGATGTTCGTCTATGGAACGATCTGGTCCGTAAGCTGGAAATGTCAGCCGAGCAAACCGGAGCGGCGGACAATACCCCTTAGGCCTGTCACCACCTGGAAGAGGAGGTCTACAATGAGACAGACGAATCATGAGCGACAGACAGATGCACGCGCCTTTCGCTACCGGTCGCTGATCGGTTTTCTGGGGTTTGTGGGTTTGATCCTGGGTCTCACGCTTTACCAGAATCACATGGCCAACGCTGTCCCGTCGCGTGGTCATCTCGCCTCACCCCTGGAGCGTCCGCAGAGCTCCTTTGTCGGCCATTTTCTTAAACAGCAGCAGGCTTACCCCCCAGCGACAGTGACGCCCACCGCTACGCCGACGGCGACCGCCACACCGACTGATACGCCGACCGTCACGCCCACCGCTACGCCGACGGCCACCTCGGCGGCCTCCATCCTCATCAGTGAGGTGCTCTACGATCCACCTGCCGGTTGCACAGAGCCGGGCGCTGAATGGGTGGAGCTGTATAACGCCGGCAGTTCGGCCATCACCCTCACCAACTGGCAACTCTGCGATGCCAGCGGTTGCGACACGATCCCGACGAGCACGATCCAGCCCAGCCAGGGGTTGGTCATCGCCGGCGCGCAAGCCGATTTCCTCGGCTGCTACACGTGCGGCAGCGGGCACGTCGTCTACGTGGCCGACGGTGCGATCGGCGACGGGCTGGGCAACGACGGCGATCGGGTGCGCCTGCTCGACAATAACGGCATCGAGATAGATGCCATGTCCTACGGCGCGGACACCTACGCCTTCACGCCGGCCTGTCCTGACGTGGGCGAAGGGCATTCGTTGGAGCGGTATCCCATCCAGCAGGACACCAACGCGGCCGGCGACTTCCGCGACCAGAGCAACCCCAGCCCCTGTCAGAACCCGACGGCTGTGGGGCTTGCCGGGTTCGCGGTCAGGTCGTCCGACTGGCGGCTGGCGCTGCTGCCGGCGCTGGTCGCGCTGGGGCTGGGCGGGCTGCTCTGGAGCAGACGGATGCGGCGCTGAACAGCGTGAGTGCGGGGGCTGGATTCCTGGTCGCTGCTCGCACTCGATCGCCCCCAGACCTTCGAGGTCTCGGAGACCTCGAAGGTCTTCACGACACGCCGTCATTTCGCGGGCAGCGAGAGCGCGTAGTCCACACCCCACTGAATCCAGCGGCGCAGCGCCTCGTCGGCGTCATGCCCTTCCGGGCCTACCATGACCCAGCCGGCCATCGGCTGCCGGCCGGCCATGGCGAAGGGGCGGACGCCGGGTTGCGCCAGCGCCTCCCGATCACGGGCCAGGCCGACGCGTACGATGATGTCGAACCCCAGGATGCCGCACGCCATGTTGCCGCGCACCATGAAGCCGATGCCGCCGAACATCCGCTTCTCGTCGAGTCCGGGTACGCCGGCCAACGCCGCACGCACCCGTTCCGCCAACCGTTCGTCGTGAGTCATATAATTCATACTCCTTTTGCGCAACGCTTTCCAAATTGTAGCGTCTTGATATGGGGAATCTGTGAGCATCAGCCCATTGTAAAAGGGTAACAAACTTGTAGCATAGCCCCTCGTGGGCGTTCGGGCGGGCACAAGGCCCTATTATGCTACGAGGTAATGCTGGATACTTACCAACCGAGGAGGATTGTTATGAGAACCCCGTTGCGTTCGGTGACGCCGGCCGGGCGTTGTGCACTCCTGGCCGCGCTATTGATCGTGTTGCTCGCCGCAGGCGCCTGCGGCAGCAAACCGTCCCCCACCGCTCTTCCATCCGCTCGAGCGACCCAACCAGCGGTCGCCCAGGCCACCCAGGCGCCGGCGACCCAACCGGCTCCAGCCCAACCCACACCGCCGCCGACCGTTGCGGCGAAGGCCAGTCCCACCGTCGCGCCGAAGACCAGCCCCACGGCGAAGCCCTCTGCCGGCAAGTACGCCGATCCCGACGAGCTGAATAGCTATCGGATGAAGACGACCACCTGGGAAAAAGGGGGCGATAAAGCCAAAGCGAGTGTCATCCTCGTCGAGTGGGTCAAGGATCCCCCGTCGAAGCACACGACGATGGGCAGCACCGAGATCATCACCATCCGCGATCAGACGTGGGTCAAGCTGATGGGCAATTGGGTGCTGCAAAACCAGGCGACGCCCCAACCACAGGGCAGCGATGTGTCGGCGAACATCATGCGGCAGATCGAGGACAAGATCGTCTACAAAGAGACCGGCTGGGAGATGATCAACGGGATCGCCTGTAAGCATTACACCTACAGCGGCGAAGCTACCGTGCAGATCGCCGAGGGCGCGCTGAAGGGCGAGGCCACCGTCCGCGGGCAAGGGGAATCGTGGGTGGCCGACCAGCCCGGCCTGCCCCAGGTGGTCATCCGGAATCGCGGCGAGAGCGAGATGAAGATGAAGGCTCCGTCCGGTTCTGGCGCGGCCGGTGATATCAACATAGCGATGAACATCGAGATGGATCTGTACGACATCAACACGTCCATCACCATCAAGCCGCCGACGGACGTCTTTACACCGCCCGCGCCGCCCGCCGGCTCCACCGTCCGGCCGACAGTGACCCGCCCCGCCGGGCAGTCGGCCACACCCCGGCCCAGCGCGACCGTCGCGCTCCGGCCGACGGCGACGACGGTCGCCGGGTCCGTGCCTACGCCGGACGGGGCGGCGACAACCTATGACTTCAAGGAGCCGTTGGACCGGAGCTGGTACGGCCAGGGCGGGGTGAACGCCGAAATCAACGTCGAGGCCAGGCCGGGCTTCCTGCGCTTCACCGCGCCCAGCGGCAACGACCTCTTCCCCGATACCAATTTCGACGCGCCGACCCGCTTCCGGGTCATCGGCGGCGATTTCACACTGGAGACAGTGGTGGAGTTCGACCCGCAGGAGGACTACCAGGGCGCGGGCCTCTTCATCTGGCAGGATCAAGACAACTTCGTGCGCCTGGAGCGCTGCTTCGGCGGGTTGGGCGGCGGTGAGAGTGGCATCTGCTTCTTGAAGGTGGCAAACGGCGGCCCTGAGGTGATCGCATCCTCCGGCGACATGCCGACCACGGCTGGCCGCGTGGCGCTGCGCCTGCAGAAGGCCAACAACCGCGTCGCGGCCTGGTGGCGCGATGCAGCATCGGGCGCATCTGGCGCCTGGCAGACGGTGGGAAGCACCGAGATCGCGCTGCCCGGCGGGCCGCAGCCGTTGGGGAGCAAGGGTCTCAGGGCCGGCATGTTGCTGTGCGTGGAGCAGGGCGCCGCGGAGATCAGCGCGGATTTCGACTATCTGAGGATTACGAGCGCAAAGTAGGGGATTACTTCAGCGGGATCGGGGATTCATCCGCGCGCAGGCCGATCTTGCGCGCGGACTCTTTGGAAAAGCCGTCCATACGCCGCCCAAACAAGCCGAGGAGGGCATTCGCGAGCAGGAGCCAGTAGTATGCCAGCCACTCTGCCCGTGGCGCCGGCCGTGGGATGGCAGTGGATTCATCGCCATGAGCCCGAACGGATTCCAGATAGCCCAGAATGTTCTCGTCGAGCGCCGCGAAAGCCTCGTCAACGGTTTCACGCTTATCGGCCAGGTTCAGATCCAGGCAGATAGCATAGTATTGACCGTCGGGGCTTTTTCTTGTATAGCAGCGAAAGACCGATTGTGCCATCGGCGTTACCTCCATAAGGCATACTACATCACTGATCCGTAGTTGTCAAGAGAATCTGAAAGGAGCCAGCCGTGAAACCCCATCTGTTCATCGCCCTGCTTTGCGTCCTGACCCTGCTCATCCCGGCGACCGGCATTCCGGCGGCGGCCGGCATCACGACCGTCACCACCACCCGCGTCTCGGTGACCGCGCTCGGCACTGAGGGCAACTCGTGGTCGAGCAAGCCCATCATCTCGGCCGATGGTCACTACGTGGTGTTCGAATCGTGGGCCGACAACCTGGTGGTCGGCGACACCAACAGCGCAGGCGACATTTTCGTCTACGACCGGCAGACGGGGACGCCGAGCCGCGTTTCGCTCACCGCTACCGGCGGCCAGGCCAACAGCACCTCCGGTGGCTGGGGCCGCTCGGCCATTTCGGCCGACGGCCGCTACGTGGCGTTCATCTCGGCCGCCACCAACCTGGTGAGCGGCGACACCAACGAATGCGCCGACATCTTCATCCGCGACCGCACTGCTAACACGACCACGCGCGTCTCGGCTTCTTCGGCCGGCGTCCAGGCCAACGGCGACTCCGACTATCCCGCGCTCTCCGGCAACGGCCGCTACGTCGCCTTCTGGTCTGCGGCGAACAACCTGGTCGCGGGCGACACGAACGATGCGCTGGACATCTTCGTCCACGACCTGACGACGCACCAGACCACCCGCATCGCGATCGGCGGCGCCGGAGGCGTGGAGTATGGCGGCAGGCTGGATCTCTCGAACGACGGCCGCTACGTCGCCTTTGCCAGCCACGTGGACACCCTGGTGCCCAACGACAACAACGCCGTGCCGGACGTCTTCCTCTTCGACCGGAATACGAGCCAGTTCAGCCGCGTCTCGTTGACTTCGGCCGGCGGCGAGGCTGACAGCGTTTCGTTGAACCCTGCGCTCTCACCCGATGCGCGCTACGTCGCGTTCACGTCGAGCGCGACCAACCTGGCGGCCGGCGACACCAACGACGAGGCCGACGTCTTCGTCCGCGACCGGCAGACCGGCCAGACGACGCGCGTCTCCGTCAGCAGCAGCGGCAGCCAGACCGGCCAGTATGAGACATCCGACTTCGCTGCAATTTCGGCTGACGGCCGCTACGTGGCATTCGCCTCCACCGGCAGCAACCTGGTGAGCGGCGACACCAACGACCTGCCCGACATCTTCGTGCGCGACCGGCAGACCAACCAGACCACGCGCGTCTCTGTGACCTCCGGCGGCGCGCAAGGCGGCGGTGAGTCCAACAACGCCTCCATCTCCAGCGATGGTCGCTTCGTAGCCTTCGACTCCTACGCCGCCGATCTGGTGCCAGACGACGAAAACGCAGTTACCGATGCCTTCGTCCACGACCGCGGGGGCGCGGCCGGCGTCACCTATACTGTTTCTGGCCGCGTGCGCGATGGCGGCGGCACCGCGATCGCCGATGTGACCGTCTCGGCCGGCGTGGGCGGCAGCGCCGTGACGGACGCCAGCGGCAACTACACCATCGCGGGTCTGCCCGCCGGCGCCTACACCTTGCACGCGACGAAAAGCGATTGTGCCTTTGCGCCGGGCACGCGCGCGGTCACATTGCCACCCAACGCGACGGGACAGGACTTCACGGGCACCTGTGTCACCACACCGCCGCCCGGTTGCGACGTGGGGACCAGCCTGGTCTCGATAGACGCGCAGGGCCACGAGGGGAACGGGGAGTCAGGCAAGCCCGCCATCTCGGCCGACGGCCGCTACGTGGTCTTCGAGTCTTGGGCTGATAACCTGGTGACCGGCGATACCAACAACATGGGCGACCTTTTCGTCTTCGACCGGCAGACACGTCAGCCGAGCCGCGTCTCCGTGCGCTCCGACGGCGGCCAAGCGAGCACGTCGGTCGGTGGCTGGGGCAAACCCGCGCTTTCGGCCGACGGCCGAATCGTGGCGTTCGCCTCCGACGATGGCGACCTGGTGGATGGCGATACCAACGGCCAACGCGATATCTTCGTCCACAACCGGGTGACCGGACAGACTGTCCTTGTCTCGCGCGCTTCTGGCGGCGCCCAGGGGAACGGCGCCGCGGATTGTCCGGCCGTCTCCGGCAACGGCCGCTACGTGGCTTTCTGGTCCGAGAGCGACAACCTGGTCCCTGGCGACACGAACGATGCCCTGGACCTCTTCATCCACGACTTGCAAACGGGCCAGCTTGAACGCATCGCGCTGGACGGTGCCGGCGGCGCGAGCTATGGCGGGTTCATTGACCTCTCTTTCGATGGCCGGCTGGTGGCGTTCTCCGCGCAGGGGCACGTGCAACGGGTCCAGGCTGACGACAACCCCTACCCGGACATCTACGTGTACGACCGTCAGACAGGCCAGTTCAGTCTCGTCTCCGTGGGCATGGGCGGAGCGGCCGGCGACGGCAACTCCACGTCCCCTGCAATGTCGTCCGATGGCCGTTACGTGGTCTTTGGGTCGGACGCGCCCAACCTGGTGAGCGGCGACACCAACGCGTTGAGCGACATCTTCCTGCGCGACCGGCAGGCCGGCCAGACCGTCCGCGTTTCGGTGAGCAGCGCGGGCAGCCAGGGCAACGGCGACTCCGGCTTCGGCGACTCCGCGGCCGTCTCGGCTGACGGCCGCATCGTGGCGTTCGCATCGAGCGCCACCAACCTGGTGAGCGGCGACACCAACGGCGATTCGGATGTCTTCACCCGCGACCGCCAGGCGAGCCAGACGGCCAGGATGTCGCTGGCGCCGAACGGCGCGCAATTCGACACCGGCTCCGCCTGGCTTTCCATCTCCGACGATGGCCGTGCCGTGGCGTTCGAGGTCGGCAGTCAGATCTACGTCCGCGGTTGGTGTCCGGCTGGCGCGTCGCGCGATTTCTACCTGCCGCTGATGTTGAAGCGGCGGTGACGTGGGTCCACAACAGACCTTCGAGGTCTCGGAGACCTCGAAGGTCTATCAACAAACCACCAAACGCCCCCCGAAGTGATCCCCACGCTTCGGGGGCGTTCGCGTGGGGATGGTTTGCGCGGGATTCGCCAACCGGCTATAATCAGCGACGGAGGGGTGATCACCGCGAAAACGATGCGGCAACACGTCACCGTATTGATGCTGGAACAGATTAGCAATCTGCTGTTAGCGGGCGACCCTCGATTGGACTGAGTCGTGTGATGTTTTCAGAGACCCGGCCTCCAACGTATCCTGATTTTTCGATGCAGCGGTCATGAGCAACCGCGTCCTCGACCGTCGCCTTCTCCGCCAGGCCGCGCCGGTTCGCGGCAGCCTGGCGCTCACCGTCGCCCTTGGTCTCCTCGGCGGCGCGCTGACCGTGCTCCAGGCGCGCGCCCTCAGCCTGACCGTCGCCCAGGTGTTCCTCTCCGGCGCCACCCTGGCCGGCGTTCGGCCGCTCCTGCTCGCTCTGCTGTTCGCTGGCCTGGGACGCGCGGCCGCGGTCTGGGGCAGCGACGTGGCCGCCAGCCGCGTGGCCGCCCGGGTGAAGGCCGATCTGCGCGAGCGGCTGGCGGCGCATCTGCTGGCGCTCGGTCCCGCGTATAGTCGTGGCGAGCGCACCGGCGAGCTGACCCACGTTGTCACCGAGGGCATCGAGGCGCTGGACGCTTATTTCAGCCAATATCTGCCCCAGGTCGCGCTCGCCGCGCTCGTCCCGCTCACCATCTTCGCTTTCATCACCCCGCTCGACTGGGTCTCCGGCCTGGTGCTGCTGCTCACCGCGCCGCTGATCCCGATTTTCATGATCCTCATCGGCAACCTGGCCGACGCGCTGACCCGCCGCCAGTGGACCGCGCTCAGCCGAATGAGCGCAGTCTTTCTGGATGCGCTGCAAGGGCTGACCACGCTCAAGTTGTTCAACCGCAGCCGCGAGCAAATCCGGCGCATCGCGGAGATCAGCGACCGCTACCGGCAGGTCACGATGGGCGTGCTCCGCGTCACCTTCCTCTCCGCGCTGACCCTGGAGCTGGTGGCGACCCTCAGCACCGCGGTCGTGGCAGTGCAGATCGGTTTGCGGCTCCTCTACGGCCACCTCTCCTTCGAGCAAGCCTTCTTCGTGTTGATCCTCGCGCCGGAGTTCTACGGCCCGCTGCGCACTCTGGGGTCGCGTTTCCACGCGGGCATGGCCGGGGTGACGGCGGCGGCGCGGATCTTCGAGGTGTTGGAGACGACCGCAGATGGACGACGAACGACGGAGGACGGGCGACGAACGACGGGCGACGAACGACGCGGAGATGCGGAGACCATCACCGTGTCACCTAGTCACCCTATCACCTTGTCACCGTGTCACCCTGTCACCGTGTCATTACGAGACATCTGCTACACCTACCCCGGCGTCTCCCGTCCCGCGCTCGACGGTGTGTCGTTCGATATCCCCGCGGGCCAAACGGTGGCGCTGGTGGGGCCGAGCGGCGGGGGCAAGACCACCATCGCCCAATTGCTCCTCGGCTTTATCGCACCGACCACGGGAGAGATCACCGTAAAGAGAGAGGACTGGGCGACAGACACGGCCGGCGACCGATCCGAACGTGCGCAAGCTCAGGAAGACGCAATCTGCAATCTGCAATCTGCAATCCGCAATCCGCCCATCGCCTGGGTTCCCCAACTCCCCTACCTCTTCAACGCCTCCGTGGCCGACAACATCCGCCTGGGGCGGCCCGCTGCTAGTCTGGACTAGGTGGTCGCGGCCGGCCGCCTGGCCCACGCCGACGAGTTCATCGCCGCACTGCCACAGGGCTACAATACCGTCATCGGCGAACGCGGCAGCCGGCTAAGCGGCGGGCAGGCGCAACGCATCGCCCTGGCCCGCGCCTTCCTGCTGGACGCGCCGCTGGTCATCCTGGACGAAGCCACGGCCAACCTCGACCCGGAGCACGAGACGCTGATCCAGACATCGGTCGCCCGGCTGCTGGCGGGTCGCACGGCCCTCGTCATCACCCATCGCCTCAACACCATCCGCGCTGCCGACCGCATCATCGTCCTGGACGAAGGTCGCGTGGTCGAAACGGGCGCACACGATGAACTGCTGGCGCGACAGGGGGCCTATTGGCGGCTGGTGAACGCGTGGGGCGAATCAGCGAATCAGCGAATCGGCGAATCAGCGAACGGGCGAATCGGCGAATCAGCGAATGGATATTCCGGAGTCGAGGCTTTGGCCGGTGATCGTCGCGCCGAAAGCCCGGCTGAAGCCTCTGATCCGGCGACAAGCCGCGCACCACGCACCACGCAATCCGCGATTCGCCATTCGCAATTCGCAATTCGCACCCTTCTCTCCTTCCTTGCCCCCTTCTATCCTCTCGTCGCCCTCTCCGTCCTTCTCGGTTTCGCCGCCGTCGGCGGCGGGATCGGGCTGATGGCGACGTCCGCGTGGCTGATCGCGAGCGCAGCGCTGCACCCCAGCGTCGCGGTGCTGCAAGTGGCGATCGTCGGCGTGCGGTTCTTCGGCATCGGCCGCGGGCTGGCGCGCTACGCCGAGCGCTTGGTCTCGCACGAGGTTACGCTGCGGGTGCTGGCGCGGCTGCGAGTCTCATTCTACACCGCGGTCGAGCCGTTGGCCCCGGCCGGCCTGCTGCGTCATCGCAGCGGCGATCTGCTCGGCCGCGTCGTGGCCGACGTGGGGACGCTGGAGAACTTCTACGTGCGCGCGGTGGCCCCGCCGCTGGTCGCGCTCCTGGTCGGCCTGCTGATGGCTCTCTTCCTGGGCAGCTTCGACCGCCGCGTTGCATTCGGCTTCCTGGCGGTCTACGGGTTGATGGCCGCGGGTGTGCCGTCCCTATCCCGACTGCTGAGCCGCAGCCCAGGCAGGCGCCTGGTCGCCGCCCGCGCCGAACTCAACGCGACCCTGGTAGACAACATCCAGGGTGTCGCCGACCTGGGCGCCTTCGGCCAGGAGGCGGCCCAGGTCGCCCGCGTCCGCGCGACAAGCGCCAACCTGATCGCCGCACAGACGCGACTGGCCGGCATCAGCGCGTTGACCGCCGCGCTGGGCGTCCTGCTGACAAGCCTGGGTGTCCTGGTCGTCCTGGTGTTGGCGATTCCCTCGGTCAGTGCCGGGCGGATCGCGGGGGTGAACCTGGCCGTGTTGGCCCTGGCGGCCGCGGCCAGCTTCGAGGCTGTACTGCCGTTACCGCTTGCAGCGCAGTATTGGGAGAGTTGTCTGGCTGCGGCGAAGCGGCTATTGGAGATTGGAGATTGGAGATTGGAAGCCGGAAGCCGGAAGCTGGAAGCTGCACCTCCAACCTCCAATCTCCAATCTCCAACCTCCAACCTCAAGCCCTCAATACCTAATACCCAATACCCAATCTCCATCGAGAACCTCCACTTCCGCTACACCCCGGACGCGTCCCCCGCGCTCGACGGCGTCAGCTTCGTCGTGCCGGCCGGGGGCCGGGTAACGGTGGTGGGGCCGAGCGGCGCGGGGAAGTCCACGCTGGTCAACCTGCTGGCGCGATTTTGGGAGTACGACGCGGGCAGCATCCGCATCGGCGGCCGCGAGCTGCGGACAATCCCGCCGGAGGAAGCCCGCAACCTGATCGACGTCGTGGCGCAGAATACCTTCCTCTTCAACGCCACCGTCCGCGACAACCTGCGGCTGGCCCGGCCTGGGGCCACGCAGGCGAAGATCGAACGGGCGGCCCGGCAGGCGCAGATCCACGAGTTCATCGCCGCGCTGCCCGAGGGCTACGATACCTGGATCGGCGAACAAGGGCTGCGGTTGAGCGGCGGCGAGCGGCAACGGCTGGCGATTGCGCGCGCCCTACTCAAGGACGCGCCGATCCTGATCCTGGACGAGGCCACCGCCAACCTGGACGCCTTGACCGAGCGCGCCCTGTGGGCGACGTTGGAGGTGGCGATGGCTGGCCGCACAACCCTCATCATTACGCACCGGCCGCCGGCGCTGGCTAATGCCGGGCAGATGGTCGTCTTGCGCGCCGGACGCAGTGTGACGGCGACCTGACCCCCTGACCCCCTTCCCTGGCAGGGAAGGGGGAACCGTACGCCCCTCCCTTCGCAGGGGAGGGGTTGGGGGAGGGGTCGGTTTATTTGCCCCCCGCCTATCCCCATGCTATAATCTCCTACCGTCGTGCGATCGGTCTGTCCGTTGGCCGCGCGATATTGAAACCGGAGGCATTTACACCTGTGAAGACCTATCTTTACCTGGCGCAGATCATCATAGCGATCGCTTTGTCGGTCTTGGTGTTGTTGCAGACTCGCGATACGGGGCTGGGCAACATGTTTGGCGGCGGCGATATGGGCGTCTACAAGACCCGGCGCGGGGTCGAGAAGACGCTTTTCAACGCGACCATCGGCTTAGGCACCGTTTTTATGCTGCTGGCCGTGGTGACCGTTGTCCTAACTCGCTAAATTGGGCCGCTATCTTCGCTGGCAGGCGGCCATCGCCCTTTTGGGCGTGGTCTTGCTGGCTGCGTTGTTGCGCTACGCCGCCTATAACTTCACCACGGTTACCGTTCCCGATCGCGGCGGGACCTACGTCGAAGGCATAGCCGGCAACCCCCAATATCTGAACCCTCTCCTTAGCCAGTTCAACCAGGTGGATGGGGTCCTGGTTACCCTGCTCTTCAATGGCCTGACCCGGCTGGACGAGCAGGGCAACGTCGTTCCCGACCTGGCCGAAGCGTGGAATGCCAGCTCCGACGGGCTGACCTACGACTTCCGGCTGCGACCGGGACTATCCTGGCATGACGGGGCGGCCGTGACGGCTGCCGACGTGCTCTACACCGTGGGGGCGATGCAGGCCGAGGACTTCCCTGGCCTGGCCGACCTCGGCGTGTTGTGGCGCGCGGTCCAGACGACCGCCCCCGACGGCCCGGATGGCCTGGTGGTGCGTTTCACGCTCAAGCAGCCGCTCGCCTCCTTCCCCGACTACACGACCATCGGCCTGTTGCCCGCGCACCTGTGGGAGCGGGTTCCGACGGCCGCAATGCTCGACTCGCAGCTCAACACTCGGCCGGTCGGCACGGGGCCGTTTCAGCTCGTCCAGATTTCCGCCACGCGCGCCGAGCTGGCAGCCAACCCGCGCTACCATGGCCCGACGCCGTATCTCACCGGCCTCAGCTTCCGCTTCTATCCCGACCGCCAGAGCTTGCTCCCGGCCTTCGACCGTGGCGAGATTGATGGCATCAGCTTCGTGGCGCCCGACGACCTGGCCGAGGCGAACAAGCGCAAGGATTTACAGCTCTTCTCCGCGCCGCTGTCGGGCTACACGTTGATCTACCTCAACCAGCAAAACCCGAACACGCCGTTCTTCCAGGAGACGGCCGTCCGCCAGGCGTTGCTCCTCGCGCTCGATCGCCAGGCGCTGGTGGATCAGACGCTTCACGGCCAGGGGATCGTCGCGCACACGCCGTTCCTGCCCGGCACCTGGGCTTACGACGCCGAGGTTCCGCAATACGGCTACGACCCGGACCGCGCCCGGCGCTTGCTGGATGAAGCCGGCTGGCAGGATCGCGACGGCGATGGCGTGCGCGACCACGAGAACCGCAAGCTGGCTTTCATCCTCGTCGGGAACGACCGGGCGATGATCGAAGCGATCGCGACCGCCTGGACGGCCATCGGCGTGCAGGCCGCGGCCGAGCCAGTCTCCCTGGCGGGCCTCACCAGTGATCTGCTGACGCCGCGCAGTTTCGACGCGGCGCTGGTGCACTGGGAGCTATCCGGCGACCCTGACCCCTACCCGTTGTGGCATTCGACGCAGATCAAGGACGGGCAGAACTACTCCGGTTGGAGCCTGCGGACTACCGACGAGGCGATCGAGCGCGCCCGCGCGGTCAGCGATCCGGCCATGCGCCGGAGCTATTACGTCATGTTCCAACGCGCCTTTGCAGCCGAAGTCCCGGCGCTCTTATTGTACTACCCGGTGTACACCTACGGCGTGCGAACAAAGGTTCACGACGTGCAAATCAGCCCACTTAACACTCCGGCGGATCGCTTCCGTGGCATCGCGAACTGGTACATCGTCACGAAGCGGATTACGGTTGGAAGTCAGAAGCAGTAGGGAGAGCGATGCTCATGGCGCAACCAGCGCGAGGCCGCAATCTCTTTGCAAACCTGCTGATCATCGCAGGCGTGATCGTCCTGCTCGGCGCCGGCGGATGCCTGGGCTGGCGCGAGTACCAGGGCCAGCAATTGCGCAGCCGCTTACAGCAGACTCCCGCGGCCGCGGCATTGAACCCGACCGCAACCCCCGCGCCGCCAACAGCCAGCCCGACGGCAGCGCCGCCAACGGCCACACCCGGGCCGACCGCGCAGCCATCGCCGGTTCCCACGCAAACGCCGGCGTCTGTCGCCGTGACCGCCACTGCGGTTCCATCTCCCCAGCCCACTCGACCCCAGCCGACGGTCACACCCGCGCCTTCGCCCGCGCCGATTGCTGGCGGCCCGCCCGTGCGCCTCGTGATTCCCGACCTGAAAATTGATACGCGCGTGGTAGAGATGGGATGGCGTGTCGTAGACACGTCGAACGGACCGCAGTCTGAGTGGGATCTCGACGCCATCCAGAATGGCGTCGGCCATCATCTGAACAGCGCCCTGTTGGGCGAGAGCGGCAACGTGGTTATCTCCGGCCATAACAACATCTATGGCCGCGAGTTCGAGGCGATCAGCCTGGCGTGGGATGACACAAAGCGGCAGCGCGTGGACGATTTCACCGATCGCTCCGATCTCCTCAATGGCCGGACGATTCAACTGTACGACGCGGCCGGCCAGCGGTTCGACTATACGATCACGGAGTTCTACCGGCTGAAAGACACCGGGGTATCGCTGGAGCAGCGCATCGCCAACGGCCGCTTCATGGAGCCGACGGACGACGCCCGGCTGACCCTGGTCACCTGTTGGCCGATCTGGTCGAACACCCACCGACTCGTCGTGGTGGCGAAGCCTGTCAAGCAGCCATGAGCGATTCCGAGAGCGCCAGTCCCCCGGTCTCTCGCAGAAATCGGGGTTCTGATCCCCGCAACTGGTTCGGCTCCCGCTTCCAAATCTGGTTTGGGCTGGCGTTGGGGCTGGGCACGCTCTATCTGGCGCTCCGCGGCATGGACTTCGGCGCCCTGGTTGCTACGCTCCGGGGCGTGCATCTTCCCTTCGTCGCGCTGACCCTGGTCACCAGCCTGTTGACCGTCGTTCTGAAGGCCGTGCGCTGGAATTGGCTGTTGTATCATGCTGCGGCCGGCGCTACGGCGGAAGAAAAGCGCCCGACTGGACTGGAGGCTTTAGCCGGTCCGTTGGGCGACAGCAGAAACCGGCTGAAGCCTCTAATCCGGAGCCGCGGGACATTTTTCAGGGCAGCGTATCGTCTCCGCCAACTCTCCGGCCTGATCGTCGTCGGTCAGGCGGTGAACTTTTACGTGCCGACCCGACTGGGCGAGTTGGTGCGGGCCTATCTGACCGGCGAAGAGACCGGCGTCAGCAAGGCCTATGCGCTGGGGACCATCGCCGCCGAGAAGCTGATTGACCTGGTGATGCTGGCGGCGTTGACCGTGGCTCTGCTGCCGTTCCTGGCTTTGCCCCCGGGGGTGGCCGGTCGGGCCGGGCCGCTGGTTCTGTTGGCCCTGGCACTCTGCACGGGTGCGGTGGCGCTGTTGGGCGCGCGGCGAACGGTCGTTCGACTGGTCGAGGTTGCCTTGCGGTGGTTGCCGCCGGCCTGGGCCGAGCGGTGGCGGTCGCGCATCATCGCCGGATTGGACGGGCTGGCCGCGCTGGGCAACCGGCGGGCGGCCGCAGCAGTCTGGGGCTGGACGTTCGTCTTCTGGCTGGTGGCCGCAACGACCAACTATCTGCTGCTGTTGGCGTTCGACCTGCCGCCCTCGCCGCTGATCGCCCTGTTTTTGCTTGCTGTCCTACAAGGCGGCATCGCGGTGCCGTCAACGCCCGGCAAGATCGGGGTCTTTCACTACCTGTGCCAGTTGTCTTTGTCCATCTTCGGCGTGCCGGCGACGATCGGGTTCAGCTACGGCCTGGTCCTGCACGTCCTGGTGATCGGCGGGGTGAGCTTGTGGGCGGTCCTGGTGCTGTGGCGGCGAAGTTGGAATCTGCGCCGGCTGGCCGAGGCATCAGCAGCGTAGGATGAACCTTTCTTGCAACACAAAAGCCGGCCGCTCGATCCTCGCAAATCCGCCGCGATCCCTTCTCAAACCGTTGACAGGTCTGCCGTTCCGCTGTATGATGCCGCTGCGGAGATGCTTCTGTTCCTGTGAGGATGCTACTATGCTAAGACTCTTAACCTGGAATGAGTATGTACGACTGGTGTTAAGCTATGCCGTATTCAGCCACAATGAGGATGGGAGTTGGACGGTCGAAATCCCCGTGTTGCCCGGTTGCGTAACCTGGGGCGAAACGCGCGCCGAGGCTGCTGTCATGGCCGAGGATGCCGTGCAGGGGTGGCTGATGACCCGCGACATTCCAGTTGGCACCCTGGCGGCGATCATCAAGGAAGCCGGCCTGACAGTGGAAGAGTGGTTGGCGCTGTGAGCAGCGGAATACCACGGCGGATTGGGCTGCTTGACCGGTTGCCCCGTTCTTCTCGCCGCAACGAGCCGATCCTGGTCGCGACGCCAGATTCGATCCATCCCTCGATTCGTTGTTCCTTCCCGCCCGGCGAAGCTAACGCCGGCACAGACAGATTGCCCGACCGGATCGCGCGGCGAGCTATTGACAGGCGGACGGTTTGACGGTATGATCTGCTTACCAAAAGGAGGACTACCTCGATGCAACCTGACCCCCGAGTCCTTGACCGATTGATAGAGACAGTCGTAACGTCTGTACGGCCACTGCGGATCATCCTGTTCGGTTCGGCGGCGCGCGGCGAGATGGGACCAGATAGCGACCTGGATGTGCTGGTGGTAATGCCGCAAGGGACGCACCGTCGCAAAACCGCGCAACGATTGTATCGTCAAATGGGCGGACTGGGTATGCCTTTCGACATCGTGGTGGCAACCCCCGAGGATTTGGAGTTGCATCGGAGCAATCCCGGGTTGATCTACGGGACGATTCTGCGCGAAGGAACAGAAGTCTATGCCGCCTGAAGTTTACGCGCCTGGCAGCCCGGCTGATTGGCTGCGTCACGCTTATAGCGACCTCGCGTTAGCAAGCACCACACCGCTCCCGCAGATTTTACTGGAGCAGCTCTGTTTCCACGCGCAACAGGCGGCCGAAAAGGCCCTCAAAGCTATCCTGGTCGCATACAACACTTCCGTTCCGCGTACCCATAATCTCAGAACGCTTTTCGATCTTTTGCCGGCCGATGTGTCCGTACCGCTTGACATCCAGGAGGCGACGGGACTGAGCGATTATGCGGTCGCGAGCCGTTATCCAGGAGTCAGTGAAGCGGTCGAAGCCGAAGAATACCGCGAAGCCGTTGATCTGGCCGAAGCGGTCGTCTACTGGGCGGAACGGGTGATCAGTCTTCGCTCGCTTGATCCGATCACTCCTGCTGATTCGTTGTGACTTCTCGCCCGGCGATGCTGACGCCGCCGGCGACCACCGACCCTCTGTCCGTGTTGACCCGCAGGAAGAATCGGATTCGATTCATCCCGCTGATGCGCTGTTCTATGAGGTGTCTTAACCGGTGATGGCGAAGCGTTGACAGGTTGGCTGTTTCGCTGTATCATGTTGTTACAGTGGCGTTTCCGACGCGGATTGACCGAAGATGAAGTTGCCAAACGGCGATCGTGCCATTGTCCCGCAACAGAAGATCACGGGCTACTTGCTCTCGTTCAATCATCGTGATGGACGCAGCAAGGCGGCGTTCTTCTCGCGCTTTGGCTTTTCTGCAGATGCCTGGCAAGGGTTGGCCAAAGCATTACGACAGCATGCTGTTGACCACGAGGTTAGCAGGGTCGAGGATTCGCCGTTTGGAACGCGCTACGTTGTCGAAGGGGTGATCATAACGCCGGACCAACGGGACCCCGTGATCCGTTCGATCTGGTTCATCGAGACTGACAATGAGATTCCGCGATTCGTTACAGCTTACCCATTGGCGAGGGAATGAGATGATTAGAGAATTGGAAAGCGTAGTCTTGACCAGCGATCTTCCAGAATACGGCCTGGAGCGTGGCGACATCGGCACGGTCGTACTGGTTCATCGCGGCAGCAAGGGCTACGAGGTCGAATTCGTGGCGCTGGACGGCGAGACGATGGTCGTCGCCTCGGTTCTGGCCTCACAGGTGCGACCGATCACTCATCGCGAGATTGCGCACGCGCGTGTAGTACCCGGCATATTCTCACCGCAGCCCCAATTCGGCGGCGCCTGATTCATTCAATCCTTCGATTCGTTGTTCCTTCCCGCCCGGCGAAGTTGACGCCGGCCCCGGCGACCTGACCGACCGAAGCGACCGCCAGTCTTCGTTCACGTGCTAACCCGCAGAAGGAACCGGATTCAATCCATCCCGCCGATTCGCCGGCATATTCCCTGCGTGTCGAGCACTCCCTGCCGATCTTTCGCGTGCCTCATCACGGCACAATCACGACACAAATCCTCAAACCCATTGACAATCCCCGTCGTTTGTGGTAACATCTCCCATGCACCGGTGAGACGCGTGGCGCTCCGGCATGGTTGGATTTGGAGGAGACTATGACCACCGCTCAGTTGCAACAAGAGATCACATCTCTGATTCCAATTCTGCCCGAACCTAAGTTGGCCGTCGTGTTCGACTTCGTACGGTTCCTGGTTGAGCGCGAGCCGCAGACGGCCTGGCTCAACGCGCAAAGCCAATCCCTCGCCTATCAGGAATGGATCGGCCCCGACAACGACATTTACGACGAGGTGTTCGCCGATGTTGCGCGGTGGTATTGAACGGATGGTGACTGTCCGATGCCAATCGAACAGATTCGGGATGACGTTCTTTCCGAGGCGATCACCTTTGGGCCGCATCTGATCGAACGCATGAGCGAGAATGGCATTTCGATTGATCAGGTCATTGACGTGATTCTTACTGGAATTATCAGAAAGAAGGAACCTGATGAGCGGTCAAGGGGCAAGTTCACCAAGTATACCATCTATAAGGGGCGCATCACCGTTACCGTGAAGGACTGCCGCCCTGCGTTTATTGTAACAGCAAACAGGAGTTGATGTGATGGAGTGTCCCAATGGTTGCCCGGTTCCGATGAAAACCGCCAGGGTAGAGCGGATCTATTACCGCGCAGGCAAGCCGGTTGTGATTCGCGGGCTGGAGGTATACGTGTGCCCGGAGTGCGGTTTCGAATCGTTGCCGTTACGATCAGCCCGACTGGTTGAGAAAGTATTGAACGGCTATATGGAGCCGACGGGGCTGTTTTCGGCCCCATTGTTTCAACCTGTGCCTGTCGGCGCGGGATAACCCGCAGCGAACGGGCGTCGCGGCGGAATGGGGCGCCGCGCCGCGTCGACCCTGGTCGTGACGCCAATCCGATCCATCGTGCGTTCATCGTGATCTCGTCGCAAGCGATTGACAGTTCCGCCGTTCCGCGGTATCATGCCGTTGTAGAGACGATTCTTGTGAGGGCCATATCATGGAAGCCACGCTGACTGTCAAGTTACCGGACGCGCTGCGGCGGCAGGCCCGTTCTGTCGCCGCCCAACGCGGTCAGACGATCTCTGAAATCGTCCGCAAGGCGCTGCAACAGTACGTCGAGGATGCCCAGGTGGAACGCAAAACCCTGGCCGCTATGTATGCCGAGTTTGCCGAGGAAGACCGGCAACTGGCGCAAATCGGTCTGGCGCATTACGCGCACGTGCTGGCTCAGGAAGAGGCTCAGGCATGAAACGGGGTGACGTTTACCTGGCCGATCTCGATCCAGTCAAAGGCTCGGAGCAGGCCGGTCGGCGGCCTGTGCTCGTCTTTCAGGATGATCCGCTGATTTCCGCCACTTTGACGGTTATCGTCATCCCATTGACCAGCAATCTGGCGATGCGAAAGCTCCCCACGTGTACCTTTGTGCCTCTGGGCGAAGGCGGTCTACGCCAGGACTCGGTAGCCATCTGCCACCAGATGCGCGCGCTCGATAAACAAGGGCTGGTAGAGTATTGGGGCGCTTTACCTGCGCGACGCGTTGCCGAGATCGAACGGATCGTCTTGCGGACGTTGGGAATTCGTTTCGCAAGGGCGTAGAGTACGCGTTTCGGCTTCGAGGCAAATTACAGCGGATTCGGCGGCTTGACCGGCTGACTCATCCCGCTCGCCGCGCCGAGCCGTCTCTGGTCGCAACGCCTGTTTCGATCCATCCCTATGATTCGTTGTCTCTTCCCGCCCGGCGGAGCTGACGCCGATGCCGGCGACCTGGCCGACCGAAGCGACCGCCGGTCTTCGTCCCATGCTGACCCGTAGAAGAAACCCAATTCGATTCATCCGGCTTATTCGCTGGTATATTCTCTGTGGTTGCTTCGACTGAAACGGCCGTTTCCCTGGTGCGCTTGCTGACATTGTTCCCTCAAAACGTTCCCTTTCGCCAGGCGTCGGCGGTTCATCGCTTTGACTTGAGTGCCAAGTGCCGCAAACTCTCGGTATTGATATGTGGTTATTGGTGGAGGAAAGCTATGAACAACAGGACAACTCTTCTAATCACACTTGCCAGCCTCCTGACTCTTGTTGGTCTCATTCTTGGTTCGGAACAGAGCCAGATCCAGGCCATCTCCGATCATGAAACCCCGCAGTACGTTTATATACACAATGGCAACATCTGGATTACTGATCAGGCTGGCCAGTCTCATCGTCAACTGACTTCCAGCGGGCATAGTAGCAATCCGGTGTTGTCACCTGATGGCAACCTCGTGGCATTTCTCTCTGTTTCCGATCACTACCTTGGCGGCGCTCCTGTTCCCCAAGATGTTTGCATCGTGACTGTGGATGGCAGGGACTTGCGATGCCTGACCGATAGACCAGCGTTACGAGGGGGTCTGGCGTGGAATCCAGACGGCACTCGTGTGGCATATGTGGAAGAAGGGCACCTTGTGGTTGTGAATACCGATGACAATCAAGAGAGTGTGATAGCCATCAACGTAGCAACTGACGGGCCATCATTTGCTATGCCAACTTGGTCACCGGATGGTAAGGCTTTGGCCTGTATACTTGCCGATACTCAAGGGCCGGCAGTATGGCTCGTGGACCCCGACGTTGGACCAACACGTCCACTGATGAATCTGGAGCAAGACGCAATTGGCGTGCCAATTAGGTTCTCACCAGATGGGAGTTCCATCGCTGTTGTGAACTCCTACGATGAGGGCCGTCTATGGCTGGTTCCCACAAACGGATCGAACCCAACACGAGCGAGCACCTCTGCAACTAAGGTCTACTCCTTCGCTTGGTCGCCTACAGGACAGGAGATAGCATATTCCACAACAGATGGATCAATACAGGTTCTAGATCTCTTGACGGGGTATACAACCAATAAAGCGCTTACCATACCATCCCCTGAGCTCGAGTGGGCGGATTGGAACGGTACAAGCATTTTGCTAACTTTCCCTTCAGTAGATGGCACCAGCCTGAGTCTCCTCTCCCTCCTTGACGGCGGGAGAACGTCACTGACACCATCGTCTGAAAGTCCTTATGCTCCGGTTGCCACGGAGATTGCGTCACCATATAGAGATATTTCAGCGTCTTTCGAGTGGTATCGTTACCAGGGTGAGTCGGACAGCGGTTCGTGCAGTAGCGATAACTGCGGCCCTACAGCCGTCGCCATGGCCATTCAGTTTGCACATAACAACCAGTGGGTGTCAATCAGTGATATTCGCAGTTACATCAGTGGAAGCGATTGTCGCTGGACCAGTGTCAGTGATCTGAATAGTGCTCTAAGCCACTGGAACGTAAGTCATACAACCATTACCGGCATGGATGCAGTACGGGGTGCTGTCAACGATCGCGGCCATATCGTGATTGTTCCAGTTTGGATGTCGTATGTTCCGGCAGGAACGGACTATCTTTCGCCAAACTCCGACCCGGCAAGTCACTACAATCGCTACTACAGCTATACTAGCGGCCACGTCGTAGTCGTCAAAGGCATTTCAGACGATGGCAACTGGGTAATCGTCTACGATCCCAATGTGTGGAATGGGAATGGTGTTTACTGGTATTCAAACTCAACAGCAAAGGGCAAAAATCGCTACTATAGCTATGCGAGTTTTGCATCGGCCTTTGCAAATAACGGTAACCAGGCAATCGAGATCCTGGAAGTGCCTGGTGGCTCCGACACGACTCCGCCGACGGCGAGTTGGGCCAGTCCGACGAATGGTCAGACGATCACCGCGCGCACGGTGCGTCTGCAAGCGAATGCCTCAGATGACTCCAGCGGCGTCAACCGGGTGTCGTTCAGCGCCAAGTGGAGCGGCAGTTGGCACGCTGTGCAAACGGTGTCCTCTTCACCGTATGCCTATGACTGGGACTTGTGTAGCGCTGGTGTGCCGGATGGCGACATCGAGCTGGGTTTGGAAGCCTGGGACAACGCCGGCAACCATTACGTCTACTCGGAACACTATAGCAACTACCACATCACGAAGAGCTACAACTGCAACCCCAGCCCACCTCCTGCGCCGCACGATCCGAACCCAGCGAATGGCGCGACGCTGAGTTACCGAACCAGTTTGGATGTGTCGGTGCAAGGCGACGGTGATCGCTTCCGCATCCACGTGTGGGGCAACAATTACGATCGCTGGCGGGATTGGGACCCTAGCCGCTCCTTGCATCTGGATGGGTTGACCAGTCAAGTCTACTACTGGCAAGCAGAGGCGCAGAATAGTGCGGGGGATGGCCCTTGGAGCGATCAGTGGAGCTTCACGATCTTGTCTCAAGCCGACACGACTCCCCCGACAGCAGGTTGGGCCAGTCCGACGAATGGTCAAACGATCACAGCGCGCACGGTGCGTTTGCAGGCGAATGCCTCCGATGATTCGAGCGGGGTGAACCGGGTGTCGTTCAGCGCCAAGTGGAGCGGCGGCTGGCATGGTGTCCAGACGGTCTACTCGGCGCCTTACACTTACGACTGGGACTGGTGTGTAGCCGGTGTGCCGGATGGCGACATCGAGTTGGGTCTTGAGGCTTGGGACAACGCCGGCAACCATTATGTCTACTCCGAGCACTACACCAACTATCACATCACCAAGAGCTACAACTGCAACCCCAGCCCACCTCCTGCGCCGCACGATCCGAACCCAACGAATGGCGCGACGTTGAGTTATCGAACCAGTTTGGATATGTCGGTGCAAGGTGACGGTGATCGCTTCCGCATCCACGTGTGGGGTAGCAACTACGACCGTTGGCGGGATTGGGACCCTAGCCGCTCCTTGCATCTGGACGGGTTGACCAGTCAAGTCTACTACTGGCAAGCAGAGGCGCAGAATAGTGCGGGTGATGGCCCTTGGAGCGATCAGTGGAGCTTTACCATTCTGCCCCAAGCTGACACGACTCCACCGACGGCAAGCTGGGTCAGTCCGTCGAATGGTCAGACGATCACCGCGCGCACGGTGCGTTTGCAGGCGAATGCCTCCGATGATTCGAGCGGGGTGAACCGGGTGTCGTTCAGCGCCAAGTGGAGCGGCGGCTGGCATGGTGTCCAGACGGTCTACTCGGCACCTTACACTTACGACTGGGACTGGTGTGTAGCCGGTGTGCCGGATGGCGACATCGAGTTGGGCCTCGAAGCCTGGGACAACGCCGGCAACCACTACGTCTACTCTGAGCACTACGGCAACTACCACATCACCAAGAGCTACAACTGCAACCCCAGCCCACCTCCTGCGCCGCACGATCCGAACCCGGCGAATGGTGCGACGTTGAGTTACCGAACCAGTTTGGATGTGTCGGTACAAGGCGACGGTGATCGCTTCCGCATCCACGTGTGGGGCAACAACTACGACCGCTGGCGCGATTGGGATCCCAGCCGCTCCTTGCATCTGGACGGGTTGACCAGTCAAGTCTACTACTGGCAAGCAGAGGCGCAGAATAGTGCAGGTGATGGCCCTTGGAGCGATCAGTGGAGCTTCTCTATCTCGCCGAATGGTGATCTCTACGAGCCTGACAACACCGCGGCTCAGGCCAACTGGATCTACAGCGGCTCCCCGCAAACGCACAGCATCGTCCCAGCGACGGACATAGATTGGGTGAAGTTCTCCTTGACAGGACAGTCGGGTGTTGTAATTGAGACCTCGGGTACCAGCGGCGACACGCGCATGTGGCTCTACGACAGCAACCTGAACGAAATCGAATACGATGACGATGACGGCGGTGGAGCCTTTTCGCTGATTGATCGCGTGTGCGGCACGGATCCGTTGTTGGCGGGAATGTACTACGTAAAAGTGGACGATTTTCAGAATGATAACGAGATCCCAAGTTACAATCTGGCTCTAGGTGTTTCGGTATGTACTGGGCCAACTGCAACTCCGACGTCGACGCCCACTCGCACACCAACGCGAACGCCAACCAAGACGACAACACCAACTACCCGTCCCCTGCCCGACCTGCGACCCTACACACCGATCGGCTATCCTTACCCGGTAGTACCTTCTTCTATTCAGGGTACAAATGAAGTCAATACTTTGTACGCCGGGTATCCAACGTATTTCGACTGGTACTTTGTTAACAACGGTAATGCGATTGCAGTGGGAAGCTTCTCAGTGGAGCTCTGGGTAGATAGTAGCCGCTACGTTCGCTATCCATATTCAGACTATGCTGCCGGACGGATCAGCGGCTTTGATGATTGGAGTGACGGGGTTTCTGTTCCGGGTTGGCATACGGTACGTCTCGTTACCGACCCAGATAACACGATTGCCGAGTCGGACGAGACGAACAATGTGTGGGAGCAGCAGTTCTACTGGGAACCCGTGACAGGCTGGTGGGGGGAGTATTTCAACAATGAGACGCTCTCCGGCGCGCCGGTATTGGTCAGGAACGACTCCGCGATCAATTTCGATTGGGGCTACGACTCTCCTGGCTCCGGTGTGAACGCCGACGGATTCTCCGTGCGGTGGACGCGCACGATATCCTTTGACCAGGGGACCTACACGTTCTTTGTCACGCACGACGACGGCGCGCGATTGTGGGTGGACGATATTCTTGTCCTCGATCAGTGGAATACCTGTTGTCGGACAGATACGGCACAGGTATCATTAACGGCTGGAATGCACTCGATTCGCATGGAGATGTTCGATCATTCGGGGGTTGGGATTGCCAGGCTGACATGGCAGGGCGCCGTAACCTCTACCCCCACACGCACTCCGACCCCCACCGCCACGAGTCTGGTCACTTCAACGCCGACCGCCACACCGCCTCCTCCGCGCACGTCTATTCCTGCCCTGCGGTTCTCGGTGTCTCCGGTCATAGATGGCGACCTGGTCGAGTGGGGCAACGTGCCTGCGACCCTGCTCGATGACGCCAGCGCGGCCACACACGAAGGGCCACAGCCGCATCCGGTGCCCGATGATCTCTCAGTGCTGCTGTTTGCCGGCTGGGACGCCGGCCGGCTCTACATCGCCGGCTACGTGCGCGATGATGTGTTGCGCGGCAACGAAGGCGGCAACTACTGGGAAGACGATGATCTGGAACTGGGCATCCAGATTGGCGGCCACGTGCGGCAGTTTGCGCTCATCGTGGACGGTCGCCATTTTGAAATGATTGACGGATGGGACACGCGTGTCCCATCCGTGGATTATGCAGTCCGGCAGATTGCGGGCGGTTGGACGCTAGAGGCGGCGATTCCGGTCGCCGAGATGGATGTGGCGGCGTTGCAATTGGGACAGAGCTTCCCCTTCACCTTCGGATACTGGGATGATGATGACGGGGGCGGGGGCGACTCGCACCTCATCTTGTGGGGTGCCAGCACCAATAGCGCGCCGGAAGGGTGGCGGACAGTTGACTTGCTGAGCGCTGATGGGTCGTCTACTCCGACGCCGACACCCTCGAGAACGCCAACGGCCACGTCGAGCCGGACGCCCACCGGCACTCCAACCCGCACGCCAACGGCCAGTCCTACGCGGACAGCAACGGCAACATCCCCAGTCATCACCGCCTGGAGAGGCGAGTATTGGAACAACGAGACCCTGTCAGGCTCGCCCGTTCTCGTGCGGGATGACCCCGACATCAACTTCGACTGGGGTATGGACTCTCCAGGCCCTGGCGTGAATGCTGACTACTTTTCGGTCCGTTGGACGCGCACACTCTACTTCAGCCAGGCAACTTACCGGTTTTTCGCCACCCACGATGACGGCACGCGATTGTGGGTTGACGGCAGCCTGGTGTTGGACCAGTGGGACACGTGCTGCCGGACCGATACCGCAGACGTGTTCCTGAATTCGGGCCAACATGCCATCCAGATGGTGATGTACGACCACTATGGGGCAGCGGTTGCACGATTATCCTGGCAAGGAATGCCCACCGCCACTCCGACGGCAACTGGCACCGCGACGGCTACGAGAACCCGCACCCCAACCGCAATACTGACAGGTACACCTACGCCAACCGCTACAAGAACTCGTACTCCAACCGCAACGCTGACAAGAACGCCTACCCCCACAGCCACTTCGGCGTCCAACTGTCCGTCAATCTCTGGCTGGAAAGGCGAGTATTGGAACAACGAGACCTTAACAGGTGCGTCTGTCTTGTGCCGAAACGATACGGCAGTTGACTTCGAATGGCAATCCGAATCACCGGGGCCGGGCGTCAACCCCGATCATTTCTCCGGCCGCTGGACTCGTACAGTGATGTTTGGGACTACGGGCAGCTACCGCTTCACCGTCTTTCACGACGATGGCGCGCGTTTGTGGATAGACGGCCAACTCGTCCTGGATCAATGGCGTTACGGTCGCGAGCAACAGACTCTTGACTTTGATTTGACGGTCGGAAGCCATACGATCCGTTTCGAGGTGTACGAGATAGACGGCTGGGCGGCTGCCGGGCTCACGTGGCAGTTGCTCACTCGACCTGTACGCACCGTCCATATTCCCATCGTTACCCGCTAGAATCGCGTGTATCAGTGTGCTCTCTCGACCTCGCCCGGCTCACCTCCCGCAGCCGGGCGAGCCGTTTCTGAACGATCCGTCTTGCAGGAACGGGCGGTCAGATCGTATGCTGAGGATGTAACCCGCGGGCGCTTTTTGCGTAATGACCATTGTGGTTGTCAGCCACTTGTCGGAGGGAATTCGGGGAAATCGGCGCAGGTGTGGTAGAATAACAGCGTTGCTAATTTCGGACAGATATCAAGGAGCAGCCCATGAACCGAAAGTTGCTCTCCCTTGCCCTGCTGGTGCTTGTCTTCGCCCTGTCGTTTGGCGGCGTAGCCCAGGCGCAGGATAAGACCCTCTATTGGCAGCGCTACGACGTGGACATCAGTGTCCTCACGTCGGGCGATCTGCGCATTACCGAAACGCAGGAACTGGTGTTCACCAGCGGCACGTTCCGCTACGGCCAGCGCGAGATTGACCTGTTCCGCCTGAGCGACATCAAAGACGTGACCGTGGGTGAGCTGGGCGGGCCGCAGTACAAGCTGGCCGGCACCGATGTCCAGTACACCTATCGCACCTTCCAGGAAGGCGGCAAGCTGAAGATCCGCTACAACTTCCCGCCCAGCAACGATACCCGCCGCACGATCATCATCGGCTACACGGTGTCGGGCGCGCTGCGTTATTACCCCGATAAGGGCGTGGATCAGCTCGACTGGAAGGCCATCCCGTCGGGCAACCCCTTCCCCACCCGCACCTCGGTCATCACCCTGCACGCGCCCGAGGGCGCGACCTTCACCAACTACGGTCTCTACGGCGATCCGGGCGTGGCAACGTTCCAGCCGGGCCAGCGCGACGCGGTCATCAAGGTGAAGAACCAGGTCAACGCGGGCCAGGAGATCGAGGTGGTGGCCGAGTGGCCGTCGGGCATCGTGGCGGGCGCGCCGGCCGCGTGGCAGCAGCAGCTCGACCAGGAAGCCAGCCAAAAGGCAGCCGACCAGGCCTTCCGGGATCAATGGGGACCGGTCTACAACCTGGGGTTCGGCGCGCTGGGCGGTCTGCTTCTCATCGGCGGCCCGGTGCTGCTCTACCTGTGGTGGTATCGCAAGGGCCGCGATGCCCCGGTGGGCCTCATCGCTGACTACCTGCCGGAGCCGCCCTCGGATCTGCCTGCGGGCATGGCCGGCACGCTGATTGACGAAAGCGCTGACATGCAGGACATCCTGGCAAGCATCCTCGACCTGGCTCGCCGCGGTGTGCTCGAAATCCAAGAGGTGCAGACGCCCGGCTTCCTGGGCATCGGCCACGAGACCGATTTCATCTATCGCAAGAAGGCGGTGCCTGCGGGACTGCGTGAATACGAGCAGACGTTGCTGAACAAGCTCTTCGATCACGAAAACGAGGTCTCGCTTTCCACGCTGAAGAATAAGTTCTACACGACCATCCCGACGCTGCGCAAGCAGTTGTATCAGGCGGTGGTCGGCGAGGGCTATTTCAAGGAAAGCCCGGAGGCGACGCGCAGCCGCTATAGCTGCCTGGGCATCGCGGGGCTGGTGTTCACGTTCGTCGCCGGCTTTGTGCTGGTCGGCGCGCTGGCGCAGTTGTCAGAGGCGATCTTCTGCGTGCCGGTGGGCCTGGGCGTGACCGCCCTCGGGTTGATCATTCTCGCCCGCTACATGCCGCGGCGCACCGAGAAAGGCGCGGACGCAGTGGCGCGATGGCGCGCGTTCAAGCGTTACCTGCAAAACCTAGAAAAGTACACCAAGGTCGAGGATGCCGCGGGCATCTTCGACAAGTACCTGCCCTACGCGGTCGCGTTCGGCCTGGAGCAGAGCTGGATCCGCCGGTTCGAGAAGGTGGACGCGCCCGCGCCGACGTGGTGGATCCCCTTCGGCTACCCACGGCCTTACTATGGCGGCGGCGGCCGGTCGGTGGGCGGAGAGATCGGCCGCACGCCCGGCCACGCCGCACCGATGCCGAGCGAAGTCGGCCGGTCGGCGCCCTCGTTGGAAGGCATGTCCAAGGGCATGGGCTCCTCGCTGGCGGGCATGAGCGCCGGGTTGGGGACGATGCTCTCGTCCGCAGGCCGCACGTTGACGAGCACCCCGGCCCCCAGTGGAGGCAGCGGGGGTGGGGGCTTCGGCGGCGGGGGCTTCTCCGGCGGGGGTGGCTTCTCCGGTGGCGGCAGCGGCGGCGGGGGAAGTAGTTTTGGATAAGTCAAGGGGTATCGCGCATGTCTACGCAAGCTGAAACGATGACCATCGGCGTTTCTTCGCGAGTGCGGCCGATCCTCGATGGCATAACCGGTGAGACGACAGACCAGAAGATCGCGCATCTCTTGCGAGGCGCCATCCAACGCAACCTGGAGATGTGCGAACACGAACGGTTGGAGTTGGAAGTCAAGTACGGTCTGGAATATGAGGACTTTCGCCATAAGTTAGAGGCAGGAGGTCTGGGCGACGAGTTCGGTTACGCTATCGAGATGGACGCGCTGCGGTGGGACGACCTGATCGTCGAGAAAAAGCACTGGCTGCGGCAACTGAACCAACTCAAGGCGTCGCCGCGATGACGTTAGCGCAGTTTCGCCAGGCGCTTCTGGCCTCTCTTAACCGCCGTTTGCCCCAGGCCAGGGTAACGGTCACTGAAAGCCGTGGCGTTTCCTTGACCTGCAGGGCCGAAGTGAGCGCCGATATCTTCATCTCGGTCTATTTCAACGCGTTGACCGACAAAACCAGCTACGCGCTGATCCAAGGGGATCGACGCCTGGCCGGATGCGACAACTATCGTTTCTGGCATCGCCATCCGTCTGGCGTAACCGACCAACACATCCCGTGTCCGCCGCTCACGCCCGATGAGGCAAGTGCCGAATTGGCGGCAGCAGTCAAGCCACTGATGAATTCTGCATAACATAACGAGGAGGATAGCTATGCCCGGACAAGGACGCACACTCGGCTATATTCTTCTGGCGATCGCCGTGATCGTTTTTCTGGTTGCTGTCGGCTGGCTGCTGACGGAGCCGACCTCGGCGGGTGGCAGAGTGCTGGGGTTGCTCATCGTGCTTCTGGTCTTCGTCCTGCCGTTGGGCGCCGGCGGCCTCTACCTGCTCACGAAAGGGCGGCAGGAGGGCGCGGAGTACGCCGAAATCGCCAAGCAAAAGAAGATCCTGAACATGGTGCTGGCCCAGGGCAAGGTCACGCTCTCTGAAGTAGCCCTTGAACTCAACGCCCCGCGCGAAAAGGTGGAAGACTACGTGCGCGATCTGGTGGGCAAGAACCTCTTCAGCGGCGCGATCAACTGGCAGGACGGCGTGCTCTGGTCCAAGCAGGCCTCGCAGATGAAGGCCGATCGCAAGTGTCCGAACTGCGGCGGGCAGGTCGAACTGGCCGGCAAGGGCGTGATCAAATGCCCGTATTGCGGGTCGGAAGTATTTTTGGCGAGCTAGGGCGCAGAAGTCAGGGAGCAGTCTGACTCCTGATGCCTGATTCCTGATCCCTGTAAGGAGTGCCGCATGGCAACCTCCACCTATGTCCGCGAAGAACCGGGGATCCCGTTCATCATCCGGGTGCTCTGGTTCTTCCTCATCGGCTGGCACGTGACGCTGTATTGGATCGTGGCGGCCTGGATTCTGAATCTGACTATCATCGGGATGCCGTTGGGGCTGTGGATGCTCAACCGTGTGCCCCTTGTGTTGACATTGCGCCCGCCTCGCGGCTATACTGTAGCTCAGATACGCGACGGCCACGTCGTCGAGTGGCGCTACCAGGGCAAAGAGCAGCCCTTCTTCCTGATCCGGCTGGTCTACTTCGTGCTGATCGGCTTCTGGTTCAACCTGATTTGGTCGTTACTGGCGTGGCTGTTGTGCGTCAGTATCATCGGTTTGCCGATCGGCGTCTGGATGTTCAACCGACTGCCGAATGTGACGACGTTGATGAGGCAATAACTCAAAACTTGAAGCTGGAACAGGGGGCCTTCCTCCCCAGCAGCCAGCTTCCAGCATTCAGTCCCAAGGAGGAACACGTGGACACAGTCACCAAGGCCAAGGCGGCCATGGGCGGTCTGGAGAAAGCCATCTCCGGCCTGCCGGGCATCAAAGGTTATCGCGAGAAGGAGATGCGCCGCGACGCGGACAAGCAGGTGCGCGATCAACTGGCGCGCGAGCTGGCGGAACGCCGGGCCAAGATCACCGCTCTGCAGAGCGAACTATTGGAATCGGGCGGCCTGCTCTGGTTGGACGATGTCGAACGGGCGGTCGGCCGGCTGCAACTGCTGATTGACCGCATCAAGACCGCTGCGCGCGGCTACGCAGGCTTCTTCGACCTCCAGCGGGTGAAGGAAGCCGAGTTAGACCGGCTGGCCAACTTCGACCAGGCGCTCTTCGACGATCTGCCCAAGCTGGACGAAGGCATCGCCGCCCTCGCGCAGGCCGTCGCGGAATGATGGCCTGAAGGAAGCTATCAAGGCGGTCGCCGACCTGCTGGCCGCAATGAACGAGACCTTTGGCCGGCGCATCGAGGCGATTCGGGGGGCGTGAAACGTGTTACGTGTTACGTGGTGCGTGTTACCTGTTACGTGTTACGTGTTACGTGTTGCGTGAAGCGCAGTGAGATACTCGCCGTCTAACACGCACCACGCACCACGCACCACGCACCACGCACAGCGTCTCACATACCCGCACGACCTCCCGCTACAAAACCTTTCCCATATCAACCAAGCACTACCCAATGGAGGAACACTCATGCCACGGATAATTGATGTTGTACAAGCGCCCAACCAGGGCTTGAATCAGATGGTGTATCGCATCCCAGAGAGCGGCGCCGGCGACTTCCGCATCGGCTCGCAGGTGGTCGTGCGCGAGAACCAGACCGCGGTCTTCTATCGCGACGGTAAGGCGCTGGACACCTTCGACCCCGGCCGCCACACCATCAGCACCGCCAACGTCCCGCTGCTGATTGACCTGCTCAAGCTGGCGACCGGCGGGCAGACGCCATTCACCGCGGAAGTCTACTTCGTCAACATGCGGGACTTCATTGACATGAAGTGGGGCACGCCCGAAGCGATCTCGCTGCGCGACAAGGACCTGGGGTTGGCCCGGCTGCGCGCCAACGGTCGCTACTCCATGGCGATCAGC
>JAPLHB010000158.1 GCA_026389845.1 Chloroflexota bacterium
TCCCCCTGGATCACGTCCGCGGGATCCAGGCTGCCTGCGGCGACTGCGATCGGCAGGGTCGGCGTGACGTAGTCCACCACTTGGACGCTGTTGCCGCTGGAGGTCACGGTGGCGCTGTAGGGCTGGCTGTCGCCGTCGGCCCCGCTCAGGCGCAGGGTGGGATGGTAGCTGCCCGCCAGGAAGCCCGCGGGGAACTCGGCCGGCGCGAAGACGAGCGGAACCTGGAGGTAGCTGGGCGCGGTGGAGGTGGGAACCTCGGTCGCCGCGGCCAGCGTCGCGCTGAACTCGCCGCCCGCGCCATCGTTGAAGGCGAGGGCCGTGGCGGTGTCCAGCGTGACGCTCAGTTCGCCGGTGTTCACCACGTTGACGGCGAAGGTGACGGGGACGCCCTGGGTGATTTTGACAGGCGCGAGGGTGGCACCGACGAAGTCTACGGCGGGCGCGGACAGGTTGACGGTTGTCGCGCGCTCCGCGCTCCACTCGCCTACGTTGCCGGCGCGATCCGCGGCGCGGGCGCGGAACGCGTACGAGAGGCCGTCCGCGCCGGTGAAGGTGGCCGAGGCCGCGGTCGTGGTGGCGAGCCAGTCGGCCCAATCGCCGCCATCACTGCGCGCCTGTACGTCAAAGGTCGCCACGCCGGAGGTGGCATCGCTGCCCGACCAGGCCACGGCGAAGTCGGTGGCCTGCTGCACTGCGGACAGCTCGCCGACGGTCACGCTGGGCGGCGTCGCGTCCACGGTTGCCGTGACCTCCTGGCTCCACGCGCCTATGTTGCCCGCGGCATCTGTGACGCGGGCGCGGAACCCGTAGGCGACGCCATCGCTGCCGGAGAAGATGGCACCGGTGATCGCGACGCCGGTCAGCCAGTCGGTCCAGGGGCCGGTGGCCGCGCGGGATTGGAGATCGTAGCCGACCACACCCGCCCCGTCATCGGCGCCGAGCCAGGTCACTGCGAAGTTGAGCAGCTGCCACGCGGCCAGCGGCGTCAACGCGGCGCTGCCCGCGGCCGCGTCTACCGTGGTCGTGACCGGCGGCGTCCACTCGCTGACGTTGCCGGCGCGATCGCTCGCGCGGGCGCGGAAGGCGTAGGTGGTCAGGTCAACACCGGTGAAGGTGGCCGTGAGCGCGCTGGTCCCCGTCAGCCAGACGCTCCACTGGGGACACGCGGCCACTTCACTAACGCGATTTACGCCCTTCTGGAGTAGAGGCTTTAGCCGGTTGTCTTGTGGAGCAAGCGCCAAACCGCCTGAAGGCTCTATTCCAGCGGCCGCGCTTCCGCCGCCAGCCACTTCGCACACCTGCACGTCAAACCCCGCCAGGCCGGCCGTCGCATCGCTGCCATTCCAGCCAACCGTGAAAGCCGCAGCCTGGTAGGGGAGCAAGCCCAATATGGCGACCGTGGGCGCGACAGCATCGTAGGGGCCGGTCGCAGCCGCGCTCCATGCCCCCGGATTGCCGACGCGGTCGGTCGCGCGGACGCGGAAGTCGTAGGGCAGCCGGCCATCGGGCGACGTGAAGGTGGCCGAGAGCGCCAGCGTGTCGGTGAGCCAGTCACGCCACGCGTCGCCTGCGCCTTGACGGGATTGCACGTCAAAACCGGCGAGTCCGGACAGGTTGTCGCTGCCCGACCACCCGACGACGAATGACGGGAAGGCGCTGAACCCGCCGATCGGCTCCACCTGGGCGGTGGGCGGTGTGGCGTCCACCATGACCGGATTCTCGCTGCCGTCGAGATGCTGATGGAAGTCATACGTCCCGACCGTGTGGGTGAACAGTCCGCGCAGGAGCAGCGTGGGGGTGTAGACGCCGTCCGCCTTGCCCGCGAGAGTGTCGGTGTTGGCGAAGGTCAGGGTGATCGCGGTGTGCGGCGGCAGGTTCACCGGCTGGCCTGGAACCAACATACCACTGTAATCGTTCGGGCTGGCGCTGCGCAACTCGATATCGAGGTCGCCGCTGATAGGCTCCCATGAGGCGCCCCAGGAGTAAGCCTGCCCGCCAGGATAGGCATCGGTCGGACTCCATGGCGACCAGACCGAACAACTGCCACCGTAAAGCTGGTAGGAGAAGTAATACGACTGGCCGTCTTGGAGGGCGAGACCAAAGGGCGGCGTGAAGAAGCGACTCGCAGCATGGGCCGGTACGAGGAAGGTCATGCTACCGAGTACATTGTTGGATATGCCTCCATCGGGAGCAGCCGCTATCACCTGGGCGAGCAGCGTCATGTCCGAGGGACAGTCGAGAAGATCGAAGCCCACTTTGCCTAACGTGAATGATCGCGGCGACTGGAAGCCCTGTGCGAATCCCAGGCCGCCGACCGGCTCCGTGCCAGTAAAGGCGTCTCCGGTGCGCAACGCGGCTTTCGGATCGAACGTGATGCCCAACTCAGACGTGGGGAAGATAGTGAAGCTCAAGTCAGACGCATTGCTGACTTGCGCGGTCAGCGTGAGACCGGTCGCATCCCAGGCGACCACGGCCGGCGTGAGGCGGTCCGCCGCAAGGGACAGCGGCAGCGCGTCCACGACGTACACGTGCGCGGGGGAGATGAAGTCGGTTGCGGTGACGGTGCCGGTGAGGACGATGTTCTCTGGTCCATGATAGATCTCCCCCGCCGGACTTTCTCCATAGCCCACTCGGAAGAAATAGGGGTATGTCCCTTGTGTGGTGATCTGTGCGTCCAACATGACCAGACCGGCAGGGGCAGTCAGGGAAGGCGTAACTGTGAAGACAGCGAGGTCTGTCGCAGATGGCGGAATGGCCGCCGAAGGGTCCGCTCCCGTCATATCGAAGAACCCAGTTACATCGGTGTTTCCCTGGCGCAGGGTTAGTCGCGTGGTGTCGGTGGGCACAATGGTAAGTGGACTGGAAGCGCCGCCTGATTCGGGGTTTCTTGCGCCGATTTCGACACGCCCGGCCGCACTGCGTTGGATGAAGGTATTTGCGGGATCGAGACTCTCGATCGTGACTTTACCGTCTCGGTCCACCACCCAAACGCTGATCGCCCTTTGACCGCAGAAACTGCCCCCGACGATGGGTACGGTGCAGGTTCTTACCAACAGGTCAAAGCGCTCGGAGCGCGTTAGAGTATCGGTCGGCTGGATGTACGCATTGACCAGAAACGTTTCTCGAGGCATCACATAGGCGTATGGCCAATCGAGCCGGAAGGTGCCGTCTGGAAGTGGGTAGAAGTTGTTACAGACCTCGTTGTCGCATCTGTTCAGCAGTTGTACACTGTACAACTGCTGTCGTGACTCTGTTGCACCGTTCATGACGCCGATGGGGAAGACTCCGCCGTATTGGGTTATCCATCCACCGCCTGGTACGCCGCCTCCCACGCCGACGCCGTGCGGTACCTGGTCAACGAGCTCGGTTGTTCCCGTACTTTCGATCCACTGGCTGATGCTGGACGGGCCGCAAGCCGCGCTGCCAAACAGCCGCAGTTGCGGGTGGTAGACCCGGCTGGGGATTGCACTAAGATCGCTTGAGGCAAAGAGAATTCGAGTCTGCTCGCCACCACGCAGACTAATCGCATTCATCAGCGGTGCAACGTACACACTTCGATGACCTGTGTTGAGTAACACTTGGGAACGCATGTCGAGTGTCACTGTACACGATAGGGTGTTGGTGAGGTCCACCCAGAAGACGTGCAGGCTGTACCTGTCCGGCTCTGTCGGCATCAGCGAACCGGGCACTTCGACCAGCCCCGGCATGTTCTCCCAGGCGTGGACGGGAGTTGGTAGATCGGTAGATTGGTAGACTGGTTGGCCGCCCAGGTCGGTTCCCACCAACGCCACCGTCGACGTGTAGACCCCCGGCACGGTCTCGGTCGCGACGCGGGTCAGGCGGAACGCGACGGTGGTGGTTACGCCGGTCGGCAGCACGGGCGCATCCAGGAGCGGCGCGGCGTAGACCAGGCCGTTGCTGTCGGTGAACGCCAACGTTGTGCCTGATCCCAGGGTGATGTCCATGGCGTTGGGGTTGACCAGGCCGAGGCGGAAGGAGACCGGTTCCCCCTGGATCACGTCCGCGGGATCCAGGCTGCCTGCGGCGACTGCGATCGGCAGGGTCGGCGTGACGTAGTCCACCACTTGGACGCTGTTGCCGCTGGAGGTCACGGTGGCGCT
>JAPLHB010000129.1 GCA_026389845.1 Chloroflexota bacterium
CCAGCACGGTGGGTTGGGCCTGTGTCCCCAACAACAATGCGGGCAGCCTGTGCTCGCTCAGTGTGGGCACGGTGGCGGGCGGCGGTGCGGGCGGCGCAGTCACCTTTGCGGTGACGGTCGTCACCCCGTTGCCGGCGGGCGTGACGCAGATCAGCAACACGGCCTGCGTGGCGGGCGACCGCGACCTCGGGCCGAACTGCGGCAGCGACGATACACCGGTGCCCGCGACGCCCGACTTGGTCATCACCAAGGACGACGGCGGCATCAGCACCACGCCGGGCGGCACGGTGACCTACACGCTGATCTTCCAGAACGTGGGCAACCAGGGTGCGACCGGTGTGAAGATCACCGATACGGTTCCGGCCCATACGACCTTCAACCCTGGCGCCAGCACGGCTGGCTGGGTCTGTGTGCCTAACAACGCTGCCGGCAGCGTGTGTACCTACACCGTCGGCGCCCTTGGCGGCGGCGGAGCTGGCAGCTCGATCACCTTCGTCGTGGTGCTCGACGATCCGATGGATCCGCGCATTACGAAGATTGACAACGTGACCTGGATCTTCGACGACGGCGCCAACGGGCCGGATCCCACGCCGCTGAACAACAGCGACTGGGACGACACCCCTGTATCGCCGAAGACGGCCATCCAGTTGGCGACCTTCGCCGCCCGGTGGCAGGTGAACGGCGTCCGGCTGGAGTGGAGCACGCTATCCGAGCAGGACATCGTCGGCTTCAACGTCTACCGATCGGGTTCACCCAAGTACCATGGCGACCGCGTGAATGCTGCACCGATTCCGGTCGCCGGGCTGCCGGGCGCTGGCGGCCAGTATAGCTTGTCCGACTCCGGCGTGAGCGCCGGTGGATCGGTCTACTACTGGCTCGAAGTGGTCGGCGCGGGCGCATCGCAGTGGTTCGGCCCGATTAGCCCCCGGTGGAACCTGCGGGTGTTCATCCCGCTCAGCACCGGGCGGTAATCGGAGAGGTTGGAGACTAGAGATTCTCGGCGGAGCGCGGGGCGCCTCGCGCTCCGCCGAGAATCCAATACGATCATCGAATGGCTTAATGCGCCCGACGCCTCAAAGGGCGTCGGGCGCTTCGCAATAATCCAATAGCCAATATCGCAATGGAGCAAAACTCACTATCTGTTGGCTGTCATTCTGAGCGGGTCTGCCCCTAAACTCCCGTTACGGCGTGACACCAGCGAAGAATCCGTTCGCTGCGACGAGACCCTTCGCTGGATTTTCGCTGCAACACACTTCACGGGGTCAACCCGCTCAGGGTGACAATAGTGAGTTTTGCGGTATTGCCCAATATCAAATATCCAATACCGGTTTTGGACCTGCCAGCACGTTACCTTTGTCCTGTGAATACGTCTAACAAATTGAACTGCCTGATTCGTGATCCCCATTTCGCGCGCCCGGCCAAGGTCGGGTGAAACTTGGAAGGAGACTCGCTATGCTCACAAACGCGTCGCACACTGCATATTATCCGAAAAAGTCCCCCCACCCGGCGTTAAGCCGGTTGCTGTGGGCTGTGCTGATCGCCCTGACCGGCGTACTGTTGCTCACCGCCGGCCTGGCGTTCGCCACGATCGTGGGAGCCGACGACAGCGCGACACCCGGCGGCGCTCAGAGCAGCGATGCCGTCCTCGGCTTCCGCCTGGCGCTGAACAAACAGGCGTTGCCCGATCCCGACGGCGTGCGCGTCGTGGGCGATACGGTGGTCTTCAGCATCACCTTGCAGAATGAAGACGCCTGGAACCCACTGACTCTCCTGCCCCTACGCGACGACTATGACCCGGCGAAGCTGACCTACGTCAGCGCCAGCCCCGCGCCGACGACTGTCACGGTCGGCGCTCTGCAGTGGCAAGACCTGACGACGGTCTTCGGCGGCCTCTATCCGCCGCCCAATAACGTAGCCACCGTCGTTGTGACCTTCACCGCGCGGGCCACCGGCGTCACGACCAATACGGCCACGGTGACGGGCGCGCGCTACCAGGGTTCGCCCGATCCCGAAAACGTGGGGCCGGTGTACGCCACCGTGACCATCGTCGGCATTGACCTGGTCATCGTCAAAAGTGACGGCGGCGTCAGCACCGTACCCGGCGCGATCGTCACCTACACCCTGAGCTATCAGAACGTCGGCTCGCAGGCCGCGACCGGCGTGATCATCACCGAAACGGTGCCCGCGAACACGCGCTTCAACGCGGCCGCCAGCGCGCCGACTGGTTGGAGCTGCGCAAACAACGCGCCGCCCGCCACGGTCTGCACCACAACCGTCGGCAGCCTGGCTGCAGGCGGAAACGGCTCCGCCCGCTTTGCCCTCACCGTGGATAACCCGCTGCCGTCGGGTGTCACCCAGATCAGCAACACCTCGGTCATCGGCGACGACGGTCACAACGGCCCCGAGCCGACGCCGGGCAACAACACGTCCACCGACACCACACCCGTCGCGGCCGGCCCCGATCTGACCATCGTCAAGAGCGATAACGGCGCGACGACGATTCCAGGCGGCACGGTGGCCTATAGCTTGACCTATCAGAACGTGGGCACCCAGGGCGCGACCGGCGTGGTCATCACCGACGTGGTGCCAGCCAATGCGCGCTTCAACGCCTTTTCCAGCCAGCCGACCGTCTGGAGCTGCCCCGATCTGTCCCCGGCCGGCACGGTCTGCACCACACCCATCGGCGCCGTAGCCGTCGGGCCGGTCGGCTCGGCCAAGTTTGCGGTCACTGTGGTCAGCCCCCTGCCCTCCGGCGTCACCCAGATTACCAACACTGCGACCATCGCCGACGACGGGGTCCGCGGTCCCGACCCGACGCCGGGCAATAATACGTCCACCGACACCACCCCTGTCACGGCCGAGCCGGACCTGGTCATCGTCAAGGACGACGGCGGGATCACCACGACGCCGGGCGGCACGGTGATCTATACCCTGAGCTACTCCAACGTCGGCCTGCAAAACGCCACCGGCGTTGCAATCACTGACGTGGTGCCGGCCAACGCCACCTTCAACTCGGCCGCGAGCGCGCCGACGGTCTGGAGCTGCCCCAACGGCTCGCCGGCCGGCACGGTCTGCAGCACGCTTATCGGCGCCCTGAACGGCGGCGCCAGCGGCACGGCCTTCTTCGCCGTCACCGTCGTCAAGCCGCTCAGCCGCAGCATCACACAGATCGAAAATACCGCGGTGATCGCTGACGACGGCTCGAACGGCCCCGACCCCACCCCGAAGAACAACACCTCCACCGATAACACGCCGATTGACCACGGCCCCGTGCCGGCAGCCATCGGCGACTACGTCTGGTACGACGCCAACGGCGACGGCCGCCAGGACGTGCCCGAGAACGGCCTCGGCAACGTCACCCTGGCGCTCTACAAGGACAACGGCGACAACGTCTTCAATCCACTCCAGGATACCCTGGTGCTCACCACCACCACCGATGCCGACGGCGGCTACAAGTTCGACAACGTGCTGCCCGGCGTCTACTTCGTGGACGTGACCGATGCCAATGGCATCCTCACTGGCCTGACCCATACCACCGGCCCGCAGAGCCTGCCCGATCCGACCGGCCCGCTCACCATCACTGCCGGTCAGCTCTTCCGCGACGCCGACTTCGGGTATGTCAAGTCCCAGAACCCCGGCACCGCGGTCGTCGGCGACACCGTCTGGTGGGACAATAATCAGGACGGCGTGCTCGATCCGGGCGAGGCCGGCATCGGCGGCGTGACGGTCAACCTGGTGCGCGTCTCCGACGGCGCGATCATCAGCACGACCGTGACCAACCCGAACGGCACCTACCTCTTCAGCAACGTGGCGCCCGGCACCTACACTGTGGATGCCGTCAACCCGCCCGGCAGCCCCGATCCTGCCGCGCCCGATCCCACGGCTCAGTTCACCGTCGGGCCGGGCGACCAGTATCTCAACGCGGACATCGGCCGCCTGCTGCCGGCCAATCCTGCGATCATCGGCGGCACCGTCTGGAACGATACCGCGCTGAATGCGGGCCTGCTAGACCCCAGCGAGTCGCGCCTGCCCGGCGTCTCGGTGGACCTGATCTACGATGCCAACAACAACGGCGTGATTGACCCGGGCGAGATCATCTCGGCCACCACGACCACCGACTCCAACGGCGTGTACACCTTCACTGTGCCCGCGGGCAACTACCTGGTGCTGGTCTCCGACACGACCAACACCCTGGCCGGCTACACCGTCGGCCCGCTCGGCCCTAGCCAGGGCACGGACAACAATAACCAACGGCAGCCCTACCCGGTCAAGCTGCCCGCCGGCGGCGCCAACACCACCGGCGACTTTGGCTACGTCAAGGATGACCCGCTGCTGGGCAAGATCGGAAACCAGGTCTGGGTCGAGACCGACCGCGATGGCCTCTTCGAACCGGCCACGGGCGAGAATGGCATCGAGGGCGTGACCGTTGACCTCTTCCGCAACGGCACCTTCTACACCACGACGACCACCAGCGCGTCTGGCGACTACGTCTTCACCTCCCTGCCCGCCGGCGCCTACACCGTTACCGTGTCCGACCGCCAGGGCATCCTGGCCGGCTACATGCCGACCGCTTACCCGACCGACCAGACGGCCGACAACAACAACAAGCGGCAAGCCTATCAGGTCGTTCTGCCTGCCGGCGGCGAGAACATGACCGCCGACTTCGGCTACGTCAAGCCGGCGACCATCGGCGACTACGTCTGGTACGATGCCAACGGCGACGGCCGCCAGGACGTGCCCGAGAACGGCCTCGGCAATGTCACGCTGAGCCTCTACCGCGACGTGGACGGCAACGGGATCCTCAACCCGATCACGGATACGCTCGTCGCCGCCACGACGACCGACGCGGACGGCGGCTACAAGTTCGACAACGTGCTGCCCGGCGTCTACTTTGTGGACGTGACCGATTCCAATGGCATCCTCACCGGCCTGACCCATACCACCGGTCCGCAGAGCCTGCCCGATCCGACCGGCCCGCTCACCATCACTGCCGGTCAGATTTTCCGCGACGCCGACTTCGGGTATGTCAAGTCCCAGAACCCCGGCACCGCGGTCGTCGGCGACACCGTCTGGTGGGACTATAACGGAGACGGCGTGTTCGATCCGGGCGAGGCCGGCATCGGCGGCGTGACGGTCAACCTGGTGCGCGTCTCCGACGGCGCGATCATCAGCACGACCGTGACCAACCCGAACGGCAACTACCTCTTCAGCAACGTGGCGCCCGGCACCTACACTGTGGATGCCGTCAACCCGCCCGGCAATCCCGATCCTGCCGCGCCCGATCCCACGGCGTTCTTCACCGTGTCAGCCAGCCAAATCTACCTGGATGCCGACATCGGCCGTTTGATTCCGGCCAACCCCGCGATCATCGGCGGTACTGTCTTCAACGATGTCAACAAGAGCGGCACCTACAGCTCGACCACTGAACCCGGTCTACCCGGCGTCTCGGTGGACCTGATCTACGATGCCAACAACAACGGCGTGATTGACCCGGGCGAGGTCATCTCGGCCACCACGACCACCGACCCGAACGGCGTCTACACCTTCACCGTGCCCGCCGGCAACTACCTGGTGCTGGTCTCCGACACGACCAACACCCTGGCCGACTACACCGTCGGCCCGCTCGGCCCCAATCCAGGCCAGGACAACAACAACCAGCAGCAGCCCTACCCGGTCAAGCTGCCCGCCGGCGGCTCGAATACCACCGGCGACTTCGGCTACGTCAAGGATAACCCGCTGCTGGGCAAGATCGGCAACCAGGTCTGGGTCGAGACCGACCGCGACGGCCTCTTCGAACCGGCCACGGGCGAGAACGGCATCGAGGGCGTGACCGTTGACCTCTTCCGCAACGGCACCTTCTACACCACGACGACCACCAGCGCGTCTGGCGACTACGTCTTCACCTCCCTGCCCGCCGGCACCTACACCGTTACCGTGTCCGACCGCCAGGGCATCCTGGCCGGTTACAGCGTCACCGCCCTGGGCGCTGCGGGTGTGGACTCCAACAATCAGCAGCAGCCGTACACCATCGTCTTGGCGGCCGGCGGCGAGAACATGACGGCTGACTTCGGCTACATCCTGCCGGGTGCGGCCATTGGCGACTACGTCTGGTACGACACCAACAACAACGGTCTGCAGGATGTCGGCGAGCCGGGCATCGGCAACGTCACCATCGCACTGCGTGACAGCACCGGCGCCGTGCTCCAGACGACCACGACCGACGCCAACGGCGGCTACCTCTTCACCGGTCTCAAGGCTGGCACCTACACCGTGGATGTCACCGACCTCTACGGCGTGCTCACCGGCTACAACCTGACCGTCGGCCCCGAGTCCAAGCCCGACCCGACCGCGCCGATCACCCTCGGCCCGACCGACGTCTACCGTGATGCCGACTTCGGCTACCTCCAGCCGACGACGCCTGGGACCGCCGTGATCGGCGATACCGTCTGGTGGGATACCAACCAGAACGGCGTGCGCGATCCGTCCGAGTTGGGCATCCCCGGCGTCACCGTGCAACTGAAGAACCCGGCCGGCACGGTCATCTTGACCACCGTCACCGACCAGAACGGCAACTACCTCTTCAGCAATGTGGCCCCTGGCACGTACTATGTGGACGCCGTCAACCAGCCCGGCCTGCCTGATCCGGCCGCGCCCGATCCGACGACGCCCTTCACCGTCTCAGCCGGCGAGACCTATCTGGACGCCGACATCGGCTGCGTGCCGGCCAGCCCGGCCACCATCGGCGGCACGGTCTGGCACGACACCACGCCCAACGGCGTGCTGGCGGGCGAACCTGGCCTCCCCGGCGTCACCGTGGACCTGCTGGATACCAGTGGCAATATCATTGCCACCACGACCACCGACAGCGCCGGCAACTACACCTTCATCGTGCCCGCCGGCTCCTACCTGGTGCAGGTCTCCGACACGCACAACGTGTTGGATGACTTCACGGTCGGCCCGCTCGGCCCGAACCCCGGCGCGGACAACAACAGCCAAACGCAGCCGTACCCCGTCACAGTGTTCGGCGGCAGCAACACCACGGCCGACTTCGGCTACGTCGAGAACGGTGTGCCCGGCCAGTTGGGCATCATCGGCAACCAGGTCTGGGTCGAAACCGACCGCGACGGTCTCTACGAGCCGCTCAACGGCGAGGTCGGCATTGCCGGCGTCACCGTCCAACTGCTCAACCAGGCCGGCGCCGTCATCTCCACCACCGTCACCGGCGCCGACGGCGGCTACGTCTTCACCAGCCTACCCGATGGCACCTACCAAGTTCGCGTCAGCGACACCTTCGGCATCCTGACCGGCTACACCCCGACCTTGATCGTGGGTGGCGCGGCCGACAACACCAACAAGGCCCAGCCCTACAGCGTCACGCTGTCGTCCGCCAGCCGCATCAACACCACGGCCGACTTCGGCTACATCACGGCCTACGTTGACCTGACTATCGTCAAGAGCGACGGCGGCGTGAGCACGACACCGGGCGGCACGGTGGTCTACACGCTGACCTATCAAAACACCGGCAACCAGAACGCAACCGGCGTGGTCATCACCGAGACCGTGCCCGCGAACGCGACCTTCAATGCGGCCGCGAGCGCACCCTACGTCTGGAGCTGTGCCAGCGGCTCGCCAGCCGGCACGATCTGCACGATCACGGTCGGCAACGTGGCCGCCCAGACGGGCGGCGTGGCTCGCTTTGGCATCACTGTGGTCAGCCTGCTACCCGCCGGCGTCACCCAGATCATCAACACCGCGGTGATCGCCGATGACGGCGCCAACGGCCCGGACCCGACGCCGGGTAACAACACCAGTACCGATACGACGCCGGTCGACGCCGCGCCCGACATGGCGATCGTCAAGACCGACGGCGGCATCACTACGACGCCTGGCGGCACCGTGGTCTACGCGCTGAACTACCAGAACATCGGGAATCAGGGCGCGACCGGCGTGGTCATCACCGAGACCGTGCCCGCGAACAGCACCTTCAACGCGGGTTCCAGCTCCGCCGGCTGGTCGTGCCTCAACGCCTCGCCCGCAGGCACGATCTGCACCCTTGCCATCGGCAGCGTGGCGGCCGGCGGGAGCGGCACGCGCAACTTTGCCGTCACCGTAGTCAGCCCGCTGCCCATCGGTGTGACGCAGATCAGCAACGTGGTGGTGATCGGCGACGATGGCTCCAACGGGCCGGACCCGAACCCCGGCAACAACACCAGCCGCGACGATACACCGGTCACGGTCACGCCGACGCCGACGGTCACGTCTACGCCGACCGCGACACCCACGGCCACGCCGACGAATACGCCGACCAACACACCAACTAACACGCCGACGCGCACACCGACGAATACGCCGACGAATACGCCGACCAACACGCCGACCAACACGCCGACTAACACGCCGACTAACACGCCGACGAATACGCCGACGAATACGCCGACGAATACGCCGACGAATACGCCGACGAATACGCCGACCAACACGCCGACCAACACGCCGACGCGCACGCCGACCAATACGCCGACGAGTACGCCAACGGTCACGCGCACAGCCACGCCGACCGCGACGTCCACGAGCCAGACTTGTGGCCCAGACGCGTATGAGGTGGACGACACGCAGGGCCAGGCCAAGTCGCTGCCGATGAACGGGACGCGTCAGACGCACACCTTCCACAGCAGCACTGACGTGGATTGGCTGCGGATTGACGGGCTGACCAGCGGCATGAGCTACCTGATCCGCACGTCGAACCTGGTGGCTAAAGCCGACACCTACATCGCGCTGTACGACAACAACGGGGTGCTGGTGCGGTCGAACGACGACTACAACTTCCCGATCAACACTTACTGCCCGGCACTGCCGCAGTTCTGCGCCTCGGCGGTCTCCTGGACGGCCACCTACGGCGGGCCGTACTACCTGTTGGTGCGCACGCTGAACTATGAGGTGGGCGCCTGCCCCGGCTACGACATCGCCGGCCAGCCGCTGCGCGGTTGGGCGCCCATCATACCTGGCGGCCCGCAGGTCACGCCGACGCCGACACCGACCGGAACTCAGGCGCCTACTAACACGCCGACCCGCACACCGACGCCGACGGCCACCATGACACGCACACCAACGCCGACGCGGCCGGTGGAAGACTTCACCCTGACGCCGCCGCCCGGCACGCCGGTGGTGCATCCGAAGGGGCTGGCAGTCAATCAGGAGAACCACCTGGTCTTCATCACCAGCCGTGACACGAACCAACTGATCGTGCTGGACGGCGCCAGCCGTACCTTCATCCAGTCGGTGAAGGTCGGCAAGGAGCCGTGGGGGGTGGCAGTCAACCCTGCGACCAACAAGGTCTATGTGGCGAACTTCGCCAGCGGCGACGTCTACGTGCTCAACGCGACCACGCGGGCGCTGATTAACATCATCCCGGTGGGGCCGAACCCGACCTTCGCGAAGATCAATCCGGTGACGAACCGCATCTTCGTACCCACCTTCGGGAACAACGGTCTGGCCGTCATCAATGGCTCGACCGACACCGTGGAACGGATCGCGGGTAGCGCGGGCGCCGGCGTCTGGGGCCTCGCCGTAAACCAGAATCTGAATCGAGTCTACCTGGGCAGCCGCGATACCGGGGCCGTCGCCACACTGGACGGCAACAACAACTTCCATCTGATCGAAAGCCAGACGATCTTCCCGTGCGTCGAGCGTGGCTCGCCGTACGCGATGGACTTCAACCCGGCCAACAACAAGCTGTACATCGCCTGCGCGGCCAACGGCAGCCGGGCGGCCGTCTACCAGGCCAACACGACCGGCTTGACGGAGCTGGCCTACGTGCCGATCGGCGAGGGCGGCCGGGACGGCGGCGGCGGCGTGACCGTTGACCCGGCGACCGGCAACGCCTTCTTCACCGACAGCGTCAGCAACACGGTGAGCGTGATCGGCGGGACCTCGAACGCGCTCGTCGCCACTCGCCCGGTCGGCCTCAATCCGTTCGGCATCGCCGCCGACGGCGGCCTGCGGCTGATCTGGGTGGGTAACCGCGACAGCAATGACCTGAGCGGCATCCAGGACGTGTACGGGCCGTAAGCGCCGCACCTTGACCACTCTGGCCGGTCTCCGACCGAGCCAGGGGCACGGTCAGGAGACCGGCCAGAGTGGTAGATGAAAAAAGTAGCGGGGGAGTGAGGCTCACTCCCCCGCTACGTATTCCTGCCCGGCGTAACTTGCTCCCTCGTATTTCGTCTTGACTATTAGAAATCCAACTTTGGGTCGTCCACAAGGAACCCACCCCTGGAGGCAATGATGATGAGACGCACAACATGGTTTCGCCTGGGTACGGCAGCAGCCGTCGCCGGCCTGTTGCTCCTGGCCCTGATGATGGTCGCGATGGCCGCGCCGCAGGTCATCATCATGTTCGACCAGTGGCCGGAGCCACCGGTTAGCGCCCGGCCCGGCATGGCCGAGGTCTTCACCTGGACCGTCACCGCGGTCACTGACACGCCCGACCGCGTCGAGTTCAAGATCATGGACCCCGACGGCCTGGTGATCGTCACGCAGACCTATCCCTACACCTCCGGTTTTGCCGTGACCTACCCATACACCATCCCAGCCTCTCCGAAAGAGGGCGGCTATCTGGCCGAGGTGCGCTATTTCTCGATCGAAGGCGGTAGCCTGCCGCGCGCCTACTACGGCCGCTCGTTCTACGTCGCCAACCGCGGCAACCTCCACGTCTTCAAGTTCGATGACTTCAACGGGAACGGCGTTCAGGATCCGGGCGACCAACCCGTGCAAGGCGTCATCGTTCGCATGTTGACACCCTTCGGCGACGAGTTCGGCCAACTCACCGCCGCGAACGGCGTGGCCGAATGGTTGAACATCCCCGTGGGCAGCTATCGCGTCACCGAGACCGTGCCCGCTGGCCGCCAGCCGACCCTGCCCCCCACCGCGACCGTAACGGTGACGCTCGATGCCACAACCTACATCACCTTCGCCAACCGCATCCCGCCCAGCAGCGTTCTGGGGCTGGTCTGGCACGACGCGAACGGCAACGGGCTGGCTGACCCCGGCGAGACCGGCCTGCCCAACATCACCGTGCGCCTCTACGGAGACACGAACGGCAACGGCTTGCGTGACCCTGGCGAGCCGCTGGCGATGCAGACCAGCAGCGACGCTACGGGCGCGTACACCTTGTCGCTGGTACACGCCGGCAACTACGTGGCCGGCGTGGATCTGACCGATCCTGACCTGCCCATCGGCTACGGCGTCGTGGGGCTGGCCGAGCAGGCCGTGACCGGCTTGGCGGCCGGCGAGGCGCGCACGGTCAACTTCGGCTTCGACGACACCGGCATCGTGAGCGGCCGGGTTTGGAATGACGTCAACGGCAACGGCTTGATCGAGCCAGGCGAAGCCGCTCTGGCGGGTATCGGCGTCTGCCTGTACGTGGACGTGGCCGGCAACGGGCAGGTGGATCTCGGCGACCCGTTGGTCGCCTGCAGCGATAGCGGCCCCAGCGGCAGCTATAGCTTCACCGGTCTGGCCCCCGGCCCCTACGTGGTGGACGTTGACCAGGCTGACCCGGGCCTGCCGGCCGGCTACGTGCGCACGACGACCGACCCCGTCGGCATCATCCTGGTGCCGGGCGAAAGTCTGACGGTCAATTTCGGCTTCCGCCAGCCGCCGACGCCCACGCCGACCGCGACGCCGACTTCGACACCCACTTCAACGCCGACCGCGACACCCACTTCAACGCCGACCGCGACGCCGACCGCGACGCCGACCGCGACGCCGACGGTGACGGCCACGGCGACGGCCACGGCGACGCCGTCGAACTCCTGCATTATCGGCCAGAAGGTGGACGATCTGCACGTGGGACTGCCAGGGTGGACGATCCACGTCCGGCCGCGCGACGCTCAGGCGCCGGTCTACACGGCCATCACCGACGGCAGCGGCGACTTCCACTTCGCCGGGCTGACGGCGGGCTGGTGGACCGTTTGGGAAGAGATGCAGCCTGGCTGGGCGCCCGTCACTTCGGCCATTTTCGACGTGGAACTGCTCCCTGGCCCGGTCTGCGCCGAGGTGCGCTTCAAGAACCGCCAGGCGTGCGCGCTGGATCTTTACGAGCCTGACGACACGGCCGGCGCAGCCCGCCTGGTCCTGCCGAACGGCATCCTGCAGAAACACACGCTGGAGCCGCCGGCCGACCAGGACTGGATGGCGTTCGACGCTCACGCCGGTTGGGTCTACACGTTGCGCACCGATAATTTGCTCGGCTCCACCGACACCGAGCTGACCCTCTACAGCACGGACGGCAGCACGCCGCTGGAATACAGCGACGACATCGTGCCCGGCGCCGACCCGCGGTCGCGGATCGTCTGGCGCGCGCCGGCCAACGGGCGCTACTTCGCCCGCGTCCGCGATTACTACCAGAGCGGCGCGCGCGGCTGCCTGGCCTACGACTTCATCGTGACTGTGCAGGCCTTCAACTACCTGCCGATGATCGTGAACCCGGCCGCACCCACGCCCACGCCGACGCCGACCCGCACGGCTACGCCCACCTTCACGCCCACGCGGACGGTCACGCCGACGCCGACGGCCACCCGCCGCCCCATTGTCACCCTGCCTGACATCGTCATTCCCGGCCTGGACCACCCGAAAGGGATCGGCGTTGACGAGAGCTATCACCTGCTCTACGTCGCCAGCCGCGGCAACAGCACGATCTACCAGTATGATCCGATCATGGCCTGGGTGCTCCACGCCATTCCGACCGGCAGCCAGCCGTTCGGCGTGGGGGTGAACTCGACCACGCACAAGGTCTACGTGGCGAACTTCGCGGGCGACAGCCTGACGGTCATCAACGGCAGCACCGGGGGGGTGGTGCGGACGATCTCGTTTGCACCCTACGGCGAGCCGACCTACGTGGCGGTCAACCCCGTGACCAACCGCGTCTACGTGCCGCTGCACGACGGCGGCCGGCTGGCGGTGATTGACGGCGCCTCGGACACGCTGCTGACCACCCTGGATCTGGGCGCCGGCGGCGCGTTCGGCATCGCGGTGGATCCGACCCTGAACCGCGTCTACGTCTCATGCCGCGACGCGCAGCTTGTCCGGGTGGTGGATGGCGCCACCAACGGCATTCTCTGGGGCCAGACCGCCTATCCCGGCGGCATCCCCTACGCGCTGGGGATTGACCCCGGCCTGGGCCGCCTCTACGTCTCCTTCGCCCCCGACCCAGCGGACTCGACCCAGCCGCGGCAGGTGCTTGTCTACCGCATCCCGACCACCGGGCCATCACTGCTGAGCACCGTCCACGTGGGCCAGGGTGGACCGGACGGCGGCGGCGGGATCGCGGCGAACCCGGACACGCACCACGTCTTCGTGACCAACAGCCTGGAGGATTCTGTTACCGTGTTCGACGGGGTGACGCTCATGGTCATCACCACCGTCCCGGTGGGCGACGATCCGATGGGCGTGGCCGTTGACCCCGGCCTGAGCTACGCCTTCGTGGGCAACCGCAACAGCAACAACGTGACGGGGATTCCTGACGTGTATTAGAAAAGGCAAAGTAGGGGCGGGTTTCTCTGGATCAACGGAGAGCCTGCTGTCGCAGCGTTGCTGCCATACACGGCAGGCCTACGTTAATCAGGGAAAACCCGCCCCTACAACTTTTCCAACGGCTGCTTCCGCTGCCCGAACGTGACGGCCGGCCCTCTGGCCGGCGCGGCCCAGGCCGCGGCGTTGGCGATCACCCGCCGCACCTCCGGCTGGTAGTAGATCGGGAAGGTCTCGTGGCCGGGGCGGAAGTAGAAGACCTTGCCCGCCCCGCGGTAGAAGCAGCAGCCGGAACGGAAAACCTCGCCGCCCTGGAACCAACTGACAAACACCAGTTGGTCGGGCGCGGGGATGTCGAACCGCTCGCCGTACATCTCGGCGTGGGGAATCTCGAAGTACTCGCCCAGCCCCGCGGCGATGGGATGCCCCGGCTCGACCACCCAGATGCGCTCCCGCTCGCCGGCCTCGCGCCACTTCAGCTCGCAGGAAGTCCCCATCAGCCGCTTGAAGATCTTGGAGAAGTGGCCGGAATGGAGCACGATCAGCCCCATGCCGGCCCACACCCGACGTTGCACGCGCTCCACGATCTCGTCTCGCACCTCGCCGTGCGCCATGTGTCCCCACCAGATCAGCACGTCGGTCTGCGCCAGCAGCTCGTCAGTCAGACCGTGCTCCGGCTCGTCCAGCGTGGCCGTGCGCACCGGAAACCCCTCGGCAGCCAGCCCATCGGCAATCGCCTGGTGAATGCCCTTCGGGTACACCGCGGCCACGTCGGCGTGCGCCTTCTCGTGGCGGAATTCGTTCCAGACGGTGATTCGGGGTAGATTTGGCATGGTTGTTTCCTCCGTGTTGCGTGTTGCGTGGTGCGTGGTGCGTGGTGCGTGGTGCGTGGTGCGTGGTGCGTGGTGCGTGGTGCGTGGTGCGTGGTGCGTGGTGCGTGGTGCGTGGTGCGTGGTGCGTGGTGCGTGGGGGCCGAAGCATCTCGTTTGCCACCGCGAAACGCTTCGCCAGCCTGAACGCCGTGGCCTGAAATTGGCACCAAGCTGCGACGTTTAGATTGCAGTCTCACCTCAACCCCGAATCCTTACCTGACGCACCACGCACCACGCAGCACGCACCACGCTTCACGCCTCACGTCCTCACCGGTATCCCTCCCTGCTCCGCCGACTCCTTGATCGCATCCCACAGCTTCGCCATGCGCAGGCCGACTTCGGGCGGGCAGGGGTTGACCATGCGGCCCGCGCGGACGGCCAGGAACTGCTCCCACACCCCCAGCGACGCCGGCACGGCCACCTTCCGCAGTTGCTTGCGCCCCGCGCGCTGCATCTCCAGCCGCTCGCCCCAGACGCCGGTGCGCAGGATCGCCTTCTCGCAGAAGACGCGCACGTCGGACGCGCACGAGGGGATCGCCTCGCCGCAGCCGTGCATCGTGACCAGCGCGCCCGAGGCCAGCCGCGCCATCACCGTGCCGCGGGTGTCCACCGGCCGGTCGTTGGCGTCGAGCCAGGCGGCCACCTCCACGAAATCCTCGCCGGCCAGGTCGGCCGAGGTGTTGAGCATGTGCGCGCCGGTGTCGAACAGGAAGCCGCCGCCGGAGACCGCGGGTTCCTGCCGCCACGTGCCGGCCGTGTTCGGCCCCCAATTCTGCCACACCGTCGCGCTGATGCCCCACAGCCGGCCCAGCTCGCCGGAGCGGAGCATGGCCACCGCGGTGCGGAGCTGTGGCGACAAGCTGCCCGGAAAAGCCACGACGAGCAGCCGGCCGGTGCGGTCGCGGGTCGCGATCAGGTTGGTGGCTTCGGCCGCGTTCATCACCATCGGCTTCTCCAGCAGCACGTCCAGCCCGGCCTCCATGCACGCCACCGTCTGGTCGTGATGAACCGCGTGCGGCGTAACGATGAACGCCGCATCCAGCCGGCCGGCGAAGTCGCGCAGCAGCCGGTCGAGATCCGGCTGGTTGGGCGGCGGCTCCAGCCCGGCCGCGGTGAACAAGGCCGCGGTCTGGGCGTACTGCTCAATTGACGGCTCGCATGCGGCAAGGATCTCGGTGGTCGCGGCCTGCTGCAGCATCGTGCGGACGTGGTGTCGCGCCATGCCGCCGGCGCCGATCAGCGCGACGCGAATGGGTTGGGTCATGGGATAGGTCCTTTGTTCGGGGGCAAGGATTGGGTATTGGGTATTGCGTTGAAGATGGTCCTTCGCCAGGCTGCGGCGTTCAGGCCATAGTGTCGCGCTGCCAGGCCAATGGACCTGAATACGGAACACCAGAGCCTAAACGCCCTGGCTTGTTCCGGTTGCGCAGCATCCCGATGCTCGGTGGCCAGCCCTGAAAACAAGTATGTAATGCAAGCTGCCAGCTTGCGCCACGCTTGTAACGCAAGCTTGCGCCACGCTGTGGGCGACAAGCCCGAAAAATCGCGCGTGTGGGGGGAGCGCCGCTCCCCCCACACCCCCCTCCGCGGAGGCGCTCACCGAGAACAGAGAACAGAGGACAGTGTACAGAGAACAGCGTGCTCACCGAGAACTCCTGGCGACACGAAAACCGTTGCCGTCGCCCCTGTCGTCAGGGTAGTTCCAGTTACGGGAAGCGCACCGCACGACGTTGCGGTCATTGTACCACGAGCCGCCCCGGAGCACCTTAAAGTCGCCGGTGCGCGGGCCGGTCGGGTTGGGCGTGATGCGGCCGGCCCGCTGGCGATAGGCGTCCGCGGCGTGCCAATCGCTGCACCACTCCCAAACGTTGCCGGCCAGGTCCAGCACACCTTCGGGGCTGGCGCCATGGGGAAAGATGCCGACGGGGGTGGCGCGCTCCAGGCGCAGCTCTTTGGAGTTGCAGTGATCGTCGAGCCAGGCGTCGCCCCAGGGGTAGCGATTGGCCCCCATCCCTGACCCTTCCCCCGTCGCAACGGGGGAAGGGAGACTCCCCTCTCCCGCCGCAGCGGGGGAGGGGCTGGGGGTGGGGGTTGGTCCCCGCGCCGCGCGCTCCCATTCCGCCTCGGTCGGCAGGCGATAGGTATAGCCGTCGTTCAGGGTCGCGGTCAGCCAGCGGCAATAGGCGGCCGCCTCATACCAGGTGACGCCCACCACCGGCTGGTTGAGGCCGGCATAATGGCTGTCATCCCAGTAGGCCGGCCGGTCGCGTTTTCCATCCCACGCAGTCACCTTGCCGTCCCGCCAGCGGCCGGCCGTGATAGCCTCCTCCCACCAGCCGGCCTCCGCGTAACCGCCGGCCGCGATGAAACGCTCGAACATGGCGTGGGTGGTGGGGAAACGCGCCAACTCGAACGTGGCCAGCTCGACCTGGTGGCGCGGCGTCTCGCGAGACCAATCGTTGTCGGTTTCCCGCTTCAACCGCGCCACCTCGGCATCGTCGCTGCCCATCCAGAAGACACCCGCGGGGATGGGAACGAAGTCGGGCAGCCGCAGGTCGCCGGTGAAGCGCGGGTCGCCCAGGCGGCCCAACACCGCGCCGGCCTCGATGCGCGCGGTCACGGAGGCGCCCGGCGGGTTCTGCGACAGCACGCGCAGCAGGCGGCGAGCCAGCTCGTCCCGCGCGCTGGCGTGCCAGCCCACCCGCCGCGGCGGGATCTCCAGCAGGGCGCGGCCGGCCCAGGCCAGACCCCAGGCGGTCGCGTCGCCGTCCCCCGGCAGCCTGCCCAGCTCGTCCAGCAGGAAGCGGCGGGCCTGCTCCGACTGCTTCAGGAGGGAGCCGGCCATCAGCAGGAAGACCTCCTGCCACCAGCTTTGCCCGGCATAGGCCCGCAGGAAGCCGCGCCACTCGTCGGTGTTGCTGCGCACGTTCTCGACCAGGTAGCTGGCGGCCAGGAACTCCTGCACGGTCAGGTGGTCGCCGAAGCTGTAGCCTCCGGCGTGGGGATAGAGCAGCCCACTCCGCTCGGCCATGAAGGCCAGGAACTCGGCCGCCTCGCGCTCGGCCCGGCGGCGCACCTGGCGCTCGTCGCCGCTCAACATCATGCTTGCGGCCATGCGCGGGGCCAGGATGCGTTTGACCAGGTCATCTTCGTCTACCACCACCAGCGCCTCACGGCCGCGGCCCCCGCGTTCCTTCTCGGCGCCCAGGTGCGCCTGGTACGCGGCGTAGGTCAGGTAGAAAAGGCGGTCGCCCATGGGCCAGCGTTCGTCGCGCAGGCGTTGCGCCGGCTCAGCGCTCTCCTCCTCGTGCAGCCGCTCGCCCATCAGCACGTCTACGTAGGCGGCGTACAACTCGGCGCGCTGCTCCGGCAGGTCGCGATCAACGTAGTGGATCAGCGTGGCCGTCCAGACCATCAACGGCGTCCGCACCATCGCTTGCAGCAGCGGCGCGGCGTCAATGTGCGCGATGAGACGGCGGGTGCGCTCGGCCGTACGGTCACCATCCGCTTCCAGCCCGGCGTAGAGGCGCGTCACCATGGGCGCCCATTGGTCGCGCGTCAGATCGCGCACCGAGGCCACCTGGAATCGCTCGTCCAGCCGCGCGGTAGTGCCCGCATAGGCGGCCACCCGTGCGGTGACGAGCAGCCGGTTGCCGGGGAAGGCGCCGGCCAACCGCTCGATGACCTGGCGCACGGCAATGCGATGGTCGAAATCGGCCACCTCGTCCAGCGCATCCAGCAACAGCCAGGCACAGCCGGCCCGCACCAGGCGGCCGAGAAAGCCCTTGGGCACACGGCCGGGGTGCGACCGTGCAAAGTGGTCATCAACAAAGCGCAACAAGCCGTCCACATCGCGCGGATAGGTCCGCGGCTCGGTGGCGCAGGCGTGCTCGAAATCGCGCAGGGCCACGTAAACCGGCAGCGGCAGCGGATCGGCCATCAGCCCCAACTCCGCGCGGGCCAGACCGGCGTCTCCGCCGGCCAGCACGGTCGCTACCAGGCGCAGGAGGGTGGTCTTGCCGCACCCGGCCGCGCCGATGAAGACCAGGTGGCCCGGCGCCGCCAGCGTCTCCGCCAGGTTGACGTCGCTCTGGGCCAGGTCACGCTCTGCCTGCCCCCGCCCGGCCTTCATGGCCAGGTCGGATTCATCCGGCGGCGCTGGCTGGCCGGGGCGAGCCGACTGCACGTCGAAACGCAACGGCACGTAAACCCCGGAGCACCCTTCCGCGTCCAGCAACGAGAGGCGCGGCGGCGCCCCGCGCAGTTCGGAGAGTTGGCGGAAGGGACGCGTCTCGGTGCGACCGCATTGGGCGCGCACGACCTCCAGATAGGCCTTTACTTCGGCAGGGTTGAACAGCCGCCCCAACTCCTGGCCGAGCTCCGACAGGCGCGGCTTATCGCGGATCGCGGCCACGATGCGCGGCAGTTCGCTATCCCACGCGTCGGCCTGCGTGAAGTCGGCGTAGGTCAGCATGGCGATGCGGTCGGGCGGCCAGCACTCCTGGAGCAGGAGGGGGATCAGCCGGCGGCGGCGGCCGGCGGGATCGCGGGCCTGGGTCAGCAGCGCCTCGAAATCGGCCCACTGGCTCGCGACCCACGCGGGGGTCATCACGAGCAGGGTGTGGCGGCTGGCGGCGGCGGCGCGCTCCATGTTCACCAGGCTCGGCGCGCCCAGGTCGAAATCGCGGAAGTCCACGCAGACGCGCAGCCCCGCCGCTTCCAGCCCGGGCAGCAGCCACTCGCGCACCCAGTCTGCGTCCGCGTGGCTGTAGGAGATGAAGACGTCGTAGGGAGAAGCAGCCTCGGTCATCCCACTTTCCAGCCTTTCCTTATTTCGCAATGGCGCAAAATCCGCTTTTCAGCGTCTGTTATTCTGAGCGGCGTCCGTCATTCTGAGCGGCGTCTGTCATTCTGAGCGGCGTCTGTCATTCTGAGCGGCGTCTGTCATTCTGAGCGGGTTGACCCCTAATCTCTCGCGACGGCGAGCATCCAGCGAAGAATCCGTTCGCTGCGCTCAGAGCTTGTCCTGAACACAGTGAAGGAACAAGTTCTCCTTGCCGCGACGAGACCCCTTCGACTGCGCTCAGGGCAGGCTCTTCGCTGGATTCTCGCCGCAACGCACTTCACGGGACCGACCCGCCCAGGGTGACAAAAGTGGATTTTGCGGTACTGCCTTATTTCCTTGTCTACCTGTCTACTCGTTCCCTTACCCCCTCATGGCGTCGGCGTCGGCGGATTGAGGGAGCGCGCCTGCATCTGCTGGATCAGCATGCCCTGGCGATAGCGCGACATGGCGGTCAGCTCCGCCTGCTTGCGCGCTTCGGCCAGCTCCCCGGCGCGCTGGAGCGCGGTAAGCGCATCCTCATACCGCCCCTGGCTCTCGTAGACGTTGGCGAGAAGGTAGTATGCCTGGGGATTCTCGGGGTCCTGCTGCAGCGCCGCCTGAAGGTCGGCCTCGGCGCTGTCGAACTGGCCCACGAGGAGATAATAAGGCGCGCGGGCCAGGCGCAGACTCAGCTCGCTTCCCAGCAGGGCCTGCGCCTTGTCGAAGCTGGCGCGGCCGGCGGCCTGGTCGCCGAGCTTCTGCTGCACCACGCCCAGCCAGAGCCAGGAATCGGCATCATCCGGCTTGGCCGCGACCGCGTCCTGAAAGTCGGCTAACGCAGCCTGGAAGTCGCCCTGCCGCTCGATCTTCTGCTGGCCGGCGGCCTGTTTGGCGAGAGCAGCCTGGAGCCTGGGGTCTACGGGGAAGAGCCGGTTGAGAATGAAGATGACGGTCGCGACCCCCACAACCAGACCCAGGGTAATCACGGCCGCGTTGCGTAACCAGCGGAGCCGGGCAGCCCGCAACTCCTCGGCCAGATTCCACCACGCGGGCGCCATCCGATCGCCGTAGCGCGCAGCCCGCGCGCCCTGCAGGCCGCCGCGCGCCCGCATCTCACCCACCAATTGGCCGGCCTTCCTGCGCAGCGCGGCCTGGAGGGTCTCCCACCGGCCGGCCTCCGGGCGCAGATCCATGCCCGCTTCCTCGAGCTGGGGCCACAACTCGGCCACCCGATCCATGTTCTCCAGCAGCGTCAGCGCCCCCGCGCCGCTGTGGGTCAAGTTCGAAACCCGTTTTTCGCTGTCGGCCAGCAGTTCCCGCAGCTCGTCGGCGGGGGTCATTTGCTGGTCACGTAGAGCTTGAGCCATGTGTGTTGTTTCCCTGTTGATGGGATGTCAGCATACTGCGTGTTGCGTGTTGCGTGTTGCGTATTGCGTGTTGCGTGTTGCGCGTTGCGTGTTGCGTGTTGCGTGTTGCGTGTTGCGTGTTGCGCGTTGCGCGTTGCGTGTTGCGTGTTGCGTGAAAGGCGTGCATTGTACACTGCGCAATACGGACTACGCATCACGCAGCACTCGTCACTCCTCCCCCGCTTCCTCTGCTTCCGCCTCGGCCGCCTTTTCCTTCGCCCTGCCCGCCTTCTCCAGCTCATTCCAGATGCGGCCGATGCCTTGCTTGATCTGCGATTCGGTCTTGGACTTGGTGAGGGTGGGCACGGGGAACCAGCCGGCGACTTCGCGCAGGACGGTCTGGACGATCTCCTGCTTGGTCTTGCTCTGCCGGTAATACATGCGGACGCGGGCGCGCATGTAGCGGATGTATTCCGACATGCGATCGGTGGCCTCGCGGCCGCACACCGGCCCGCGGCCCGGCACGATTCGATCGGCCTTGAGCTTGCGGATGTAGGTCAGCCCGTCCAGCCATTCCTTCGAGTTCGCCTGGGCCATGTAGGGATGCTGGTCCACCCAGACCGCATCGCCGACGAAAAGCAGCTTCTCCTCCGGCATCCAGACGACCGACGTAGCCGCGGTGTGCCCGCCGATGCGGATGATGCGCAGGTCGCGACCGCCGCGCACCACGTCCAGCCGGTGGGAGAAGGTCACTTTGGGGACGATGATCTGGATGTCGGTAAACTGGGCCTGGATCTCCGGCTCCTTCTTGAACGAATCAATGACCCGTTGCTTGAAGTTGTCGCCGTAACCCTTCATGTGCTTCCAGGCCAACTCGTGGGCGATCACGGGCGTCGGCTGGAAGAACTGGTTGCCCAGGATGTGGCCGCGGTGGTGGTCGGTGTTGATGATGTAAAGGAACGGCTTGCCGCCAGAGACGCGGCGCAGCTCATCCCGAAACGCCCTGGCCTGGGAGGGCACCACCGGCGAGTCCAGCACGATGATGCCGACGTCAGTGACGATGCCCGCATAGTTGGCGCCGCGATGATCGGTTTCAACGTAGATGCCGGGAGAGATTTCGCGCATGAGAACCTCGTGATACGTGATGCGTACTGCGTACTGCGTGCTGCGTGCTGCGTGCTGCGTGCTGCGTGCTGCGTGCTGCGTGCTGCGTGCTGCGTGCTGCGTGCTGCGTGCTGCGCGAGTCCGTTTGGCGAAGCATCCTGAGCGGAACGGAGCGTTTTGTGCGGAGTGCAGTCGAAGGATGTGGCCTTGTGCTATGCCCGCTCCGCCTCCTTCGACTGCGTGGTGGGAACAACCCCACCACTCCGCCCAGGATGCTCCGCTACGACTGAATAGCTACGTATTTTCTTGCATGGGCAGCGCTGCGACGGCCGCGACCAGCGCCTTGTCCAGCCCCTCGCTCGTTGGCACGCCGCCCTGCGCCCAGTCGGGGCGACCGCCGCCGCGGCCGCCCCCGGCCGCCGCGGCCGTGCGGAGCAGGCCGCCGACGTCCAGGGCCACGTCGTCGGCGCGGGTGAAGATGAGCTGCGGACGCTCGCCGGCCACGCCCAGCAAGACGACCGCGCCAGACCGGGCGCGCAACGTCTGCGCCAGCCGCTTGGCCCGCTCGAAGGGCTGCGGCACGGCCAGAGCGACCACGCGGAGCGCGCCGCGCGCCGTCGCGGCCGCCCAGAGCGCCGCGGCCGCGGACTCGACCCACTGACCCTCCAAGTCAGCCAGCTCCTTGCGCACGGCCTTGTGCTCCGCGGTCAGCCGATCAACCACTTCTGCCAGCTCGTGCTGCCCCACAGTGAACCGGCCGGCCAGTCCCTCGGCCAACGCTTGCAGACGAGCGTAGTCGGCGCGGGCGCGACCGCCGCACAGGAAGGCGATCCGCGTCTCGGCCCCCCGCCGCTCGGCGCCGACGACCTTGACCAGCCCGACCTGGCTGGTGTTGGCGACGTGGGTTCCACCGCACGCCGACCAGTCGCAGCCGGCCACCTCCACCACGCGGATTTGCCCCGTCACCTTCGGCGGCCGGCGGAGGGGCAGAGCTGCCACGTCGGCCTCAGCGTAGAACGTCGCGGTGACGGGCAGGGCCGCATCAATCACCGCGTTGGCGGCTGCCTCGGCGTCGGCCAGTGCGCCGGGAGGCAGGTCAACGCGGTTTAGGTCAATGCTGCACGCGGTCGCGCCCAGGTGAAACGCGACAGTCTCGGCCTGATGCGTTTCGATGAACGCTTCGGAGAGAATATGCTGGCCGGTGTGCTGCTGCATGTGGTCGAAGCGGCGGGGCCAGTCGAGCGCGCCGGCTATTGTATCGCCCGTCAGTTCTGCCTCAAGAACAGCAGAGCGGGCTCCCACGCCCGACGCCCCGGCGGCATGGGAGCCGCCTCCGCTATCGTCGGGAATCGCGGCGCCGCCCAGCACGTGCCAGACCAGGCCATCCTCGGCGACGACGTCCACGACAGGAACGCCGTTCAACGTTCCCGTGTCGTTCGGCTGCCCGCCGCCGGTCGGGTAGAACGCCGTGCGGTCGAGCGCAACCGCCGGTCTGCCGTCCGCCGTCCGGCCGGCGATCACGCGGGCGGTGAAGGCGCGGAGGTAAGGGTCTTGGAAGTAGAGTCGGTCGGTGTTCATTAGATTCCATGCTGCGTGCTGCGTGTTGCGTGTTGCGTGCTGCGTGCTGCGTGTTGCGTGTTGCGTGTTGCGTGTTGCGTGTTGCGTGTTGCGTATTGCGTGATCGTCGGCGAGAAGTTCGCTGCAATTCACGGAGCACGCTTCACGTTTCACGCCTTTCGTTTCAGAACCGCGTAATCATCCAGACTCCGCGCCGCTTGCCGCTTCACGGCCAGGGCGCGGAAGTAAAGATCAACGTATTTCTCGGCCGAGCGCGTCCACGAAAAATCGGCGGACATGCAGCGGCGGACGAGTTGGCGCCAGACGTCGCGGTGGCGGTAGGTCTCGACGGCCCGCACGAGCGCGGTGTAGAGCGCCATCGCGTCGTACTGGGCGAAGCTGAAGCCGTTGCCCCCACCGGTCTCCGGGCTGAAATCCGTCACCGTGTCGGCCAGGCCGCCGACGGCGTGGACGACCGGCACGCAGCCATAGTGCATGGCGACCATCTGGTTCAGGCCGCACGGCTCGAAGCGCGACGGCATCAGGAAGACGTCGGCCGAGGCGTAGATGCGCTGCTCCAGCCGCCGGTTGAAGGTCAGGAAGACCTTCACCTGATCGCCGTAGCGGGTCGCCAGGGCGTTGAGCAGGTCGTGATAGCGCGCCTCGCCCGTGCCCATCACCACGAGCTGGCAACCCAACTGGCGCAGCAGTGGATCAACGATCGCCGCGATCAGATCCAAGCCCTTCTGGTCAATCAGCCGCGAGACGACACCGATCAGCGGCACGTCGGCGCGGACGGGCAGTCCCACTTCCGCCTGCAAGGCCGCCTTGTTGGCCGGCCGCCGTTCCAGGCTGTTGAGGTCGAACTGCGCTTCGACGTGTGGATCGGTCGCCGGGTTGTACAGCTCAGTGTCAATCCCATTCAGGATGCCGAACAGACGGTCACGACGGTCGCGCAGGATCGGGTCGAGCCGCTGGCCGAACTCCGGCGTGAGGATTTCGCGGGCGTAGGTCTCGCTGACGGTGTTGATGATGTCGGCGAAGAGCAGGCCGCGCGCCATCATATCCACCACCTCGTTCAGGTCGGGCGCCACGTCGGGGTGGGCGATGAAACCCAGGTCGGTCAGCCCGGCGATCTCCAGGATGCGGTAGCCGAAGATGCCCTGGTATTCCAGGTTGTGCGCGGTGTAGAGCGTGGCCGTGCCCGCAAAGAAGGGATCGTCCCGATAAACGGTCTTGAGCCAATTGGGGATCAGCGCCGTGTGCCACTCGTTGCAGTGGATCACGTCCGGCCGCCAGTCGAGCGCCCGGCACGTTTCGAGCGCGGCGCGCGCGAAGAAGATGAACCGCTCCGCGTCGTCCGGGTACATGTAGATGCCCTGGCGGTCGAAGTAGCGACCGCTGTCCACGAAGTAAACCGGCGTCTGCCCCGCCCCCGCGCCGATGCTGCCCTGCCAGATCGCGGCCGGCTCCGTGCGCTCGTCCATTGGCACGACGACGGCATCCAGCAGCGGCTGCAACCCGAACTTCGCTACCTCAACCCGGCCGTAGCGCGGCATGACCACGCGGATGTCGTGCCCGAGCGCCCGGATCGCCTTCGGCAGCGCGCCGGCTACATCAGCCAGGCCGCCCGTCTTGGCGAACGGGACGACTTCGGCGGAGAGATAGAGGATGTTCAACGGTTGTGGGTTGGTCATGGTGGCAGATGGCAGATGGCAGATGGCAGATGGCAAATGGCAAATGGCAAATGGCAAATGGCAAATGGCAAATGGCAAATGGCAAATGGCAGATAGCAGATGGCAAAAAGCAAGCTGCGGCCAGCCAGTTGGCCGACCGCAGCGTATGCTAACACAGATCGAGGGAAAAATCAACCGAAAACGGGACCTGATATCACGCATCACGCAACACGCATCACGCAACACGCATCACGCAACACGCATCACGCATCACGCATCACGCACCCTGTCTCAATCCACAATCTCGTCCCGCACCGCCCGCGCCAGGCGGATGAAGTCGGCATCCGAGGTGTTGCGCGGACGGGCGAAGGGGACAGTGAACTCTGCGCGCACGCGACCGGGGCGAGGCGAGAGCACCAGCACACGATCGGCCAGGAAGAGCGCCTCGCCGATGCTGTGCGTCACCATGACCACCGTCGGCCGGCGCAGGTCCCAGATGCGCAGCAACTCGTCGTTCATGCGCTCGCGGGTCAGCGCATCCAGCGAGCCGAACGGCTCGTCCAACAGGAGCACGCTCGGCTCGGGGATGAGTGCACGCGCCAGCGCCACCCGCTGTTGCATCCCGCCGGAGAGCTGGTTGGGATAGGCGCCGGCGAAGCCATCCAACCCCACCAGGGAGATCCATTTGCGCGCCAACGCTTCGGCTTCGGCTTTCTGCGAGTGAACCTCCAGCGGCAGGGTAATGTTCCGCAACACCGTCCGCCACGGCATCAAATTGGCCTTTTGGAAGACCAAGCCGATCTCTCGCCGCGGCGCAGTCAACGGCTCGCCGGCCAGAAGCACCTGGCCGGCGATGGGCCGTTCCAGTCCGCTCAACAGGCGCAACAGCGTGCTCTTGCCGCACCCCGACGGCCCGACGATCGCCAGAAACTCCCCTTCCGCGACCGCCAGCGATAGCCCATCCAACGCCAACAGTGCCGCGCGCTGAGGATCGAGGAAGGTTTTGCGGAGGGAGAGAGCTTCGAGAAGGTATCCCAATTGCACCATCTCACTATCGTCCCACAAACTCATTGGTATACAGGTCCGCCGCCGTGACATCCGTCTGGATCAGCCCCATCTTGCGCATGAAGACCGCGGCCTTTTCCCACGCGGCCGGGTCGGAGCGGCCCAGGTCGGACTGGGCCGCCTGCCATAACTTGAGCGATTCGTCGAAGATCGCCCGGCTGACCTTCGCCTGGTCGCCGCCGGCCTCGGGCACCGCCTTCAGGCTGAAGTCGAACGCGGCATCGGGGTCAGCCAGGGTGTCGGCCAGGCCGCGCAAGGCTGCTGTGACCAACGCCTGCACCAGTTGCGGTTTCTCCTGGATCATCTTCTCGTTGGTGATAAGACCGTTAGATGGCAGATCAATGAAATCGGACACGGCGATGGTGGTCACGTCCTGCCCGGCCAGCCGCAACTGCACCGGGCCGTTGACGACGTAATCCAGCGCCGCGTCCACCCGATCCTGGCTGAGCGTTGCGGCCTGAGTAAAGCCAATGACCTGCAGATTGACCTTGCTCACGTCGAGGCCGCCGGCGTAGGCTAAGGCTTCCCATGCCACGTAGCTCGCGCCGCTGAGCATGGAGATGCCGACCGTCTTGCCGACCAGGTCTGCCGGCGTCTTGATGCCCTTGTCGGCCTTGGCGAACAGCACGACCGGGAAGCGGCGATACCAACGCATGACGTAGCGCACCGGCAAGCCCTGGCTGCGACCGAGAATCACCTCCTCGCCGCTGCCGATCATAAACTGAAGCGCATTCGTGCCGACCAGCTTGAGCAAGTCCGACTCGAGGCCGTAGCGGAAGGTCACGTCCAGTCCGGCATCCTTGAAATATCCCCGCGCCTGTGCCACGTAGAACGGCGCAAACTGAACGCTGGGGATGTAGCCCATCGCCAGGGTCACCTTGATTGGAACGGCCGCCGCAGCACTCGCGCTCTCGCTGACGCGAGACGGCGCAGGCGCTTCGGATGCCGCGGGTGTGTTCGCCATCGGCGTCGTGGGGTAACAACCGGAGAGCAGAACAGCCACGATCAAACCCAGCAAAGCCACATGCTTCATACATCCCCCCTTCTTGCAGGAGTCAGAAGTCAGGAGTCAGGAGTCAGCTCTCGGCTATCAGCTTTCAGCGGTCAGCTTCCAGCCACCAGCTTCCAGCTTCCAGCTTCCAGTTTCCAGCTTCCAGCTTCCAGCTTCCAGCTTCCAGTTTCCAGCTTCCAGCTTCCAGCTTCCAGTTTCCAGCATCCAGCTTCCAGTTTCCAGCCCTCAGCCAACAAAAAAAGCCCCAGGGCTACATACCCCGGGGCTACACAAGCACACACCGCGCGCGGACTGCGTACAGTATTGCTCACCTTCTCCCATCCGGACTCTACCGTCGGCCCCGGCATTTCACCGGGTCTGCGCCTGCCCGAAGAAACCGTTTCTCGCAGAAACCGGGTCTCTCCACTGTGCAAGCGCTCGCGGGCTTGGCCCTGGTAGGCCATACCGCCGGTCGAGAATAACCTGCTTCGTGATGCGTGAGCCGTGAGAATCTTTGCGGCGACCTATTTTCACATAGCACGCAACACGCAACACGCAACAAGTATCACTCTGCCCCGAAGGCGCTATTCGATTATGATGTGAAGTATAGCACACGGAAAGGAGGTGTCAAATAGCGCACCCGCTTCCCGCGTTCAACTTGCGATGGCGACCGGCGCGGGCTTCGGTTCGTGCACCCACCGCAGCGCCACGACCGACAACAAGAACATGACCCCGTAGATGGCGAACAACAGGATGTAGCCCACGCCCGGCAGACCCGGCAGGTGCGCAGTCAGGTAATCCGCCAGCGGGCCGCCGATGAACGAGCCGACCGCGCCCGCGCCCGCGCCGGCCAGGTTGGAGATGCCCAGGTAGCGACCTGCCTCGGCCTTCGGCGCCAGCTCGGTGCCCAAGGCCCAGTTGGCGGTGAAGAAGAGGCCGGTGGCGATGCCGATGAGGGAGCCGCCGACGTAGATCACGGTCATGCTGGGCGAAAGGAGCGCGATCAGCACGCCCAGCGCGGCCAGCAAGCCTGCGACGCCGACCAGCCGTTTGCGGCCGAAGCGATCGGCCAGCCACCCGCTGGGCAGCGCCGACACCAGGATGAAGACGCCGATCACGGTCATCAGCAGCGCGGCCGGCCCGGCCGCCTTCTCGCGCACCAGGCCCAGGCGGCCTTGCAGGAAGAAAACGGCAAAGGTGGAGAGGTTGGTTGTGCCCACCAGGAACGCCAGCCGGTTGACCACCCACCAGGTGAAGGATGGATTGTCAGCCACTGCCCGCCCGCCGACGCTGATCCGCACGCTGATCCACACGCCCAGGCCGACGGCTATCGCCATCGCGAGCAGCCCACTCAACCCCACGAGCGCGATCAGCAGGGCCGGCGTGTTGATCCCCGCCAGCAGTCGTCCCAGAAGTTGAACTCCCGCGCCCAGCCCGAGGATGATCGCGGTGAAAATCGCGGTCATGGCCGCCAGGCGGCCGATCGGGGTCCAATCGAAGGGCGGCGGCGTCTCCGCCAGCCGCTTTTCGGGCACGAGCATGGCCAACGCCATGACGACCACCAACACCGCCATCGCGAGCAGGATGCCGCCCCACATGTTCCCCGCGGCGATGATCTTAGCGATGGTGAATGATACCAGGATGAGTGGCAGCGGAACTTCCAACACGGCCTTGACGCCGGAGAAGCGACCGCGTTTGTCGTCGGGAACCAAATCAGGGATGAGGGCCTGTTGCGGCCCTTGCGCGGTGTTGGCCGCGACCGAGAGGAGGATTCCCATGGCGAACAGGAACCAGAAGCCGCCCATGCCGGTCATCCAGGACGAAAAGCCGATGGCGGCGATGAAGACCAACATGCCGAGCGTGCCGATGAAGATGAACGGCCGGCGGCGGCCCCACGGCAGCGTGCTGCGGTCGGAGAACATGCCCATGACTGCCTGGGCCAGCAGTGCCACCATCAGCGTCCACAGTCGGAACGTGCCGTAGTACGTCCCCTTCTGCGCCTCGCCCACAAACATCTGCACCAGCAGCGGGAAGACCAGGCCGTTCGTTTGCGAGAGAACGGTCAGGCCCAGGAAGTAGATGTTGACGGTGATGTAGTCGTACCAGCGGATGGCTCGTTGCATGGTTGCGCTCCTCTTTGATGGCTAACATGATGGCTAACATCAGCTTGCTGGCGCCCGTTTTGGGACAGCGTCAGTCGAGGCAAGTATACATCAGAACCCGAAAATTGAAAACGTAAAAGCCCGGCTTGCCTTTGACGAACCTCCGAGGCTTCTGGTATACTCGCCCTATGAAAGGGAGGAAACGATGGACAAGCTCGATCTGCGCAACGAATTGAAGTACCTCTACGCCCCCTCGGCGAAGAAGGTCGAAGTCGTCGAGGCGCCGGAGTTCCAGTTCGCCATGATCCATGGGCGGATCGAATCCGGCGCGGAACCGGGCAACTCGCCGGCGTTCAAGCAGGCCATGGAGGCGTTGTACGGCGTCTCCTACACCCTGAAGTTCATGTCCAAGCTGCGCAAGGAAGACCCGATTGACTATGGAGTGATGACGCTGGAAGGACTGTGGTGGATCGAGGAGGGGGAGTTCAGCCTCGACCGCAAAGACAACTGGCTCTACACAGTCATGATCCTCCAGCCTGACCACATCACGGCGGAGATGTTCGACGAGGCGCGGGCGCAAGTGCGCAAGAAACGCGGCGATAGCCCAGCTTTGGCTGAGCTCCGGCTGGAACGGTTCCACGAGGGGCTGGCGATCCAAATCATGCACATCGGGCCGTACGCGACGGAGCCAGCCACCGTCGCTAAGATGGACGCCTTCGCCCAGGAGCACGGTTTCGTCAAGCGAGGCAAGCACCACGAGATCTACATGGGCGATCCGCTGCGTGCTGCGCCGGAGAAACTCAAGACCATTCTCCGGCATCCAGTGACAAAGGCCGTTTGAGGCGCCATCACCCACACAGATACCCACATGGGAGGGCACAGATGCTCCAGCTTATCATCTTCGTGGTTGCCTCGGCGGGACTCGTCTACGTGTCACGAGCCTCGCTACGCCATCCCCGCTCGCACGGCTTCTATCGCTTCTGCGCGTGGGAGGCGATCCTGGCCCTGGTGCTGCTCAACGCGGCGGTCTGGTTTCGTGATCCCTTTTCCTGGCATCAGATCGTCTCCTGGACGCTTCTGGTCATCGCGATCATCCCACTCGCCCTCGGCGTCTATCGGCTGAATACGGCCAGACGATCTGAGCAAGAAAGGCCGGACGCGGCGCTGCTGGGGTTCGAGAAGACGGCCGAGTTGGTGACTGTCGGCGTGTACCGGTTCATCCGCCACCCGATGTACAGCTCGCTGCTCCTCCTGGCCTGGGCGTATTCTTCAAGGCGCCGTCGTGGCCGGGCGTCGCGCTGGTGTTGGCCGCGACAGGATTCCTGGCGGCGACCGCCACGGTCGAGGAACGGGAGAACGTCCGCTTCTTCGGGCCGGCCTATGCAGCCTACATGAAGCGGACGAGGATGTTCATCCCGTTTGCGTTCTGAAGGAGGGGGAGCGCACGTCTACCAGGGGTGTGATCCGGGCGATTGACTCCTCCACAAATCGGCCGTGCGCGACCGTGACCTCGATCGCCTCTTGCGGGCAGACCTCGGCGCACCGGCCGCAGCCCCGGCACGCGTCACCGATCACGGCGCGGTCGCCGTCCATGTGAATGGCATCCACGAAGCAGACGCTCTGCGTGCAAGTCCCGCACCCCACGCACCGGTCGCTGACCGCGACGGTCACGCCCTCCATTGCCGTCACCCGCTCCCCGATGCGGTCGGCCACGTGGGGCAGCACCCGCCACAGGCAACAGCACGGGCAGCAGTTGCAGATGGTCAGCAGCCTGTCGCCCGGGCCGACGCCGAGCCAGACGGTGTCGAGCCGGTTGCGGCCGATCAGGTGCACCAGGCCGGCCGCGCGGCAGCGGCGCACGTGCGCCAGCGCCTCCTCTTTCGTCACGCGGCGTCCCAGCCTGGGGTTGATCCCGGCCGCAGCCTCGCCCAGGAAGAGACACCCGAGGTCTATGGGGTAGTCCTGGCACCGGCTGGCCTCGCGGCAGATGCAGGTGTGCATGAGCCAATGGAAGCCGGCCTGCTCGATGAAATGCTCCACGACCTGGGAGGGCAGCACCACATCGGCAGACGCCTCCACCGGCAGGCCGACGGGGATGGTGCGCCGGCTCTGCGCCATGACCACCCGGTCGGCCGGCAGGTAGAAGAGGTCATCCCCGGCAAAGAGCCAGCGATCCACGAGCGCGCCGATCAGCGGCGCACGAGTCGCCCGCGCCAGCAGGAAGCGGCCCCCGAAGGTCATCTTGAGGAGTTGGACCAGCCAGACAGGTCGCATCGGATCTAGTCGCGCACCGGGAAATAACACACGCCGGCGGTGCCAGGCCCGGTATGCACACCCAGCGCAGGAGACAGCTCGGCGATCAGCGACTCGACGCACGTCAGGCGTTCCTCGAACAGCCGCTTGATTTTTTCCGCTTCTTCCAGCGCCGCCGCATGCAGAAACGCGATCTTGATCTTGCCCGCCTTCCCCACCGCCGACTCGACCATCTCGACCATCTTTTCATAGGCCGCGCGGCGGCTGCGCACCTGGCCCAGCGGCACGATCACCCCATCCTCCATGCCGATGAGCGGCTTGATGCTCAACAGGGAGCCGAACAGGTGCGCGGCCTTGCCGATCCGGCCGCCCATGTAGAGATACTTGAGCGTGTCGGCCGTCTGGATCATGCGCGTGATCGGGATCATGTCCTTGACCAGGGTAACGATCTCGCCCAGTGACTTGCCCGCCAGCGCGGCCCGCGCGGCCTCGATCACCATCCAACCCTGGCACATCGCGACGTTCAGCGTGTCAATCACCTCGATCCGCAGATCGGGGAAGGCATCCACGAGCATCTGTTTGGCGACCAGCGCCGACTGGTACGCGCCGCTGCCCTTGGAAGTGATGTGGATGCTGACGATCTCGCGCACACCCTGTTCCGCGTAGAGGGTCCGGTACACTTGCAGGTAATCGCCAGGGCTGGGATTCGCCGTCTTGGGCAGCTCACTAGCGGTGGACAGCCATTGGTAGAAGGTATCGCAGTGGATTGTCAACAGGTCCCTGAGCACCTCCTGACCGCGATGAATGTAGTAGGGAACCCAGTGGATGCCGAGCGTCTCGATGAGGGCTTCCGGAATGCTGGCAACGCTGTCGGTGACGATGGCTACGGTGGGCATGACTGTCTCCTTGACATGGTTATCGGATGCTGGGGCACGGGCACGGCGACCCGGTTTGCCGCCGCGCCTTCACTCTAGTTTACTATAAAAAACCGCAAACATGCTAAAATGACACAGGCCAGACGCGACGGGTGAAGATGGAACGCGGATGAACGCGGAGATCGCGGACGCCGCGGATGTTTTTGGGGCTTGCCCGCGTTCTCTGCGTTGTCCGCGTAGTCCGCGTCCCGTTCTCAGGGTAGTTGCCCATGCCGCGCGCGCCGCCACGGCGCATGAAAACGGGCCGCGGATCAACACGGCTGGCCGCGGATTCTTGTCCTTGATCCGGGTTGATCTGCGTTGATCCGCGGCCTATTCTCAGGGTAGAATGACCGTTGTTTCCGAAGGAGCAGGGCATGGTCACAGTAGATCCCGAACGATGCGCTTACTGCGGCGGCTGTGTAAGCGTCTGTCCGGTGGAGGCGCTGACGCTGGCGGAGACGCGGCTGCTCGTCGGCGATGCCTGCATCGAATGTGGCAACTGCGTGGAGGCCTGCCCGGTCGGCGCGCTGCAACCCGAGACCGCGCGCACGGCAGTCGGATCGGCGGCCCGCCGGCGCAGCTACGACCTGGTGGTGGTCGGCGCGGGGCCTGGGGGCGCTGTGGCGGCGCAAGTGGCCGCGCGCGCCGGTCTGAGTGTGTTGCTGTTGGAGAAACGCCAGGAGATCGGCTCGCCGGTGCGCTGCGCCGAGGGGGTGAGCCATGATGCCCTGATCCCCTTCATCGAGCCGGACCCGCGTTGGATCGCCGCCGAGATCCACCAGGCCGAAATCGCGACCGTCGGCGACGGGGCAACGCGCATCCACCGCGCGGCCGGCGGCCGGGGATACGTCCTGGAGCGCCGCGTGTTCGACCGCGTGCTGGCCGAACGGGCCGCGTGCGCGGGCGCCGAAGTGCGAGTCAAGACCGCGGTCACCGGGCTGCTGCGGGAAGAAGGCCGCGTCTGTGGCGTCACAATTCGGCGCGGCGACTTCTTCGGCGGCGCGGGCGAGATGGAGATCGCGGCCAAAGTGGTCGTCGCGGCCGATGGCGTGGAAGCGCAGGTCGGCCGTTGGGCCGGGCTGAATCTGGAACTGCCGCTCGGCGATGCGATGGTGTGCGCGCAATACCTGCTGTCCGGCATCGAGCTTGATCCGACGTGTACTTCCTATACGATCGGCTGCGAGGTGGCCCCCGGCGGCTACGCCTGGGTCTTTCCGAAGGGAACGGGGCAGGCGAACGTGGGGCTGGGCGTCCAGGCCGATCTGTGGCGGACCGCCGGCGCGCAGCTCAAGCCCACGGCCGCGACCGTCCTGGACTACCTGCACCGGTTCATCGAGGCCCGCCCGGCCCTGGCCCGCGGGCATCCCGTCACGTTGATCGCGGGCAACGTGCCCGTGGCCCTGGCGCCCGCGCGGCTGGCAACCGATGGGCTGATGGTGGTAGGCGATGCGGCCCGCCAGGTGGATCCGCTCACCGGGGGCGGGATCATCAACGCCATGACCGCCGGCCGGCTAGCGGCCGAAACCGCGGTCGCGGCCATCGCTGCGGGCGACACGTCGGCGGCCTTCCTGGGGCGCTACGCGGAGGCCTGGCACAGCACGGTGGGCCGCAAGATGCAGCGCAACTACCGCTTGCGCGCCCGCTTCGCGGCCGACCAGCGCACCGACGAGCGATTCGTGCAGGCGTTCATGCTGGCGACGAAGTAGGACCACGAAGGAGAACCGATGGACAAAGCGACGTTCATAACCACCCTGCGCGCCGACCGCGCACTGTGGGACGATCTGCTGGCAGAGCTGCTGCCGTTGGGCGAGGCGGCGCTGATCGCGCCCGGCGCGGCCGGCGCGTGGTCGGTCAAGGACGTGCTCAGCCACGTTGCCTGGTTCGAGCGCGAGATGGTCGGTGTGGTGCGGACGCGGGCGCTGGTGGGGTCTGACCTGTGGAATCTAGCGCAGGATCAGCGCAACGCCGCGATCTTCGCCCAGAACCGCGACCGGTCGCTGCCCGACGTCCTGGCCGAGGCGACGCGAACCTACGCCGAGATGCTGGCGGCCGTCGAGACCCTGACCGACGCCGACCTGGCCGATCCGGCGCACTTCGCGGAGATGCCGGCCGACTGGCGGCCCTGGGAGGTGATCGCGAGCAACTCGTTCGAACACTATCGCGATCACGCGCTCGCCTTGCGCGCCTGGCTGGCGGCGCAAAGGTAACTATCATTCGAATAGGTGTCATTCTGAGCGGGTTGACCCCTAACCTTCGGCAACGGCGGGCATCCAGCGAAGAATCCGTTCGCTGCGCTCAGGACAGGTTCTCATGCCGCGACGAGACCCCTTCGACTGCGCTCAGGGCAGGCTCTTCGCTGGAATCTCGCCGCTCCGAACCTCGCGGGGCTGACCCGCTCAGGGTGACAATAGCGAGTTTTGCGGTATTGCTGTCAATCTAACTAAAATAGTTACCGGTGAAGCGGGAATCAGCATTACAGCGGGAACCCCAGCGCCATCGTATGATGGTACAAACGCCGAACGAGTATTCGGCGAACGCCCAATTGGAGGTTCCCATGGCCCGTATTGTTCATTTCGAGTTTCCCGCCGACCAACCCGAACGCGCGGTGAAGTTTTACGAAGGCGTTTTCGGCTGGAAGATCGCCGCCTGGCCCAGCATGCCGGAGTACTTCTTGATCACGACTGGCGAAAAGGGAGAACCGGGGATTGACGGCGCGATCACGCAGCGCGGCGCGCCGGTCACCGGCACGGTCAACACGGTGAGCGTGACTTCAGTGGACGAGACGGTTGCCGGCGTCCTCGCGCACGGCGGGACGGTGGTCATGCCCAAGATGCCGGTTCCGGGCGTGGGCCAACTGGCCTACTGTGCCGATACCGAAGGCAACGTGTTCGGGATCATGCAGTTCGATCCAAATGCCATGATGTAGGGCGCCATCTTGCCCTTCTACCGGGGCTACGCCTATAATTGTACTGGTTTTGTAACTCAAACTCAAGAGGTGTCGCGATGAACATGCCGTTAGCGTTCGAAACCACGCCCAGGGTACCGCTGGGCGGCGACTATTGGCAAGTCGAACCTGGCACGCCACTCTGGGGATTTGCCGACCTGCATGCGCATTTCATGGCGCACCTGGCCTTCGGTGGCCGGGCCTTCTGGGGGCTGCCGTATGACCCGGAGCACCCTGGCGAAGAGGGGGTCGCCTACGCCCTGGCCTCCTGTGAGCCTATCCACGGAGGCCTGCTTGACCTCAACCCGGAGATCGGCCATCCGGCGGGCGGTGGCTGGCCGAACTTCGATATCTGGCCCCATTTCCGCACGATGGTTCACCAACAGGCCTACATTGACTGGATCTACCGCGCCTACCAGGGCGGCTTGCGCCTGGCCTCGTGTCTGGCCGTGAATAACGAGTTGTTGGCCAGCCGAGTTCGTAGACCAGCAGGGCGGCGGCCCAGGGCGCGGCTGGATGCAGATCGCCTATTCCCCGGAGGATGCGCGTCGGATCGTGGGTGAAAACAAGCTGGCGATCGTTCTCGGGGTTGAGGTGGACTCGTTCGGCAACTGGCGGCGCCTGGCAGACCTGGAGCATCTCGTCCAGGGTGATCTGGAGCAGGGCCGGCAGTTGATCGGCGCTGAGTTGGACTGGCTCTACAGCCAGGGCATCCGCCAGATCACGCCCATCCATCTGACCGACAACGCTTTTGGCGGGACGGCCATCTACATGCGTTTCCTGGACGTGCTCAACTATGTGGTCGCAGGCCGGCACTATGACGTGGAAGATGGCTGGGAAACGGGCATCCGCTACCGGCTGGATCACGATGGCGGCGTGGTGGGCGGGGTAGAGCGCGCGGCGGCAGGGACGGGGCCTCGTATGTCACCCAAGCCCGCCATGAACCGCCGGTCGCTGTTCCAGCACGTGCCAGGCATGGGCGAGCTGGCTGAGAACTACGGGGACATCGCCGCGGGCCGCAGTCATGCCAACCGCCTGGGCCTGAACCCCTTCGGTCTGATCATGCTGGAGGAGATGATGATCCGGGGCATGGTCATAGA
>JAPLHB010000062.1 GCA_026389845.1 Chloroflexota bacterium
GGCAGCGCCATCTTGCGGTCGGCCGTCCACACGGGGCCATCCGGCAGATTCTTGAGCGCCTGCTCGATGATACGCAGGCTTTGCTTCATCTCTTCGACGCGCACGATGTAGCGGGAGTAGGTGTCGCCCTCGGTCGCGGTCGGCACGACGAAATCGTAGTTCTCGTAACCGCTATAGGGCCGCGCCTTGCGATAGTCGAACGCCAGGCCGCTGGCGCGCAGCAGGGGGCCGGTGACGCACATCGCCTGTGCCTGGGCGGTGGTCAGCTTGCCGTTGCCGATGGTGCGAGCCTTCCACACCGGGTTGTCGGTGACCATCCGCTCGTATTCCGCGATCCGCTTCGGGAAGGCGCTAAGGACATCTTTGACGCGATCCACAAAGCTCGGCGGCACGTCTCGCCAGACGCCGCCGGGGCGGATGTACGACGTGGTCAGCCGCGCGCCGCTGACCAATTCCAGGATGTCGAGAATCTGTTCGCGCTCGCGGAAGCAGTACATCAGCAGCGCATGGCTGACGCCCGCAGCATCCATGACGTGCGTGCCCAGCCAGAGCAGATGCGAGGCCAGGCGTTGCAGCTCGGCCATGATCACGCGGATGACCTGCGCCCGTCGCGGGATCTCCGCCCCCATCAGTTTTTCCACCGCCAGCGCGTAGCCCAGGTTGGTGCACATGGACGAGACGTAGTCCGAGCGGTCGGTGTAGATGGTGAAATCTTTGTAGCGGATGCTCTCGGCCTGCTTCTCGAAGCCGGAGTGGAGGTAACCGATATCGGGATAAGCCGCCACGACCCGCTCGCCGTCCAACTCGACCACCACGCGGAGGACGCCGTGAGTGGAGGGGTGCTGCGGGCCCATGTTCAAGATCATGTGCTTGTTGGCGTCCGCCTGCTTCGGCGGCGCCTGCGGCACGGACTTCGCCTCGACGATCTGCTTGCCGAAGGATTGGAATTCTTCGTCTTCCCACGTCATCGAGAACGGAACCGTCTCGCCCCCACGCGGAATATCCTTGCGCAGCGGATGGTTCGGCCAGTTGAGCGGCAGCAGGATGCGGCGCAGATCGGGATGCCCCTCGAACTTGATGCCCATCAGGTCGTAGATCTCGCGTTCGGGCCAGTTGGCGCCGGGCCACAGGCCGGTGATCGTGGGCACGGCGGGACTATCACCCGAGACAGGCGCTTTCAGCCGGATGCGTTGGCCGCTGCGCGTGGAAATTAACTGATAGACAACCGCAAAGCGCGCCGTGCCGCCCAGGCCGGGGTAGCGGCTGCGATCCACCGAGCTGACGTCTTCCAGGTGGTCGAAGCCCAGCTCCGAATCGTCTCGCAAGAAACTGGCGACCGGCGCCACGTCCTTCGGGGCGACCGTGATCGTGGTCTCGCCGCGAAATTCATCCACAGCCTGGATCGCGCTGCCGAACTGCGCCCAGAGTTTTTCGATGATGGGGTTGGCTTGAGTCATGCTGGATTCTTGTCACCTTGACGAAAGACGAAGGACGGACGACGAAATACGTGCTTCGTCATTGGTCTTTCGTCATTCGTCCGTACGCCCGATCGCGGAATTTTTCACCCTGGATCTTCTTCTGCAACAACGTGATTGCGTACAACAGCGCCTCGGGGCGGGGAGGGCAGCCTGGGATGTAGACGTCCACCGGGATGATCTTATCCACGCCCTGGAGGATGGCGTAGTTGTTGAACGGCCCGCCCGCGCTGGCGCAGATGCCCATCGCGATGACCCACTTGGGTTCGAGCATCTGGTCATAGAGCCGTTTGACCACCGGCGCCATCTTGTTGCTCACACGGCCGGAGACGATCAGCAGATCAGCCTGCCTTGGTGACGCGCGAAACACCTCGGAGCCGAAGCGGCTGATGTCGAACCGTGCGACGCCCGAGGCGATTGACTCGATGGCGCAGCAGGCCAAGCCGAAGGTCAGCGGGAAGATCGAATACTTTCGCCCCCAGTTGACCGCGTATTCGAGCTTTGTTGTGACAAAACCCTCATCGGGGAGCCGTTCTTCGAGACCCATGTGCTACTCCGTATTGCGTATTGCGTGGTGCGTATTGCATTCCTCGGCGTGCGCTACTCTGCAAAGTGAACGGAATACGCAGTACGCACTACGTTATTGCCACTTGAACGCGTCGTTCTTCCAGGCGTAGACGAATCCCACCAACAAGATCACGATGAAGATCGCCATCTCGACCAGGCCGAAAACACCGAGCCTGCGCGCCGAGACCGCCCACGGATACATCAGGATCACTTCGACATCAAAGAGGATGAACAGGACAGCGATCACGTAGAACTGAACGGGAAATCGGCGCCGGGCGTCGCCAAAGGGCAGGATGCCGGATTCGTAGGGCGCGTCCTTGGCGGCATTGTGGCGTCGGGGACCGAGCAAGGCCGAGACGCCCAGGGCGATCGCGGCAAATCCACCGGCGACGACGACCATGACCAGAATGGGCAGATAGCCTTCAGGCATACCATAACTCCAGGGAACACGAGGGTCTGGGCAAAACCGTGGTGGCAATCACGCCACGGCTATATCGTAAATGTGTGCCCCGATTGAGAGCCGCGCGTTTCAGAAGGACCGGGTTGGCATAAAAACGCCCCTCGACGGGTTTGCAAAGTCTATCATGAAGCGAAAGCCTTGTCAAACCAGTTGGCCCGGTCGGGACGAGTATCACCGATTCACCGGCGCCGTTTCCGGCTTTGCATTCCCTTCTGGCCTATGCTACAATTGGCACGTTCTGCAGCCCGTAAACGACGTTCTCGGATTGCTTTCCCAGCGCAGTCAGACGGTTTTCTTGCACGATGCCCCGTCTCTCGGTGACGGGCAGCCCAAAGGAGGGTATGCTGTGCTCTCACAGTACGCCTTTGTCGGTGTCTTCGCAATTATCGCGTTCGCTTTACCCATCATCGGCCTGGTCGTGGCCTGGCTCCTCCGCCCCAAAAAGCCCAATCCCGTCAAAAACTCCACCTACGAATGCGGCGTGGAAACCATCGGTGACGCCTGGGTACAGTTCAAAGCCCAGTATTATCTCTATGCGCTGATCTTCGTGGTGTTTGACGTCGAGGCGATCTTCATCTTTCCCTGGGCCGTCGCTTACGGCACGTTGGGACTCTATGCCCTGGTCGAGATGATTTTGTTCGTGGGTATCCTGGTCGGCGGGCTGCTGTACGCCTGGCGCAAGGGCGCGTTGGAGTGGAATTGAGCGTATTGCGTGTTGCGTGTTGCGTAGAGTTCGCGCAAGGGACTACCGCACGTAATACGCAGCACGTAGTACGTAGTTCGTAGGGCACACGGAGATACAGACATGGATTTCGTGCGCGATTTCTTCGTAAATCTTGCCAATGCCTGGACGACCTGGATCAGCGGCTTCATGCCTGCGTGGCTGGCGACGGTGGTCAATTATGTCGTCGTAGGCATCATCCTGGTGATGATGCCGGTCATCGCCACGCTATCGCTCACCTGGATGGAGCGGAAGGTGATCGGCCG
>JAPLHB010000099.1 GCA_026389845.1 Chloroflexota bacterium
GCATCGGCATCATCCAGGCCCCCGATCTGTTGCCCGATGGCCGCGCCGACATGTGCGACAGTTGCCCCGACATGACCGTCTACGACGGCAAGCTGATCAACTCGTGTCGCATGGACGAATACCGGCTCTTCGGCGGGTTCCTGTCGGTGACGGAGCGTCCGGGGGAGGCGTTAGTTGCGGAGAATCTGAACTAGACGAACGACGAAGGACGAACGACCGTGAGCATCCTTCGTCGTTCGTCCTTCGTCTATCTGGCAAAGAAGAGGCCTACGATGTTTACCGTAACCGACCTGGCGACTTTCTTCCGCAGCCTCTGGCGCATCGTGCGAGGTAAGCCCCAGACACCCCCGTCGTTGCGCGACAACGAGCTGCTGCGCGTCCTCCTCCACCGGCGGAGCGTGCGCAGCTTCGCCGGACGCGCGATCCCCGACGACGTCTTCGCCGCGATCCTGGAGGCCGGCCGCCTGGCGCCTTCGACGGTTAACCTGCAGACCTGGTCGTTTGCCGCGTTCACCGCCGAGTCCTGGCGGCAAACCTTTGGCAGCAACATCCCGTTCAAGGGGCAACGCGCACTGATCGTCATGGGCGACACGCATCGCGACAAGACCGTGCTGGACGTCTTCCCCCGCAGCCCCCTGGTGGAGTATACCGTAGCGGTGATGAACGCGTCGCTGGCGGCGATGGCCATGAACGTTGCGGCCGAGGCGCTGGGCGTGTCGTCGGTGATGCTCTCCGAGACGGGGCGGAGCGGCCTGCTGGACGCGGGGTATCTCAAGGAAAAGCTGGCGCTGCCTGACGGCGTGATCCCCCTGCTGACCATCGTCTTCGGCTACGGCAGGGGAGCGTACCCGCCGATGCCGCCCAAGCTGCCGCTGGATCAGATTCGCTTCGAGGGCCGGTATCGCGAGCCGGATGCCGGCGTCATGGCCGACTGGCTGGCCCAGATGGTGGCGGGGTATAAGGCCAGCCACCTCTTTTCGTCGTTCGATACCCAGTTGAAGGTCTACCAGGCCAAAATCGGCCAGGCTGAGGCGGATTTGCGAGCCATGGTGTTTTACGGAGAGGATCACTGATGCCCGAAGAAATCCTACGCACTTTCATCGCCATCGAGCTCGACGAACCGCTGCGACTGGCCCTCGGCCGCGTACAGGCAAAGTTCAAGCGCCTGGCGCCGCCGGGCAGCGTCAAGTGGGTCGCACTCGACGGCATCCACCTGACTCTCAAGTTCCTGGGCGATACGCCCGCGAGCAAGATGGCTGAGATCGCGGCCGCGCTGAAGGCCGCTTGCGATGGCTTCGCGCCGTTCGAGTTCACCGTCGAAGGCCGCGGCTGCTTTCCCAACTTCCGCCGGCCGCGCGTCGTCTGGGTAGCCGTGCGGGACAAGGGGCAGGTGATCGAAAAGCTGCAAGCGGCGATCGAAAAACACGTTGCGCCGCTCGGCTGGCCCACCGAGGAGCGTGGCTTTTCGCCGCATCTGACGCTGGGCCGCGTGACAAAGGGCGCCGACGCCGCCTCGGAAGCCGCGGTGGGGCAGGCTGTGGGAAAATCGGTGGTGGAGCAGATCGGCGTGCAGCGCGTGACCTCCGTCATCCTGATCAAGAGCGACCTGCGGCCGACCGGGGCGGTGTATACGACGTTGGTGAGCGTGCCGTTGAGGGGAGCAGGGTGACACGGTGACAGGGTGACACGGTGAAATGTCATTGTGAGGGGCGTCTTTTGCCCCGAAGCAATCTTCCACATCGGGAGGGATTGCTTCGGGGCTGCGGCCCCTCGCAATGACCTCAACCGGCATCTTCGGTTGCCGGGGCAGGTTCCAAGGGAGGCTCTACCGGTTCAACGGCTGGCTCGTCGGGTGTTTCGGTGTCGCCTTCGGTGAGGGGAGCCGGCGGCACGACCACGGCGGAGGACTCCGGTCGCCGGAGCAGATGCGTCAACACCGCCAACGGCGCGAGCGCCAGCCATGCGGCGAAGAACCCGAACAGCGCCATCGCGGCCACGCCGACCGCCTGCGCCTGCATCTGGCCCGGCCAATCGGGCTGGAAGCCGGCTGCCGCCAGCAGCCCGGTGACGCCCTGGCGGGCGACGCCCATATAAATATCCGGCCCGATGCCGTTCCAGCCCAGACCCGCGCTGCCGTCGGCGAAGAGGCCCACCGCCAGCAGGCCGAGCAACCCGCCCAGGCCGTGTACCGTCAGGCTGGCGACCCGGTCGTCAATGCGCAAGATGTGGTCTACCACGTACACTGCGAAGGGCGTGAGGAACCCGGCGGCCGCGCCAATCGCCAGAGCAGCCCACATCGGCACGAACGCCACTCCGGCCGCGATCGCGATCGTGCCCGCGGTCAGCCCCCGCGCCGCCATCAGCGAATCAGGCCGGCCGGCCACGAGCCAGGTGTAGGCCAGGGGCAGGAGCGCGCCTGCGGCGGCCGCCAGCACCCAATTCAACGCCAGGCGCGCGGGATCGAGGCCGTCGAGCAGCGGATTGGCTGTGATCCACGCCAACCCACCGATCAGCAAGAGCATGGCGCCCAAAAGGTTGAACAGGGGATGATAGAGCCTGGGGAGGGGCTTGTCCTGAGCGGAGTCGAAGGGAATCGGCTCGCCCGGCGTTTCGTCGCTGGACTTGCGCACCGCGAAGACCAGGAGGCCCGCCAGCGCGGCCGACGCGCCGAGCAGGTGCACCAGCCCGGCGCCGCCCGCGTCCACCAGGCCGTGGCCCTGGCCCAGGTTGCTGCCCAGATTCGCCAGCCAGCCGCCGCCCCAGATCCAGTTGCCGACCAGGGGATACAGCACGGCGCCGGTCAGCAGGCCGAGCAGGGCGACCGCCACCGCAGGGATGCGCCCGCGCAGCGTGATGACCGGGATCAGCGCGGCGGTGATGACCCACGGCAGGTTCGCCAGCACCAACGCATATGCGCCGGAAGTGGCCGCGGGGCCGGTCAGCCCCCAGCCCGTCAGCCCGACCATGCCCCAGCCCGTGCCCCACGTCGGGCCGAGCACCGACCATTCCCAGATCAACTCGTCCAGGCCGGGCAGGTTGTGAGTGAGTCCGACGCCGCCGAACTGGAGTGCGAAGCCGGTCGCCACGTAACCGAACGCGGCCAGCCCCAGCGCGGCGAACAGGCTGATCGCCGCATGTCGCATGCGCTCGGCCGGCAGCCCACTGGCCGCGATCAGCGCGTAGCCGAAGGGGATGAGTAAGGCCAGGCTGGCGGTTGAGAGAAGAGTTTCGGGCATCACAGGCTCTCTGAATGTAGAAGGTTCGTGCTGCGCGATACGTGCTGCGTGATTATCATGTAGCATACACCGCTGATCACGTAGCACTCGTCACGCATCCCTATGCTACCACAAGACGAACTTACCGCCAAAGCCGCCCCGCCCCGTCTGCTTGCCGACGCGATGCTCGGCCGGCTGGCGAAGTGGCTGCGGCTGGCGGGTTACGATACGGTCTATTGGCGCGCCGGCAGCGACGAGGAACTCATGGTCGCGGCCCGCGCCGAAGGCCGGCTGATCCTGACGCGCGATCATCAACTGGCCGGCCGGCGAGGCGTTTGGGCGCTCCTGGTCCACGCGGAGACGCTGGATGCGCAGATTACCGAGGTACGGGCAGCATTGAGCGGCGCGGCGCAGCCGTTCACCCGCTGTCCAGAATGCAATGCTGCGCTGGCCGATTTGCCCCACGCGGCCGCAGCCGATCTGGTGCCGCCTTACGTCTGGCACACGCAAACCCAGTTCCGCCGCTGTCCGGATTGCGGTCGAGTCTATTGGCGTGGGAGCCATTGGCCGGCGTTGGCGGCGAAACTAGCGGAGGGCGAATGACGCAACACGCAACACGCAACACGCAATACGCAGTACGCAGTACGCAACATGCCGACGCGTTGATCGCGCTCTTCTGTGCGCTCGCCAGCCTGATCCTCTACGCAGCCACCGCCGCGCCCTCAGTGGCGACGTTGTTCGACGACAGCCTGGAATTTCACGTCATCCTGCCGACCCTCGGCATCGCGCACCCCAGCGGCTACCCGCTTTATACGTTGCTCGGCAAGCTGTTCACGCTGCTCCTGCCTTTTCGCGATCCGGCCGGCCGCGCCAACCTGCTCTCCGCGCTGGCCGCTGCGCTGACCGTGGGACTGCTCTACCTGGTGGCCCGCCGCTTGGTGGGCAGCCGCCCCGCCGCGTTGACCGCGACCATCGCGTTTGCCCTCTCGCCCGCCTGGTGGTCGCAGGCCACCCTCGCCGAGGTCTACGCCCTCCACGGCCTGCTGGTCGCCCTGTTCCTCTATTGCCTGCTGCGTTGGGAGGACGACCCTTCTGCAATCTGCAATCTGCAATCTGCAATCTTGCTTTTCGGCCTCGGCCTGGCGCACCACCGGATGATGGCCCTGCTCCTGCCGGCCGCGCTGGTTTTCATTGTTTGGACGGCACTCCAGGTTGGCGGCGGTCATCCGTCGTTCGTCCTTCGTCGTTCGTCCTTCATCCGTCTCCTCCTCTGCGCCCTTGCTCCCCTGCTCCTCTACCTCTATCTACCACTCCGGGGACAGGCAGTCGGCTCGCTGGATGGCGCGTTCCGGCCGACGTTGCAGGGGACGCTCGACTGGATCACCGCGCGCGGGTACAGCGTGTTCCTCACCGGCAACCCCTTTGGAGTGAACCGCGACATCGGCTTCTTCGCCGGTCTGTTTCTGGCGCAGTTAGGCGCGCTGCCGATGATAGCGGCCGTTTTTGGGCTGGCTACCGGCTGGCGTTACGGGGTGCGGCGCTACGCGTTCCTGCTGCTCGCCACGGTCGCGCAGGTCGCGTTCGGCGTCGCCTACAAAGTCGAGGACGTGGAGGTATTCTTCATCCCGGCGTTCATGCTGATCGCGTTGTGGGCCGCGATCGGGCTGGCGCCGATCTTCGACAGCGTGGCTCTCTGGGTGTCGAGCCTCGGCCGGCAGGCGCGGCTGTCGCGCGGACTGCGGCCGGTCGTGTTGGCCGCGGGGGCGTTGGCGGTCGCGGCGGTCTTCCTGTTCCAGCCAGTCAGCGATGCCGTGCGAGACTTCCCGCAGCGCGACCGCAGCCACGCCTGGGATGTCTACGACTACGGCCAGGACGTGCTGACCAGCGTTGCGCCGGGCGGCCGGATCGTGGGGCTGTTGGGCGAGACGACGCTGGCGCGCTACTTCCGCGATGTGTTGGGTCAGCGCCCGGATGTGGTCGTCGTCCCGGCAGACACGGAGGCAGCGCGTTTCGCGGCGGTCGAGGCCGGTCTGACACAGGGTCAGCCGGTTTACCTGACCCGCGATCTGCCCGGCGCGGCGACGCGCTACAGCCTGGACGCCGCGGGGCCGTTGATCGCGGTTAGCCCGAAGGCCAAACCCGCGCCCCCGCCGGCCGGCCAGGCCCTCGGCGCGGGCGTCCTGCTGACCGATGCCCACCACGAAATCCGCCAAACCCACGCCGGCCCTGTCGTCCGCCTGGTGCTGACCTGGGCCGCCGCGGCGCCGATCCGTGAAGAATTGAAGGTCTCGGCGCGGCTGCTGGACGCCGCGGGCCAGGCCATCGTCATCGAGGATCGCGCCCCCGTCCATTTCACCTACCCCACCACCGCCTGGGTTCCGGGCGAGACTGTGCGCGACGTTTACGACCTGCGCTTGCCTTCCGGCGCATCTCCCGGCTCTTACGCCGTACTCCTCATCCTCTACCGCACCGCGGACGGAAGCGAGGTGGGACGGGTGCAGTTGCCGCCTATCCTCACCTCAAATAACCAATAAATCCTATAGACATGGCGCAAGAAAGCTGCTAAAATCATAGCATAACTTGGAGTCTATTCTTCGAGGAGACTGTTATGCTGCTGCGTTTCGCCCTGTCTGCGATCGTGTTGTTCGGCCTGCTGATCTCCGGCAATCTGCCGATCAGATAGCGGCCGCTAGCATGGTTCTCGCGATTCTCCTTCCGTGCACGAATCAACTATCAGCGCGACTTTTGGCATTATTCATAGTCTGTTAATCTGTGCAAGCTAGACTGTGAAGGCAGTCAAGCCAGGCAATTTGCTGTCTCCCCCCGCCCAGTCTTGATGATCGGAGCATCCGAAAAGGAGAATCGTATGAACGCTCCGCAGTCGCCCTCGCGTTTCCTCCGCGCGCTCGGTTGGCTCGTCGTCTGCTGCCTGTTGCTCATGGCAGTCGGCTGCACTGCCCCACCGACCGCGACGCCCGTGCCGCCCACCGCGACACCCGTCCCGCCGACGGCAACCCCCGTGCCGCCGACCCCCACCCCGATCCCACCGACCGCAACCCCCGTGCCGCCCACTGCGACGCCGATCCCGCCGACGCCCACGCCGGTACCGCCCACCGAAACGCCTGTCCCGCCGACCGCGACGCCGATCCCGCCGACGGCCACGCCCAAGCCCCCACAAGCCGCGGTGAAGGGCGAGACGATCAACGTGCGCGGCGGGCCGAGCGCCGATTTCCCGATCGTGACCACGGCCAAGGGCGGCCAGGCGTTCGACATCACCGGCCGCAATGCCGATAGCTCGTGGCTGCAGGTATGCTGCTTCGACGGCAAGCCGGGCTGGGTGAGCGCCACGTTGGTGACGACCACCGGCGATGTGGCCGCAGTGACCGTGCCGAAGGATTTGCCTACGCCGCCGCCTTCCCCCACGCCGGGTGCGGTCGCTCGGCCCAGCGGCGGTCTGAGCGGCGCCCTGCTCTATTCGGTGGCGAACATAGGCGCCGACCGTTGGGAATTGTGGCAATACACCTTTGCGACCGGCGAAGCCAAGTTTATGAAGGAGTGGCGGACCGAGGTCGCCTTCTCCAGCGACTACAAGCAGGTGGTCTACTACGGCTGGCCGGCCGGCACGGGTAATAAACCCGGCCTATACATCGCCAACCCCGACCTCTCCGGCGAGCGCCTGGTCATTCTGGGTGGGGCCTACCCGTCCTTCTCGCCTGGCAATGACCGGCTGGCCGCGCAGGGCGGCGAGAATATGTACATCCTGAACACCGACGGTACGGGACTGCGCAAGCTGGCGGTCGGCGAGTACCCCGACTGGAGCCCGATTGACAACTGGATCGCCCATCGCGGCTGTTATGGCCCTGACTGCGGCCTCTGGCTCACCCATGCCGACAGCGGCGAGCGGCGCCGGCTGACCACGGGCGGCGGCGACGGTCAGCCGGCCTGGTCGCCCGACGGCCAGCAGTTGGCTTTCATCTCCAAGGATGACGGCAACTTCGAGATCTATCGAATCAACCGGGACGGCAGCGGCAAGATCCGGCTGACCAACGAGATGCACAGCGATGGCCTGCCGGTCTGGTCGCCCGATGGCGGGTGGATTGGCTTCCGGTCCGACCGCAGCGGCAAGTGGGCGATCTACGTCATGCGGCCCGGTGGCAGCGATGTGCGCAAAATTGTAGACGCCGACGTGCTGCCGGTCTGGTTCTTCGAGAAGATGGCCTGGCGGCCATGAGGCCGCGAACAGAGACCAGGTTTCTTCGAGAAACCTGGTCTCTGCTTCGGGTCAATCCGTGGGCTTTGTGGCCGGTTTCACCCGGTCGTAGATCACCGTCAACTCTCGCAAACGTGCGCCCAGCGCATCGGTGAGCATCTCCGGCCCGTAGCGCCACTGCCAGTTGCCGCTCTCGGTGCTAGGATAGTTCATGCGCGCCTCATTGCCCAGGCTCATCACGTCCTGGAGGCACGCCACCGCCTGATTCGCCACCGAGCGCCAGGCCATGCGGATGAAGTCCCACGCCAGGTCGTGCCCGTCGGTCCCCAGGTAGCGCAGGCAGTTCCACTTTTCGATCCCCGTCCGCTGCTCCTCGTTGAACCAGCCGATCACCGTGTTGTTGTCGTGCGTGCCGGGGTAGACGATGTAGTTCTTCTCGAAGGTGTGCGGCAGATACTTCGGGTTGTTGTCCAACGCAAAGCCGAACTGCAGGATCTTCATGCCGGGGAAGTCGAAGCGATTGCGCAGCGCGTCCACTTCCGGCGTAATGACGCCCAGGTCTTCAGCGATGATCGGCAGCTTGCCCAGCGCGGCCTCGATGGCCTGAAACAGCGGAGCGTCCGGGCCCTTGACCCACCGCCCCTTCACCGCGGTCGGCTCCGTGGCGGGAATCTCCCAGTACGCCTCAAAGCCGCGGAAATGGTCAACCCGCACGATGTCTACCAGCGTCAACGTGTGGCGGATACGCTCGACCCACCAGCGGTAGCCGTCCTGCGCCATGCGATCCCAGCGGTAGTGCGGATTGCCCCACCGCTGCCCGGTCGCGGAAAAGTTATCGGGCGGCACGCCGGCGATGACAGTCGGATTGCCCTCGCCGTCCAACAGGAACTGATCGGGCCGCGCCCACACGTCCGCGCTGTCCTCGGCCACGAAAATCGGGATGTCGCCGACGACCTGGATGCCGAGTTTGTTGGCATGGGCCTTCAGGCTGCTCCACTGGTCGGCGAAGAGCCATTGGAGGTACTGATGATAGGTGGCGTCATCCCCCAGCTTGTCCCAGTAGTAGGTCAGCGCGCCCGCCTCGCGCACGCGGACGTCGCGCGGCCAGGCGTGCCAGCTTCCGCCGCCAAAGTGCGCCTTGAGCGCCATGAATAGCCCGAAGTCGGCCACCCAGCCCGCGTGACGCTCGCGGAATCCCTGGAAGCCGGCGCGTTGCGCGGCCGTCGCGTGCGCCTTGAAGTGCTCGTAGGAACGGCGGAACAGCCCGTGTTTGTACTGGATCACCGGGCCGAAGTCCACCTGATGGGCCGGAAACGCGGGCGCGTCGGCGAGTGCGTCGGCGGGCAGCAGCCCGGCCCAGACCAGCGTGTCGGGGCTGATCAACAGCGGGTTGCCCGCGAAGGCCGAGAAGCACTGGTAAGGTGAGTCGGCGTAGCCCGTGGGGCCGAGCGGGAGCACCTGCCAGAGCTGCTGCTTCGCCGTCGCCAGCCAGTTCACGAAGTCGTACGCGCCTTTGCCCAGGTCGCCGATGCCGTACTTGCTGGGAAAGGAAGTGGGGTGGCACAAAATGCCACTCGAACGTGGGAAACCCATAGTCGTCTGCCTCTTGCGCTCAAGATAGAAAAGGACCATCCCTATGACGGACGCCAGCCAGCGCCAGCCCAGAACGATCGCGCAACAACGACAAAGCGGTTGTTCATCTGCAAAGCTTTCACCGTAGCTCGACCACAAGCAGTATGCCCCACTATGATCGTGTTGTCTTCGTTCCAGGCGAAGTGCTCGGTCCAAACCTGCCGCCTGGGATCGAACAAGGCGACTTCCTGCCTTGATTCTGGATCAACCGCGCGCGTCTTAGTTCCCTTGAAGGCATTGCACGAAGCGCACGCCAGGCAGAGATTGTCAGTATCGGTCGCGCCGCCGGCCGCGAGAGGAATGATGTGATCTACGTCGGAGGAAAGACCGCTGATACGTTCAGGTGTCAGACAATACTCGCAGCGGCCATTCGCACGTTCTCTGACCAATCGGCGTAGCGCGCGAGGAATATCTGAAGGTGTCATCGCACGTCATCATCGCCGAACTCGGCTACGATCGGAACAGGGTGCCCCCGTTGAGCCAGAATTGCCAGAGCCTTCGCGCGGCGGAGCATAGACCGATAATAGGCTTTGAGCAACTGCTGCTGTTCCGCTTGTTCCGAGAGAGTCAATGTGCGTTCGCCCCCCATTTCGTTCAACTGGCTCAGGCGAAGCTGTTCCGCGGGCGACATTGAAGGCTCGGCAGCGGCCCACAATCCAGCATCGCTCATGATGTGCATCGCTGCCAACTCGTTGGCCAAGTCGCGAGGCAAATCAAGAGGGCTGACGAGAGTGGCATTGATCGTAGCCGCGAGCAGTTCTTCCACCGAGCGATAGGTCAACTTCGCCGCCCGTTGGAGCTTGGCAAAAACCGGTTTGGGCAGTCCAACCTCAATCATTTGGACAGTCATCGTACCCTCAGCCATCTGCACCCTCCTACAACTCCATTGTACTCCCCATCCCCGGTTTCAGGCAAGCTCTTGAGCTTGTTACTTTTTCAGCGCCTGCAGCGCGGCCACCTGCGCCTGCCGGGCGAAGTCAGTCGCGTTCGCCAGGATGCGGGCGGACTCCTGGGGACTGTGGAAGCCGGTGCTGTTCTCCGACATCACGAAGTCGTAGCGCATTGAGGCGCGGCGGTGAAGCTGCCGCGCGGGGGCCAGCGCCTCATCGCTCGCGCCGGCCGCGATCGCCGCCTTGATCGAGTCCATCGCATCCAGCAGCGCCTTCTCGGAGCTGCGTTCGAGATCGGCAGTGCGATTCTGAATCAGCGCCACGCGATCCTTAAGCTCCTGCTCATCCTGCTTGTGGCAGGTCTGGCACGCCTTGTTGATGTTGGTCAGCGGGCTGCGCAGCCAATGATCCGACACCTTCACCGCACCGTCGCGGACGTAGGGCATGTGGCAATCGGCGCAGGCTACGCCGGAGCGGGCGTGGATGCTGGTGCTGTATAGCTCGGTCTCAGGGTGTTGCATCTTGAGCATCGGCGCGCCGGTTTCGCCGTGCGTCCAGTCCTTGAAGCCGATCTCGTCGTAGTACGCTTCGATGTCCTCGATCGTCTGCCCCTTCGTCCACGGGAAGGTCAATAGCTTGTTGTCGCCCTTGAAGTAATATTCCACGTGACACTGCGCGCAGACGTAGGTGCGCATCTCCTGGCGGGTGGCCTTGCTCAGGTCAATGCCGCGCGCGGCCATCGCGTTTTTGAACGCCGGCCGGGTGATGCGCAACTCCATCGTGACCGGGTCGTGGCAGTCGGCGCAGGATGTGCCGGTGTGAAGCGTCCCGGAGATCTCTTTGTAGGGCGTGACGCTGAACTGCTCCCAACCCATCTGCTGGATGAGCTGCGGTGTTTCGGCCGCGTGACAGTTAGCGCAGGTGCCCGGCTGCTTGGCGAAGTCCTGCCGCTTGGTCTTTTTCTGATCGTCCAGCGCGTAGAAGTGGCCGCGCGCCTTGTTGTAGTCCACGCTGAACGCGTAGCCGGCCCACACGCGCACCAGCGCCGGGTAACGTTCCAGCTTACTGAAAGGAACCGAGCCGCCGTAGGGCGTCTTGATCGTGTCGTCCTTGGTCTTCATAAACGAATCGTATTCGCGCGGGAAGTTCTTGCCCCACACGGCTGGGTCCAACTCGTTGGCTGCGATCGGGATAATCATGAGCGGAGATTTGGCTTGTTCGTTCTTGCGCGTCTGGATGTTGGTCAGCAGCGCCGCAGCGCCGGCCATAATGACAAGTCCCAGCACGAACGCCAGGGCGATCCACAGCCACCCGCGGCGGGGGGCAGAGGGACGATTGGATGAAGTCATGTTCTTACCTCCGTGTGGTGTAGGGGCAACGCCTTGCGCTTGCCCTGAACGGGCGACCGCAAGGGTGCGCCCCTACTTTCCATGTCCCACACCCGCATGACACGTCAGACAGTCGGTGGGGGTCGCGCTGTCGGCGTGGCTGATCTCCGCGACCAGGTCGCCGTGGCAGGATAAACAGGCGTGCTCGGTGATGTTGCGGTCGAACGGCAAGATGCGGATCGGCTCCGGGAAATCGCCGGTGGTGAACGCGTAGCTGTGCCGGAAGCCGTTCAGCGCCTTGACCGCGTACTTGGAGATGATGCTGTCGTGGGGCACGTGGCAGTCGTTACACACGGCCACGTGCTTGTGGCTGCCGCGATTCCAGCCATCGTAAACGTCGCGCATCACGTGGCAGTTGACGCAGGCCTTGGGATCGTTGGAGAGGTACGACAGCCCGTTGGCATAGTTGAACGTAAAGCCGCCCAAGCCGGCGATCCCGCCGAGCAGCCCGGCGAGCGCCAGCCAGATGCCGAGCGGCGCGAAGCTCAACAGCGTCGCGCGCCGCCTGCCGGGGGACGGCGGGTCAGGCGCGCGGATGGGTTCATCCATGCATGATCTCCTTTGGGGCCGGCGAAGCCCGCAGTGCTGGGGGGATGATCCAGGTGCAATCGGTGTGTCGCAAGCCCAATTATAACCCGGAACATGTTCCTATGCAAAAGTTTCCCGGCTCGGAAGAGGCGACCATTGGAAACGGGAGTGCCACCAATCCGTCATCTACCGAGACGCGAGCCGGCTGCTGAGCGCCTCCAGGCTTTCTTCCCCATAGCCAAAGCGGTCAAAATCCGAGGGAATCTCCTGCCGGCCCTGCTTGACCAGCCCCCGTACGTTGGCGCTGGTGACGGGCAGCTTCACCCCTGGCAGCTTCTCGGCCGCCAGCAGCAGCGCCAGGATCGGCCGCGCCGGGATGGGCAGCAGGAGCCGGCGGTAGCCGTAGTGACGAAGGATCGCCTCCGTGACCTCCCGCAGCGTATACGCCCGCGGCTGGTGGGGATTCCACGCCTGTCCGCGCAGCCCCTCGCCGTTCCGCAGGATGCAATCACGCAGGATCGCGGCCAGGTAGCCGATCCCCAGGACGTAGACGAGTTGCTCCCCGCCGTCCAGCATCGGCACGACGGGGTAACGCCGCGCCGATTCGCGCATCCGGGCGAACATCCCCCCATCCCCGACGACCACACCCAACCGGAAGACGACCTCTCCGGCGGCCGTGAACCGCTGCTGCAGGACGAACTTCGCGCGGCCGTAGTCCGCCGCCGCGTCCGCGGTCGCCGACAGAGTGCTTAGGAAGATTTGCAGGCTGACGCCGGCCGCGCTGGCCTCCTCCAGCCAGCGCGTCGTGCCCGCCACGTTGATCTCGTAGGCGTCCGGGCCTTCGGCCAGGGCGCCATGGACGATGGCATCCACCTGCTCAGCTTCGAAGATCGGCTGCAACGAATCGCCCAGGCGGGCGCGATAGACCCGGTCGAAGTCCGGTAACTCTTGGGCCGTGCGCGAGCCGCCGACGGTACGGATGCCCGTTTGCCGAAGCACGGGCGCCAGGCTGCGGGCGATGAAGCCGCTCGCGCCGGTGATGAGGACAGTAGTCATGCGATCTCCAAACGAGTGGGACAAATTGCTAATTTGCCCTACATGCCTTGCGTCGCATTCGTCGCGACCCGCATCGCGTTCGCCATCATTCCGAACGACATATTTTTGGCCGGCAGGGTCGAGAAACATGCCGAATCCACGATGTACACGCGCTGCGTCTCGGACAGCTTGCCGGACGGGTCGCACTCGTACCGCCCCGGCGTCTCCCGCAGCGGCAGCGTCCCGGCGTAGTGGATGGCGTGACCGGTAACAGGTTTGTAGATCAACATGGGGTGCGTCCACAGCCCCACCGAGCGCAACCGCCGCAGCAACGCCCCCAGCGAGCCGATCGCGACCGGGTTCGGATGACCCTGGATGCGCAGGCGGCCATCTTCCAGGAGCGAAACCGCGGCCGGCCTTTGGACTGCCGCCGGGAAGAACAACTGCATCAACAGCATCGCGGGCAGCATGGTACGGATGAGCTGCAAGTTGGCCCTGGCCGAGAGCGGGAACCGACCGAAGAACTCCGCCCGCATCGGCGAGGTCAGCTCCAGGATGCTGCCCTGCAGGATGCCGTGGACGGGCGATTCCCAGATCAGGTTGAGCTGCGTCAGCCCGAACGCGGCCGTGTCCAGCCGGCGTCCCAGCGAGGCCGGCAGCACGAACGGAATTTGCACCGCGGAATTCTCCAGCAACGGCAGCCGGGCTGTGTAGTCACGGCGGCTTTGCAGGACGATGCGCGTGGTGTTGATCGCGCCCGCGGCCAGTAGGAGCTTCTGCCCCGCGAACCGCAGCGGCTCGCCTGTGCGGACATCTGTCGCCACCACGGTCACGCCGTCGGTCTGCTCGACCCAGGAGCGAACCAGCACCCCCGGCCAGTATTCCACCCGATCCGCCGCGATGAGCCGGTCCAGGGTGATGATGGGCGTGTAGAGATATGACGAATCCTGCCAGAACTCCGTGTTGCTGTAGTCGCACGCCGGCCGGCCGTCTTTGGCGACCGCGAGGACGCCGACCCTCGGCCGGCCGATGGCGATTCCCAGCCGGCCGAACGCCGCCCGCTGCCGGCGATAGCTCCGGTAGACCCGGTCGGCGTTGTGCGACAGCGCCAGCGCCGGCAGCAGCCCGGCCGGGTCGCCGAAGTAGGGCGTCAAGTCGTCGTCCGCCCCGCTGATGCCGATTTCCTCGGTGAGCCGGTTAAAATGGGGCGTCAGGTCAGCCGGCCGGATGGGGAAACCGGCCAGGTCGGCCGACGTGAAACGATACAGGCCAGCCCCCCAGGCGTTCGCCAGTCCCCCCTTGGCAAAGCTCTGGATCGGGTCGAAGTCGTCCGCCAACACGGGGCCGAGCCGTTCGGCGCCCTCGGTGACGAACGCGGTGTTGGGCGCGTTCAGCTTGGCGACCCCGGTCTTATCCTCCAGCACGTCCGACACCCCGCGGAAGTCGGCGCCGATCTGCAGGTCGAAGCTATCGTGGCGCTTGCGGTAATCGTAGAGATTCCCCACGACCCTGGGCGTCCGGCCTGCATCGGTGTAGCCCACGTCCAGCAGCAGCGGCCGGATTCCGCGCTCGGCCAGCGCCAAGGCCGCCGCCGTCCCCGCGGCCCCCGAACCAACGATGATGACGTCAGCCACGCCTCACCCCCCGCAACAGCCAGACCCCTTTGAACAACTTGAAGACCGTGCGCACGCCGCCTGCAAAGCCGTGCCACAGCCCGGCCAGGAAGCTGGACGTCTCGTTGACGAAAAACGACTGGTTTTCCGGCAGAGTTTCGGCCAGGTAAACCATCAGGCGGAACTTGCGGCTCAACAGCTTAAGCCGGCCGGTGTAGCGACCCGCGACCTCGACCGCTTCCAGGTCGGCGCACGCGGCCACGATTCGGCGGTATTCTGCCAGCTCTCGCGGATCGGCGGCCCGCTCCAACCGTGCGTTGGCCGCGGCAAACCGCTCTTGCACGATCGGCGGGATGGCGCGACCGAAGATGGCGAAGTAGATGCGGCCGGCTTCGGTTTCGCCGGGAGATCGGATTTCAGGAATCACGGACATACGGAGTTATCTTCTCCTCGCCCACGTCAGATCGTCGTGGTGGATGCTGGGTTGGCTACCGGCACAGGATACCCGTCCCGCTCACTTCTGTCAAAAAGCTAACGAATCTTTTGACATCCCGCCCCGGCCGTGGTATCCTCTGCCCCACACATGAAGAACCCGATTTCTGATAGAAATCGGGTTGCTGCTCAAAACCCCAACAGCGACGATGGAGAGAGTACGAGGTTTCTCGCGCAGTCCAGAGAGCGGCCCCTGGTGCAAATGCCGTCTGCGCCCCCTCGGAAAGACACTCCGGAGCTGCAGGGCCCAGCCTGACGTCGTCAGGGGTAGGCCCAGGCCGGCCGCCCGCCGTTACCGGGCCAGGTCAGTGATGACCGCCAAGGCTGGCGTCGTGAGATGCCGGCAAACCAGGGTGGCACCGCGAGCACGCTCCTCGTCCCATGGACGGGGAGCGTTTTTGTTTGCCGGGGATCAGGCGGCAGGGGACAGGAGGCAGGAGTTGGGGAAGCCAGTGATGCGTTCCCAACCCCGGTTTCTGATCCCTGGTTCCTGCCCCCTGATCCCTGATCCTGGGAGGAGCCACATGGAACGTATCTATACCACTGAACTCAAGGAACACATCGGCGAGCGCGTCCGGCTGGCCGGCTGGCTGCATGCGCTGCGCCGGTTGGGCGGCATCAACTTCCTGGTGCTGCGCGACGTGCGCGGCACGGCCCAGGTCGTCGTGGACACGCCGGAGGCGCTGTCCAGCCTCGACGGCCTGCTGCCCGAGACCGTGCTCACGGTTGAAGGCGTCGTCGTAGCAGAGCCACAGGCGCCGGGCGGGATCGAAGTCCACGCCCCGGTCTTCGAGATCCTCTCGCCCGTGCGCGACGCGCTGCCGTTCTCGCTCAACAAGCCGGAGGTCAAGGCGCAACTGCCGGTTTTCCTCGACCATGCTACCGTGGGCCTGCGCCATCCGCAGAAACGCGCGCTCTTCCGGCTCTCCGCGGGGATCATGGCCGGCTTCCGCGCCACGCTGAACGGACTGAGCTTCACCGAAATTCAGACCCCCAAGCTGGTCGCGTCGGCCACCGAGAGCGGGGCCAACGTCTTCGGCGTGGACTACTTCGGGCAGCGTGCGTATCTGGCTCAAAGCCCGCAGTTCTACAAGCAGATCATGGTCGGCGTCTTCGAGCGAGTCTTCGAGGTGGCGCCGGTCTTCCGCGCCGAGCCGCACGACACCATCCGCCACATCAACGAGTACGTCAGCCTCGACGCGGAGATGGGCTTCATCCGCGATCACCGCGACGTGATGGCCGTGCTGACCCAGGTCGTGCGCGGCATCCTGGCCCACCTGCAAACCGCGTATGCGGCCGAGCTGGCTGTGGTCAACGCGGTGTTGCCCCTCGCGCCGGAGACCTTCCCCGTCATCTACTTCCCGGATGCCCAGGAACTGATCCTCCAGCGTTGGGGCGAGGACTGCCGCGGCGAGCCGGATTTGGCGCCGCAGCACGAGCGCTGGTTGGGCGGCTGGGCGAAGGAGCAGTTCGGCAGCGACTTCCTCTTCGTCACCGGCTACCCGATGGCGAAGCGGCCCTTCTACACCCACCCGAACCCGGCCGACCCGGCCTACTCCAACTCGTTCGACCTGCTCTTCCGCGGCACCGAGCTGGTGACGGGCGGGCAGCGATTGCATCTCTACGCCGATTACCTGGCTGCCGCTGCTGCCCGTGGCTACACCAACCTGACGCCGTTCGAATCCTATTTCGAGACGTTCAAGCTCGGCATGCCGCCCCACGGCGGTTTTGCCATCGGCCTGGAACGCTTTATCATGCAATTGCTCGGCCTAGAAAACGTCCGCCTGGCGACGTTGTTCCCGCGGGACTTGAACCGGCTGGCGCCGTAGCGCAGGAGTCAGGAGTCAGGAATCAGCACGCGTACCTGTCTCCTGTTGCCTGACCCCTGATCCCTGCCCCTGCCGCCTGATCCCTGACACCTATGCGCATCCCAATCCTCCACCAAGACCCCGATCTGCTCGTCGTGGATAAGCCCGCGGGCATCCCGACGCACGCGGCCGACCCGGCTGATCCGTATCCGGCCGACGCGCAGCGGATCGCCCAGGTGCAGACGGGACTGCCTTACCTGGGCATGCACCAGCGGCTCGACGCCGACACGTCGGGCGTGCTGCTCTTTGCCGCGCGGCGCGAGGCGAATCGAGCGCTGGCCGCCGCGTTCGAGGGGCGACAGGTGCGCAAGGTCTATCTGGCGCTGGTGCATGGCGCGCCGCCGCGCGCCGAGGGCGTGGTCGACGCGCCCATCGTCCGCGACCGGGGCGAACGCTACCGCGTGACCGCAGCCAACGATCCTCGCGGCCTCCCTGCGCGGACGCGCTATCGCGTCATCGGTAGGGGCGGGGCTGGCCCCCGCCCTGTGGCCCACGATTCCCGCCCAGGGCGCCCGCAAGGGGACGCCCCGACGCTGTTGGAGATCATCCCCGAAACCGGCCGGCCGCACCAGATTCGCGTCCACCTGGCGCACATCGGCTGCCCGGTGATTGGCGATGCGCTCTACGGCCCGGCCGACCAGCCCGCGCCGCGGCTGTGCCTGCACGCCTACCAGCTCACCGTGCCGCACCCGGCCACGGGCGAGCCAATGACGTTCACCGCGCCGCCGCCGCTGCCGTTTCCACCTATCCCCCCAGGCTCCTCCTTCGACACGCTCAGGGCAGATGCCCACGCCACGCGCAGCGCTACAGCGAATGAAGCTGTCATGCTGAGCGGGTCTACGAGTCAAAGTCCGTTGCGACGAGATTCCAGCGAAGCATCTCCTTCGCGTGTCCGAGACTCTTCGCTGGTGGCTCGCCGCGGCGCACTGTTCGCCGTCAACCCGCTCAGAGTGACAGCAGCGGCCAGTTTTGGGGTCGGGGCTGGGGGAGAGGTCGCGCTGCGCGAACTACTCCGCCTGGCTGTCTCCCGCCGCGCGCCCCTGGCGGCTGATTCCGCAACGACGATCTACCGCGTCATCAACGCTGCCGCCGACGGGCTGCCGGGCCTCACCGCCGACCGCTACGGCGATGCGCTGGTGGTCAGCCTCTACGAGGATGCGCCTGCGCCAGACCTTCGAGAGCCTGCCCTGCGAAGTCCCCGACCAAAGGGAGTGGGGAGCTTGTCGAAGGGTCTCGAAGACCTCGAAGGTCTCCTGGCCGAAACGACCGGTGTGCGCGCGATCTACATCAAGCATCGCCCCAAGGAGGTCAGCCGGCTGACGGACGAGCAGCTTGCCGCGCTGGCCCCGCCCCGCCCGGTCTACGGCCCCGACCTGGGGGAGTTCGTCGCCCACGAGGATGGGCTGGCCTACGTGATCCGTCCGGGCGCGGGGCTGAGCGTCGGCCTCTTCCCCGATATGCGCGAGGGCCGGGGCCGAGTGCGGGCGTGGGCCAGGGATCGGCGGGTGCTGAACTGCTTCGCGTACACCTGCGGCTTCGGCGTGGCCGCGATGGCCGGCGGCAGCCAGCGGGTGCTCAACCTCGACTTGTCGAAATCCGCGCTCGAATGGGGCCAGGCCAACTATCGCGCCAACGGATTCGAGCCGAACGCACACGACTTTGTCTACGGCGACGTGTTCGACTGGCTGGCGCGGCTGGCGAAGCGCGGCGACCGCTTCGATCTGGTCATCCTGGACCCGCCCGGCTTCTCGCGGACGAAGAGCCGGCGGTTTTCGGCCGCGCAGGATTATGATGAGCTGGCTGCCTTGGCCGCGCGCTGCACCGCGGCCGATGGTTTGCTGCTGGCCTGCTGCAACGTGGCCGAGCTGCCGTGGCGCAGCTTTCGCGATCGCGTGCTGGCCGGGCTGGCGTCGGCTGGTCGGACCGCGGAGGTCGCGGGCGTCTACCACGAGCCGGCCGTGGACTTCCCCGCGGCCCTGGGCAGCGAGCCGTACCTGAAGATGGCGCTGGTGCGGTTGGGAAAGTGATCCCCCGGGCGCAACTTCCCCTTTCCGCCGGCCGATGCTACAATAGGGGCCATGTCTCTCTCTGATCTTTTTCGCCAACTCAGCCTTTTGATCGGCCTGCCTGCGGTGGCGCTGGCGGGCGGGGCCGCGGCCGTCATCGTGATCGCGCGCGACTGGCGGCTGGCGCTGTTCGCCTATGCCGTGCTCTCGGTGATGCTGGCGCTGCTGCTCTCGCAGGTGATCCCGACCGAATGGGCGCTGCTCCAGGCCATCGTGGGCGGGCTGAACGCGGTCATGTTCTACCTTTCGGCGCGGCAACTGCGCGGACCAGCCTTCCGCGCGATCCCCTGGGAGGCACGCTGGCCCCAAGTTTCCTCCCTCAGCAGTTTCCGCGCCTTGGCCGTTGGTCTGGCCGCTGTGACCTTCTTCGCGGTGCGCGAATCGGTGACGTTGCCCGTGGTCAGCCCGCTCTTCCGCGATGCCATCCTCTGGCTGGGATTCGTGGCGCTGCTGGGCCTGGCGCTGCACGAGGAGCCGCTCCATGCGGGGCTATCGCTGCTGACTTTCCTTGGTGGCTTCCAACTCCTGCTGCTTTCGTTGACTCGACGCCAGGTGTTCGTGACGCTCGGCATGGCCGGTCAACTGATGCTCGGCCTGGCGATTTCGTACCTGGTGATCTCGCGGGGATTGGCGGCCTTAGATGCTCCGCATGACCAGGCCGGGTGGCCCACATGATCGCCGGTCCGACGCTGCTCCTTGCCGTGCTGCTGTTGGCCGCCGGCGCGATCTACCTGCTCCGCCGCTTCGAACCTTTGGCCGCGTTGCTGGCTGCATTCTTGGCCGCGCTGCTGGCATTCGCACTGTGGCGCTTGCCACTGGCTGCGCCCGTGCGCGTGGCTGGGCGCGAAGTTAGCCTGGGTCAGGCAGTCGCCTGGCAAGACCTCACGCTCCAGATTACACCCGCGACCGTGGCGCTGTTGGTCTTCCTCCTGGGCACCGCGGCCGTGGCTTTCGTGCTCGCCTGGCGCACTTACCAGGGCCGCACCTTCTACCCTTTCGGCCTGGCGCTGGTCGCGCTGTGGGCCGTGGCCGCGATGCTCCAGCCGCTTACCTTCACGCCCCTGGCGATGATCCTCGCCTCGATCCTGGCCGTTTTTCTGATTCAGGCCGGCAAGGCGGGCGAAACGCGCGGCGCGTGGCGCCAACTCCTCTTCCCCACCCTGGCCGCGCCCCTCTTTGCCGTGGCGATGTGGTACATGGATCAGGCCCCGCTCAACCCTGACGACCAGACCCCCTTCCGCATCGCCGCGTGGCTGTTGATCGCGGGGTTCGTCCTGCTCCTCCAGCCCGCGCCGCTGCACGTGGCGATCCCCGCGGTGGCCGGGCAGGCGCCACCGGTGGTGGCCGCGTTCCTCTGGATCGGCGGGCAGGCCACGACACTCTTCCTGCTTCAGCGTTTCCTGGTGGCCTATCCCTGGCTGGCCGCGACCGTGGATAGTGCGCGCTGGCTGCTCTGGCTGGGGGTATTCACAGCAACCGTCGGCGGCGCGTTGACCGCCACGCAGCGCACCCTGGGGCGCTTCGCCGGTTACGCGGGCCTCTACGACTACGGCGTCCTGCTGGTGGCGATGGGGCTGCGCGGCACGGCCGGCCTGCCGACGGCCATCTGGTTGTTGCTCACCCGCACCTTGGCGCTGCTGACCCTGGCGACTGGCGCCGCGCTTATCCGTCACCACATGGAAAGCGACCGGCTGGAGCGCATTGCGGGCGCCGCGTCACGTCTGCCGCTGTCGGTGGCCGCGTTGGTGATGGGCGGCTTCGCCCTGGCCGGCATGCCGCTCACCGCGCAGTTCGCCTCCCGCTGGGCGCTGCTGCAACTGGCAGCCGAGGATGATCCGCGCTGGACGGCGCTGCTGCTGTTGGGCGCCCTGGGTGTACTGATCGGCACCCTGCGCGCAGGCCGGGCCTGCTTCGGCAACCTCAGCGGATCGCCGGTCGAGCGCGAGCCGGCCGGGCTGGCGCTGTTGGCGCTCGGCCTCGTGGTCGCAGGGGCGCTGCTCGGCGTCTTCCCTCAATTCCTCACCGGCCCGGTCGCGGCGGTGATTTTGCCGCTTTCCACGCTTGGGCCGTGACGTGTTGGATATTGGATATTAGAGATTGGAGATTATGGATGGCTCCGCGGTCGGATCACATCCTCTCCGGCTGAAATCTGGTAGCTTTTGGTAGTCGAATCGCCTTATAGTCGCATCGTCCACGCACTATCGGACTATCTCACTATCCCAACTATCGCACTATCTCACTATCGGACAAAAACACTATGCCCCGCTCTTCCCGTCTCAGCGGTTTCTACAATCTTTCTCCCCTCGAACGTCAGCACATCGTCGTGGACTGGGCCGAGCTGAAGCCGGAGCAGGCCGCCAGCCTGGAAGGCGCGCTGACGCTGGCGCAGGCCGACAAGATGGTGGAGAACGCCATCGGCACGTATGCTCTGCCGTTCGGCATCGCCACCAACTTCCTGGTAAACGGCCGCGACGTGCTCGTGCCGATGGTCATTGAGGAACCGTCGGTGGTGGCGGGCGCGAGCTTTGCTGCGAAGCTGGCGCGGGCCGGCGGCGGCTTCCACGCCGAGACCACCGAGGCGCTGATGATCGGCCAGATTCAGGTGCTTGACCTGGAGGAGCCGGAGGTCGCGGCGGGCAAGCTGCTCGCCCAAAAGATGCGGCTGATCGAGCTTGCTAACCGCACCGACCCGATCGTGGTCAGCCTGCACGGCGGCGCGCGCGACATCGAAGCCCGCATCCTGCTGGACAGCCCGCTGGGGCCGATGCTGGTGGTACATCTGATCTACGACTGCCGCGACGCGATGGGCGCCAACATGGTCAATACCGCGTGCGAGGCGTTGGCCCCGTTGGTCGAGGAGATCACCGGCGGCCGGGTGAACCTGCGCATCCTCTCCAACTTGGCCGACCGCCGGCTGGCGCGGGCGCGCTGCGTTATTCCGGCTAAGACGCTCACCACCGGCGAGCTGCCCGGCGCCCTGGTCGCCGAGCGCATCGTCGAAGCCTACGTCCTGGCCGCGGTGGACCCCTACCGCGCGACCACCCACAACAAGGGCATCATGAACGGCATTGATGCGGTGGTGATCGCCACCGGCAACGACTGGCGCGCCATCGAGGCCGGCGCGCACGCCTACGCCGCGCGCGATGGCCGCTACCGCTCGCTCTCGACCTGG
>JAPLHB010000009.1 GCA_026389845.1 Chloroflexota bacterium
CTCTCAGTTCCACCACCGCGATCTCACAGCCACCGCACGAGGCCGCCCAGTAGAAGCCCAGCTTGAGTTTTCCGTTTCCTGGCATGGCCTAGTCCTCCTTGCTCTCGAGCTGCTGCTTCCAATTCAACGGGCCGAGACCGCGCACTTGTTCGCTGAAGTTACGCACCAGCTCGGCCCACTTGGGCGCTTCCGCGCCGGAGATCCAGCCCCAGTGGAAGCGGCCCGGCTCGATGCCGTATTGCTGCAGCAGCGCCTCCAGCAGCGGCATGCGGCGGAAGGTCTTGAAGTTGCCATTGGTGTAGTGGCAGTCGCCGGGCGGGTGGCAGCCGGAGACGATCACGCCATCCGCGCCCTCGGCGAACGCCTTGAGGACGAAGACCGGGTCAATGCGGCCCGTACACATCACGCGGATCACGTCCACATTGGCGGGCTGCTTCATGCGGGAGACGCCCGCGGTGTCGGCCGCGGTGTAGGTGCACCAGTTGCACAGGAAGCCGATGATTCTCGGCTCGAATTTGCCGTTATCGCTCATGGTTTGACTCCTCAAGCCGGAACCAACTCGATGACCGGCATCCTGAACAGCCCCTCGATCTGGGCCATGATCTGGTCGTCGGTGAAATGCCGTCCCTCGATCGCGCCCGCGGGGCAGGAAGCGACGCAGGTGCCGCAGCCCTTACAGAGCGCCTCGTTGATCCGCGCCACGTTGTCCTCGATGATGAAGCTGATCGCCTGGTAGGGGCAGAGCGACAGGCAGGTCTTGCACGCCGAGCAGAGCGTCTCGTTGACCTTGGCCGTGGTCGGCGAGATGGTCACCTCGCCCTTGCTCAAGAGCGCCAGCGCCATCGAGGCGGCCGCGCCCGCATGAGCCACGGTGTCGGGCACATCCTTCGGGCTTTGCGCGCAGCCGGCCAGGAAGACGCCGTCGGTGTTGGTCTCCACCGGCCGCAGCTTGGGATGCGCTTCCGCGAACCAGCCGTCGGACGTGCGGGAGAGACCGAAGAGCTGGGCGGTCTTCTGGGCGTCAGCGGGCGGCTCGATAGCCGTGCTCAACACCACCATGTCCACGTCCACCGCCACCAGCTTGCCCAGGTTGGCGTCCTCGCCGGTGACGCGCAGCTTGCCGTCGGCGAGCACCTGCACCTCGGCGCCACGACCGCGCACCATCACCACCCCTTCTTCCTGGACGCGCTCGTAAAACTCCTCGTAGCCCTTGCCGAACGCGCGCATGTCCATGTAGAACTCGTACACGTCGGCGTGGGTCTTGTCGCGCACCAGGTGGGCCTGCTTGAGCGAATACATGCAGCAGATGCGCGAGCAGTACTCGTGTGCGTTGTGGTCGCGGGAGCCGACGCAGTGGATGATCGCCACTCGTTCCGGCTTCACGCCATCGGCTGTGAGAATCTGCCCCGCCGTGGGGCCGCTGGCGTTGGAGAGCCGCTCGAACTCCAGGCCGGTGATGATGTTGGGCGACTTGCCATAGGAATACTGGCTGAGCCTGGTCGTGTCCCACATCTGGAAGCCGGTAGCGACGATGATCGCGCCCACGTTCAGGTCCACGATCTCGTCCTGCCGGGTGAAGTCAATCGCGCCCGCCTCGCAGAGGATCTGGCACGCGCCGCACGCGTCGCTGATCTCGCCTTCGGTGCGGTCGTGCTGGCGGAAGCGGATGCAGGAGTCGGTGTCAATCACCGGCACGCGGGGAACCGCCTGCAGCGACGGCACGTAGATGGCCGCGGTCGGTCCCAGCGGCTTCTCCGCATAGATCGCGTTCTGCTCCAGCACGATCTCGATGGCGCCGGTGGGACAAACGATGGTACACGCGCCGCAGCCGATGCAATCGCGCGTCTTCTCCATGAAGGGCGGGCCGACCTTGCGATCAATCCCGCGGCTGGAGAAGTTCAGCACGTGCGCCTGCACCATCTCGTTGCACACGCGCACGCACAGCCCGCAGAGGATACACTTCTCGTTCGGGTCTTCGACCGCGTAGGGCGGCTCGAACACGCCGTATTCGGCCGCCATCTGCTTGATGAGCGGCACGTTGGGCGTGCGAGAAAGCAACAGCCCCAGCAGCGTCTTGCGAATTTCCCGCACGTCGGGCGACTGGGTCTTCACTTCCAGCCCGTCCCAGGCCGGATGGGTGCAGGCCGTCCGCAGGGTGGGATACGCCCAACCCTCCTTGCTGATCTCGACCGTACACAACCGGCACGCGCCATAAGGCTCCAGCGCGGGGTGATGGCACAGGGTCGGGATGCCGATGCTGTTCTTGCGGGCGACGTCCAGGATCGTCATGCCCTCTTCGCCCTGGACGGTCTGGCCGTCTATGGTCAACGTAATTTTCGTCATACGGCACGCTCCTTCGCCTTCCCCGCCGTCGCCATCCGCTTATCCGCTGCCATCCGCTGCTCGTTGCCCCCGTGACCGTTTCCGCCAATCTGAACCGCCGCCACAGCGCCCTTCGGTACGATCTTCACCGCGTCGAGCCGGCAGATCTCGAAGCACGCGCCGCATTTGATGCACTTCACCTGGTCAATGACGTGCGGCTGCTTCAACGTCCCCGTAATGCCTTCCTGGGGACAGGCCTTGATGCACAGCCCGCAGCCCTTACACTTATCGTCCAGGATCACGTAGGCGGTCAGCTCGCGGCACGCACCCGACGGGCAGAAGTTCTCGTTGATGTGTTTCTCGTACTCTTCGCGGAAGTAACGCAGCGTACTGAGGACGGGGTTGGGCGCGGATTTGCCCAGGCCGCACAGCGAGGCGATCTGAACGGTCTTCGCCAGGCTCTCCAGCCGCTCGATGTCGCCGGGCTTGCCCTTGCCGGTGGTGATGTCCACCAGGATTTCGAGCATCCGCTTGATGCCCTCGCGACACGGGCTGCACTTGCCGCACGACTCTTCCTTGAGGAACTCCAGGAAGTAGCGGGAGATGTCCACCATGCAGGTGCGGTCGTCCAGCACGATCATGCCGCCGGACCCCATCATCGAACCCGCTTCGGCCAGGCTTTCGTAGTCTACCGGCAGATCGAGCTTGTCCGCGGGGATGCAGCCGCCGGAGGGGCCGCCGGTCTGTACGGCCTTGATCTTGCGGAATTTGGGCGGGCCGCCGCCGATGTCGTTGACGATCGCCTTGAGGCTCATGCCCATCGGCACTTCGATCAGGCCGGGGTTGCGCACCTTGCCCACCAGGCAGAACGCCTTGGTGCCCTTGCTCCCCTTGGTACCGATCGCGGCGAACCACTCCGCGCCCTTGAGGATGATCTGCGGCACGTTGGCCCAGGTTTCGACGTTGTTCAGACACGAGGGGCAATCCCACAGCCCGCGATCGGTCGCGTGGACGTGCTTCGAGCGCGGCTCGCCCATTTTGCCCTCGATGGACGCCATCAGCGCCGATGACTCGCCGCAGACGAACGCGCCGGCCCCCCGCACGATGCGGATGTCGAAGTCGAAGCCGGTGCCCAGGATGTCGCGCCCCAAGAGGCCGTACTCGCGGGCCTGCTGGCACGCCAGCCCCAGGTTTTCCACCGCCAGCGGATACTCGTCGCGCACGTAGATGAAGCCCTCGTGGCTGCCGATGGCGTGCGCGCCGATGATCATGCCCTCGATCACCGAGTGCGGGTCGCCCTCCATCAGCGCGCGATCCATGAACGCGCCGGGGTCGCCTTCGTCGCCGTTGGCGATGATGTACTTGACGTCGCCTTCCGCTTTGCGGGTGGATTCCGACTTGCGACCGGTGTAGTAACCCGCACCGCCGCGGCCCCGCAAGCCGGATTTCTTGATCTCGCCGATCACCTGGTCGGGCGTCATCGTGGTCAGCGCCTTGCCGAGCGCCTCGTAGCCGCCGACCGCGATGTACTCGTCAATGGACTGCGGGTCAATCTGGCCGCAGTTGCGCAGCACGATGCGCATCTGCTTGCCGTAGAAGGGGATTTCGTCGTAGCGGGTGACGGTCTTGCGGCCCGCAGGTTCCTTGTAGGCCAACCGTTGCACGAAGCGGCCCTTGACCAGCGTCTCCTCGACCAGTTCGGGCACGTCAGCCGGGCCGACATTGGTGTAGAAATAGCCTTCGGGCTGGACGGTGAGCACCGGCCCCATGGAGCAAAAGCCGCGGCAGCCGGTCTCGACGACCCGCACTTCCTCGGCCAGCCCGCGCCGCGCGATCTCCTCCTTGAGCGCGGAGACCAGCTCGGGGGTGCGGCCGTGGCGGCAGCTTACCAGGATGTCGGCGCGATAGAGATCGGCCATGCTATGCCTCCTTCACCAACCGGCCCACGGCCCACTCGCTCACCATCTTGCCCCCCACCAGGTGCTCGTCAATGATCCGCGGCACCATCGAGGGACTGACGTTGCCGTAGGTGATGCGCGGCTCGTTGCCCTGTTGGACGTCCACCAGTGGCTCCTTGGAGCACATGCCGATGCAGCCGGTGGTGGCGACGTGGGCGTCCATCTTGCGCACCGCCAGTTCGTCCAGAAACGCCTCCATCACCTCGCGGGCGCCCGCGGCGATCCCGCACGTGCCCATGCCGACGGTAACGGTGGTGGACGACTAGGTGCGGGCCTTGATGTCTTGCTTGAGCTGCGTTCTCAGTTGCCGCAGCTCGTCCAGGCTTTTCAGTTTCGGCATCGTTGCGTCTCCTTATCCCCTCGGCGGCACGGCGGAAAGGTCTACGCCGCGCACGGGGACTTTAGCCGCGGGCTTCGGCGCGGGCACGGGGGCCGGCGCGGCGGCGCCCTTGGGTGCAGTCGCCTCTTTGACCATGCGCACCGCGGCGTCGGCGGTCATCTGGCCGTGCGGCTGATTGTCCACCACCACGATAGGCGCGAGCGCGCACGCGCCCAGGCAGCGCACCCCTTCCAGCGAGACCTTGCCGTCAACCGTGGTACTGCCCACCTTGATCTTCAACTCCTTCTCCAGCGTCTCCAGGATCAGCGCGCCGCCCTTGACGTGGCAGGCCGTGCCCAAGCAGACCTTGCACTGGTGCTCGCCCTTGGGCGACAGGCTGAACGCCTTGAAGAAAGTCGCCAACTGGTAGACGTGGCCGAGCGGCATGTGCAGCTCTTTGGCGACCTGCTCGATGGCCGCGCGCGGCAGGAAATTGTACTCGCGCTGCACGTCTTCCAGGATCGCCAGGCTGTTCATGCGATCAGCGCCGTTTGCCGCGATGATTTCGTTGACACGTTGGCTGTTCATCGTGTTCATCGTTCGCCAGGCCTCCTCTCGCCCAGGCTCATCTCGCCCATCTTGATCAGCTTCAGGCGCGGGATGCGCTTCGTCAGGCACTCTGTCCAGCAGATGCCGCAGCCGGTACACTTGTCCTCGTCCACGTAGCGAGCCTTGCGCTTCACCTTCACCTGGAAGTTGCCGACGTAACCGGAGACTGCTTCGACCTCGCTATAGCTCAGGAGCTCAATGTTGGGATGCCGACCGGCATCCATCATTTTGGGCCCCAGAATTCAGGTGCTACAGTCGAGCGTGGGGAAGGTTTTGTCCAGTTGGGCCATATGCCCGCCGATGGACGGCTCCTTTTCCACCAGGTAGACCTTGTAGCCCGCGTCCGCGATGGTGAGCGCGGCCTGGATGCCCGCGATGCCGCCGCCGACCACCAGCGCGGCGGGCGTCACCGGCTCCTTGCGCGCGTAGAGCGGGTCTTGCAGCGCCACGCGCAGCACCGCGGCATTGACCAGCCGCTTGGCCTTCTCCGTGCCTTCCTTCACGTTGTCCACCACCCACGAGACGTGCTCGCGAATGTTGGCCATGGCGAAGTAGTAGGGATTGAGGCCCGCCGACGCGATGGCATTCTGGAAGGTGGTCTCGTGCATGCGCGGCGAGCACGAGGCCACCACGACCCGGTTCAGCCCCAGCGCCCCGATGTCGTCCTTGATCATCCGCTGACCAGGATCGGAGCACTGGTACTTGTAGGGCCGGGCGACGGTGACGTTCGGTAGTCCCTGGGCAAACTTGACTACCTCGCCGACGTTCACGGTGCTGGCGATGTTCATGCCGCACTCGCAAACGTAGACGCCGATTTTGGGTTGATCCATGAACGAAACCTCCTTTGTTGGAGTACATTGTTAGAAATGCTCGACTAAAACGATCTTTCCTCGCTTGTTGAGGTCATCCACCAATTGTTCAACCGCCGCCTTCCGCAGCGGCGTCCCATTCCGTTCCGTCTGCGCGGGGTTGACCGCCAGGCCGACGAGGAAGCGTACCTTGTCGGCGGTCAGCAACAGGCGGGCCAGCCGCGAGGCGCCATCCTCGCGTCCTGCCAGGTCACGCGGACGCTTCGCCTCGGCCAGCCGGCCGCGGGCCACGTTCATCGTCACCACACCCTCTGTCACCAGCGCCACCGGCTCGCGGCCATCTGGCCCCACCATCCGCGACACGGGCGGTACCTCCGCCCAACCCTCCTCCGGCGGCGGCGCCATCACCAACTCAGCCCCCAGCAGCCTGGCCGCGATCTCCGCGGTCGTGTCCCCGCAGATGATTTTCATGTCCTCTTCGGACAGGAGCCTATTCAGCATGTCCCGCTCAACGGCGCGGCTCCTCGGCGGCCCACTCCAGACGGTGGCAGTACGCATCGGACGGACGAACAGGGCAAGGACGGATACTGGATACTGGAAACTGGAAACTGGCGACGTCGTTTCGTCTTGCGGTTTGCGTTGCGGCGCTTTCCAGCTTCCAGCTTCCAGCTTCCAGCTTCCAACCAATCGTCCCAACGCCCCCGCCAACTGCTCCGCATCGCATCGCGTTTCGGTCAGGCGGCGGATGGAAACGGCGATGTCACGCCAGCCGAAGCGGCGATCTCCGCCCATCGCGTGGATGTATCCTTCGCTGACCATCGCCAGGTGATCGCCGTCCTGCAAGTCAAACTCGCACCGGCGGATCAGCCGACCGTGGGCCTCCTCCTCGATGACCGGCAGCAGCACCAGCCGTCCGCGGCGCGCCATGAAAAGCGGCGGCGCGTCGCATTCGACCAACGAGGCGGACCGACGACCGGCGACCGACGACGGCCCGACCTGAATCATGGTGAGGGGCACGTGTACACCTTGAGGCAGGCTTGCCAGCAGGGTTTCGATCCCGTCCCCTAACGCCCTTGCCTGCGCCAACTGGTCAACCGTCCGCGTTGCGAGCGCCCGCGCTTCGTCGCCCCCGATCATAGCCCCACCGACAAGCATGCCGATGAATTGATCCTCGGTTGTAAAGGTGCGAATTGCGTCGCCAAACTCCTCGGTGCCCGCGTCGACCAGGGTTTGGTATGCGCTTTCGATCCAGAGTCTCATATAATTTCAGATTTCGGATTTCGGATTGCGGACAGCGCGCCTCGTATTTTCGGGCATTGCAGATCATCTCCAATCTGCAATCTACAATCTACAATCTACAATCTACAATCTGCAATCTGCAATCTGCAATCTGCAATCTGCAATCTGCAATCAGCAATCAGCAATCAGCAATCAGCAATCAGGCCCCCGACCGCACCCCATCCACCCACACCCCCCGCTCCCCCTCGCCCGCCAACGCCAGGGCCAGCTCGGCGACGGTGGGGGCCGCCAGCTTGACCGTTGTCCGGCGCACCATCTCCTTCAGGCGGTGCGCGTCGCCGTTGGCGATCAGGCTGTAGCCCGCCAATTGCGGGAACCGGGCACGGGCCTCCCGCTGGGTGACAAGCTGCGAAATCTCCACCCCGCGCAGGCCCAAATCGGGCGGGATGAACCCCAGGTTGGCGATGATGCTGTACGCGGGCCGGTCAACGTGGGCCGGAATACACAGCCCGCCCCTCTCCCGCACCCGCCCCACGGCCTCCTCCACCGAGAAGAAGACCGAACTGATGAGCAGCCGCTCGTTGTAGCCCACCGGCTCCCCGTCGGCGCTCAACACCACCTGTTGGCCGAACACCTGCGGCTTATTCTTCAACGGCGGCAGGTGGGCGTAGACAACCTCCTGCCAGGCGAGGGCCTGCTCTGGTGTGTCGAACAGGCAGAGCAGGTGGACTTCTTCCTGCGTCTGTAACTCCATGCCGGGCAGCACCGTGATCCCTGTTCCCTCGGCCGCGTTCAGCACCGCGGCAACGTTCTCCGCCGAGTTGTGGTCGGTGACCGCGATCAACGTCAGCCCCAACTCCTGCGCCCGCTCGACGATCAACTCCGGCAGCATCTCGCTCTCGGCGCAAGGGGAGAGGACGGTGTGCAGATGCAGGTCGGCGGTGAAGAAGGGCATGGGGCGAATCTCGAATCAGCGAATCAACGAATCGGCGAATCAACGCAAGGCAAGCGATGATTCATCTGATCAAGAGCATCGCCTCGCCCTCCGCGATAAACGTCTGCAACCAGCGGCGCACGTCAGGATGAGTCAATGGCACGTCCCCCAACTCAGCCTTGATCTCCGCCGTGTGGAACTCGAACTCCTGCGTCCCCGCGTCTCCGACCACCCGATGCACGTAACCCACCTCGCCCGCCCCGCCCAAAATCACCGTTATCAGCGTGCCGGTCATATCGCCCAGCGGCGCGCGGTCGAGGTGGCTGTGCTGGAAGGTCGCGGTCAACGTCGTGCCCACCCCCACCTGCGAGGCGAGATTCAGCTCCCCGTTGCACCGCTCGGCCGCGGCCTTGAAAAGCGGGATGCCCAACCCGACCTTGCGCGTCTTGCGGGTCGTGAAAAACGGGTCGGTCACGTGGGCCATCTGTTCCTCGGTCATCCCCCGCCCGTTATCGCGGACGGTAATTGTCAGCCGGTCGGCAGGCAAATCCTCCTCAATAATCAACTCAACCAGCGTCGCGCCCGCTTCGAGCGAGTTTTGGAGGGCATCCAGGATGTGTAGGCTCAACTCGCGCATGGGGGCCAACTCTCAAGCTGCGTGCGTTCAGGCCGCAGTGGCTCGCGATAAAGCCAGATCACGGGATTGCGAGATACTACGGCCTTAAACGCCGTAGCTTACTGCACCCCCAACTCCCACAACCGCCCCGCCGCCTCATACGTCGTCAGCGCCGTCGTCAGGATCGGGATGCCTTCCTGGTTTGCTTTCTCGATCGTCACAGGATCGGGCTTGGCGCCCTCGGTGACGATGATCCCTGCCAGACCCACCAAGCTGGCGACCGCGACGATGTTCGGGTGGCCCTGCACCGTCAGCCAGATGTCCCCCTCCTTCGACTTCGCCATGACGTAGCTCAACAGGTCGGAGGCGTACCCGCCCGTCACCTCGCGGTCGAGCCTGTCGGCCGCAGAGCACACCTCCAACGAGAGGTACTGGACAATTTCTGCCAGCTTCATCTCCCCCTCCCATATTTCCGTCATTGCAAGCGGTTTTGGCGAAGCAATCTCAGACATGGGAGGGATTGCTTCGTCGCCAAAGGCGCTCCTCGCAATGACGAGCCTGATAGCCGCACTTTACGCGACGTTTAGCCGAGCCAACACCGGCTCGACCGGAACGACGTGGCGCTTGAACATTAACTCGCCCGCAGGTAGCCCGAAGGCCAGGCCGAGCAGTTGGGGCAAGAAGAGCACGGGGATGCTCAATTTTTTGCCCATCGCCTTCGACGCCTTGTCCTGGTAACTGTCCAGGTTCATGTGACACATGGGGCAGACGGTGGCGATGCAATCGGCCGGCTGCGCGGCGTCGAGGATCTGGCCCACGCTGAGCAGCCCCAGCTCCGGCTTAGTGGTCAGCAGCGCCGTGCCGCAGCAAGCCGCCTCGCGCAGATGGTGATGCACCCTTGCGCCAAGCGCCTCCAGGACGCGCGCCATCGAGGTCGGGTATTGGGGGTCGTCGAAGGTGCCGTAGGGGCGGACGGTCTGGCAGCCGTAGTAGGGGGCCACGGTGAGGCCATCGAGCGGCTTCTTGACCTGGGCCGCGATTTTTTGGGGACCGAAATCGGTGATGAGGACGTCCAACAGGTGGCGCACCTGCACCTTGCCCTGCCAGGTCAGGTTCTCCACTTCGAGCGCTTGGTTGATCTTTGTGAGCACCGCGCGATCTTTGGCTGCGGCGATGGTGCGCTGGAAGCTGGTGAAGCAAGCGCTGCATCCGACGACGATCTGGCGGTTGCCGTCCAGCTTTTCGGCCAGGGCCAGGTTGCGGGCCGGCAGCACCTGGCCCAGCAGATCGCTCATCACCGGGGCTACGCTCGCGCCGCAGCACGTCCAATCCTCCAGCTCCTCGACCTCCGCGCCCAGGGCTTCCAGGGCCGCGTACATGGAGCTTTTGTATTCCAGCGCGGTGGCTTCCATCGAGCAGCCGGGGTAGTAGAGGTATTTCATCGCTTGCCCTCCAGCTCCGCCACGCGATCAAACAGCTTGTCCAGGCGACCGGGGCCGGTCAGCTTCGGCAGCTCGGGGCGGAGCTTGCCGCGGCGGAGCATCGTCCAGCCCATGCCCGCGTAACCCAGCGCATCGAGGGGATTGTTGGAGAGGAAGTATTGGGCCATGAACTCCATCTCCCGCATCCGGCCATAGCGGCGCATCACGCTGCTGAAGGCCAGATAGAAGGTGGTGCTCGTGCGCCACTCCTTCACCTGCTGCTGGATGGCGAGTTGTTTGAGTTTGGCGATCGTTTCGGTGAGGGGGATGCCGCGCGGGCAGCGCGCCTGGCACTGGTAGCAGATGCTACAGAGCCACATGCTTTTGCTGTGCAGGACTTCGTCTACCATGCCCAACTGCACCATCCGCCACATCTTGCGGGGGGTGATGTCCATGGCGGTGGCAGAAGGGCAAGAAGCGGTACAGGTGCCGCACTGGATACACGTGCTCAACTGCTGCCCAGCAGGGATCAGGCGATCCCCGAAGGTGGGGTCTCGTTTTATGGCGGTTAAGTTGATAACCTCGCGTTCTGCCAAGGGGTACCTCCTTGCATCTTTGCATCCTGAACAGAAAAACAGGCGACATGCCTGCGCCGAAGATAAGGCGTCGGCCTGGGGCCAGGACCGAGATGGTTGTGGATAAAAACCGGGTGGAAAGGTGACACCGAGACAGCGCTGCTGTGCAAACTACCGCTATCTCATCCGTAGGCATTATCACCAATAAGAGAAGGGCAGACCATGACGCTTATCATAGTACGTTATTGTGCTGGATAATACAATGGGAAATCCACCGAGAAAGTCGTGCCCTGCCCCACCGCGCTCTCGACCGCGATCCGGCCGCGATACCGTTCTACCAGCCCCTTGACGATCGCCAGCCCCAGGCCCGTGCCAACCGCCTTGAACGCGCGGGCGTTGGGTGCGCGGTAGAACTCCTCGAACAGGTGGGGCAGTGAATCGGCGGGGATGCCGATGCCGCTGTCGCTCACGCGCACCTGGGCCTGGTCACCGTTGCGAGATAACGTCACCGTGACCGTACCGCCGGGCGGCGTATACTTCACGGCATTGTCCACCAGGTTTGTGAAGACGTGATCCAGGGCCTCTTCGGTTGCCCAGACGGCCAGCTCCTCCCGCGCCTGGCGGAAGGTCAGGGTCACGCCCTTCTCTTCGGCGCGGGGCTGGAGGATGATGACCACGCGGGCCAGCGAGGTGTTGACCGCCACGGGGCCTTCGTCGGCAGTCATGCGGCGCGCCCGGCTGGCGGTCAGGTCGAGGAAATCGTTCACCAGGACGCCGAGGAAGTCGAGTTGACCCGCGACGCGGCCAAACACGTCCCGCTGCAGGTCGCTCAACGGGCCGGCATAGCCGCGCAGCACGTTGCGCAGGAGCGATTGAGCGACGGTGATGGGGGAACGTAGCTCGTGGGCTGTGACGCGCATGAGCTGCCCGCGCTGAATCTCGGCTTGCTCCAACTCGGCCAGCCTGCGGCCGGTCTGGATCGCCGCCGCGCCCAGGTCGGCCAGGCTGCGGAGAAACGCTGTTTCAGCAGGGGTGAACTTGCGCGGAGAGGCGGAATAAACACAGAGCAGCCCCACCGGCTGCCCCTCCGCGACCAGTGCAACGCTCGCCGCGGCAGGATAACCGGTGGGAAGACAGGTATCCGAGGCATTTTCGAGGATGGCAACGCCGGCCGCCCGCGCCGTCGCCCACAGCGCGCTCTCGGCCGGAGCGACCGGCACACGGGGCAACGAATCGGGCGGCAGGCCAGAGTCAGCCGCGAGCGTCAGTCGGTCGCCTGCCTGATCGGCCAGCCAAACCGCCGCCGCGCCGGTCGCCAGGGCTTGCGCCGCCACAGTCGCCAGCCGATCGAGCATCGCGTCTGACTCGTTTGCTTGCCCCTCCGGGCGTCCTTGCCCCAAGTTACCCTCCTGGAGACGTTGACCGGCGATCAACAACCGCAGACTGCCGAGACATCAGGCTCTAATCCAGGTTCCTCCAGTTTCGGTCGTCGGTCGTCCGTCGTTGGTCAACCTTACTTCTTCAACAACCCCTTGACCTTCTCCACCAACAGATCCGGGTCAATCGGCTTGTCCACGAAATCGTCCACCGGCAGATACGCCTCGTCCGGGCCAAAGCGAAGCGAAGTGGTGGTGTGGATGGCCGTGAGCATCAGGATCGGAACGTGGCGGTAGGCAGCGAACTCCGACTGCGGGTCGGGGCTGCGCAGTTGCAGCGAGACCTGGAAGCCCGCGGTGGCAGTCTCCATCATCACGTCAAGGATGATGAGGTCGGGCTTGACCTCCTTGACCTTTTTCAGACCTTCTTCACCGGAAGCGGCGTGGAAGGTCTTGTAACCGTGCGCCTCCAGCGGCATCCGCACCGCCAGGGCCATGTCGGGGTTGTCTTCGATGATCAGAATTTTAGCTGGCATTGTGATCTCCTGTGCATGACAAAGTGTACGTCAAGCCCGCTGTTGTTCCTGTTGCGCCGCCATATAAGCGCGTAGCAATGTGTTGATCTGAGTCTGATAGCCGCGTCCTTGTGCCCTAAACCACGCCAGCACATCGTTATCAACGCGCAGAGTCAGTTGGGTTTTCTTCGTCTCAGGCTTCAGCCCATGCCTGACCACGGCTTTGGCGAACATCTCCGGCGTGACCTCCGGGCAGTCGGACAGATCAATATCTTCATCTGTCATGGCGTCCACTCTCGCCCAATCCGTAAGTGATTCGTCGGAAGTATTCTGCTGCTTCATCCCTGATTGCTCTTGTGATTGTAGCTACAAACCGTAGTGCCGTCAAGAAGCGGAAACCAAACGTTGCGTTCAGGGTGACACGTCAAGTACTTGCAGCACCGCCTCCACCACCCGCGTCACCGCCCCTTCCACCGCGGGACTCAGCCCCTCGCCCCACTCCATGCTCGCGGGTTGCACGCCGAAGATGACGATCTCGGGCAACGGCCGGTCGAGCGCACGGGCCAGAGCCAACGCCTCGGTTAAACCGGCCTGGTGGAAGGAAGTCGTATCCCCCGCGGCGAGCAGATGAGCGTCGTCCGGCGTGAAGCGGACGAACTGCCCAGGCGCCAGACCCACGTCCGCCGCGTCTATCACGATGACCCGCTGCGGCCCGTCCAGCAGGTTCAGCAGCCCCAGCCCCGCGGATCCGGCATCGAGCGCTTCGACGCCGTCAGGCAGACCGCGTCGCAACAGCGCCTCCACCACCTGCGGGCCGATGCCATCGTCGCCGCGCAAAGGGTTGCCCAGGCCCAGGACAAGAGCCATCGGCGCCATCACTCGTACTCGATGACTGCTGCGACGAAGTCTCCTGCCTGCCATGCCTGACGTTCGGCAGCCGTCTCTTTGTAATGTGCGAGCATCCGTTGGGTCTGTTCGGCCATGAGCCGACGGCGCTCCGTGATGGGCAACAACATAAAGTCTTGTTGGGGGGATGGTGCCTGCACGTCGCTCTTGCCAAGATCAACCAACAGACGGTATGCAACCGGCAGCTTTTGAACGGGCAACTGCACGACTAATGCCTGAACCTGCGAATAGGTGACTGTTTGCACTTTTTTACTCCTCAATGGAGAGTCGTTCCCGTTTTTCTTCGCCTTCACTCGCGATGTCATCTACGGTTTTCTTGCTATAGCGCTCATCTACTGCGGCCCAGAAATCGTCTTCCGATAAGCCCTTGCATTCCTGGATGCTCTGTCGCGACTGCGCCAACAACGCCTGAAACCGCGGCGAACGGAAGGTATCGGCTTCTTCAGATTCGGGGAGAACCTGTTTGGCCAGCACAGGCGCGTAGTGATTGACAATGGTCGTACCGTCCGCTTTATGGACGTAAACGGTATATCCTTCGTGCAGTGGCATGTAGAACTTCCCGCGCACGGCTCCTGAAAAGTCATATTCGGGCAACATTTCGTCAGCGGCTTTCAACCTACTCCCCATCAACCTTCGTCCCACGCGCAACCGCGCCCGCGCCATCTGCTCGGCCGTGATCTCGGGGATTTCAGAAAAGTCAATATCCTCATCCCGCATCGCTGCCACACGATCCCAATCAGTCATTGAAGCGCTCATATTTCGTTCATCCCATTCGAGGCGCATGGGGCTATCCTGAAACGGAACCTCAGTTTTTCTACCGGCAGTGTACTACAAATGAGATGCAATGGGAAGTTGAACAACGCCGCGCGGAAAGGGTCGCGGTACCACGCGCATACACCATCAGAAAAAAGCAGAGGCCACCTCATCGGTGGCCTCGCGCCCTGCCCCCGAAGGTCCAGGGGGATTGACTACACTATACAACTGAGGCCACAGGATGTCAACTATCGGTTTTGAGTGAATATTGCCGCAAGAGGCCTCCTCTGGCAGCGCGCTTTAGCTCCTGGCGACCCGGCTTAACACAACCGCCCACCTTGCCCTGCCCGGCGCCCCACCGCGCCCCCTGGCATATCCCGCGACTCGCCGCGCCTGTGACGCCGTTGACCCGCGCTGATCGCTCGTGACCGCGCGCCGCGGCAAGTGCGTCAGCACGGCCCAGGGGATGAAGGCTCCGTATCGCGTCACTCCACGGGCAATGGCTTGCCGTCCAGTCAGCCCGCCGCCGATGAATCGGCGGACTACGCCGCAGCGACCCATGAAGTGGGGCTTACTTGCCCGCGCAAGAGCATGACTATCACGCACTCACGATCTCGACGACCTTCGCCACCACCTGTTGGACTTTCTTCGTGGACAGCACGCCAGCCCGATACAGAACGATGTTCGAGTCGGCCGTGAAAAGGCGGTTCGGCCGGATCTTGCCGTCCTGCGGCAGATCGCCTCTGACGAAGTCGGCATTGGTAAGGGGGATCGCGTAACTGTCGGCCACTGACTTACTGGTGATCTGGCACAAGATGACGTCATCGCCGGTGAGTTGGGCAATGACCAGGGCTGGGCGTCTCTTGGACGCACTGAGGTCCGAGTAGGGGAACGGCGCGACGACCACATCGCCCTTCACAAATCGGCCCATGCCTCATCCTCCTCGGGCCGATCCCAGTCACGGCGGAGCACCGCTTCGGATGCTAACATGGTCTGAAAGGCTTCCGAAAGCCGCGCTGTTGGAGTCGCTTCTCGCTCGACGAGGTATGAAACAAAATCGTACACGGCTGCCAGTTTTTCGGTGGGTAATCGTTGCAGCCGTTCGGTGATCTGAGGAATCGCTACTGCTTGCATACGCACCTCCATTCTGGATGGCAGTGTACCACAAAATGGGCGTGACACAAGTCACAGGGAGGCGTCAGCCGGTCTTCGGGGAGACGACCTCTCTTCCCGATGTATTTACACACCCAGCGCCTCACCGCGCCCCTGACCTATCCCGCGGCCTACCGCTCCTGTGACGCCGTTGACCCGCGCGCGCCGCTCGTGACCGCGAGAGGCTGCAAGTGCGTCAGTGCGATGCTGGGCATGAGGACGTCTGGGCGCGCATCGCTGATGGTCGGACGGTCAAGGTGCCGAACTTTTCCGATGTAGGCAGGGCATAGGTTGTAGTGATTTCCGCATCTGCAAATGATCGCAGCTATGCCCGGTCATCCTTCACACTTAGAGCGTGTTTTGAAAGTAAAATAGAGATCGCCTTGTAGATTTGACATTTTGACGATTTTCCGGTGTCATGCTCCGTACATGATGTACCCATCTCCCCCTTTGGAGCAAGGTCACCGATGAACCGCCAAGCCTATGAG
>JAPLHB010000066.1 GCA_026389845.1 Chloroflexota bacterium
CTTCCCCCACTCCGGCGATCTGGTGCTGCTGGGCGCCTGGAACGCGGAGGGGCGGATCGTCACCTTCGAGGATCAGGCGGCCGCGCACGGGGGGATCGGTGGACCGCAAGAGTACCCGTTTTTCCTCACGCCGCCGGGCGCGCCACTCGATCTCAGCACGGTGGTCAACGCCTGCCAGTTGTACCCCTACTTCATGGAGCGGTATCACCAGACCTGACAGATCGGGACGCTTCCCGCCGCGACTTCCATCCGACCCCGGTGTTTATCCTGTCGAGCCTCAGTAGATCACAGCCGAGGCGGCTCCCATGCCGCCGGTCCGCAGGCGTGGGAGCCTGCTCTGCTGTCAAATTGTGATCTACTGAGCCTGGCGATCAGAAGTCCCGCCATCGTAAGGGGCCGGTTTTGACACTCCGCCCGCAGGCTGATAAAATGCGGCCGATTCCGGCGAGCGCCGGTCAACCAGGAAAAAAGGGGATGGCGAGCGCCTCCCGAACACCCGTCACACTAAGGAGAACACCCATGAACCAAGCTGTTTTCGAGAAAGTCAAAGCTATCATCATTGACAAGCTGAACGTGGACCCGTCCCAGGTTGTGCCCGAGGCGCGCTTTCGCGAGGATCTGAAGGCCGACTCGCTTGACCTGGTCGAGTTGATCATGGCCTTCGAGGAAGGATTCGGCGGGACGATCTCCGATGCCGACGCCCAAAAGATCACCACCGTCGACGCGGCGGTAGAGTACCTGGGCAAGGCCGGGGCGTAGTCACCTGGCGGCCAAACGCGCAGAAGCCCGCACTGTATGCTCTCAATAATCCGGGGTAGGGGCATGGCCTTGCGCCTGCCCGCCTGGGCGACCGCAAGGGTGCGCCCCTACAAATTGAGAAGATACCCCGCACTTGCATAACGAGTGCGGGCTTCATTCTGCAATCCGCAATCTACAATCCGCAATCCGCAATCTACTTTCCCCCCATCCCCGTCAGCGTAATCCCCTGCACGAACCACTTCTGCCCGATGAAGTAGATCACCAGGATCGGCACGAGCGCGATGACCGAGCCGGCCATCAGCAGGTTCCACTGGATGCTGTATTGGCCCTGGAAGGTGGCGATGCCCACGGGCAGGGTGCGCATTGCGTCGGAGTTGGTGACGACCAACGGCCAGAGGAAGTTGTTCCACTGCCCCATGAAGGTGAAGATCGCCAGGGTCGCCATCGCCGGGCCGGAGAGGGGCACGAGGATCTGCCACCAGATGCGGAACGACGATGCGCCGTCCACGCGGGCTGCATCGTCCAGCTCGAACGGGACCGACATGAAGTACTGCCGCAGCATGAAGGTGCTGAACGCGGAAAACGCGGGCGGCAGGATCAGCGCCCGGAAGGTGTCAATCCAGCCCAGCAGCCGCATCACGATGAAGTTAGGGATCATCGTCACCTGGAAGGGGATCATCATCGTGCCCAGGTAGAGCAGGAAGAGCGCGTCGCGGCCCCGAAAGCGCAGGCGGGCGAAGGCAAAGGCCGCCAGCGACGAGGTCAGCAGTTGCAGGGCGGTCACGGCCGTCGCCTGGATCGTGCTGTTCAGATAATACCGGCCGAACGGCATCACCGTGACGGTCTTGATGTAGTTTTCCCACATGGCCGGCTGTGGAATCCACTGCGGCGGGTAGCGAAAAACGTCGCCCTGCGCCTTGAGCGACGTGGAAACCATCCACAGCAGCGGCGCGAGCATGAAGAACGCGCCGGCGAGCAAGGCCGCGTGAAGCAGGACGCGACCGACGACGAAAGACGGACGACGAAGGACGATGGTAGTCATGGCAAATCAGCAAATTGCAGAACATGGCCGCGCCCTTCGACTTCATCCGACAAACAACGCCGGATTTCGCTCAGGGTGCTTACACGATCCAATACCCAATATCTAATATCCAATACCGGTTACTCTCGCTCCGCCTCATAATGCACCCACCGCCGCTGCAACCGCATCTGGAAAAACGTAAAGACGAAGATCACCGCGAAGAGCAGCCAGGCCAGGGCCGCGGCCTTGCCCATGCGGAACCAGTGGAAGGCGTTCAGGTAGATGTAGTAGACCACGGTGGTCGTGGCGTAGGCCGGACCGCCCTTGGTCATGATGTAGGCCTCCTCGAACACCTGGAACGCCCAAATCAGCGACATGATGAGGACGAAAAAGGTGGTGGGGGAGACCATCGGCAGGGTGATGTGGCGGAACTTGGCCCACGCGCCCGCGCCGTCCACCTCGGCCGCCTCGTAAAGCTCCTGCGGGATGGCTTGCAGCCCGGCCAGGTAGATCACCATGGTGAAGCCGACGTTCTTCCAGAGATTGAGGATCATCACCGCGGGCATGGCCCATTTCGTGCTGTTCAGCCAATCGGGCGGCTGGATCGGCAGACCGGTGAGGCCGCGAATCGTCCAGAGAAAGCTGTTGAGGATGCCGAAGTTGCCGTTGAAGACCCACTGGAAGACCAGCGCAGCCGCCACCAGCGACGTGACCACGGGCAGGAAATAGATCACCCGATAGGCGGTGATGCCGCGCAGCTTTTGATTCAGCGCCAACGCCAGCGCCAGCGATAAGACCACCCGCGCAGGCACAGTGCCGAAGGTGAAGTAAAAGGTGTTCAGGACCACGCGCTGGAACTGCTGGTCGCTGAACAGCAGCTCCCGAAACTGCTCCGCGCCGATAAAGACCGGCGGCGAGAGCAGATCCCACCGAAAAAAGCCGAGCGCCAGCGACGCGACGACCGGAAACGCCGTAAAGATCAGAAACCCCGTGATGTTCGGCGCGAGGAAAAAGTAGCCTTCGTACAGCCGTTGAAAGCGATAAGAGCGGGCGCGGTGTTGGTCGGCGGTGGAGGCAAATGGCATGGATGGATCTCAAGGGTAGACAAGGCAACAGGTAGACAAGGAAACAAGGTCGTCATTGCGAGGGGCCGCAGCCCCGAAGCAATCCCTCACATCGGATGAGATTGCTTCGGAGCACACCCCGCTCCTCGCAATGACGATGCAACGCAAAGGTCACGCAGCACGCACTACGCAGTACGCAGTACGCAGCACGCACTACGCAGCACGCAGCACGCACTACGCAGCACGCACCACGCACCACGTCTCACTTCTTCGGATACCCCTTGTCCGCCAAAAACTTGTTCACCGCCTTGCACAGATCGGGGATCACCTTGTCGGGCGCAGCTTCGCCGGCCCAGAGGCGCTCCATCTGCGGCGAGATGATCGAGTCATTCAACTCATCCCACTCGGGGAAGTAGGCGAACCCACCCGGCTTCATCGCATCCGCGCCGATCAGGAAAGCCTTGCGGTTGGACGGCTTGCCGAGGCCCATGAAGTCGGACGATCCGGCCACGGTGCGCAGCGCGGGGAAGATATCGCCGTTCTTGGTGTACATGTTCTGGCCGCCGCCACTGCTTTGCAGCCACTTGAGGAAGAGCCAGGCTTCGTCCTTGTGGCTGGACTTGGCGCTCATCACCCACGCCGCACCGCCGTTGACGTTCCAGCGCGTCCCGCCTTTCATGAAGGGCACGGCCGCCACATCGTAGTTGAGATCCTTGGCGGCGTTGAAATCGGCCACACGGGAGGAGTTCTGGATGATCATGGCGACCTGGCCGGCCTGGAAGACGCCGGAGTCGCCGCCCTGCTGGCTCATGGTCGCCGAGCGGATCGCGTAGCCCTTCTGCATCAGGTCGTAGAAGAACTGCAAGCCCTTGAGCGCCTGCGGGGTGTCGAGCGTACACTTGCCCGGATTGGTCAGGTCATCGAGCATCTGGCCGCCGGCCTGGCCCACCCATAGGGGCCACTTGCTGCCTTCCATGCCCAGCGCATACTGGCTCACGCGACCGCCGGCATCCTTCACCGTCAGCTTCTCGGCCGCGGCCAGCAGATCATCCCACGTCCATTCGTCGGTGGGATACTTAACGCCCGCGGCATCGAACAGCTTCTTGTTATAGTAAAGGACGGTCGCCTCGATGTCGCGCGGCAGGCCGTAGATGTCGCCCTTGTAGCGGGCCGAATCCAACAGAGTCGGCCAGTAGTCATTGGTGTTGTAGTTGTCCTTCTTGATGTACGGCTCCAGGTTCTCCAGGACGCCGCGGGCCGCAAAGCTGGGCGTGGGCCACATGAACATGATGTCGGGGATCGCCTTGGGATCGCCGCCGGCCCACAGCGTCTTGAGCTTGGTGAAGTAGTCGTCCCACGGCGCAAAGAAGTACTCGATCGTGATGTTCGGGTACTGCTTCATAAAGGCCTCAGCCACGCGCTGGTGGCTGGCCTTCTCCTCCGGGCTGCCCCAGAACCCCCAGAGCAGCGTGACCGGGCCGGCGGTGGTCGGCTTGGGGGCCTCGGTCGGCGCCGCGGCCTTGGGCGCCTCGGTGGGCTTCGGCGCGGCGGTCGGCGCGGCCGGCGTGCAGGCCGTCACCACCAGCGCCACGATCAGCAGCAGACTTGCGATAGACCAGAGCTTGCGAGACATGTTCCTCTCCTTTGGCGGGTTGCGTGTTGCGTACCGCGTACTACGTTTATGGTGAGAGTATAGTCCGATGATGGGTTCGTGTCAACTGGCCGATTCACGAGTCAATGCTGTAGGGGCGGGTTTCTCCACTTTGCGAAACTCCCTCCATACCCGGCGATGCCCTCGCAACGGCGATCGACGCATCAACGGACAGAAAACCCGCCCCTACGCGACGCACCGGCTTGGCCGGTTGCTCCATCCCCCATCTTGCGGTATACTGGAGCCGTCTGTTTTCCGCATTCATCGCAGGTGTCGCCATGTCCCAACCCCCAAGCCAGTCACACACCCTGCCGGACGCCGACCTCGCGCCCGGCGCAAAACGGAAGTTACGCGCCAGGATCCCCCGACCGCCGGCCGCGCGAATCGAGGTGCAACAGACGGTCGGCAGCGTAACCGGCGGCGCAGTAGCCGGCGCCAACATCGGGCAGATCGCGGGTGACGCGGCAGTCGTCGCTCACATCGTCAACATCTACCGCGACCGCGGCGAGCGGAGCGAGGCCGACTACCGTGCCGCGCTGGATAATTACCTGGACTGGGTGCGCGCCCAGACCGGCAAAGTGGTGCTGCGCGGCATCAAGCGCGGGGGCCAGCAGGCGGTCGAGCTGTCGCTGGAGGAAGTCTACGTGCCGTTGGCGGCCGAACCGTTGCCCGACGCGCGCGAGACCTTAAAGCGCAACCTGGGCCGGCGCGACGAATCAACGGAACCGGAACCGCCGCGGCAGATCTCGATGCAGGAGTTGCTGGCCCAGGGAAACTGCCTGGCCGTGATCGGCGCGCCGGGCTGCGGCAAGACCACCGTTCTGCAGCACATCGCCTGGACGTTGGCCGAGGCGCTGCGTACCGGCCAGCCGGCGCTGGCGGCCGACCGCCTTGGGCTGACCGGCGAGCTGCCATTGCCGATCTACGTGCCGCTCAGCCTCTACGCCGAGCACCGGCGACGTTTCGCCGACCACCCCGACCCGCGCCAGCGCCAGCTCGCGACGTTCATCAATCATCACCTGATGGAGCGCCAGGCCGCGCTGAACCTGCCCGACGACTTCTTCGCCACCTTGCTCGAAAAGGGCCGCCACGTCATCCTGCTCCTGGACGGCCTCGACGAAGTCCCCAACGAGGACGAGCGGGCGCTGGTCTCGCAGGGGGTGCGCGATCTGACTTACAGCCGGCGCCAGACACGGTTCGTCGTCACCAGCCGCACACCCGCCTACCAGGGCCGCGCGGTGTTGGGCAATGACTTCCGCGTCGTGCGGGTGTTGCCCATTTCACCCGAACAAGTAGCCGACCTGATCCGCCGTGCGTATCGGGCGATCTATCCGGCAGAGGTAGAAACCGACGAGCGCAACCGCCGCGCGGATGGCCTGATTGCCGATGTGGCAAAGCTGGAGGACGAACGGACCGAGCGGCTGGGCGGCGACGCGGAAAACCGGCTGGTCACCACGCCGTTGCTGGTGCGCATGTTGTTGATCGTCCATTTCAACCTGCGCCGGCTGCCCGACCAGCGCGCCGAATTATACGTGGAGGTGGTGGATACCCTGCTGACTTCGTCGCACAACCCCGACGAGGCGGTGGCCCAGCGCCTGGCTCAACTGGGCGGCGACTGGCGCGGCCGCCGCGATCTGTGCCAATATCTCGCTTTCCAGATGCACAGCCGCGGCCGCGAGGCCGGTCGCGAAATCGGCGAGCGGGAGCTGACCGACCTGCTGTGCCGCTATCTGACCGAGCGCCGCCGCAAGCTGCCGGAGGCCGCCGAGCTGCTGGTGAGCGACTTCGTCGCAACCAGCCGGCAGCGCGGGGGATTGATGGAGGAACTGGCCGGACGCCACCGGTTCACCCACCTCAGCTTCCAGGAATTCCTGACCGCGCGCTACCTGGCCGAGGGGGAGCGAGAGGTCGAGCGCATCGCCCGCTTTATCGAAGACGCGGGCCGGCCGGCCGATCCGTGGTGGCGCGAGCCGGCCCTGTTGACCATCGGCTACCTGAACACCACCGCGCCGGATACGGCCGGCGACCTGGTGCGCCGGCTGGCGTGTCTCGACGACGCCGGCTGCCCGCGCACGCCGCGCCTGCTGGCGACCGCCGAGCTGGCCGCCACCGCCTTTCTGGAATGGGGCGGCGCGGACGCGACGCGCTGCGCCCTGGTGCAGCGGCTTGCCGATCTATTGACTGATCCCAACCTGGTGGGCGTCCCTGGCTCGGTGCGCGCCGCGGCCGGCCGCGCGCTGGCCCGCCTGGGCGACCCCCGCCCCGGCGTCGGCCTGACCCCGGATGGTCTGCCCGATATCGCCTGGTGCGACGTGCCGGCCGGCGAGTTCACGATGGGCAGCGACGAGTCTGATCGCGAGAAGCCGCCCCACAAGCTGACCCTGCCCGCCTTCCAGATCAGCCAGTACCCGATCACCAATGCCCAATTCGCCGCCTTCGTGCAGGACGGCGGCTACACCCCCCAGTGGCGGCGCTGCTGGACCGCCGCCGGCTGGGAGTGGAAAGGCGACCGCACCGAGCCGGACAAAGCAGGCGGAGCCTTCGATCTGCCGAACCACCCGGTCGTCGCGGTCACGTGGTACGAAGCCGCGGCGTTCTGCCGCTGGCTGGGCGAGAAGTTAGGCTGCGCCGTAACACTGCCGACTGAAGCGCAGTGTGAGAAGGCGGCGCGCGGCGGGGTGAAAATCCCCCACGTCCCCCACGTGCCAGGCACTTCGGAAGTGCCTGGCACGTTAACCGCCAACTCACTCCCCGCGCGGCGCTATCCGTGGGGCGACCAGATCACCCCCGACCACGCCAACTACGACGCGACCGGCATCGGCGCGACCAGCGCGGTGGGGATCTTCCCACAAGGCGCCAGCCCCTACGGCGTGTTGGACATAAGCGGCAACGTCTGGGAATGGTGTCTGACCAAATGGCGGAACAACTACAAGACGCCGCCGGACGACGATCCCGCAGGGGACGCGATGCGAACGCTACGAGGCGGTGCTTATTACGGCAATGTTGACAACGTGCGGTGCGCTTACCGTTACGGGCGCGGCCCTGACGACAGGAACGACCGCAACGGTTTTCGTGTCGCCAGGAGTTCTCCGTAAGCACCCTGTTCTCTGTCCGCTGTCCCCTGTTCTCTGTTCTCGGTGAGCTCCCCCGCGGGGGGTGTGGGGGGCGCAAAGCGCCCCCCACCGCGCGATTTTTTTGTTCGGCGCCCCAGACCTTTGAGGTTTGCGAAACCTCAAAGGTCTCTGTGGAGAGAAGATGGCCCGTACCTTCAAGCATCTCTATCCGTTGATCTACGACCCGGACAATCTGTGGCAGGCGTGGCGCGCAGCACGGCGGGGCGGCAAGCGCAAGTGGCCCTCGGTGGCCGACTTCGAGGTAGACCTGGAGCAGAACCTCTATGCGCTGCACGAGGAACTGCGCGACCACACCTATCAGCCCGGCCCCTATCGGCACTTCATGATCCGCGAGCCGAAGGTGCGGCGCATTTCGGCCGCGCCGTTTCGGGATCGCGTGTTGCATCACGCCCTCATGCGGGTCACCTGGCCCCTCTTCGAGGCGCGCATGATCCATGACAGCTATGCGTGCCGCGTGGGCAAAGGGACGCACGCCGCCATTGACCGCTGCCAGCACTTCGCCCGCGGCCATCGCTACGTGCTCCAGTGCGACGTGGTGCAGTTTTTTCCGTCGGTGGATCTCACCATCCTGGCCGGTCAACTGGCCCGGCACATCGCCTGCCCCGATACCCTGGCGCTGATGGATCGCATCCTGGCCAGCGGCGTCGGTGTGCTGGCCGACCAATACGACATGGTCTACTTCTCCGGCGACGACTTGCTGGCCGCGGCCCGGCCGCGGGGTCTGCCCATCGGGAATCTGACCTCGCAGAACTGGGCCAACGTCTACCTGAACGACCTGGATCAGTTCGTCAAGCACGAGCTGCGCTGTCCCGCCTATCTGCGCTACTGCGATGACTTTCTGCTCTTCGCCGACGACAAGCCGACGCTGTGGGCCTGGCGCGCGGCCGTGATCGGCAAGCTGGCCGAGCTGCGGCTGACCCTGCACGCGGACCGCGCCCAGGTCTACCCGGTCAAGGCCGGCATCCCCTGGCTGGGCTTTCGCGTCTTCCCCACGCACCGCCGGCTCAAGCGGGAGAACGTCAAGGCATTCGGCCGCCGGTTGCGCGCCCAACGGGCTGCCTATCGCGCCGGGCAGACCGGGCCGGCCGACGTGCGGCAATCGCTCCGCGCATGGATCGCGCACGCCAGCCACGGGAATACTTACCGGTTGCGGCGGACGCTGTTCAGGCAGGTGGTTTTTTGAGTATAGGGGCACGGCCTTGCGCCTGCCCTCCGTGGGCGACCGCAAGGGATCGCCCCTACCCAGGCAGGTGATCTTTTGAGCCAGGAAACCCCTCTCTTTGGCAAAACCTTCGACCTGCTGGTCTACCTGCTGCAGGCCAGCGAGAAGTTTCCCCGTGGCTATCGGCTGGGCTTGGGCCGGCGATTGCAGGAGGTCGGCCTGGGTTTCATAGACCTGCTGCTCGATGCGCGCAAGTGCTCGGTCGAGGCGCGGCCGGCTCTCCTGCAGCGGGCCGACGTGGAACTGGATCGGCTGCGCTACACCGTGCGCCTGTGCCAGGAGCTGAGCCTGTTGACGCCCAAGCAGTATCAGCACGCCGCCGGCCTGCTCGCCGAGACCGGCAAACTTCTCGGCAGTTGGATCAAGCGGTATAATGAGCCGTAGTGGGTCCGGTCGCTTCGTGCGGTGCGCTTACCGTAACAGGAACAACCCTGACAACAGGAACGACAACAACGGTTTTCGTGTCGCCAGCAGTCGCCAGGAGCACGGCCAGGGATCGCCGTCGGTGTAGAGCGATTTGGTAAATCGCTCTACATTGCCGGCCAGCGCCGCTCTCTGAGAACTCCAGACCGCGACCCCGGTCGCGCCGGGCCGGACCGCCGGCCGGCCAAAGAAGCCCGGCCCCGCCTGAACTGGTAGGGTTCGCCTGAACGTTCGGGCGGGGCCACATCCTCATGGAATACTGCGGCCTAAACGCCGCAGCTTGGCGAGAGACCTGGGGGGCAAGCACGGCGTTCAGGTCGTGATGTGGCCCTCAAGATAGATTCGCCAATGAATTCGAAGCTCCTCGGATTCGTTGTTCTATCCGCATCCGGCCGCGTCGAACTCAGGGCGGACTTCCCCCTGAGTCGGGGCAGGTCTCCCCTGCATCGGGGGAACTTTCCCCAACTTCGGGGAACTCATGCCCTGAAGCGGGGAGGGCCTTCCCCGCATCGGGGGAACTGTCCCCAACTTCGGGGAACTCCTGCTGTGAATCGAGGAGCGTCTTTCCTGCATCGGGGGAACTGTCCCCAACATCGCCAATCAGCAAAACAATGGTGGAATCCAATGACCTGCATCAAGATCACGGTGTCGCTTCCTGACTCGCTCTTCCATGCCGTGGAAAGTCTGGCCTGCTCCCTGAATCTCTCACGGAGCCGCCTCGTTTCGCTGGCCCTGGAAGAGTTCATCCGCCGGCAGGAAAACCAACGTCTGCTGGAGAGTATCAACGCGGCCTATGCCGATGGACCTGATCCCGAAGAACAAGTCCTTTTGGATGCCATGGCTCGTAGCCAGCGGGAGCTTGTGGAGGGCGAATGGGAAAACTAGCGCGTGCCATCTCCGTGTTGAGCAAGGCAGCCTTCCTCGCGGCCTGCTGGATTCTGTTGTGTGCGGCCGCCGCGTCCGTGCAAGCTGCGCCGGCCAGCGCGGACGTAGGGCGATTTGGCAAATCGCCCCACACTCTTCTGCTCGCGGACGTCGGCCCCAAGCCCTCGGTAGACGTCGAAGTGCGCTGGAACGGCGGCCCGGTGGCCGACGAGACCTTCTACGCCCAGATGCTCACCTGCTACGCGCCGGACGTCCAGCCGAACGACCGCTGCGGGTTCGACGGCCCACTCTGCGCCAAGTTCGCCGGCCTGACGGTGGCCGAGCCGGCCGAGGGCTGTACCTGGCGTCTTCAGGGGCCGCCGATGATCCGAGGCGGCGAGTGCCGGGCCGGGCAGTGCAGTTTCAGCTATTTCCTGCCCGAACGCTTCCGGCTGGCGGTCTATCTGCCCGCCGCGGATCGACTCTTCGTCTCGAACCCGGTGACGCGCACGGGGCTGCGCAGCTCCTACCGGCTCGATCTAGCGGAGGACGGCTCTGCAAGCCTGGTCGAAACGACCGCGCTGCTGCGCCGGTCGCACTTCGGCGGCGCGCTGATCGCGCTGCTCCTCTCGCTCCTCATCGAGCTGCCGCTCGGCTACGGCTTCGTCCGGCTCACGCATTCCCCGCGCCGCGCATTGCGCGGCGTGGCAATCGGCAACCTGCTCACCGTGCCGGCCCTCTGGCTCATCGTGGCCGCGGTCCCGGCCGGCGCGTTCCTGCTGACCCTGATCCTGGCCGAAGTGGGGGCTATGATCGTGGAGGGTGCCATCATCGCGGGGCTGACGCGGGGCCGCATGAAACCCGCACTGGCGTTCGCCATGAGCCTGACGCTGAACTTCTTCAGCTTCCTGCTTGGCGCGCCCGCGCTGGCGGTGCTGGCGCTGATTGGGGTCGCGACGTAAGGAAAGCAATTCGGTTCGGGATGAATTCTGAAATGGAAGTCTTGACATCGGGGCCGGGGCCGACTATACTTCTCAGTCCAGCAGCCGGGACAACCTCTGGTTGAAAGGAATCATTTGATGGGAAACGCTCTTCTGGCTTCTCCGGTCGAATACCTGGTCCGCGAAGATGGCCAACGAACGGGGGTCGTGCTGAGGTGGGAAGACTACCAAACACTGCGCGCTAGCGTGCCTTCTGATCCCGACATCCTGGTGAATCTGAGCGAACCTGAACTGCAAACACTGGCTGAGGGGATGCTTTCGTCTCGCTATCAGCAACGCCTCGACGAGTTGCTCCAGCGCAACCGCGAGGACACAACAGACGGTGCAGCAGAACGCGAGTTGGATCGCCTGCTGGAGTACGTGGACCACATGAATGTCCTGAAGGCGCGAGCTAACTATACTTTACAACGGTTGGCCGAGACAAAGGAACCCTACGGATGACCTCCGCCATTCCACCTGACCTGCGTGTCCAAGTGTATCAGCTCGATCAGGCTCGCTGTGCGTATTGCCAGACGTCGGAAGATTTAACCATCACCGCCTTCGAGATTGACCACATCGTCCCCGTCAGCGCAGGAAGCCAAACAACGCTGGAAAACCTATGTTTGTCCTGCCCGGCGTGCAACCGTTTCAAGGCGGCCCGGCAAACCGCAATCGCCCCTGACACCGGCCGCGCTGTCGGCCTGTATCACCCGCGCCGCCATGAATGGTCAATGCACTTTATGTGGAGCGACGATAGACTGCGCATCCTGGGGATAACGCCGACTGGGCGGGCGACCGCCGAAGCGTTGCGCATGAATCGTCCCCAACTGGTCAACCTGCGGCGACTTTGGGCGAAGATGGGCGTCTTCCCTGAATAACACTCGCGGTGCTCACATCTCCAATTGTTCCCGCAGCCGGAAAGCGTGGCGCAAGCTGGCAGCTTGCGTTACTTCTGTTCCCCCAGCGCCTGCTCCCGCAGCCGGAAAGCGTGGCGCAAGCTGGCAGCTTGCGTTACTTCTGTTCCCCCACTGCCTGCTCCCGCAGCCGGAAAGCGTGACGCAAGCTGGCAGCTTGCGTTACTTCTGTTCCCCCACTGCCTGCTCTCGCAGCCGGAAAGCGTGGCGCAAGCTGGCAGCTTGCGTTACTTCTGTTCCCCCAGCGCCTGCTCCCGCAGCCGGAAGTGCTGCACCTTCTGCAGCGCGGGCGTGAGGGGTAACTCGTCCACGAACAGAACTTCGTCGGGAACCTTATAGGCGGCGATCTTGCCCCAGCAGTAGCCCACGACGTCGCCTACGGTCGGGGCCGCGCCCGCTCTGGGTACGACGTAGGCGCGAATCTTCTCGCCGCCGGCCGTCGGACTGGGCAGACCGATGACCGCGACCTGCGCGATCTGCGGGTGCGTCAGCAGAAAGTGCTCCACCTCGGCCGGGTAGACGTTGGCCCCGGCGCGGATGATCATGTCTTTGGCCCGCCCCACCACGCGCACGTAGCCCCGCTCGTCCATCTGGCCCAGGTCGCCGGTGTAATACCATCCGTCCGCATCCATGACCTGGCTGGTACTCTCCGGGTTGCCGTAGTACCCCGCCATCACCCCCGGCCCGCGCACCGCGATCTCGCCCACCGCGCCCCCTTGCACCGGCCGCCGCGCGTCGTCAACGATCTTCAGCTCCACGCCGGGCGCGGGCCGGCCGACGGTCTCGGCCTGTACGTCCTCCGGGTCCACCGGCATCGTGGCCGTGCCCACCGACGCCTCGGTCGCGCCGTAGCCGATGACCACCAGGCAGCCGATCCGCTCCCGCAGCTCCCGCACCACCTGCGGCGGCACCGGCATCGCGCCGGTGCCCACCAATGCCAGCGAGACCAGGGTGTGAGGGGTGCAGTCGGGACGACTCAGCATCGCCACGAGCATCGGCGGCACGGCAAAGAGGATGGTGACGCGTTCGCGGTGGATCAGCTCCAGCGCGGCGTCCGGCTGGAAACGTTCCAGGAGCGCCATCTTGTCGCCGCCCAACAGCGCGAGCATCAGTTGGAAGTAACCGGCCACGTGGTAGAAAGGGGTCATCACCAGCCAGCGAAGCTGCCCGACCCCGACCGCGGCCAGGCCCAGCTCGGCAAACCAGCGCAGCTTACGGGGCCGACGCAGGAGCGGCCAGGCCACGCGGGCCAGCGACGGCGACGGCTTGAGCAGTGAGCTGACCATCCGCACCATCATACCCAACGTCGCCAGCAACGTGCGATGGGTGTGCACCGCGCCCTTGGGCAGGCCGGTCGTACCGGAGGTGTAGAGGATCAGGGCCACGTCGGCCGGATCTGGCGGCTCGGCCGTGGGGAGGTCAGGAGAGGGGGCGATCGAGCGCGTATCGTCCAGCAGGCTCGCCAGGGAGATGCAGCCCGTCTGCTCGTCCGCGCCCCGGACGATGACGTGCCGCAGCGCCGGCAGCCTGGGGCGGACCTCAGCGATCAGGCCCAGCAGGTCGCTGCCCGGCGCATGGACGTCGGTGACCACCGCCACGGCCCTGGCGTCGCCCAGGATGTGCTCCACATCCCGGCCGCCCGATTGCGGGCTGAACGGCACGGCCGCCGCGCCGATCTGCGCGAGCGCGAAGATGGTGTAGAGGAATTCCGGGCAATTGGACAGGATCAGCGCGACGTTATCCCCGCGCATCACCCCCAGGCGGTGGAAACCCGCGGCCAACGTCGCCACCCGCGCCCCCATCTGGCGATACGTGACCCGCTCTGCACCGAAGAGCAGGGCCTCGCAATCGCCATAGCGCTCCACGACACGGCGGAACGCTTCGTCCAGGGTTTGGCTTTGCCGCACGAGTTGAGGGTTCATGTGCGCCTCCTGGGGCCTGTCACTCCTTCGCTTCTCTCAGGACAAGTTCTGGGCGGGCCTGTCACTCTGAGCGGGTTAACGGCGAGCGGTGCGCCGCGGCGTGACACCAGCGAAGAGCCTCGTTGCCACGTGAGAACCTGTTCCTTCACTATGTTCAGGACAAGCTCTGAGCGCAGCGAATGGATGCTTCGCTGGAATCTCGCCGTCGCGGATCTTGACTCGTTAACCCGCTCAGCATGACAGCCTGAGTTCATTCGCGCCGGTAATAAATCAGTCCATCTCGTTCCCGCGCCGCCACCCGCCCCTGCGCCTCCAGCAGATCGAGGTGGCTGATGACCTGTACCGTGCCGTTCGGGGGATCGAGCGGCAGGAGGCGGGGGAAGAGCGCCCGCCACAGCCCGTAAGGGGTCTTTTCGCCGTCCGCCAGCAGCCCGGCCAGCTCGTCGGCCAACTGCTGATGCCCAGCCACGCGACGCTCGACCAGCGCGGGCACATCGCCGACCGCCTCGCCGTGACCCGGCCAGGCGGTGCGTACGGGCAACGTCGCCAGCTTGCGCAGAGCAGCCAGATAATCGCCCATAGTGCGTGGCCGTTCGGCCGCGCCATCGAGCGACACGTAGAGGCCGGGCGGAGCAGGCATGTCGGGCAACAGATGATCGCTTACGAGGATCTCGCCGGCCGCACGGTTGAGCAGGCCGATCAAGCCGGGCGCGTGGCCTGGAAAATGCACCACTTCCCAGGTCGCCTCGCCGATGACCAGGCATTCCCCAGGGCCGATGATCCGCGTAACCTGCACCGGCTCGGCCAGTGGGCCGCCGCGGCGCTGGACCGCGAGCCAGCGCTCCAGCAGGTCGGCCGGGACGCCGGCGCGGACCACCGTCTCCTTGAAGTGCCGCCAGTTGCGCGCGCCCAACCCCGCCGCGTCGCTCAACCAGGGGATCGCGTCGGCATGGGCGAGCACTTCCGCGTCTGAGGCGGCGACCAGGCGCGCCGCCAGGCCGTAGTGATCCGCGTGGGCATGGGTGAGGACGATCCGTTCCAGGTCCGCGACCTGGTAGCCGTGGCCGGCCAGGCCGGCCTGTAACGCCTCCCATGCCCGATCGGTGCGCGGGCCGGTGTCCACCAGCGTCAACGGCGGGCCGGGCAGCAGGTAAACGTTGACGGTCTTCGGCCCGCGCAGGGGAGCCAGCGGCGTCTCGATGCGGATCACGCCGGCGCCATTTCCTTGAACGCCTGTTCCCGCAGCGCGAACCGTTGCACCTTCCCGGTCGCGGTCATCGGCAGCTCGGCCACCAGGCGCACCTCGTCCGGGATCTTGTACGCCGCGATCCGGCCGCGACAGTGATCCAGGACTTGCGCTTCCGTCAAAGTCACCCCTGGCTTGGGGATGATATAGGCGCGCAGCCGCTCCCCGCCCACCGCACTCGACACACCGACCACCGCGGCGATCAGCACCCCAGGATGGGTCAGCAGGAAGCTCTCCACCTCAGCCGGGTAAACGTTGATGCCGCCGCGGATGATCATGTCCTTCTTGCGATCCAGGATGCGGATGAAGCCCAGCTCATCCACCGAGCCGATGTCGCCGGTGTAGTACCAGCCGTCTTGGTCGAGCACTTCTGCGGTCTGCTGCGGCCGGTTGTGGTAGCCCTTCATGATAAACGGCGCCCGGCAGGCGATCTCGCCAACCTGACCCAGGGGCAGGTCGCGGCGGTCATCGTCCACGATACGGATTTCGACGTTCGGGATGGGCCGGCCGACGGTCTCCAGCCTGGCATATTCGGGGTCAGCGGGGGTGGTGATGCTCAGCCAACTGGTCTCGGTGATGCCGTAGGCGATGAGGGTATCGCACCCCAGCCGCGCTTTCAGGCCGCGTATCAGCGCCGGCGGCACCATCGCGGCGCCGGAACCGGCCGTGCGCAGGGACGACACGTCATACTTCGCCAGATCGGGCACGCCCAAAATGGTCTGCAGGATCGTGGGCACTCCGCCGAACAGGGTGACACGCTCCTTCTCGATGAGGTTGAGGGCCTGCTGCGGGTGGAACCGCTCCATCAGCACCATCTTGCCGCCAACCACGTACGTCGCCAGACCGATCATGAGGCCGGCCACGTGGAAGAGCGGGAAGGGGCTGAGAAAACACTGCAACAGCGAGCGATCAACCACCTGAAGGATGCTGTCGGTGCTGCGCAACATCGTCTCGTGCGTGTGCACCGCGCCCTTGGGCTGCCCGGTGGTACCCGAGGTGTAGATGAGGTACGCCGGATCGCCGGCCTGCACCTCGCCTGCGGGAAGAGCCGGAGCCGCTGACGGCTTATACAGGTCGTCGAGTGGGATGATCCCATCTCCGCCCGCGGCCCCCTTGACGATCACGTAACGCAAGGCGGGCAAGGTGGGGCGGATCGCCGCGATCATCTTCAGATAGTCGTGGCCGTACATCTCCGCCACGGTGACCAACGCCACCGCGCCGGAATCGGCCAGGATGTGCCGCACCTCGTGGCCGCGCAGCATCGGGTTCATGGGCACGGTCACTGCGCCGAACTTGCCCGGCGCCAACAGCAGCGCGGCCGATTCCAGGCAGGTCGGCAGGATGACGCCGACGCGTTCGCCCCGTTGCACGCCCAGCCCTTGCAGACCGGCCGCCAGCGCATCCAGTCGCTCCATCAACTGGCGGTAGGTCAGCCGCTCGTCCCCGATCACCAACGCCTCGCGCTCGGGAAACTGCTCGGCGACGCTCCGCACCGCCTGATACAGCGTCTGCTCGACGTCAATCTTGGGAAAGTCACCCTGTGCTTCCAGCGTCATCTTGGTCCTCCCCGTTGTGTGAGTGTGTGGCTGAAGGTAAAGTGGAACGTCCGTAGAAATTGCTGATCATAAGTATAACGGGGCAGGCGGTTCGTGTCAACTTGGCGCGCGCCTTGCGCGACGCCTGTGCCAGGTGTGTGCTTGCAGACGGGGCGTCGTCCGCCTCACACCGCATAACCATAACCGTGCGGATGCTCTCGGTGCCACGCCCACGCATCGGCGATGATATCGTGCAGGGCCGGGACGTGCGGCCGCCAGCCAAGGATCGCGCGGGCGCGACCGGCGTCGGCCACCAGGATCGCCGCGTCGCCGGGGCGACGGGGGGCTTCGACGGTAGGAATCGGATGTCCCGTCACCGTCCGCGCGGCTTCGATCACCTGGCGCACCGAGTAGCCCGCGCCATTGCCCAGGTTACAGGTCAGGCTTTCGCGCCCGGCCAATGCGTCCAACGCGAGCAGGTGCGCCGCGGCCAGGTCGGCCACGTGGATGTAGTCACGGATGCACGTGCCGTCGGGCGTGGGATAATCGGTCCCGAAGATGGCGACGTGCGGTCGCTGTCGCAACGCGACCTGAAGCACCAACGGGATCAGGTGGGTTTCGGGGCGATGCGCTTCGCCGCGACCGGGCGTCGCGCCGCACGCGTTGAAGTAGCGCAGCGCGGCAAACCGCAGCCCCTTGAGTCGCCGGTACCAGTCGAGCGCCTGCTCGACCATCAGCTTTGTGGCGCCGTAGGCGTTGGCCGGCGCGAGCGTATCGCCCTCGGTGAGCGCCGCATCCTTCCCCGCGTAGACCGCCGCGGTGGAAGAAAAGACGAAGTGTCCCACGCCGTGGGCCGTCGCGGCTTCGATCAGGCTGATGCTGCCCGCGACGTTGTTGTAGAAGTAGCGACCAGGGTCCACCATGGACTCGCCGGCCTCGATGAACGCGGCAAAGTGCATCACCGCGTCGAAACGGCCCGGCTCCAGCACCGCGTCCAGATCGTGACGATTGTGGATGTCGCCCTGGACGAACGCCGCGCCCTCCGGCACAGCGGCCCGGTAGCCCTTTACCAGGCTGTCGAACACCGTGACGACGTGCCCCGCCTCCAGCAGTTGCGCGGCTACCGTGCTGCCGATATAACCGGCTCCGCCAGCGACAAGAACGCGCATGGCGCCTCCTCCAGCAAGTGCCTGGCACCTCCGAGGTGCCAGGCACTTGGCCCACTTGGCCAGCCTACTTACACCCCTCCGCCAGCGGTTTCAGCAGTTGCGGGAAATCCGTAAAGATGCCGCTGGCGCGGGCCGCGATGAGCTGCTTCATCGTTGCCTCGTCGTTGACGGTCCAGATGTAGACATCGTAACCGGCGTCGCGCACCTTGCCGATCTCGGCGGGCGAAATCTGGCCGACTTTCGGGTTGTAGGCCTGGGCATTCAGCCGCTTGAGTAGCGCCACGGGGTCAGGATCAGCCCGCTCCACCAACGCGCCGGTGGCGATTTTCGGGTTCGCCTGCTTGACGCGCTGGATGTAGGCGTGGTTGAACGACGAAATCAGCACGCGGTCGGCCATGCCCAGCTCGTCAATCAGCGCGACGACCTTCTCGACCACGGTGGCGTCGCCGGGCGTGCCGGTCAGGTCCTTGATCTCTACGTTGACGCGCCAGTTGTTGTCTTTGGTAAAGGCCAGCGCCTCGCGCAAGGTCGGCGCCACCTCCCCCTTGTAACTCTCCAGCTCGGCCTTGCTCACGTTCCCCGCAGCGATCTGCTTGAACGGGTCGGTCGCGACGAACCACGAGCCGAAATCGAGCCGGCGCACCTCGTCCAGGGTGAAAAGATAATTCGTGAACGGCTTGCGGTCGGGGAAGACCGCCTTGACGTTGGACGTCCGCTCCAGCGTGTCGTCGTGAACCACGAACGGCACGCCGTCGGTGGTCAAGGCCACGTCCAGCTCCCACAGGTCAGCGCCGAGCGCCAGCCCCTTGCGGGCCGCGGCCAGGGTATTTTCGGGGGCCAACGAGCGCGCCCCGCGATGGGCAATGTTCAGGGTTTTGGCGCACATGGGTGTCGCGGTCTCCTGAGGTAAAGGTTGAGGTTGCGGCTGAGCCTGAGTCGTGGGCGGCGGCGCGGGCGCGGTGCAGGTCGCAGCCACAAAGACAAGGGCGAGCAGGGCCAGGGTCAACAGGATGCGGATGGGATGGGTCATAAGGTTAGTCATTTGTCGCCTGGGTAGTTTAGATCACGAAGGCCGAAGAATCGCGAAGCACGAAGAACGCGAAGGACGCTCGCCGCGGCGTGATTCTTCGTGCTCTTCGCGCTTCGTGGTCTTCGCGCCGCTTCGCGTCTTCGTGATCCGAACTACACCCAAACAGACAGAGTGGCAACCCGCCTCTCGACAGGCTGCCACCCTCGTCACGAACAACGCAACACGCATCACGCTTCCGTTTTGCGTTCTGCTACTTGATGCCCATCGTCTTGTTGTAATCCTGGATCGCCTTGGTCACGCTTTCAGCGGCCTTGTCGAGCGCCTGCTGCGGCGTGGACTTGCCGGCCAGCACTTCCTCGATCGCGCCTTCGATGGTCTGGCGCGCGGTGGGGAAGACGCCGATCAGCCCGCCCTGGGTGAAGCGGTTGGTCGGGGCGGCGTGGAGCTGGTCAATCGCGGTCTGGAACGCCGGGTATTTGGCGCGCCAGTCCTTGTCAACCTGCTCTTCGTAGGCGGCCTTGCGGATCGGGTAGTAGCCCGACGCCGTGTGCCAGAACGCCTGCTGCGGCGCGGAGACCAGGTACTTGACGAACTCCCACGCGCACGCCTGCTCGGCGGCCGGACGGGCATTCAGGATCCAGACCGAGGCGCCACCGATGATGGTGCCGGACTTCTGGAAGGCGGCTTCGTTGGGCCGCGGCAGGAAGGCGGTGCCCAACTCGAACTTGCCGGTGGTGGTGTCCACCATACTGCGCAGCACGGCGGTGGAGTCAATGAACATGGCCGTCTTGCCGGCGAGGAAGGCGTTGCGGGTATCCACCGTGGTACGCCCGTAGTTGCCCAGGATGCCCTCGTCGTACATCTTCTTCCACCAGTCGAGAATGGCTACGCCTTCCGGGCTGTTGAAAGTGGCCTTGGTGGCTGCGGCCGCGCGGCCGTTTTCGTTATCCGCGTAGTAGCCGCCCGACACGGCCAGGAATTGCTCGAAGAACCAGCCGTAGATGGCGAAGGCGCCGCCAGGGACTGTCACCTTGCCCGCGGCATCCTTCTGGGTCAACTTGCGCGCGGCAGCGGAGAACTCGTCCCAGGTGCGCGGGGGCTTGGCGGGATCGAGGCCGGCAGCCTTGAACATGTCTTTGTTGAAGTACAGCATCGGGTTGGAGCTGTTGAACGGCATGGAGTTGAGCTTGCCGCCCACCGAGTAGTAGTTCAACACGTTCGGTTCGAGATCCGAGATGTCGTACTTCTCTTTGTCAATGAAAGTCTGCACCGGCGTGGCGACCTGCAGGTCAATCATCAAGCGGGTGCCGAGGTCGAAGACCTGCACGAGCGCGGGCACGTCCTTCGATTGCAGGCCGGCTTTGAGCTTGTTCAGCGAGTCATCGTAGGAGCCCTGATAGGTGGGGTCTACGAAGCACTTGGTCTGGGTGGCGTTGTAACTATCCGCCATCACGGGGATCTTGTTGCCGACATCGCCGCTCATGCTGTGCCAGAAGGCGATGCGTTGGGCGCCGGCCGGCGCGACCTTGGTCGGCGGAACGGCGGTGGCGGTTGGGGCCACGGTCGCTGCAGGCTTGGTGGCCGCAGGAGCCGTGGTGGCCGCAGGGGCCGTGGTCGCCGCAGGAGCTGCCGCGGCCGGTTTCTCGGTCGGCTTGGGTGGCGCCGGTGTCGCCGTCGGCTGCGCGCACGACGTGAGGAGCATGCTCAACACAACGAGCAGGCTCAGGACGATGAACAGAGACTTCTTCATGGTTCCTTCTCCTTATTGGGATTTGGATATGAGCTACGGATTCTTCGCTGGTGTCACGCCATCGCGAGTTTGCAGGGGTCAACCCGCTCAGAATGACAATCAGCCTTTGACCGCGCCGGCCGTCAGGCCGCGGATCAACTGGCGGTTGCCGAAAATAAAGAGCGTGAAGGTGGGGACCAACACGAACACGACACCAGCCATCACGTTGTTGAACATGAAACGTTCTTCATCCTGCAGCAGCGCGATGCCGATCTGCACCGTGCGCATCATCTCCTTGTTGGTAATGAGCAACGGCCAGAGGTACTGGTTGTAGGTCTGCAAGAAGCTGTAGATCGCCAAGGTGCCGAGCGCCGGGCGGGCCAGCGGCACCACAATGGTCGTCAGGAAGCGAAAGCTGCTGCAGCCGTCAATCGTCGCCGCATCCTGAAGCTCGTGCGGGAGCGTCAGGAAAAACTGGCGCAGCAGGAACGTCCCGAACGCGGTCGCCAGGAACGGCACACTCAACCCCAGAAAGGTATCATTCCACCCCAACTTTTGAATCATCAGGTAGTTGGGGATGATCGTAGACTCCCAGGGGATCATCATCGTCGAGAGGAACACCAGGAAAATGATGTTGCGGCCCTTGAAATTGATGAAGGCGAAGGCGTAGGCTGCCAGGCAGGCGGTAAGGAGCTGGCCTGTCATGACCAAGCTGGATTGGATGACACTGTTGAGCAGGTAGCGCGCCAGCGGCGCTTGTTCCAACGCGCGGCGAAAATTGGTCAGGTGCAGGCTGGAAGGCGCCAACTTGGGCGGATAGGAGGCCAACTCCTGGTCGTTCAACATGCTGATGGTGAACGTCGTCCAGAGCGGCAGCAACACGATCGCGGCCATGGCGAGCAAAAGGAGGTACCAGAGCGCGCTGGTCAGGATGCGGCGGGTCTTGAGGGTCATGTGTAATGTACTTTCCTTTCGACGACACCGAACTGGAAGATGGTTATCAATAGGATGATGATAAACAAGACCACAGCCTGCGCGGCGGCCAGCCCGTACTGACCGTTGAAGTAGAACTCACGGTAGATCGAAAAGACCAGCACGTTGGTGGAGTCCATCGGCCCGCCGTGGGTCATCACATTGACTTGCGTGAAGGTTTGGAAGGCGGCCAGCACGTCAATGATCAAGAGGAAAAAGAGCGTCGGTGAAAGGAGCGGGATCGTGATGCTGCGGAACTTATGCCAGGCGTTGGCGCCATCTATCATGGCGCTTTCGTACAACTCGTCCGAGATGCCCTGCATGCCCGCCAACATGATCACCGTGTTCATGCCGAGCTGGAGCCAGACCGTCGCGATCGCCACGGCAAACAGCGCGGTCTGATCGCTGATCAGCCACGGCACCGCGGGGATACCGACCAGGCTCAACATGTAGTTCAGCGGGCCTAGCGCGGGGTGAAACAGATACTTGAACATCACCGCTGCGGTGGCGCCCGACACTGCGATGGTGCATGAAAAGACCATCCGGAAGATGTCAATCCGCCGCAGCCGCAGGTTGCCGAGCAGCGCCAGGATCATGGAAAACACCAACGTGGTCGGCACGGTAATGAGCACGAACAAGACCGATCGTTGGAGGCTGTAGGCGAATGCCGGCGTCTCGATCAGCCGTTGGTAGTTCTCAAGCCCGGCGAAGACGGTCGGCACCCCGATGGGGTTGGTGAAGAACGTGCTGAGCCGGATGGATTTGGCAAGCGGAATAAAGACGAAAGCCGCGAAGATGATCAGCGCGGGCGAGAGATACGCCAACGCCTCAACGAATCTCTTGATCTCTCGCCGCTGCGCGCCCGACAGCCCAAAAGGGCCGCCCGACGCCCGGCTGATGCGGCCTGGTGCGGGGATACTGGGAGCTTGATAGGCCATCGTTGGCACACTCCAGGTGTGAAGCCTTCATTGGCTTGTTGGTCAGACGCGCCGGTCTGGGTGGGACAGAATGGACACAGTATAACGGAAAACCCGCTTTTGTCAAAAAGATGAAAACGTCCAGTTGCCGCCCTCGCCGGGCCGTGGTATGATTGCGTGGTGCGTGAGGCGTGGTGCGTGGTACGTATTGCGTACTGCGTATTGCCATTCGCTGAATTGCTGATTCGCCGATTCGCTGATTTGCTGATTCGCCCATTCATCACCGGAGCATTACCATGTCCCCATCACCCATCTCCCTCGTCATCCACGCCACCCACGAGGCGGGCCTGAAGCTCGGTGGTATCGGCGCGGTGCTCGACGGGCTGCTCGGCTCGCCCGCGTACAACGCCAACGTGGGCCGCACGATCCTGGTCGGTCCGCTCAACCCCTGGAACGGGGTCGAGATGGAGCGGCTGACCGCGCCCGCCAACCGGCTGCGCCTGATCTACTCGTCCATCCACGGCGTCAACCAGGCCGCGCCCGACCTGGCCGCGGCCCTGGCTGCCATCGAGGACGGGATGCACGTGCGCCTGGTCTATGGCGTGCGCAGTTTCGGCGCCTACGAGCACGAGGTGATCCTGGTGGACGCCGGCGGGATCAACGGCGAGGTGCTCAACAGCTACAAATACTATCTCTGGTCGCGCTGGGGCCTGCCGTGCAGCCAGCACGAGGGCAACTGGGAGTTCAGCTTCTACCTGAACGCCGGGGAGCCGCTCTTCGCCGCAGTCGAAGCGGTGACGGCCACTCTATCGCCTGTGGCCGACCGCTACATCATCGCGCACGAGTGGCTGGGGCTGCCGGTGGTCTTCAGCGCGCTGCTGCGTAACGAGGATCGTTACAAGACGGTCTTCTACGCGCACGAGGTCGCCACCGCGCGGCTGCTGGTGGAGGGGCACGGCGGGCATGACACGCGCTTCTACAACGCGCTGCGGATCGCCGTGGCTCAAGGCCAGCGCCTCGATGAGGTCTTCGGCGACCCATCGTGGTTCTACAAACATGCGATGATCCTGCGCGCGGGCGTGTGCGACCGCATCTTCGCGGTCGGCGACCCGGTGGTAGATGAGCTGCGCTTCCTCGGCGGGGTCTTCCGCGACAAGCCGATTGACCTGGTCTACAACGGCATCCCCGCGGCCGCGATCAGCCTGGAGCAGAAGCTCGCCAGCCGCGAGTTGATGTTGCACTACGCGGAAAATCTGCTCGGCTACCGCCCCGACTATGTCTTCACTCACGTCACCCGCATGGTGCCGAGCAAGGCGCTCTGGCGCGATCTGCGTGTGCTGGAACACCTGGAGTGGACGCTGGCCGCCCAGGGCAAGCGCGCCGTGACCTTCGTCGTCTCAACCGCGGTGCCCACCGGCAAGCGCGCCGACGATATCTTCCGCTGGGAGGCGGAGTACGGCTGGCCGGTCGGCCACCGCGCGGACAACGGCGATCTTCAGGAGGGCGAGGTCGGCTTCTTCTTCAACGCATTAGCGCCGTTCCACTGGGGCCGCCAGGCAAACCGGGTGATCCTGGTCAACCAGTTCGGGTGGGATCGTTCCCGCTGCGGCCAGCGGATGCCCGAGGCGATGCGCTTCAACGATCTGCGGATCGGCAGCGACGTGGAGTTCGGCCAGTCCATCTACGAGCCGTTCGGCATCGCTCAGTTGGAGCCGTTGAGTGCGGGCGCGCTGTGCGTCATCTCCACCGTCTGCGGCTGCGTCGGTTTTGTCCGCCGCGCCACCGATGGCCTGATCTTCCCGAACGTCATCGTCGCCGACTATACCAGGCTGCCCGACAACTGGCCCCTCTGGAGCCCGTGGGACGCGCTCCAGATTGACGGCCCGACCCGCGACGGCATCGAAGCGCGCAACAGCTACGGCGTCGCCCAGCAGATCGCGGATCGGCTGCCGCGGAACGACGGCGACCGCCAGCGGCTGCTGGAAGAGGGCCAGCGCGTGGCCGCGGGGATGAGTTGGGAAGTGGTGGCGCGGGAGTATTTGCTGCCGGCGTTGAGGAAATGCTGATCCATGATCCAATCCGCCTGAATAGCCTCGTGCCATCGTTGTCGGTGTTTGCTGGAGCAATTACAATGGATCTTTTGGAATCTTTTATCTCATCCCCGCTTCCATGCGGTGCGGCGGCATCTGCCGTCCGCGACTATTTCGAATGGCAGATACAACACCGCGCCGGGGATTTCATCCCCAGTGCTGATGACGATGTAGACCTGCGGACTTACCTGCTTCATCTGCGTACGAACGGTGCGGACTGGGCCGCGCTCGAAGAACAAGTTGCTGCCCTCAAGCGGTTTTACGGATGGGCACAAACCAAGGGAGTCATTACTCACAACCCCTTTGATGAATACAATTTTACTCACCCTTTTCTCACAAGTATACAGATTGACCCGCGGCAGCAGACAGTGCCTAACGACCCGAATGAACGTGAGGTGGAGAGGTTGCGTGCGCTCGGTCAAATCGCAGAACAGCTCAACAGCTCCGTGGATATCCAGAGCGCTCTCGACTGCACATTGAGAACATTGCTCAAAGTAATGAATTTGCAGACCGGGTGGGTGTCCATGCTCGCTAAATCACACCTTAGTGATTTTTCCGCAGAGGATTCACCGCCACACGGCTTCGCGCTGGCTGCTGCCTGTAGCTTACCCCCCGGTCTCGAACGCGACGATCGCTGCTTTCTCCGCCAGCCGCCCGCTTGCCGCTGCCAGCATCTGCTCATCGAAGGACGCCTCACACGTGCCGTCAATATCGTCGAATGTACACGCTTGCGAGATTCCATGCGCGCCGCAGGTGATAACCAAGGTTTGCGCTTTCACGCCAGCGTGCCCCTGATCTCACAAGGTAAGCCGCTTGGCCTCATCAATGTCGCCAGTGCGGAATGGCAGTTCATGACCCACGCGGATTTGCACTTTCTCTCTGCGGTCAGCGCGCAGCTCGTCATTGCACTCGAGCGTGCTCATTTCTACGAGGTTGCAGAGGCGCGGCGTATCCTTCTCGAAAACGAACTACAGGTCGCTCGCGAAGTCCAGGCGGGGCTTATGCCGCGTGAAATGCCTGACATTCCCGGCCTTGGTCTCGCGGGCGCCTGGCATCCAGCGCTCGAGGTCGCCGGAGATTTTTACGACATCTTTCCCCTGGATGAGGGTCGCTGGGGGATGGTGATCGGCGATGTTGCGGATAAGGGCACTGCTGCCGCGCTATATATGGCGATGGTACACAGTCTCATTCTCTCTGGAGCGCTGCGACAGCGCAGTCCCGCGGCAGTGTTGATGGAGGTCAACCAGACGATCCTCAGGCAGTCTTCCTCGGTGATATTCGTCACGGTTTTTCTTGCAGTGGTTGACCCAAAGAAGCAAACGCTCCAGTATGCAAATGCCGGACACAATCCACCGATAGTGCGGCGCGCATCCGGTGCAATAGAGTCATTAACCAAAACTGGTAGCGTGGTTGGAGTGTTCGATGAACTACAATTGAGCGATACAACAATCACGCTCGGACCTGGCGACGCAGTTGTGTTGTACACCGACGGTGTGACTGAAGCATGGCATCCGCATCCGCGCAACGAAGATTACGGGATCAATCGTCTGACTGCTGCTATTGCCGCCGCGCCCCGGAAGGCTGGTGAACTCCTTGCGCACGTTGAGGCTGATCTCAACGCCTTTACCGAGGGCGCGCCACAGCAGGACGATGTCACCTTTTTGGTGCTTACCAAGGATTGAATCGAGGCGCTAAGGCGCTCTACCCTGTCTATAAAGCGGCATAACCTGTGCGTGCAGCGACGCGCCTTCGCTTCGCTCCGGCGAGCGGCTGATGCCCACCGTTAGAAGGCGCTTACTGTTCTTGTTACTAAATACTGAGTTCTCGGAGATTATGATGCGTACAGCTATAGTTACTGGAGCAAATCGGGGTGTCGGTCGTGGGCCCCACGGTAGCTTCTTCCGCGATAGGCAACAGATAGCCTGGTGATGGGTTTGAACGTGCAATCTGAATCGTCCCCCTTAAGATTGTTCGGGGGAGAAAAAGCAGGTGACCCACTTGGATGTGAAGTAGCTAATGACAACAATCCCAATTCGGGGAGTTTCCCTCTTCGTGAAAGTCATCGGACGGGGTTATCCTCTGTTACTCATGCATGGCGGCCCGGGCGCAGATCACTCGACCCTGTTGTCATTCCTGCCTTGTGCGGATCAATTCACACTGGTCTTTTATGACCATCGCTGCAATGGCCGCTCAGATGGGGTCGCTGTATCATCCATGACTTGGGAGAATCTTACTGCCGATGCAGAAGCTCTGCGTCAGACGCTTGGCTTCGACAAGTGGGCGGTTCTGGGACATTCATTTGACGGCATGGTGGCCCTGGAGTATGCGCTCCGTTATCCGCAAAGTCTCTCTCATCTGCTTTTGATGGATACCGGCGGTGACACACGCTGGGTGCAAGAAAACGCGCCTGAGATTCTGGCGAAACGAGGTTACAGTGCAGCCACAGTGAAGGTGGCTCGCCGTTTCTTCAACGGCCAGATTGCACCCAACGAGGTTGTGCCGGCTATGCTGAAGTTTGGAAGAGCGTACTACCACAACCCCAGCCTCTTGATGCTGGCATACGAAGCCATCTTGGCGCTCCGCATCAAGCGGAGACCCGAAGCCCTCATCTTTGGTTTCAGCCAATTGCTCAAGGGCTGGACGGTCATGGATCGGCTGAGCGGGATCAAGACGCCGACACTCGTTTTGGCAGGGCGCCACGACTTTCAGTTTCCGCCCGAACATCAAGCTCAACTTGCGAATGGCATATCCAACGCACGATTGAAGATTATCGAGTGTGCTGGTCACAATGCGCCGATGGAGCGGTCCGCTGAAGTCATCCAGGCAGTCAGACATTTCATGGGCACGGTTGATCCAAGCTGCGCCTGACGCATCGAGGAAACGCTTGTGTGTAGAAACATCAAGACTCTCTTCAACTTCGAACCGCCCGTGACGGAGGAGGAGACACGCGCGGCCGCACTCCAGTTCGTGCGAAAGATCAGTGGCTTCAACAAGCCATCGAAGGCCAACGAAGCCGCGTTCCTTGCTGCTGTTGACGAGATCGCCGCAGTCTCCAGCAACCTTCTCCACTCGCTGGCGACGAACGCACCGCCGAGGAATCGGACAGAAGAGGCTGCCAAGGCACGCGCACGCGCAAAACATCTCCCGACTGGGGGGTAAACCGCAAATGCGGTCGAATAGTGTAGTTACGCCTAGGAGGAAACACGATGCTCAACCTCTTCTCGCTTCTTGAGGTATCTGGGGTCAACGTCACTCCAAACCAGACGAAGCTACACTTCGCTTCAAACCAAGGAAGCGATCCATTACTCGCGTTCTACTCGGGCAAGTTCAAGACTTGGCAAGAAGAGCAGACGCGAAAGAATTTTGAGCGCCCATACGTCATTAGCCTTATCCAACTACCAGAACGGGGAACATGGCTGTTCTCTGGCTTGTATCGGGTTAACGGTGTTACGGAGGGGACACACGTCCCCTGGATCTACTCGACAGAGCTTGTCGAGGGTCAAGAAAACCTAGTAGGCCGTGTTGTCTTACGTTTCCAGAAAGACTTCCGTAACTCTTACGTATTCGGCGAGAAATACGCATCTGGCCTTGTGGTTATTGAGCTTCGCCGAGAGCGCGCCGCCATCTCAGAGTTTCCAGGTTACAAAGACGTTCTTTTGACCAAGGCCGAGTTGGATGTGATCGTTTCACAAAATTTGGAGTCTTGGCGGGCGGCTTTGTCTAGCGTCAGCGGAATCTACCTGATCGTCGACCAATCCACTGGCAAGCAATACGTTGGCTCGGCCTATGGTGAAGGCGGAATATGGACACGCTGGTGTCAGTACTATCTGACACGACATGGTGGAAATGAAGAACTTGTGGCGCTCCTCCGCAACGCAGGTTCAGAACACGCCAATAACTTCCAATTTGCCGTTTTGGAGGTTTGTGATCTCGCCTTCACAAAGGATCAAGTAATTGGCAGAGAGTCGCATTGGAAAAATGTCCTTTGTTCCAAAGAGCATGGGCTCAACCGCAATTAAAGGCATAACCAATCATTCCACCGGACCTGCGCGAAAAACCTGCGGGCCGGTGAATTCAGTCGTTGGGCGCGCTGGCGCCATGTCATGACCGGAGGCCATACCAGTGCTCAAGCTACATCTCGACACCGACTTGGGCGGCGACATTGACGATCTGTGCGCATTGGCTCTGGTGCTCAATTGGCCGGATAAGGAGATTCTTCGCTGGATGCTCGCCGTCGCGAGAAGTTAGGGGCGAACCCGCTCAGAATGACAGATGCCGAAAGGCGCACTTTGTGACCGTGCCGAGTATACCTCTGCTCGTGACCGGCAAGTTGAACTCCTGACTCCCGGAGACCATGTCTCTATGGCGCAGACACTCGGCTATGTCACCCTTGTCGTCCGCGACTACGACGAAGCCATCGCGTTCTTTACGAATGCGCTCGGCTTCGAGCTGATCGAGGATACGGCGCTGGGTCGGGGCAAGCGGTGGGTGCTCGTTGGCCCGCCAGGCTCCCGCGGCACAAGCTTGCTGCTCGCCCAGGCCGCCACCCCAGAGCAAGCGGCGCGCATCGGTGACCAAACCGGTGGCCGCGTTGGCTTCTTCCTGCATACCGACGACTTATGGCGCGACTACCGGGCGATGAAGGCGCGGGGGGTGAGGTTCCACGAAGAGCCGCGCCAGGAAGCGTATGGAACGGTGATAGTCTTCGAAGACCTGTATGGCAACAAGTGGGATTTCCTGGAGCTGCGGCGCGAACCTGACCGCAGCCAACCATCTCTACTCGGCACGGTCGCAAAGTGCGCTTTTGGGCGTTTGTCATTCTGAGCGGGTCTGCCCCTGACTTCGCGCGACGGCGAGCATCCAGCGAAGAATCCTTCACTGCGTTCAGGACAGGTTCTCACCTCGCAACGAGACCCTTCGCTGGATTTTCGCCGCAACACTTCTCACGAGACCAACCCGCTCAGGGTGACAAAGCCAATGTTTGAGTACTCGAAGAAACGCAGTTTATGCCCGTGCGCAGTATCCCAACCATCCAAGCCAAGAGGTGATCCATGACCAACACCCTGACAAAAGCCGTTGAGCACTTCGCGACCCTGACGCAAAGCATCTCCGACCCTCAACTGGAACGCACCTGGGCCTGGCAATCCTACGACTCGGAAGGAATCCGCTTTGCCTTCTTCAGAACCTACGAGGAATTGCGCGAGTTGGCCGTCAAGCTGCGCAGTGAACGCATCGCGCAGGGCAAGCCGCCCTCGGCCGCACAGCTCATCCTCGCCCAATACGATGCCGCGTATTGGGATTTGCAGGTGGCGCTCTGCGGACTGGAGCCGGGGCAGATTGACCGGACGCCCGCAGAGGGCGAATGGCCTATACAAAAAGTGGTAGCCCACATCACCGGCGCGGATCTGGGGTTCTACGTGGCCGTTCGATACGCGCTGGACCGGCAGCGGAGCGGCGATGGCCGGCCGGCCGAGTTGACCGAAGAAGCATGGGCCGCGATCAGCGGGCTGGATGACGCTGCTTATGACACACTCATGGCCGGGCCGTTTGCGAGTCTGCAAGACTACCACCGCACCCTGCACGAGCGTGTGCTGCGAGAGTTTGCCGGCATCAGCGATGCCGAGTTGGAGGCGCCGTCGCGCTACTGGGAAAACGAACCGATGAGCGTGAGATTTCGTCTGCATCGCTTTGACTCGCACGTGCGACAGCACACGATTCAGGTTGATAAGACGACAGCCGCTCTCGGGCAATCTCCCAATGAAGCGAAGCGGCTGGTGCGTTTGATCTATGCCGCGCTGGCAGACGTCAACGGTGCGCTCATCGGCGCCTGGGACATGGCTGCGAGCGGCCGGCATGAACTCGCCCAGACCATCCGCGCGCGCGCCGAAGAAATCGCGTAGGGCCGGTTGGCAACCGGCCCTACAGGTTACAGTACCCGCCGCTAAGTCATCGCGATTTGGGGAGGTATGGGGTCAGGCCGCGAGGGGGAGCAATCGAATGCGAGACAACTCGTTGCGGTAGCTGTGCTCCGATTCCCAAAGAGATCGGGCCTGTTGTGCGTTGAGCCAAAAGGCTGGGGAGTTTCCGAACAGGCGGGACAACCGCAGCGCCATCAGCGGCGTGATGGCGCGCTCTTCTCTTAGCAGTTCATGGATCGTCTGGCGCGACACACCCAGGACCGATGCCAGCACGCTGGCAGTTAGACCGTAGTCCGGCATGAAGTCCTCGCGCAGCATTTCTCCTGGGTGCGTCGGTGGAATCTGGCGCGGTTCAGTATTTGAGATAGCCATGGGTCACTCCCTAATGGTAATCCGTGATCTCGACATCGTAGGCATCGCCATCCATGAAGCGAAAGCAGACACGCCATTGATCATTAATCGCGATCGAAAACTGCCCTTCGCGATCGTCCTTCAATGCGTGCAAGCGGTTACTGGGTGGCACTTTGAGATCACTCAAATCATTTGCCAGATCGAGATACTCTAACCTGCGCAGCGCGCGTTTCGCCAAATCCGGCGGCAGCCGCTTCGATTTGCCGGTGACAAAAAGCTGCTGCGTTTCTCGGTCGGCAAACGTTTGGATCATGGATCTATTGTAACGCGTCGCGTGACAGTTGTCAAGGCGATTGAGGCAAGGTGAAGTCGCAGGCGGCGACCTGGTGCTGACGGGCGCCTGCCTGGTGTGCGGCGCGACGGTCAAACGACTGATTGAGTCGGAGCCTGAACCATGAACTTGAGCGAACTAAAAGCGCAGGTGGCGCTGGGCGAGGGAAAATTTTATGAGCTTACCGCTACGCAATGACATCCGAGCTGGCCTGAAGGTGCAGATCGTCGAAAAGCAGAACCAACGCAGTGGCGCAGTGACCGAAGGCGTCGTCGCCCGCATCCTGACGAGCAGCTCGACGCATCCCCACGGCATCAAGGTGATGCTGGAAGATGGCCGGGTGGGACGGGTGAAGGCGGTCTTGAGCGCCGATGCCTGAGATCGCTACCGGCATCCTGAAACGCGTCCGCGGCGGCGCGATGCTGATCAACGCAGTGCAGCCGGCAGCAGGCGAGATCAGCGTGCCGGCCCGCCTCTTGGGGGAACATGCCCTGGTTGAGGGGGCCTCAGTGACCGGGCCGGTGCTGCAAGGCCGGTCGGGGCGTGAGCTGGCGGCCGTTACCGCAGTCTGCGGCCTGCCGCCCGCGGCCTACCGTGCCCGCACGCCCTTCGCACAACTCGTCGCGGTGGATCCCACCGAGCGCTTCAACCTCGGCGCGGGCGGTGACGTCGCCATGCGCGCGGTAGATCTGCTCGCGCCCATCGGCAAAGGCACCCGCGGCCTGATCGTCGCCCCACCCAAAGCCGGCAAAACCACGCTGCTGGAGCAGATCGCGCGGGCCATCCGCACTGAACGACCGACGGCGCGCATCGTGGTCCTGCTCATTGACGAGCGTCCCGAGGAGCTGACCTATTTCCGGCGCACGGTCGCAGCCGAGGTGTTCGCCAGCTCCAGCGACCAAAGCCCCGCCGAGCACACGGCCCTGGCCGAGCTGCTGTTGGCGCACATCCGCGTCGAGTTGGAGTGCGGCAACGACATCGTGGTCCTGCTCGACAGCCTGACGCGCCTGGCGCGGGCGTTCAACCTGCGGAGCGCCGGCGCCGGACGCAGCCTCTCCGGCGGCATGGATGCCGCGGCGCTGGTAATTCCGCGGCGCTTTTTCGGCCTGGCGCGTAACGTCGAGAACGGCGGCTCGGTCACGCTGCTGGCAACGGTGTTGGTCTCGACCGGCTCGCGCATGGACGATCTCATCTACGAGGAATTCAAGAGCACCGGCAACTGCGAGATCGTGCTGGACCGCGGCCTGGCCCAGGAGCAGCTTTTCCCGGCGATTGACGTGCACCGGACCGGTACCCGCAAGGAGGAACGGCTGCTCAGCGCCGCGGAAATGGCCCACCTGGCTGCGCTGCGGCGCGCCCTGGCCGGCTCCCCGCCTCGCCAGGCGCTCACCCATCTGCTGAAGCTGCTTGCCCAGTATCCGACCAACGCCGAGTTGCTGCGTCACTTTGCGCCAGCCCGATCCGGGATTGCCTGACTCCGAAATGGGATACCGATGCCCGAGACAACATTAAGCGCACACGAAGACTATGCGCAGTTACAGATGGTCTGGCCGGCGCATCGGCTGGATACCCCGCCGACCGTGCGACTGCCACCTGGCTATGCCTTACGCACCTATCGGCGGGGCGATGAACCTCGCTTCTACAAGGTGATGAAACTGGGCTACGTCCCGTTTCTCTATCTGCCGGAGATGCCGGAACGCTGACGCGCGATCTGCGCGCAACTGGATTGGCCGTTCACGCCAGAGGTGTGGGGGGTATGAACCTTATGGCCGATTGCCGTTGCCTGACACCGCCCTTCGACTACCGCGACTTCGACTCGGTGGCGGTCGGCGTGGATGAGACGAACGGTCGCTTCGGCGAAGTCACCATCGAGACCTGTAAGGTTTGCGGCCGAAAATGGCTGCGCTACTTCGTCGAGTACGAGGCGTTCTCCCGCTCCGGCCGTTGGTATCGCGGTCTCGTGACCGACGAGATCGCCCGCACAGTGCAGCCTGCGTCGGCGGTGGCCGTGTTGCAGAGCCTGGCGTGGCGCTTTGCCGGCGGCGATTACTTTGAATCCACTGGTTTCATGAGCACAGACCCGGTCGTCGTGGATCCGTGGTAGGCGGAGGAGACTGCATGGCGTTTTCTGTGCGGATCACGGGCTATCTGAAGGAAACCGGCGCCCTCGCGTTCGAGATGGAGCCGTCCTGGTGGCCCGAACGCGAACTCCGGCAAGATGCCAGGTTCCAGGCCTCAACCACGGACGGCTATCTCGACTACGACGCGGATCTCTCGGTGGCGGCGACGCGGGAGCTGCATGAGCGGTTCAGGCCGGCCGCGACCCAGGGCGGTTTTGCCTACAGCGGCTGGCAGACGCAAATTCAGCCCATGCTCGCGGCGCTCGATGACGTCCTGGAGGCGCGGGTGTCCGAGTTCGCGCGCTTCCACGTGTGCGTGTTCGAATGGGAAGCGGGCCTGGAATGAAAGATGCATACCAGAGGTGAATCCATGATCTGGGATCCTGAGGATTACGCCAAAAACTCGAGCGCTCAACTTGGTTGGGCCACGGAGCTGATCGGCAAACTCAGACTGGATGGGCACGAGGCTCTATTGGATGTGGGCTGCGGTGATGGCAAGATCACTGCAGAGTTCGCCAAGGCCGTGCCGCGGGGCTTCGTGCTCGGCGTTGACAGCAGTACGCCGTTTGTCGCCTATGCGCGGCTGCATTATCCATCCGTGACCTATCCCAATCTGCGTTTCGAAGAAATGGATGCGCGGCAACTGGCCTACAGCCGCCTGTTCGACATCATCTTCTCGAACGCTACCCTCCACTGGGTAGATGACCCTGGCGCGTTCCTTGCCGGCTGCGCCAGGCTGCTGAAGCCAGGGGGGAGGCTGATCGTTTCGTGCGGAGGCGCCGGCAATGCCGCCGGCATCATTGCCGTGATGGAGGCGCAGGCCCGAACGCCGCGCTGGGCCGGCTACTTTGCCGATTTCACCTTCCCCTACTTTTTCAACTCTCCTGCGGATTATGAGCAGTGGCTCCCGAAGGCAGGTTTCTTTTCCACGCACACAGAGCTGGTGGAGAAGGACATGACCCATGGTGGTCGCGAGGGGTTAGCAGGTTGGATTCGCACCACATGGATGCCCTACACGCATCGCATTCCAGAGAACCAGCGCGAGATATTCATCGCTGAATGCGTCGGTGCGTACCTGGATCAGCACCCATTGGACGATTTGGGACGCAGCCACGTCAGGATGATTCGGCTGGAGGTCGAGGCGCATACTTGACGTGGCACAACGGCAGTAGTAGCCAGGCGCCTGGCACTTTTCGGAAGTGCCAGGCACCTCTATGTCAGAATCACTGCACCGGCGCTTCGATCTTGATGTTCGGATCGTACTGGTACACGTTGGTGGTCTTCGTTCGGCTGCCCTTGTTCACAAACGAATCGCTCTCACTTTCCGACCGGTAAGGCAGCTTATCCAACACGCCGATCCACACCTTGGCCGTGCTGTTAATCGTCGTGTCGCCGACCTTGACCGTGGTGTCGTACTGGTAGACCCACATCAGCTTACCGTCGAGCAGTTCCGGCCCCAGGAACTTCACCTTGTCCACTGACATGGTGTTTTTCAGCTCCTCAACGTTCTTTGGATCGAGGATGCTGGTGACGATATTCGACCCCATGCTGCCCGGCAGTTTGTTCCACGGGCCATCCTTGGTGCTCCGCTGGTACATCCCATCCTTCAGCAGAATGATCTCCATGCCGCTCGCCTGGATCATGTGAAACCGGTCGGGCGCGACGTACTCGATGGTCATGGTCGTCTTCTTGTCGCCGTCCTCGGTGTTCATGGTCATACGGAACGACTTGGCCGCAAGCTGGGCGCGCATGGCGTCGAAGATCAGATTGGCCCCGTCCGCGCCGCTGGGTGCGGGAGGCTGGGTCGGCGCGGGCTTGGGCGTGTCGGTCGGCTTTGGCTGCGTCGGCTCGACCTTCGGCGCGGCCGTCGGTTCGGGGGCTTGGGTCAACGCGGGGGCCGGGGTCGTCGCGGCCGCCGGGGCCGCGGTGACCTTGGGTGCAGGCTGCGCGCCTTGGCCGCCACATGCCGCCAGAAGCGCCACCACCACGATCAAAAGGGTCAGTTTCCATAATCTTGTCTGCATGTTGACCTCCTTATCAGGTCTGCGAGAAGTATCGCGCACCGACCCGACAAGCTCAGTGCCGCGCCTTACAGTACGCTAGATGTCACGTGCCAGGCACTTGCGAAGTGCCTGGCACGTAGCGTCTCTACCGGTTCATCTCGTAGATCAGCCTCAGCCCATCCAGCGTGAGCCACGGGTCCACGTGCTGGATCACCGGCGTCTCCCGCGCTACCTTCTCCGCCAGGCCGCCGGTGGCGATCACCTTCGTGTCGTCGCCCAGCTCGCGGCGGAAGCGCGCCACCAGCCCCTCGACCAGCGCCACGTAGCCCAGGAAGATGCCCGATTGCATCGCCATGGCGGTGTTCGTGCCGATGACCCTCGCAGGCGGGGCGATCTCGACGCGGTAGAGCTTCGACGCCCGGCTGAAGAGCGCCTCCGCAGCGATGCCGATGCCGGGTGCAATGGCGCCGCCCAGGTACTCCCCTTCCCGCGAGATCGCGTCGAAGGTGGTCGCGGTGCCGAAATCCACCACGCACGCCGGGCCGCCGTACTTGTGCTGCACGGCCGCGCAGTCCACGATGCGATCCGCGCCGATCTCGCGCGGGGTCTCGTAGCGGATGCGCACACCGGTCTTGATCCCCGTGTCCACCACCAGCGGCTCCTGATCCAGGTAGCTCCGGCTGACCTCGCGGAAGATGCCGGTGAGCTGTGGCACCACGCTCGCCACCGCCACGCCGGTGATGTCGGCCGGCCGGATGGCGCGGTGGTCGAACAGCCCCATGAGCAAGATGCCGTACTCGTCGGGCATCCGGTCATGCACCGTCGCCAGCCGCCACGTCGGCCCCAGCCGCTCCCCATCGTACACGCCCAGCGTCACGTTCGTGTTGCCGATGTCTATGGTGAGTAACATTTTCGCCCCCCGGTGAAGACCGCCGGCGGATGACCAACGACCGATGAACGTCCTCTGTCATCCGTCGTTCGTCGTTCGTCGTTCGTCAACAACACATCTCCCCCGCAAGCTCGGCCCGGCGGATTTCGGCGATCCGATTGTGCTCGTCCATGATGAGGACGGTCGGCGACCAGGCGTCGGACAGCGGCTCGGCCACCTGTGCGTAGGCCATGATGATGACCTTATCGCCCACCTGCACCAGCCGGGCGGCCGCGCCGTTCATCTCGATTGCGCCGCTGCCGGCCGGGCCGACGATGGCGTAGGTTTCCAGCCGCTCGCCGTTGTCTACGTCCACCACCTGCACCCGCTCGTAGGGCCGGATGCCAGACGCCGCGAGTAGATCGCGGTCAATCGTGATCGAGCCAACATAGTGTACGTTCGCCGCGGTCACAGTGGCGCGGTGAAGTTTTGCAAAGAGAAAGGTTCGGTACATGAGCACTCCCATCGAAAAGTAGACCAGGAAACAAGTAGACCAGGAACCCCAGGGAAATCGGCCACCTGTCCGCTTGTCTGCTACGCTAACAGGATATTGTCTATCAGCCGCGCCTTGCCGACGCGCACGGCCATGGAAAGTAGGACGCCGCGGCTGGCGTCGCCTAGCTCGGCCAAAGTGCGTGGGTCCGCGGCGCTGACGTAGTGCGGTTGAGCCAGCGGCTCGGCGGTGAGCACGCGACGCAGGATCCCGCGCAGGCGTTCGCCGTCGTGCTCACCCGCTTGCCAGGCGTCGCGGGCCGCGCACAAGGCGCGATAGAGCACCGGCGCGGCCGCCCGCTGTTCCGGCGTCAGGTAGACGTTGCGGGACGAGAGCGCCAGCCCGTCGGCCTCGCGCACGATGGGACAGACGACGATCTCCAGCGGGAAGTTCAGGTCGCGCGCCATCTGCCTGATGACCACCACTTGCTGCGCATCCTTCTGGCCGAAGTAGGCGCGATCGGGCTGAAAGACGTTGAACAGCTTGGCGACGACCGTCGCTACCCCGCGGAAGTGCGTGGGCCGCGCCGCGCCCTCCAGGACTTTGGTCACATCTTCCACGGTGACGTAGGTTTGGAAGCCCGCGGGGTAGACCTCTTCAACCGGCGGCGTCCATACCAGGTCGGCGCCGGCCTCAGCCAGCAGCGCCAGGTCGCGCTCCAGATTGCGCGGATACGCCGCCAGGTCTTCGGTCGGCCCGAACTGGGTCGGGTTGACGAAGATCGAGACGCCGACGTGGTCGTTTTCCTTGCGGGCTTGCTCGACCAGCGCCGCGTGCCCCCGGTGCAGATACCCCATCGTCGGCACCAGCCCCCAACTGCCCTGACCCTCCCGGCGAATGCGCCGGACTTCGGAAATGGTTTCGACTACTTGCATAGAGACCTCTTGCGTACTGCGTACTGCGTATTGCGTGGTGCGTAGTGCGTGGTGCGTGGTGCGTGGTGCGTGGTGCGTGGTGCGTTTGGCATCCACGCTTTCTCATCACCCCGTCACCGTGTCACCGTGTCACCGTGTCACCGTGTCGCCATCCCCCGCACCAACTGCCATACCACCTCGTTGACCGGCGTCGGCACACCCAGCCGCTTGCCTTCGGCCACGATGACGCCGTTGAGGCTGTCAATCTCGGTTGGCCGGCCGCGTTCCACGTCTTGGAGCATGGACGATCGGTTGGCCGCGGTGGCGCGGCAGACCCCTTCCACGTAGGCCACCGGATCGTCAAACGGCAGCGCGATTCCCCTCGCGCGCGCCACGGCCGCAGCCTCCTCCACCAGCACGGCTAGCAAGGCGTGACGGTCAGTGGTTTCCAACGGGCCGCCGTTGGGTATCCGCCAGAGCGCGGTGAGCGGGTTGATGGCGACGTTGGCGAGCGCCTTGGCCCATAGGATCGGCTCGATCTCCGCGGCGACGTGCGTTTCCAGTCCGCATCCGGTGAACAAGGAGGCCACGGCCGCCACCCGTTCAGCGGTTTCCGGCGTCGCGCCGATGTGGGTCGGCAGGCGCACCGTATGCCGCGCGTCGCCGGGGCCGAGCAGAATCGCGCCGTTGTAGGTGACACCCACTGCCGACCGCCGGGGGCCGACCGCGGCCATCAGCTTCGGCCCATTATCCAGCCCGTTTTGCAGCGTGATCGCCAGCCCGTCCGGCTTGAGCACCTGGCTGGCCCAGGCCGCGGCTCGCTCGGTCTGGTAGCTCTTGACCAGCAGCAGCGCCACATCCGCGGGCGAGACCTCGGCAGGATCGGTCGTCGCCTGGAGATGAACACAGCGCCGCGTGCCATCCTGCTGGTGCAGGCAGACGCCGTCGCGCCGCACGGCCGCGATCCCCTCCGCCCACGTGCCGAGCATGACGACCTCGGCGCAGGGCGCCAACCGCGCCGCAAACACGCACCCCAGCGCGCCGGTGCCGAGGATGACCACTCGCATTTCATCCCTCCGTCCTGACAGGGTGACAAGGTGAAGGGGTGACACGGTGCGCGTAGATCACCTTATCACCTTGTTACCTTGTCACCCTGTCACCCTGTCACCCCGTCACCCATCGCTCCCACTCTCCCTCATCCACCGGAAACGCGTGCTCCGCGGCCGGGAAGCGCCGGGCGGTCACGTCATCGCGGTAGGCGGCCAGGGCTTGCTCCATCTGCGGGAACAGTTCGGCGTATTTCTTGACGAAGCGCGGGGTGAAGCGTTCGAACATACCGAGCAGATCGTGGAGCACCAACACCTGCCCGTCACAACCCCCGCCCGCGCCGATGCCGACGGTCGGGATCCTCAGCGCCTTAGAGATGCGCTCGGCCACCCGATCGGGAACCATTTCCAGGACGATCATGGCGGCGCCGGCATCCTGCAGCGCCAGCGCGTCGTCCAGCAGACGTTGCGCGTCGGCCGCGGTCTTGCCCTGCACGCGATAGCCGCCCAGCTTGCCCGCCGATTGGGGGGTCAGGCCGATGTGCCCGATCACGATGATGCCGGCGGCGCCGATCGCACGCACGGTGTCGGTCATCTCGCGGCCGCCTTCGAGCTTGACCGCATCCATGCCGCTTTCCTTGAGGAAGCGTCCCGCGTTGCGGATCGCCTTGGCCCGGTCGGCCTGGTACGACATGAACGGCATGTCGCCGATCAGATACGCGTACTGGCTGCCGCGGCGCACCGCCCGGCAATGGTGCAGCATCTCGTCCATCGTCACCGGCACGGTGGAATCGTAGCCGAGCACCACCATGCCGAGCGAATCGCCGACCAGCAGGCAGTCCATGCCCGCCCGGTCGGCCGCCTGCGCGCTGGGGTAGTCATAGGCGGTGACCATGGTGATCGGCTCGCCGCGCGCTTTCTTTTCGTGCAAAGTCAGAATGGTCATCTTCTTTTGTGTCATGGTTGCTCCTCACCCGATGGGACACGGCGTGTTACGGCAACAAAAAAACGCCCGCCGGCAAGCCGGGGGGCGTAGCAAAGCATACTGAGCACGGGGTAATGTAGCCCGATGCGAGTTCTATGCTGCCGTCTCGGTCGCCACTGCGATCCAAGCGACTACTGTGTATTACGTCAACTTGTTCGCCGCCCACGATCCGCGGGTCGGCGGCAAAAAAAGTATAGCACGGTGCGATAAAAGAGTCAAAAACGGAAAGCGAGAGCTCGATCTATGCCGGGTTGCTGGTCAACCGGCGCAACCCGCCCCTACTTGACCGGACTTACGCAGTCACGAAGCGGAGGCATGCTGAGCGGAATCCGGCGGGGTGTGCCGGATGCAGTCGAAGCACGCCGGAGCGCCATGCGTCGTGCGTCATGCGTCATGCCCGCGCTCCTTCGGCTGCGCTCAGGACAGGCCCTTCGACTGCGTCCCGCCAAACAACAGCGGGCCTCCGCTCAGGGTGCTTCGCCGTGTACTGCGCAACTCCCCTACTTGACCGGCCGCGTTCGCGTCAACGGCTTGAACCCCTCGCCCAGCACCTCGTTGCTGGGACTGATGACCATGAACGCGTCCGGGTCGGCCGCGCTGACCAGCTCGCGCAGGATCGGCACCTGGCGGCGGTTAACCGCGGTGAAGAGCATGGCCCGCTCCGCGCCGGTGTAGCCGCCCTCACCGCGCAGGATCGTGACCCCGCGGTTCAACTGCTCCATGATGCTCGCGCACACGGCGTCAGGTTGGCCCGTGACGATGAAGGCGGTGTTGCCGGCGTTGAAGCCCGCTTCCAGAAAATCAATCACCCGCGCCATCACCCAGGTCGCGATGAGCGCGTAGAGCGCCGGGGCCAGCCCGAAGAAGAATGCGGCCAGAGCCAGGATCGCCACATCCATCGCCAGCAGCGAGCTGGACATCTTGACCCCGCGAAAATGCTCCAGCAGCTTGGCGGGAATCTCCGTGCCGCCGGATGTGGCGTCGGCGCGAAAAACCAGCCCCATCCCCAGCCCATAAAGCAGCCCGCCGTAGAGCGTGTAGAGCAGCGGCTCCCCCTGCACCGTCGGCACGTAGGGGCGGAGAAAGTCAATCGCCAGCGATGAGACCGCGGCGGCGAAGATCGTCTTCGGGCCAAACTGCACGCCGAGCAGTTTCATGCCGAGGATCAGGAACGGCACGTTGAGCGCCAGCAGGGTGATGCCGATCCGCCAGCCCCACAGCCGGTTGGCAAAGATCGCCAGGGCCGTGAAGCCGCCCGGCACGACGTTGTTGGGGTCGAGGAAGATGTCCACCGACAGCGCCATCAGCAGGCCGCCCAGGACAATCAACAGCGCGTGATAGAGCAGCCGCCCGGTCAGGTTGCCCCAGCGGGTGCGCAACAGGACGCGGCGGTTGAAATGGTGGAGCGACGAGAGAGTCAAAAATGCAGGCACGAGGAGAGTATATCAGCTTTGAGGGCGCAAGCGCAAGAAGAGGAGAAGGGCAATTCCAAATGAGGACTGGGGGGGTGAATGTCATTCTGAGCGGGTTGACCCCGAAACTTCCGCAACGGCGCGCATCCAGCGAAGAATCTCCTTGTTGCCACGAGACCCCTTCGACTGCGCTCAGGGCAGGCTCTTCGCTGGATTCTTGCCGCAGCGCACTTCACGGGGCGACCCGCCCAGGGTGACATTTTACTTTCGGAATTGCTGAGACGAGAAGGGCACGTTTCTCCCCACGCGACGCCGGTGGTAAAATGCCGCCATGTTCTCGCTGGCGCTTCTCTCCGACATCCACGGCAACCTGCCGGCCCTCGAGGCGGTCGTGGCCGACATCCGGGCGGCTGCGCCCGACGCGGTCTACGTGCTCGGCGACATGATCAACGGCTGTCCCTGGTCGGCCGAGGTGGTGGAGCTGTTGGCCGCGCTCGGCTGGCCGATGCTGCTGGGCAACCACGATGACGCGGTGTTGCAGCTCGGCACCCCGCGCATGGAGCCGCGCTACGCCCACCGCAGCCGCTATGCCGCGTTGTGGTGGACGCGCGAGCATCTGTCCGAGCAGGCAGCAGCGCTCCTGGAGGCGCTGCCCCAGGAGTTCCCGCTGACCTTCGATGCCGCGCCGCCGTTGCGGCTGTTCCACGGGCTGCCGGGCGACTTCTTCGCCGGCTTCCGCCCCGATTCGCCCGAGGCCTGGGCCAGCCGCAAGCTGGCGGCGGTCTCCGAGAGCACGGTCGCAGGCGGCCATACCCACGTGCCGATGGCCCGCCCCATCGGCCGGTGGCTGGTGATCAACAGCGGCGCGGTCGGCGCGCCCTACGATGGCGACACGCGGGCCAGTTGGGCGCTGGTGCGCGGCGACGCGGCCGGCTGGCGCGCGGAAATCCGCCGCGTGGACTACAACCTGGCGGCCGTGGCCGAAGGCTACCGGAGATCGGGCCTGCTGGCAGAAGGGGGCGCGATGGGCGAGATGTTCTACCGCTCGGTGCTCAGCGGGCTGCCCTGGGTGGCCGACTTCGCCTGGTGGGTCAGGAATCAGCCCGCCGAGGCGTTGACCGACATGCGCGAGGCGCTGCGCCGCTACGACACCATGCACGGGCCGGGGCGTTGGGCGTTTCCGTATGTGGCGTAGGCGCGGGGCATCTGTGGTATAATTGGCTTTGGCAGACTCATGCCGTAACCGTTCTACCTATGCCGAAGTGCAAGCGTCCTGAGCGGAGCGTTTTTGCGGAGCGTAGTCGAAGGATGCGACCTTGTGCGATGCCCGCTCCGCATCCTTCGACTGCGTCCGGCACACTTCGCCGGACTCCGCTCAGGATGCTCCGTTAGGCCTGAACGGTTACCTCATAACATAGGAGCGTGTGATGGCCTTTTTCGAGGGATTGGTATTCACCGAGGACGGCACCGAGGCGCCGGTGACCTGCGTTGGCGCGGACTCGTTCTACGTGATAGACGATCAGGGTTTCCACCGGCACGTGGACGCGCGGGAAGTTGACCGTGTGGTGCTGAGCCAGTTCGCCGAGCAACTCTCGGAGCACCGCGAGGAGGCCGCCGAGGCGATGCTCAAGCTGATGGGCCAGGACGACCTGTTCGCCAAGGCAATGGTGGATGCTCAACTGAAGAACATCAACCTGGACGAGGTGGTGAGCCATTCATTGCCGCCCGAAGCGCGCCAATGGTTGGGGATGATGGGCTTCCGGGTGGTCATCAATCTGCACGGCGAGGTGGTGCACGTGGACATGCCCGCGGCGACGGGATGGGATGAGGAATGAGGCGAATCGGCAAACTGCAAACTGCAAATCAGGGGAACGGTAGGCGCTTGGTCTGAAAAATGTCCCTTGGCTCCGGATTAGAGGCTTCAGCCGGTTTCTGCCGTCGCCCAGCAGACCGGCTAAAGCCTCTAGTCCAGTCGGGCGCTTTTTACCCGCAGGGGCCGTGGCGCCGGCCGTGGCATGGGAAACTGTCTTGAAAAATCTTCGTAATCGTTTGGCCGCGGTGTGGGAGCGGGGGTGCGGGATTCTCACGATCCTCCTCATCACGCTGCCGCTGTGGGTGATGACCCTCGCCTTCCGCGGGCCGCTCTTCGCCATCGGCGCGCTGGCGGTGCTGTTCGCTGTGGTGATTGGGTTCGGCGCAATCGGTCGGTGGCTGAACGGTGAATAGGCCCCGGCGTTCAGGCTGGGGTGTCCCGCGACCCCAAAAGCTTACCTGAATACCCATAGCTTCCAGCGTCCAGCTTCCAGCTTCCAGCTTCCAGCTAAAACAGCACCCCCGCCAGCTTATTCCGATACTCCCGCGTCAGCGGATCGGCCTCGCCCAACAGATCGAACAGCGCCAACATGAGCACGCGCGGCTCGCCGTTGCGATAGCGCTTGTCGCGCCGGAGGACGGCCAGCAGCTCGTCCAGCGCGGCGGTGAGGTCGTTCTCACGCAGCAGCCGGCCAGCGCGGAAGAACCGGGCGTCGAGGCTGTCGGCGCCCAGGACGTCTTCCACCGACTGGGCCGCCACCAGGTAACGCGCCAGCGGCCGGAGCTTCTCGACCGCGGCGACTTCGGGGCCATCGCCCACGCTGTCGAGAGCACGCTCGGCGTCCTGACCCTTGCCCTGGGCCAGCAGCGCCTTCGCCAGCCCCAGGCTGACGGCGGGCTGGCTGCCCTTTTGGGCCAACACGCGGCGATAGAACGTCTCCGCCTCGGCCCAGCGGTGCGCGGCCATCAGCTTCGCCGCATCGTCGCCGGCCGCGGGGGCCGCGGCGCCGGCAGGGACGAGCTTCTGCAGGAATTGTCGGACGGCCGGCTCCGGCTGTGCGCCGACGAATTCGGCCACGACCTTGCCGTCGCGGAACGCCTTGACCGCGGGAATGCCCTGGATGCCGAGGCGCATCGCCAGTCGCTGGTTTTCGTCGGAATTGACCTTCGCCAGCACCCACGCGCCGTTCCCCTCACCTGCCAGCTTCTCCAGGATCGGGCCAAGCATCCGGCACGGCCCGCACCACGGCGCCCAAAAGTCCACCACCACCGGCAGTTGCCGGGAGCGAGCGATGACTTCGGTCTCGAAGGTGGCTTCGGAGACGTTAATGACTTGTTGTGATTGACTCATTTTCGCTTGACCTCAAACCATTCGGTTTCCGATTCGGATAGCTCATTACCGACACGCGTAGCATAGCCCCTTGTGGGCGTCCTGGCGGGCATAGCAGCGTTGTCGGCGGGCACAAGGCCCTTATGCTACGGCGCTATGTCAGGTGGTGAGATTCGACAGCGGCATCGGCCTCTTCGTCAGCCAATTCCGACCACTCTTCAGGTGGCGGCCCGAGCTGCGTCAAATAATGGAAGTTGTCCGGGCCGGCGGCACGCGATAGCTGCCGCATGATCGCGTCCACGTTATCGTACGGACCGGAAATGTAGAACGGCTTGCCGTCCTTGCCAAACGTCACCTGGCCGGTACGCGGGTGCTGTTCAGGTGGATCAAGCACCTGCTGCGCCAGCTTGAAATCGGAATGCGGGCGGAACCCGAACTGGGCCGCGTACTCGATGCCTCCGTAAACCAACTCGTGCGCCAGGTCGGCCGAGATCGCGAGCGGCACGCCGCCGGGGATAAGCTTCGGCAGGTACTCGTTGTAGAAACGGACGGATGGGACGTCGGGCCGCGCGAAGGCATCCTTGACTCCCAGGCAGTAGGTGTCCACCAGACAGTCGCCGAACACCAGCAGGCCATCCGGCTGGCGACGCGCCAGGATGACGACTGCCAGGCCGCTCTCGGCCCAGTTCGGCTGGGTCCAGCAGCCCTCGATCGGGTAATTGCGCGCCTGGTGGAGAACAGCGAACGCAAGGCTCGTTGCGGCGCTGTGGGATGCCTTCTGGGTCGCCCTGCGCTCCGTGCGCCTGGCAAGCGCCTTTTCTTGTTTCTTCTTGTCACCCTTCTTCATAAGCGTCACTCCGGTTTGATGCACAGGTAAGGCAAAAGGCTACACCGACATACGTGGGTCAGCGGTCCGACGCCGCCGACGGACTCATGTGGCCGGTCTATGGGATCATCTTCATTGACGACCTGCGGCCGCGCGGAGAACGAATGGAGGAGTAGCAACAAAAAAGGCAGAGACGGGCCCCCTCGCGGGGTCCCATCAAAGCCTCCATGCACTATCCTACCCGATCTCTCGCCATTTGTCAAGACCCAATTTCCACCACAATCGCGGGCGCGCCGTCGCCCTCCCCCCTGCCGCAGCGGGGGGGGGACCGAGGGGGGAGCCTCCCTGATTCCTGCCCCCCGGCGCCACCCATGACCACCACCATCGCCGCCATGCAACCCGACCCACGCATCCGCACCACCCAACTGACCGAGCTTGTCGCCACCCACCGCGACGTCGCCCTCGCGTTGTAGGGGTGGTGTATGAGAAGTGCCGGGTACGCCCGTCATCGCCCCAAGGAAACATGCGCAATGGGCAGGTTCGTCATATTACCACCGAGATGACTTTCGGCACTGTGCAAAATGACTGGGTTCCCATAGAATAGGGGCAAGATCAAGTTGATCGAAATACCCATCCGTTACACAACTTGGAGGTCAAAGTGAATCGCAAAACTCGTCTCTTCACCCTGCTGACCCTGTTCGTCTTGGGCCTGTTCACCCTCGTCCCGCTGACGTCGGCCTATGATGGCCGCGGTGGCGAGACAGTCGTGGTCGGCAAGAATGAGGTCATCAATGATGATCTCTTCGTGGGCGGCACCACAGTGACCGTGGATGGCACGGTCAATGGTGACCTGATCGCGGGGGGCCAAACCGTGATCATCAATGGCAAGGTCACCGGCAACGTGATCGCGGTCGGCTCGAGCGTCACCGTGAACGGTGAGGTAGGCCATGATGTCGTTGCCGCGGGCGCCGCAGTGACGATTGGACCCAACGCACGGATCAGCCACAATGCTTACGCGGCGGGCGCCAGCGTGGAGAGCCAGGCACGCAGCCTGATCGGCGGCTCGCTGTTCATCGGCGCCGGTCAGGGCCTGGTTTCGGGACAGATTACCAATGATCTGCTCGTGGGCGCCGGGCGCCTGCGCCTGGAAAACGCGGTGGGGCGCAACGCGAAGATCGCCGTTGACACCTCGAAGAACAGTGCTTCGTCCAGGTACATGTACGGCCCGAACATGCCGCCTATGCCCTCCGTCCAGGCTGGTTTGACCTTTGGCACTGAAGCACACGTTGCCGGCAGTCTGGAATACGTCAGCCGCGAGACGATCGAGGGCGCCACCCGTGTATCCTCTCAGGTCACGCATACCCTGCCAGCCCAGGATCAACAGCTATCCCAGGAACTGGCGCAACAGCACAGCACTTCGTCTTATGTGTTCGACGCACTGCGCCGCCTGATCGCCCTCCTGCTGGTGGGCCTGCTCATCGCCTGGCTGGCGCCCCGCTGGATCACCGCCCCGGCCGAAAAGCTACTGTCACGCCCGCTGCCCAGCCTGGGGCTTGGTTTGGTCGGCCTGGTCGCCGTTCCGCTCAGTTGGTTGGTGGCGCTCGGCGTGATCATCGTGATCGCGGTTCTCTTCGGGCTGTTGAGCCTGGGCGCCCTGACGGGCCTGACCCTGTTGGCTGGTTTGCCCGCCCTGGGCCTGGCTTTCGTCGCCATCCTGTTCATCCTGTGCTACCTGTGCCAGGCGATCGTCGCTTACCTGGGTGGGCGCTGGATCCTCAGCCGCATCCGCCCGGAGTGGAACAGCAAGCTCTACGCACCGCTGCTGATGGGCCTGCTCATCCTGGGCCTACTCATCGCCGTGCCAGTCGCCGGTGGCCTGCTCCAATTCCTGATCATCCTGGCTGGCCTGGGCGCCATCGCCCTGGTGGTCTTCCGGGGCCGCCCGGCGCTCCAAACGCCCGCTGAAGTTCCCGCGACCGTTCAGGCGTAATCCTGGAGAACATCGCAATCAGGTGGCGGTTGTGCGCAAGCGCAATCACCACCTGGCTGCATTTTGTGGTATAGTAGGCCTATGCAGCGCTTCTCACGTCTCGACCGGTTATCCATTGTCGCCTATCTCACCCTGGCTGGGGTAACTGCCGCCGGCTTGTGGCAGATTGACCGCATCCTCCTGCGCTGGCTCGCCCTGGGCCTCCTGGTGGGCTTCGGCCTGCTGCACAGCCGCCTGCCGGAACAAAATGGCTCACCGCAAAGCCGGCGCCTGGCCAACCTGATCATCGCCGCCCAAACCGGGCTGGTGTTGGCGCTGATCGAAACCACGCGGATCGGTTTCCCATTTATCTTCCTGTTTTTTATCCTGAGTGTGACGGTGATGCTTTACAACCCGCTGCGCCTGGGGCTGATGTGGCTGGGCGGCTTCGTCCTGCTCACCGGCTGGTTCTTCTTCGAGCAGGAAGGCCTGAGCAGTGGGTTGCAGGCGATGGCGATTTATGCGGGTGGTTATCTGTTCTTCGGCGTTATCACCAATGCGCTGACCCAGGCGCGCTTGACCCAACGCCAAAACGCCCTGCTGCTGGGCGAACTGCAGCACAAGAACCGCCAGCTTGAAGCATACGCCGCCCAGATTGAGACGCTGGCGGTGGTCGAAGAGCGCAACCGGCTGGCGCGGGAAGTGCACGATAGCATCGGCCACCGGCTGACGACCGCGGCAGTCCAACTGGAGGGCGCCCAGCGCCTGGCGGCCAACGAGCCTGCGCGGGCCGCCGCGCTGATCGGCGCCGGCCGCCAGCAGGTGCGCGAGGCGCTGCAAGACCTGCGCCGGACGGTCGGGCGGCTGCGTGAGCCGGTTGAAATCGAGCTTTCGCTGCCGCAGGCGTTGCACCGCCTGGCCACCAGTTTTCAGGAAGCGACCGGCCTGGCGGTCCACCTGGAGTTGCCCGAAAATGCCTGTGAGGTTACCTCTTCTCAGCGCCTGGCCCTTTACCGCACCGCGCAGGAGGGTTTGACCAACATCCAGCGCCATGCCGCCGCTCACCAGGCCTGGCTGCACCTGGCATGCTCGCCCGACCGGATTTCCCTGCAGGTGATGGATGACGGCTGCGGCTTGCTTACCGGTACCCCCAGCACCGGCTTTGGCCTGGCTGGCCTGCGCGAGCGGGCGGCCCAACTGGACGGCGCCATCACCCTTGCAGACCGGCCGGGCGGCGGCACGATCCTGGCGATCCAACTCCCCATACATACTGTGTTTGTCCCTGTTCAGGAAGACTAACCCATGGCACCTATCCGTATCTTGATCGTAGATGACCAGCGCCTGATGCGTGAAGGCTTGCGCACGCTGCTGGAGCTGGAAAGCGACCTGGAGATCGCAGCCGAGGCTGAGGATGGGCTTGCCGCCCTCGATCAGTACGAAGCGACCCACCCGGCTGTCGTGCTGATGGACATTCGGATGCCCCGCCTGGATGGTGTGGAGGCCACGCGCCGCCTGTGCCAGCGCTGGCCCGAGGCGCGGGTGATCATCCTGACTACCTTCGATGACGACGCGTACGTGTTCGATGGGCTGCGCGCTGGGGCGCTTGGCTACCTGCTCAAGGATGTCTCGGGCCACGAGCTGGCCGAAGCCGTCCGCAAGGTTGCCGCCGGTGGGGCGCTGATTGAGCCTTCGGTGGCGCGCAAAGTGCTGGCCGAGTTCGCGCGCCTGGCGGAGCCTACCCGCACGGCCCGCGATCGCCTCGCCGAGCCGCTGTCTGAACGCGAACAGGGGATCTTGCGCCTGCTGGCGTTGGGCGCCAACAACCGCCAGATCGCCAGCCAGCTCTCCCTGGCAGAAGGCACGGTTAAAAACTATATCTCAACCATCCTGGATAAACTGGGTGTACAAGACCGCACCCAGGCCGCCTTGTGTGCCCGCGAGCTTGGGCTGCTGAAACCTGATGCGTAGGCCGCTGATTTGGACCGGCACGCTATGACTGCATCCTGAGCGGAGCGCAGCGAAGATGAAGACAGAGGAGCGAAGCATGCCATCAATACAGGAAGACATGAATGAGTTCAGGCGGCAACTTAGGAACGGGGCAATCCAGAAAGCATACAGAGCGCTGCTCGAGTACATGATGGATCTGCAAACGGATTTTAAGAACAAGTACCCGAGCTATGGCACATCAGGTCTCTATCACGGCTACATGGACATGACCTACCTCGCCATCTTCCCGCAGTCACTCAAGCAGCGCGATCTGAAGATCGCAATCGTCTTCAACTACGCAGCGTTCAGATTCGAAGCCTGGCTGGCAGGGAGTAATAGGAAGGTTCAACAGAAGTACTGGGAGCTGTTCAGGGATAGCCAATGGAATGAATACCGCGTTGTCGCACCTGCAAAGGGTGTTGACGCGATCGTTGAGTACACTTTGGCCGAGGGCTTCGACTTTGGTGACCTCGACAGCTTGACCGCGGGCATCGAAAAGAACACGATCAAGTTCATTGACGACATTGAGAGATTCCTACGGGGGGGTGTATCGGGTGAAGTAGAAGAAGCATCACGTTAGTGTATCGCTTCCGGCTGAAAATGTGAGCGGTACTTGTCCAGCTTGCCCGCCGTGGGTTGAAACCGCACGGCTCAGTAGGTGGAAGCCGGTCGAGACCGGCTGGCGTGGCGGCGTTCTGAGCCCGCTTGAGTGGGCTTGCACCTCATCAGCCGGTCGGCTTCAGCCACCGGCGGGCTTCGCTCGAGGCGAGCCAGGTTTCAACCGATCGGGATCCCCCGCCCCTCTGCTCACTTGCCCCCCATCCCTGCCCATGCTATAATCCACACTCGGAAGCTAACAGAAGTTTCCAGCACTTAAACACCAAAGCCGGTCAGTTCACACCTGACCGGCCTTGCCAACCCGTTTCCTGTCTCACCCAGGACCCGGGCATCGCAGCCCTCATCTTAGCACACCCGTTCTTCCCGCGCAAATGAGGCCGCGATCCCCCTCCCCTGGGGCCGCGGCCTTTTGCTTTTCCGTATTCAATAGCCGCCTGCAGCGCGTCGAGCAACAAGCAAAACCAGCAAAGGAGCACCAACTTGGCGGCCATAGATGACTTGATCGCCCAAATCGAAGACAAAGTGCTGCGCGCACGATTGAAAGAGGAAGCCGACCGCTTGCGCCGCGAGAAGAAGTTCGGCCTTGTCTTTGAAGAACACCTGCCCGAGTTGACGCCAGCCTACTCCGCAAAGGTGTGCCCAGGCTGTCTCGCCGCCAAACGCGGCGCGGCGCTGACCGATGTCTGGCGGGTGCTCGTCGTTGAAAACGGCCAGGCCCATTGCCTGAACCGCGCCAGCGGCGTGCATGAATCCCTTGCTGTGAACGACCTGGTGACCGTGCTCGAATTCGGCGATCCCATCTTCCCCTCCCTCGTGCCCATGGATCGGGTGCAGAATGGCCCCGCAGACGCGCCCTGGCACACCCTGATCGAGGCCGACAACTACCACGCCCTGCAACTGCTGGAATACCTCTACGCCGGCCAGGTGGATTGCATCTACATTGACCCGCCTTACAACACCGGCGCGCGGGATTGGAAGTACAACAACGATTACGTGGACAGTAACGACCGTTGGCAGCACAGCAAGTGGTTGGCAATGATGAGCCGCCGGCTGATATTAGCAAAGCGGCTGCTCAACCCAAACACGGGTGTCTTGATAGTGACCATTGATGAGCACGAAGTTCACCATTTGGGCATGCTGCTCGAGCATATCTTCCCCGAATGTGTGCGCCAGATGGTGACAATCGTGATCAATCAGAAGGGTGTCTCTCAAGGCCGCCTGGCGCGAGTCGAAGAACACGCAATCTACACATTCATGCCAGGTGCATATCTCAAGACCCATCATGACGATCTGCTGTCAATGGATAAGTCTGAGAGTTCGCGGCCTTTAGAACCCAGATGGGAGCGTCTGCTCAGAGGTGGCAATAACTCGAGGCGAGAAGATAGACCAGGGCTTTTCTACCCTCTATTTGTTGATCCAAAACGAAAGGCCATCACGGGCGTAGGTGAAGTTCTGCCTCTTACCGAAGTTCCTGATCTGAAATCTACCGCGAGTGGTGAAGTTGTATGGCCAGTACGTACCGATGGTTCGCTCGGAAATTGGCAGTTGAAGCCGTCGACATTTCAGGAGCTTGCGGGAATGGGCTATGTACGTCTCGGTGGTTTTCATAAAGAGCAAAGCACCTGGACCGTATTGTACCTGAATCGAGGGACAAGGGCCCGCATCGAAAGCGGGGACATACGCATAGTTGGACGCGATCCGGTCTCAGGTTCCGTTCAGATCGAGTACTCTAGTCCTGAAGCACGCCAAAGGAATCTGAAAACGGTGTGGCATCGCGGGAACCATGACTCAGGGATATATGGATCGAGTATCCTCCGCGCCATCATAGGTGGCGAGGTCAACTTCGCCTTTCCCAAGTCGCTTTACGCGGTTCGCGATGCTGTAGGTGCAGTAGTGCGAGATAAGCCAAGTGCCCTGGTCGTTGATTTCTTCGCCGGTTCTGGCACGACATTGCATGCCGTCGAGATGTTGAACGAATACGACGGCGGCAACCGTCGCTGTATCCTGGTCACGAATAACGAAGTCTCCGAAGATGAGGCGCGAAGCTTGGCCGCGCAGGGTCATCGCCCCGGCGACGAACCGTGGGAGCAGCACGGCGTCTGCCGTTCGGTCACCTGGCCCCGCTCCAAGTACACCGTCCTGGGTCGGCGGGACGACGGCACGGAATTGCCGGGCGAGTACCTGACTGGCCGCACAGTGACCAAAGCAAAATCCCGCACGTTCCGTCAGCTCAGCTTCCTAGACCCAACCACGCTCACCACCACCGCGCGCAAGCGGGAGCTAGTCAGCCTGATCCAGACCATTCCCGCCAGCGAGATCAAAGGTGACACTGCCTGGTTCGTCTCCGCCGAGGAGCGCTGCACGGCTGCCATCCTCTTCGACGCCACGCAGGGCGATGCCTTCCTGGATGCGCTCGATGGGATGGATCACGTCACCCACTTCTACATCGTCACTCAGAACAACCGGCGCTTTGCCGAGCTGAAGGCGCAAATCGAAGAACTGCTCGGCCCCATCGAAGCCCCAGAAGAAGAAAAACGCCCCATGCGCGAGGGCTTCCCCGCCAACCTGGCATACTTCAAACTCGATTTCCTCGACAAGAACCAGGTGGCCCTGGGCCGGCAGTTCCAGGAGATCCTGCCGCTGCTGTGGCTGCGCGCCGGCGCAGTCGGCGTCAGGCCCGAACTGCCCACCGGCGCGCCGATCCCGGCCCTGGTGATCCCTGCCGCCAACCCCTTCGCCGTGCTGGTGGATGAAACCCGCTTTGCCGACTTCCTGGAGACCGTGAGCGGGCGCAGCGACATCACCCATCTGTTCCTCGTCACCGACTCCGAAGACGCCTTCCGGGAGATGGCCGCGCAATTGGCGGCTCCCCACGTGATCCAGCTTTATCGGGACTATCTGGAGAACTTCATGATCAACCGCGGAGAGACGACATGAAGGTCACACTGTTCGATTTCCAAGAAGATGCCCTGGCGGAGCTTCACAAGAAGCTGGCGCAGGCGCGCGTGTTTGCGTCGGCTGACAACCCGCAGGCGATCTCCTTTTCCGCGCCCACGGGCTCCGGCAAGACCATCGTCATGGCGGCGCTGTTCGAGGATATCTTCTTTGGCACGTCCGAGCTTGAGGCGCAGCCCGATGCCGTGATTCTGTGGATCTCCGATATGCCGGAGCTGAACGAACAGACCCGGCTGAAGATCGAGAGCAAGTCCGACCGCATCCGCGTGCGCCAATTGATGACCGTTGATTCGACCTACGACGTCGAACGGTTGGCCGGTGGCAGCATCTACTTCATGAACACCCAAAAGCTGGGCACGGACAAACTGCTCACGCGCAAAGGCGATCAACGTCAACACACCATTTGGGAGATCCTCACCGCCACCGCCCAGGCCATTCCCGACCGCTTCTACGTGGTGATTGACGAGGCGCATCGCGGCATGCGCACAGGAAAGGCAGCCGAAAAAGCGCTGACCATCATGCAGAAGTTCCTGCTGGGCAGCGCCGAAGATGGGCTGTGCCGTATGCCGCTGGTGTTGGGACTATCCGCCACACCCCAGCGCTTCGAGAGTTTGCTGGCAGGCACCGACCATACCGTGTACAAAGTCCACGTCAAGGCGGACGATGTCCGAGAATCCGGACTGCTCAAAGATCGCATCGTCATCAATTATCCGGCCGCCGCCAGACAAGCGGAAATGACTTTGCTGGGCGAAGCCGCTGCCCGCTGGCAGACGATGCGCAAGCGCTGGGGAGCGTACTGTCAAGCCGAAACCGAACCCGAAGTCCGTCCGATCCTGGTCGTTCAAGTGGAAGATGGCAACGACAAGGTGCTGACCAAGACAAATCTGGGGGCAACCCTATCAACGCTGGAAAGCGTGCTCGGACGCCGGCTCGAAGAGGGCGAAGTGGCCCACACCTTCAACGACATCGGTGACCAAGTGGTTGATGGCCGCCGCGTGCGCCATGTCGAGGCCTCCCGCATCGAGGAAGACCCCAAGATCAATGTTGTGCTCTTCAAGATGAGCCTCTCCACCGGCTGGGATTGCCCCCGCGCCGAAGTGATGATGTCCTTCCGCCCGGCCCAGGATCACACCTACATCGCCCAACTTCTGGGACGGATGGTGCGGGCGCCGCTTGCGCGCCGAATTGAGAAGGATGCGGCGCTGAACGACGTGCATCTCTACCTGCCGCGCTATGACCGCGAGACTGTTGAAGCCATCGTCAAAGACCTGCAGAATACGGAAGATGTGCCGCCCACTACCATCGGCACCGGCCGCGAGCTGATCACCATTGAGCAACGCGCAAGCTGGTGACATATCGGGTCAACGCCGTGCGCAAGCAGAGCAATCTCCGCCGCCTGATGGGCTTGGGCCGTGGCCTGACCCATGACCGGATTGACGAAACACTTCAAGATCAAGTTACCAACAAGATCATCGGAAAAATGACCGGGGAGATTCAGCGCATCCGGTCATCCGCGGAATTTTCACAGCGGGCCAGGGAGATCACCGGCGTAGCGCTTGAAGCCGTGGCGATCAGAGGCGCCGTCATGTTGGACGAACGGGAACGCTATACCATCGAAGCAGCTTCGGCAGATATAGACCGTCGTTTTCAGCAGGCCGGCCGCCTATTGGGCAACGGACTGCACGTGGCCTACTGGAAAGCGCAAGGCAATCGAGACGCCGACGCGGTCAAGGTCGAAGCGATCGTTCTGTCCCAAGATCACTCAGGCATGCAAGGGCTTGAGAATCTCGCCGAGGCGGAATTCGATAACCTGTATGAGCAGCACAAGTGGAGCATCGTTGACCTCAAAGAGATGCGCCGCAGGCACTACGAAAAACTTCGCGTGGCGGCCGCAGACCCCCAAGACATTTCCTGGCTCCTGCCCGAAAGCATTGATTTCAAGCGTTCACCGGATGCGCCATCCTTCGCTAAACATCTCTATGCAGACGAGAAGGGGAAATTCCAGGTCAACCTGGGCGCCTGGGAACAGGACGTGCTGGAGGAGGAGCTACACGATCCCGCCGTGGTGGCCTGGTTGCGCAATGTTGATCGCAAGCCCTGGTCGCTTGAGATACCCTATCGTGACAGCGGCACGTACAAGCCAATGTTTCCCGATCTCGTCATCGTACGCCAGGTCAACAACAGCTTCCGATTCGACATCCTGGAGCCTCACGACCCAAGTCGCGATGATAATGCCGCCAAAGCCGTAGGATTGGCGGAGTTCGCGGAAAAGCATTGGCGCCTTTTCGACCGCATTCAGCTAATCCGCAAAAAGAAAGCGCCTGACGGGAGGGATCATTACATCCGGCTGGACGTAGGCAAAGAACCTGTGCGCAAAAAGGTCTTGCGTATCACCAGCAATGACGCGCTGGATCAAGTTTTCGATGACGCAGCAAAGGTGAGTTAGCACATCATGACCCGCCCCCTTTTGCTGTACGGGCGGGCCTTGTGCCCGCCCCCAATCCACCCTGGAGGCCCCATGGCGCATCGTACCACCATCTTCGAACTTCTCGGCGGCGTAGGTATGCTCGGCGGCGATCTCTTTGCCATCCTGAGTCTCACCGGCTCAATTCTCCTTCTCCTCATCACCCTGCTGAGCCGACGCACCGGGCGGCGCTCCATGCGCGCCCCCGAACAAATCGCCATGTGGAGTTTTGGCGGACTGCTCTTCGGCATCGTCTGCGTCGGCTCCATAATCGTAGCCGGCATGCCAGTCACGCGCATCGGCTTCCTTTTCGGTCTCTCTCTGCCCATCACCATCACCCTGCTGCTCCTGTCAGCCGCGCTCCTGGCAGTCCGAACCTACCTGCGTCGCCGCCCATGAAACACCCTGCCCGATCCCGTCCACCCCCCAACCGCATCGCGTACGGGCGGGGTCTCCCTGCCCCCCAATCGCTTGCAGGCGGTTTAACAACAGACGAACGGGAGCTTTGCTGTTTTCGATATACTAAAAGGGAACCAGTTGGCTGCACTTTGACAATCGAAAAGGGAACCACCTGAGCCAAGATCCGTTATCATGGGCGGACGAGACCTATGCTAACGGAGGAAAGGATGATCAGCGTGGAAAACCGCGA
>JAPLHB010000161.1 GCA_026389845.1 Chloroflexota bacterium
GTCGCGAGCACGGCCGCCGGCTCGATCTTCTGGTCGAAGGCGACGAACATCAGGCTGTCGCGGCGCACCGGGCCGCCGTTGGGCGACGACGACTGCATCTGCGGCGGCGGCGTGGTGAAGGTCCACGTGACCGCCTTCGCCAGCGTCCCGCCCGTGCCCGACTTCGTGCCCGCCGCGATCTCCGCGGTGTACTTGGTCGCCATCGGGAAGCGGCCGCTCGGCTCGAACATCAGCGTTTTCGTCCCCACCCACCGCCACTTGCCGGGCGGCAGCGGCAACAGCTTCACCGGCACGGCTTCCTTCGCCAAATCCTGTAGGCCGGTGAGCGCGACCATCGCCTGGTTGAAGGTGACGCTCAGGTAGGGCGCCAGGGGCACGTCGCCATCAGGCTGATAGCGCAACACTTCGACCGGCCCCCCCTCGGTCCCCCCCGAAATCGGGGGGGAGGGGGGCGTTGGCGGCGGGAAGGGAATCTGGATCGTCTCGCCGGGGCGCGGAGCGGGCTGTGAGGCCGGGCGCATGGCGAAGTCCACGGCATCGCCCGCGGCGGTCGGCATCGCGGGCAGGCGGGCCACAATCTGCTGGAGCGCGGCGTCGGGCAGCGGCTCGGCCGGAGCGAACGTGACGACTGCCACGGCTTCGGGCTGGTCAACGCCCTCGCTCAGCCGCACGGGCACGCCTGGCACGAGGGTCGGCGTCGGCTTGCCGGGCTGGCTGGTCGGGCCGCCAGGCAGCGCCGTTCCACCGCCGGGGCGACCGGATGGGCCTGGGGTCATGTTCACCTCCGGGGTAGGCGGCATGGGGGTCGGCGTAGGCTTGGGCTGCGATGTGCAGCCGGCAGCCACGACGAGGACGAGCAGGATCAGCGAGAACAGAAGACGGGCGCGCGACATGGCTTTCTCCTCCTTTGGAAAACGGGCGGACGAGGAGACCTAACCCCCTGGCCCCCTTCCCTACGAGGGAAGGGGGAAACGTCACTCCCCTCTCCTCGCAGGAGAGGGGCCGGGGGAGAGGTTCGGCTCTATTATACCAGATTTTTCCATAAATGGGACGAGGAGAGGGACGGTTTGGTTCCGGGGCGGCGGCAGCCACGAATTACACGAAATGCCGAAACCGTGACCGCCCTGGGCAGGGAAACACGACCCGACGATATCACAACGAATCACGGGCTGCACCGAATCCTCCCGCCGCGGCGAAAGAGATTCGTTCAATCCTTCGATTGTATCTTCTCAACCTGTAGGGGCGCACCCTTGCGGTCGCCCAGGCGGGCAGGCGCAAGGCCATGCCCCTACCCCGGATGATTGAGAAGATACCTTCGATTCGTTGTCCTATCTTTTCGTGCGCAGATGTCATGCCGCCAGCCTCCCGTTGTGCGCGGTTGCAATGGCGGCCCGCAGGTTGTCCCAATCGGTGTCCCCGGGCACCGTGCAGTCGGCGCCAAGGATAAACCGGGCCGAGGCCTGGGGCAGCACATCGGTCACCGCCCGCGCGACCTCATCCGACGTTCCCGTCGCGATGATCCCCTTGCGCTCCAGCCCGCCCATGAACGGCCGGCCGAACATGGCGGAGACCTCCTGCGGCGTCAGCATCCGGTCGCCGAGATGGAGGCTGCAATTAACCACATGGCCGGGATAATCCAGAAAGGAGGTCAGGTCATCGTAGCCGGCGTGATAGTCGCAGATGTGCAGGATGTTGAAGACGCAGGAGCGGTTGATCTCGTTCATCAGCAGCAGATCGAACGGCTTGACACACTCCTCGAAGAGTCTGCTGCCGCCCAGGCGGCTGGCCTCCCCGCCCTGGGTCGAATGGTAGAACCCATCTACCCCCAGCCGGATGCATTCCCGCACGAAGATCATCAGGCTCTCCGCGATGATCCCGATCCCCCGCTTGGCCGCCTCCGGGTTCTCTCGGATGTGCGCCTCAACCATCTCCGCGCCGACCGTCTCGCCTGCCAGCATGAAGGGGGAGTAGAGCGTGAGGAGCACCAGCGCCTCGCGCCCGACCTCCCGGATCAGGCCCTCGACGACCTCCAACTGCGGTCGGTAGAATTCCTTGCCGTACAGCGGCATCTTGGCCCAATCCTCCGGCCGCCGTATTTCCGGGTGGCGCGGGAACGGAAGCTCGAACTGAATCTTCACGAAGTCCATGCCGGTGTAGCGAAAGAACTCCATGTGCTTCTCCACCGCCGCCCGGCCGCGGTGATACTGCGGGTCGAAATGCAGGAAGAACGCCGCGGGGACATATTCCTGCGGTTTGCTGGCGTCCAGCAGCGAGAGCACGGCTTCGCGTCGGTTTTTCATGGCTTGTTACTCCTTGTTGGAATAGGGGCGGGTTTCGCGTCCGTTGATGCGATAATCGCCGTCACGATGGTATCGCCGGGCATGGGGGGCAATTCTTATGGTGGAGAAACCCGCCCCTACATCCTATGTCGCGCATCACGCGTCCCGCGCACCCCATGCCGCGCTTCGTAGGGGCGGGTTTGCCTCCATCAACGGCGCGATGTCCATCACGGCGATCGGTGAATATGTCCCGAATCTATTGTCACGGCGATAAACCCGCCCCAAACCCCGCCGCCCCGCTGCCATGCTGGGGGGCGGGTTTTCCGTGCGCCGATGCGATGCATGCCGTCACGATGGTATCGCCGGGCATGGGTGACATTTCGTATGGCAGGGAAACCCGCCCCTACGGTTCATCCAACATTCGCCAAATCGCGGCGGCCTCCGGGTCTGGACCGATGGCGGCGGGGTTGTACCGATCCAGATGCCAACGCAGCGGGTTGTCGCGAATGTACTTGCGGATCGCCTGCAAGGCACGGTCGTTACGGATGATGTGCTCGTAGTAGTTGCGTTGCCACACGGGGGCGCCCGGCGTGCGACGCAACGCGTTGATGCGTTGGGCCGAAAACGTCTTGAAGGCGCGCACGATTTCAGGCAGCCCATGGCGCGCTCGCGCAGGGGGCTGATCACCCAACGGGGTAGATTCGGTGGTGGGCACGGCTTGGGCTGGATCGCCGACCAGCACGATGGTCATGTGGGCGTGGGTCGGCATAACGACGAATTCATCCAACACCACGTGCGGGTAGTGCCGCGGTAGATCTGACCAGCATACCTGCACAATGCGCCCAAACCGGTTGGGGTGCATGATACCGTCAATGACTTCACCGAACAGAGGTTCACCGTCATGAGTGCAGGTGGTGACGAAGTACGCACCAGGCTGGGTGTAATCATACCCTGGCAAACGGATGGACCGACGGTGATGGCGTTTTGGATCGTAGATCATAGCGTTTCCCCATTGTAGGGGCGGGTTTGGCGTGCATCAACGGACAAACATGCTTCGCGGCGATCGGCGGATATGTCCACAACCCACCATCGCGGCGAAAAACCCGCCCATCACTCTCTTCGCCATCATTCCTCATCCCACCGCCGTTCCTCATCCAACCGCTTTGTGTACCGCCAGGTGCCCCAGGGATTATCTGAAGGGGCCGCCCACCCCACCCGAAACCCGAAGTACACGTCGCGATAGTACGAGTCGAACCTGCCGCGGGCGGCGCAGCGGGCGTCCGACGCAACATTGAAGAAGGAGCCGCCCCGCTGCACACGGGAAGTATATTCTGTCAAGTTCTCGCGGCCGTCATCGGCGCGATACGGATAGTCCTTGTACTGGCTGCTGCACCACTCCCACACGTTTCCGGCCATATCCGCGCAGCCGCACGGGCTGTCGCCGCCCGGCGAATACTTGTCCACCGGCGTCGTGTCGATAATGAACGATGCGTTCGTGTTGCACTTCGCCTTATCGAACTCATCCCCCCACGGATAGGTCCGCTTCTTGCCCATCACCTTGTCACCTTGCCACCGTGTCACCTTGTCACTGGTCTCCCAACTCGCCGCCTTCTCCCACTCCGCCTCAGTCAACAGCCGCATGCCGGCCCACTCGGCATAGTCCGTGGCATCGAACCAGGAAACCATCACCACCGGATGGCGCTCCTCGCCGGCCGGCATGTCGAAACCGCGGCCGCGATCGGCCATGAAGCGCTGGTATTCGTTATTGGTGATCGGGTATTTGCCAATGTAGAAGGCGCCCACATGCACCCGATGAGCGACTGCCTTTGTGTCGCTATGGGTGAACTCCTTCTCATTGTCGCCCATGATGAACTCGCCGGCCGGCACGTAGCACTCGTACTTGAGGTGCTTCCGCCACGCGCCGTCGGGCCGCAGTCGCTCCAGGCTGGCGATGGCCGCCACGCGCACCTGGGGGTAGAGGTCGGCCAGCATCGGGATCAATGCGTCGACGAACCGGTCGTCCAACTGACCCAGGGCCGTCACGGCCGCGGCGCGGGTGCGGAAGTTGGCGCTGGCCAGGCCTTCCAGGGCGATGGCGCCGGCGGCGACACTGGCTTGGCACGCGCGCTCGAACCAGTAGGGGACTTCGTAGCCGGCCGCGAGCGCGGAGCGCAGCAGCAGTTCTGCCTCCAATTGGCTCAGCCGGCGCAGGTGTTCGCGCTGGGCGTGGATCAGGCGCAGCGCATCGGGTGCGATCAGCAGGCTGTGGCGCTGCCAGCTCTCCACCTGCTGGCGCAACAGTTCCCGCGCCAGCTTGGCCTGCATGGCGGCCTGATCTATCCAGGTGGCGATTTCTGCCGCCATATGGTCGTGGGCCAACTCCACCAGCGGCCGCTCGCCCGCCTGGAAGCTGCGCAGCAGGCGCAGGTTGACCAGCGAGGCCCGGGTGATGCGCAACGTCTCCAGTTCCTTGTCGGGGTCGAAATCGGCCTGGGCCTGGATCAGCTCGTCCACCAATTCGGCCTCGTCCAGCGCGGCCTTGGTCTCCTGGGTGGTCACCAGCGCTTGCAGTATTGCCTCAGCCAGCCGGCGGTCGC
>JAPLHB010000051.1 GCA_026389845.1 Chloroflexota bacterium
TGGCATTGTCAACGGCCATGAATTGGTTTAGACTGGCAACATGAGCGACGAATGCGTACCTGCGGGCGTTTCGGCGGACGACTGGGCGGCCACCCCGGCTTCAGTGCGGGCAGTGGTGCTGGCTCTGCAACAAACGGTCGCGCAATTGACCCAACGTGTCAGCGCACTGGCGGAACGGGTGCAGCAGACGTCGCAGAACTCGTCCAAGCCGCCATCGAGTGATCCGCCCAGTGCGTCGCCGCGGCCCCAGCGCACACCATCGGGCCGGCAGGCCGGGGGCCAACCCGGCCATGTCGGGCATACCCGGGTGCTCAAGCCGGCGCGTGCGGTCAAGCAGTTCGTTGATTTCAAGCCGCCGAGTTGTGCGCAGTGTGGTGCGTTGCTGATGGGCGACGATCCGGCGCCGGAGCGGCGGCAGGTGACCGAGTTGCCCCCCATCCCGCCGGAAGTGACTGAGTACCGGCGGCACGCCTTGACGTGCTTGGTGTGCCAGCACATCACCGCAGCCGCCTGGCCGGCCGAACTGCCGGACGGCAGCTTTGGGCCGCGCGTGCAGGCGACCGTGGGCTACTTGACCGGACGGCTGGGCGTCAGCCAGCGCGATATCGAAGAAGTGATGGACAGTCTGTTTCACGTCGACGTCAGCCTGGGCAGTGTGGCGGCCCTGGAACAGGATGTCAGTGCTGCGCTGGCGCAACCGGTCGCCGCCGCCCAGACCTATGTACAGGCCCAACCGGCCGTCAACGCCGATGAGACCAGTTGGCGCGAAGGTAAGGCCCGCTACTGGGTGTGGCTGGCCGCGACGCCGTGGGTCGCGGTCTTTCTCGTGCTGGCGAGCCGCGGCGCCAAGAGTGCCAAACAACTGCTGGGCGCCGCTTATGCGGGCATCGTCGGCTCTGACCGCTGGACGGGCTACAACTGGCTCGCCACCCTGGGCCGGCAACTCTGCTGGGCGCACCTCAAACGGGACTTCCAAGCCATCCTGGAGCGGGGTGGGGCGGACGCCGTGATCGGGGAAGCCCTCTTGGCGCAGACCCACCAGGTGTTTGACCTGTGGTACCGCGTCCGTGACGGCACCCTGAGTCGCGCCGAGTTCCAGACAGCTATCCAGCCGATCCAGAAGCAGGTACATGAGTTGCTCCAAACGGGCGCGACGCTGACCCAGACCAAGACCGCACGCCGAACGCCCCTTGCGGCGTGCGGTACTATGGCGCCGCCGCAGCTTCGGTACCCAAAGCGCCAGCGGCAGTGAGTTCGTAGCCCGGATCCTGACGACCGTCACGACCTTGCGTTTGCAGCATCGCAACGTGCTGGACTACCTGACGGCTGCTTGTGCAGCCAAAAGCCGAGGCGCGGCGGCTCCGTCACTCTTGCCCAGTCAAGCGCTACTCGCCGCTGCCATGTCTGGGAACCCCGTCTGAACGGTTACCTCAGATGTTTGCTTTGCCACGCCGCGGTCACGCTCGACGAGCAGGGCCTGCCGAACACGCGCATACTCGGCTTCGATTTCGGCCACGAGCGCCAGGCTCGCGGCCAGGTCACCGGCGGCCGCCAGGCGCTCCAACTGTCCGAAGAGGCGGCTCAGGTTGAGGGCGCCGAAGTTGCCGGTGCTGCCCTTCATGCCGTGCGCGGTGCGAAAAAGCGCCTGTGTATCGCCGGTCGTGCGCAGGGCGGCGATGCGCACGACGGAATTCGCCATGAACGAGTCAATCAGCTCGGCCAGTACGCCGGGCAGGTCCTCTGTTTCCAACTCGCGCAGGCTGTCCATCACATCGGGATCGAGCGGTGAATCCAAGATGGCCTCCGGTTCGGCGGGCGCTGGGGGAGACTTGGCGCGTCGCCGGACCGTATCTACAGGCCAGCGGGCCAGGACCTGGCGCAGCTCGCCCCAACGCACGGGTTTGCTGATGTAGTCGTCCATGCCGGCGGCCAGGCAGACTTCGCGATCCCCCTGCATGGCATTCGCGGTCATGGCGATGATCGGAAGGTGACGGTCGCCGGTGGCCTCGGCCCGGCGGATGGCGCGCGCCGCCTCGAAGCCATCCATCTCCGGCATCTGACAGTCCATCAGCACCAGGTCGTAAGCGTCCGGCGTAGCCAGCACCGCGGCCACCGCCTCCCGGCCGTCGCCGACCGCGTGGACGGTGCAGCCCAATTTCGCTAATTGCAGGATCGCCAGCCGGCGGTTGTCGGGGTTGTCCTCGGCCAGCAGGATCCGGCCGGCCAGTAGCGTAGGAGCAAGGGCCGCGGCGGGGGTGGGGGTGAGCGCCGCGCTGTCTTCGGTGGGCGCGGCCTCGAACTGGGCCGTGAACCAGAAGGTCGAGCCGCGGCCCGGCGCGCTTTCCACGCCGATCTCGCCGCCCATCATCTCCACCAGCCGCTTGGAGATCGCCAGGCCCAGGCCCGTGCCGCCGTACCTGCGGGTCATCGAGCCGTCGGCCTGGGTGAATGGCTGGAAGAGCTGCCGTCGCGCCGTCTCCGTCAAGCCGATCCCGGTGTCCCGGATGGTAAAACGCAAGATGACCGCCTCGTCCGCGTGGCTGGCGATGTCTACTGTCACGTTCACCGCGCCGGCTTCGGTAAACTTTTCGGCGTTGCCCACCAGGTTGACCAACACCTGGCGCAGCCGCACCGGGTCGCCGCGCAACTGCTGCGGTGTTTCCGGCGCAATGGTCGCGGTCAGGGTCACGCCCTTGGCCCGCGCCTTTAGGGCGAACAATTCCACCACCCCCGCCACGACACCGGAGAGATCGAAATCCGTCCGGTCCAAGATCATCTTGCCGGCTTCGATCTTCGAGAAGTCCAGCGTGTCGTCAATGATCGCAAGCAGCGCGTGAGTGGAATCGCGCACCGTCTCCGCGTACTCGCGCTGTCCGGTGGTCAAAGCGGTATCCAGGAGCAACTCGTTCATGCCGATGATGCTGTTCATCGGCGTGCGGATTTCGTGACTCATGGTCGCCAGGAATTCAGATTTCAGCCGGGCGGCCTCGAGCGCCTCGTCGCGCGCCTGAGCCAGCGCCTCTTCCATCCGTTTCCGTTCGGTCAGGTCAGTGACAACCGCGATAGAGCCGATCACATGGCCGTCGCGCCAGCGCGGCGAGCTGGTGATGAGTGCGTGAACGATGGCGCCGTCGGCACGGCACAGACGCGACTCATAGGTGGTGGTTTCGCCGGCCAGCCGCCGCTCGAAGGAAGATGCGAGAACGCCGTGATCCTCCGGGAGGGTGAATTCCTTCGGTTTCCGGCCGATCAAATCTTCTGGCCGGCAGCCCACCAGGCGCGCGTAGGCTGGATTGACATACTCGAACCGACCGTTGGGGTCGGTTATCGTCAGACCCTGGCCCATGGCGTTCATTACTTGCAGGGCAAAATCGCGCTCTCGCCGATATTTCTCCTCGTTCGCCCGCGCCTCGGCATAGAGCCGCGCCCGGCCGACGGCGATGCTTACGTGCTCACCCAACGCCGTGAGGAGCCGCAGGTCAGCTTCCGAGAGCCGGATGTCTCCTGAAGTTTCGACGTTGAGAGTACCCACGACCTGACCCTGGTCGAACAGCGGGACGCACACCTCGGAGGCGATGCCAGGTACTGCCTCCAGAAAGTTGGGATCTGCGTGTACATCCTCGATCAAGATCGGCTGACCGGTCCGCGCGACGCGTCCGCTGATGCCCGCCGTGATCGGGATCTCGTCTAGGACCTGGGCATAGCCAACCTGGTGTTGGAGGTGCAGCTTGTCTCCGCGCACCAGGTACAGGCTGACCAGGTTGTAGCCGAAGGTCTGGGCCGTGGCCTCGACCACGGTCTTGATCAGATCCGGCAGATCCACCTCGCGAGCCAGGGCCGTGCGCACCCGATCGAGCAGAGAAAGCTCCTGCGCCTGGCGTTGTGCGGCGGTGTACAGCCGCGCGTTGTCCAGGGCGATGGCGGCAAGCTGGGCGAAGTGGTCGAGCAGCTCGATCTCCGCCGCGCCGAAGGTGCGGCCCGGCTCGGTGAGCGACACACCCAATACGCCCAGTGTCTGTGTGCCCGAGATCAGCGGGACGCCCACCGCGGCGTATACCATCTGGATCGGGAACAGCGCCGAGCGCCCCGACCACGTGCTGTAGTCATCTATCGCCAACGGACGTCCCGTCTGCCACACGTGACCCGCCAAGCCCTCGTCCGGCGCCAGCCGCTGGCCGACATAGTCTTTGAACCCTTCGGTCGTGAATCTGACTTCGAGCTGACTGCCGGGAGGATCCACCAGGTAAAGCCAGCCGAAGGACGCATCCATGAGCCGGGTCGCCCGGCCCACGATGGCTTGCAGCAAGTCCGCCAGTTCCAGCCGGTTCATCAGGCCCAGGGCCGTGTCGTGAAGGGCAGCTAGATAGGCATTTTGCTGGCGTAGCGCGTCCTCTGCCTGCTGGCGTTCAGCAGCAGCATGGCGAGCCAGGAAGACCGGGGAGCGTGACGGTTGCATCTTGGGCATAGGATACCGTGTTGTTGCAAGGACTCACATCTGTCCAAGATTATGTAGCAAGAAGGCCTCGTCGGCAAGATGACCTTCGGGCTACTCGGTCCTGGCGAAGAAGAAGAGCGCCGTGCTGCCGTAGCGCCGCTGGTCGGCCAGAGCCAGATTGACCAATCCTGGCTCGCGCCATTCTTTTGGAAAGACCTGCACAATGACCTGGCCGGTCTCGCTCAATAGCGCCGGACGGACGTCTACGCCGGACAGCGCCCGAAGCCAGAGGCCCTGGTATTGCGGGGGGGCGATGTAGATCACGTCGAACGTCGGGAGGCCGGGGCGAGCCAGGTAGGCGAAGGCGTCCCCGGCGATCACGATTCCGCGCTCGGCCACGCCGGCCGCCTCCAGGTTCTGGCGCAAGACGCGCAGCGCCACCCGATCGCGCTCGCAGAAGACGACTTCGGTGGCGCCGCGGCTCAACGCCTCGATGCCCACCGCGCCCGTGCCGCCGAACAGATCCAGAAAACGGCAGCCGGCCACCCTCTCCTGCGAGGTGAGGATGCTGAACAGCGCCGACTTTACCCGGTCGGTGATCGGCCGCGTGCTATCTCCCGGCACGGAGGCCAGCGTTCTGCCCTTGGCGCTGCCGGAAATGATACGCATGGGTTCATCCTGAGGAGTCAGGGGTCAGGAATCAGAGGTCAGCCTGCCTCCTGCCTCCTGTCTCCTGCTCCCTGGCTTCACGGTTTGCGAATCCACGTCCGATACACCGGCTCATCCACCCCGCCGAACCGGTGCTTGTAGTCCTCGTTCCCTTGCAGGAAGTCGAAGCGCGTCCGACCCTGGGCGATGGCGTCCTGGATCAGCCGGGCCAGCAGCACCCAGCCGGGACTGAGTTGGGGGCTGGCCTGCGGATCGTAGCCGGAGTTATAGACGAGGATCTGGTTGGCGTAGTCGAAACAGAAGTAGCTGGCGGCCGGCCGGCCGGCAATCTCCAGGGTCGAGAGCTGAAGCCAGCCACGTTCGGCCAACGCGGCGGCGATGGCGCGGAAGAAGCCCTGCATCTCATCGGTCATAAAGGCGTCTTTGGCCTGGCTGCTCAATCGGTGCAGGGCGATGAAGTCGGCCATGGCCGCGTCCAGCTCGGGGCCGCCCGTCACCAGGCGCACGCGGGCCTCGGGCGCCTCGCGCTCCAGCCGGCGGAGCTTGCGGCGGATTTCGTGGCGCTCTTTTTTGTCGAGGCTTTCCAGGTAGGCTTCCCATAACTGAAGCGCCCCCTGCTGGGGATCGTCGCTGGGAGGGCGGGCGTACTCGGCCGGCAAGGTGATGACCGGGCAGACGTCTTCCTGGAAGACCTCGACGATCCAGCCCGACTCGCGCGCCATCTCGGCCAGCCGCGTATGAGCAGGCGACGCGACCGGCTGGTTGCAGAGATCAACGAGGTCCCAGGCGGGCGTTTCATCTTTCGACTCCGCTGCGCTCCGCTCAGGATGCCCAGTCAGCCACGCCAGAAACGCCGCGTAGACCGGCTCTTCTTTGCCCGCTTCTATGATCAAATCCAGGTAGTCCGACACCTCGATGCAGCCGACCACCTGTAGCGTCCGCTGCCCGGAGTCATCCGACAGGTAAAGTGGCAGGATGCCGATCAGCCGGCCCGCGTCTCGCGCGGCCAGCAGATACAGCGGCCCGCGGCTTGCGCCGACGTAGCGCCACCAGATCGTCTGCCATTCCCAGGTCAGGAAGATCGTGTCGCTGCGGCTGCGCCGCAACAGGTCGTTCCATTCGTTTTGTAGGGCCGTGAAGCCGCTCTCGTCGCGGTATAGAGTGAGTTCCAAGTTGCTATCCCTGTTTATCCGTGAAATCAGTCGGTCAATTATATCGCCGCTATGGCCGGCTGTCTCAGTTCTTTAAGAGCGCCAGCACCGCCAGCAGCGCCAGTGCGATCACGATCACCCACCAGCGTTTCTGCCAGGTCTCGATCCACTCGCTCGGCACGGCCAGCGCCGGTCGCGTGGTTTTGGTCGGGGCCGCTGTGATCTCCGGCGATCGGGCGGCGCCCATGGTGGCCGACGGCGCCGGGGTGAGCGCGATGGCAACACGGGTCGTGCGCGGCCCGATCGCGCTGGTGGACGCACCGGTCGGCGCGATGCCGAGCGATCGGGCCAACTGCGGGCCGGCCGCCGGCCCGCGGCTTAGATCGGGCCACAACAACGCCGGGCCAATCATGGCTCGCACTGCGGGCGCCAGCGGCGGGTTCGGGCCGCCCCCTGACGGGGATCTTTGACAAACAACCAGGCTCACGTCGTCCAGGAACATGGCCGCCCGGCCGTTCAGACCGTCGTTGTACACGTTGAAGATGAGTTGGACCGTCTGACCGACGTATGGTGAGAGGTCGGCTTCGAACGCGCGCCAGGTCGGGTTGTTGCTAAGCTCGAACCAGAGGGTTCTGAGCCGCGAGCCGTCTGCGGCAAACAGTTGCGCCTCTTGTCGGTCAACCCCATCCGGGTTTTCCGCCCAGGTCCAAAGATAGAACCGCAGCGTTGCCGTCTGGCTGGCGGGCGGAATGGCGACGATCTGGCGCACCGGTGATTGGCTGGCGACGCTTCCGGTCTGCGTGCCTAGGCGCAGCGCCCACACCCCATTGCGGACCGGCGTGGTCACGGTCTGCACCGGTATGACCACCGGCTCCGCCTCCCAGGGGGACAGGCCGGTCTCGAACCCGCCGTTTTGCAGGATCTCACCGCAGTTGGGCGACGTGGGCGTTGCGGTCGGTGTCGCCGATGGAGATGGGGTCGCGGTTCGAGTAGGGGGCTGGGTAGGATAGACCGGGGTGACGCCGCCCGTTGGCGTCGGCGTGCGGCTGGGGGCAGGGGAGGGCGTCGGGCCACAGACGACGAGTGACACGTCGTCCAGGAACATGCCGGCCGTGTTGGACGTCCCATCGTTGTAAACGTTGAAGTAGATTTGCACCGTGTGTCCGCGCCAGCGGGTCAGGTCCACTGTCATTTGATTCCAGACACGGCTATCGTTGCTGGATTTCCACGGGGTTGCCAGGGTCGAGCCATCCGAGTTGAGCAGGATCATTTGCATCGCATTGGGTCGGGCGATGCCCTCGACCATCGCATTGAACCAAAACGACAGTGTGACCTTGGTGGCTCCTGGCAGAAGCGTCACCATTTGCTTGGCCGAAGAGTAGCCCATCTTGCCGCCGCCGCGGGTGATGCCAAGCACCAACGACTTTTCGCCGCCGTGTTTGGTATACGTGACGTATTCGGGCATCAGCGGCGTGGTGCCCAACTGCCAGGCGTCGCCGGCCTCGAAGCCGCCGTCAGTGATTTTCTCGGTGCAGCCGCCTTGGGCGTTCACCGGCGGCGCCGACAGCAAGGCCCAGCCGGCCGCGACAAACAACAACACAGCGCAGAATCCAACCAGGAAATGTCGTCGGGTGTCCATCGAGTGGGTTCCTTCCAGGTAAAGGCAACAGATGATTTTGTCCACGCACTACGCACTACGCACTACGCAACACATGGCCCACATTCTATCACGAACGTTGCGTCAGAGCAATTGACCCGATCTCGATCTCCGTGCTATAATGCGGTCTACGTATGAACGAAACGTCACCGGCGACTCTCGATCTGGCGATTGTCATCGTCAACTACAACACGTCGGCGCTGCTGGCTGACTGCCTGCGGTCGGTTTTTGCCAGCCGGGGCGGGCTGACGCTGGCCGTCTGCGTGGTAGACAACGCCTCGCCCGACGACAGCGTGGCGATGACGCGCGCCGAGTTTCCCCAGGTGCACGTCATCGCCAACGCGACCAACGCTGGGTATCCGCAGGCGAACAACCAGGGGTTGAAGTATTTCGGGTTTGAGGACCCCCTCCCCAACCCCTCCCCCGTCGCGACGGGGGAGGGGCCAGGGGTGGGGGCCAGCCTCCCGCGCTTCGCTCTGCTCCTCAACCCCGACACCGTGCTGCCCCCGGACGCGCTGGCGGAGATGATCGCGTTCATGGCGGCGCATCCGCAGGCTGGGGCGGCCGGGCCAAAGCTGGTGCGGCTGGACGGCTCGCTCGATAAGGCGTGTCGGCGCTCCTTCCCCACGCCCGAGACTTCGCTCTATCATCTGTTGAAGCTGGACAAGCTGTTCCCAACCAGCCCGCGCTTTGCGCGTTACGACCTTTCTTACCTGGACCCGAACGTCGTGACGCAGGTGGATGCCATCGTGGGCGCGTTCATGCTGGTACGTCGCGAGGCGATCCTACAAGCCGGCCTGCTGGACGAGAGCTTTTTTATGTACGGTGAAGACCTGGACTGGGCCAAGCGGATCACCGACGCGGGGTGGCAGGTGTGGTATAACCCGCAGGTGGCGGTGACGCACGTCAAAGAGGCCGCCAGCCGGTACTCCTACCGGGCGCGGGTCGAGTTCTACCGGGCGCTCATTATCTTCTACGAGAAGCACTACCGCGCGACAACCCCGTTTTGGCTCGACTGGCTGATCCGGGGCGGCGTCGCCTTCTTTGGCAGCCTCGATCTGTTGAGTCGCCGGCTGCGTGGACAGAGGGTAAGCACGTGAGACGCGGACGCGTAGTGACCATCCTGACCCTTGTCCTCACCGATGCAGCGATGAGCTTGCTGGCGTTCTACGTCGCCTACATCTTGCGCGTGGTTACGCAGGGCTCAAAAATTGGCCCGTTTCACGACTACGTCATCCTCGCGGGCATCCAGCTAGTCAATACCCTCCTTGTTTTTTTTATCTACAAGTTCTATCACCGCCGGCACGCCGCCCTGCTGACGGATGAGTTGTACCGCATCTTCGGCGCCGTCTCGGTGGCAACGCTGGTGACAGTGGCCTTCATCGGCTTCGTCCTGCACGATACGCTGGAATACCAGCGTTCCATGCTGGTATTCGCCTGGCTGGCCACCCTGGGCACGATCACGTTGGGGCGCTTTGCCCACAGCCGCGTCCAGCGGCGCTTGCAGCGCCGTGGGATCGGCGCGGAGCGGGTGCTGATCATCGGCACAGGTGAAGTGGGGCGCATGATCTTTCAGAAGATCCAGCATACCCCCGGCCTGGGCTACCGCGTGGTTGGCTTTGCCGATATCGGCCGCGGGCCGGCCCTGCAACCCGCCTCAGGACAGACGAGCGTCATGAGCCTGCCAGTGTTGGGCACGGTGGACGAGTTGCCGGCCATCATCGAAGCGCAGGGCATCGGTGAGGTCATCATCGGCCTGCCCGAAGCCTCACACCAGGAGTTGGTCGGCATCATCTCGCTGTGCGAGCGCGAAAAGGTGAGCATCCGCGTCTTCCCGGACGTTTTTCAGATCATGGCGTCCGAGGTGACGATCAGCGACCTGGGCGGGTTGCCGCTGCTGACTATTCGCGACGTGGCGCTGCGGGGCTGGAAGCTGACCCTTAAGCGCATGGTTGACATCGCCGGCAGCAGCCTGATGCTGCTGTTCATCTCGCCGCTGATGATGTTGGTGGCGTTTCTGGTCAAGTTGGACTCGCCTGGCCCGGTATTCTTCGCCCAGGATCGGATGGGACTGGACGCTAAACCGTTCAAGGTGCTCAAATTTCGTTCCATGCGCCAGGACGCCGAGGCGAACGGCCCCGGCTGGACGACGAAGGACGATCCACGTCGCACGCGTGTCGGTGTGCTTATCCGCAAGACTTCGATTGACGAGCTGCCGCAGTTTATCAATGTCCTGATGGGCGACATGAGCCTGGTCGGTCCCCGCCCCGAACAGCCAAGCTACGTCGAGCAGTTCCGCCAGAGCATCCCCCGCTACATGGATCGCCATCGCGAAAAGGCCGGCCTCACCGGCTGGGCGCAGATCAACGGCCTGCGCGGCGATACCTCCATTGCTGAACGCACCAAGTACGACCTGTGGTACATCGAGAATTGGTCGTTGTGGTTGGACTTCAAAATCATCCTCCGTACGGCGTTCAACATGTTTACTGACAAGACGGCGTATTGACCGATGACGAACGACGAAGGACGTCATTCGTCGTTCATCCCTCATTTTGACACCTTCGCCCCTTCGTGGTATTATTGCCCCCGTTATATTAGCACTCTACCCGTGAGAGTGCTAAAGCGAATTAGGTGCAACGAGCGATGACCGAGATGACGCCGCGGCGCCAGGCGGTTTTGGGCCTAGTGATCCGTTCCTACACCGAAAAAGGACTCCCCATAGGGTCAAAAGCCTTCGTGGAGAGCTTTGGGTTGGGCATCAGCTCGGCCACGATCCGCAACGAGATGGCCGCGCTGGAGGGGCTGGGCTACTTGACCCACCCGCACACCTCGGCCGGCCGCGTGCCGACCGAGCACGGCTACCGCTATTTCGTCGAGCACCTGGTCGGCGAGACGGAGCTGCCGCTGCCCGAACAGTTGATGATCCGCCATCAGTTCCACCAGGCTCGGCTGGAGCTTGACCAATGGGTGCGGTTGGCGGTGGCGGTGCTGGCGCACACCACGCGCAAGGCCGCGTTGGCGACCTCGCCCCGCGCTTTCGAGAGCCGGTTCAAACACCTGGAGCTGATCGCCCTGCGCGATACGTTGGTGCTGCTGGTGCTGGTGCTGCAAGGGGGCACGGTCAAGCAGCAGATGCTCAGCCTGGAGGAGCCGGTGGACCAGGAGACGCTCAGCCGCCTCTCCTACCAGCTCAATGAGCGGTTCACGCGGCTGACCGCGGGACAGATCACCGCCAGCACGGCCGATCTGTCCGCTCTGGGCAAACTAATCGCACAGATCGTGGCTCAGGCGTTGAGCGCCGTGGACACGCAGTACAGCAGTCCCGTCTATCGCGACGGTCTGGTACACATCCTGGCCGAGCCGGAATTCAGCGAGGGCGACCAGGTGCGCCAGATGGTGCAGATCCTCGAAGGCCCATCGCTGGTGGACGTGGTCACCGAAGCCGCGCAGCCGCTGGAGATCGGCGGTGTGCAGGTGCTCATCGGCGGCGAGGGGCGTTGGCACGACTTCGCCGAGTTGAGCGTGGTGCTCTCCCGCTACGGCGTCGAAGGCGGCGCCAGCGGCCTGCTCGGCGTTGTCGGCCCGTTGCGGATGACCTATGATCGCACCATCGGGGCGGTGCGGTACGTCGCGGGACTGATGAGCGATCTGGTAAGCGATTGGTACGAGTAGAGATTGGAGATTGGAGTGGGGTCATTCTGAGCGGGTTGACGAAGGGCAGTCTGCGGTACGTAGACCCGCGAAGAATCTCCTCGTGATACAAGGAGTGAGCAAGTAACGGTATGAGCGAATTCGAACAACCAACCATCGAACCACCGAACCCGCCGACCCTGGAGGAGCAATTGGCCCAAGCGGAAGCCAAAGCCGCCGAATATCTGGATGGCTGGCAGCGGGCCATCGCCGAGTTGAGCAATGCGCGCAAGCGGATGCAGCGCGAACAGGCCGACTTCCAGGCCGCCGCGACCGTTCGCATCCTGGAGAAGCTGTTGCCGATCGCCGACGATGTAGATCGCGCCTTTACAGTTGTGCCGGCCGATCAAGCCAACAGCGATTGGGTCAACGGCTTCCGCATGATCCAGCGCAAGCTCCAGGCGTTCCTGGATGGTGAGGGCGTAACCCTCATCTCGACCGCAGGTCAGACTTTTGACCCGGCGCTACATCACGCCGTCACCCACGAAGAGGCCGACGGCTATTCCGAAGACCAGATCATCGCCGAAGTGGGCCGCGGCTATCGGCTGGGAGACAAGGTGTTGCGGCCAAGCATGGTAAGAGTGGCGAAGGGGATGTGATGCGTGAAACGTGATGCGTGAATTGGACCGAACGGTTCGCCGTCTTCACGCAGTACGAAGCACGCAGTATGCAGTACGATGCATGCAACACGCTATACGCAACACGCAGCACGAGTCTCTCATCGGCAGAACTAACTCTCAAAACAGCAATTCTCTCATCGAAGGAGTACGATCACAATGAGCAAAATAGTCGGCATTGACCTCGGCACAACCAATTCTGTCGTCGCGTACATGGAAGGCGGCGAGCCGCAAGTGATCTCGAGCGCCGAAGGGTCGCGCTTGTTCCCGTCGGTCGTCGCGGTCAACCCGAAGACCAGCGAGCGCACCGTGGGCCAGGTGGCGCGGCGTCAGGCCATCACCAACCCCGATAATACGATCTTCTCGGTCAAGCGTCTGATGGGTCGGCGCTTCACCGATCCCGAGGTGTCCAAGGCCCGCAAAGTGTTGCCGTACAAGATCCAGGAGCACACCAACGGCGACGCGTGGGTCGTCATGGGCGGCAAGGCCTACTCGCCCCCCGAGGTTTCGGCGATGATCCTGCAGAAGATGAAGACCGACGCCGAGGCGTTCCTGGGCGAGCCGGTGACGCAGGCCGTCATCACCGTGCCGGCCTATTTCAACGACAATCAGCGCCAGGCCACCAAGGACGCGGGGCGCATCGCAGGCCTCGAAGTGTTACGCATCATCAACGAGCCGACCGCCAGCGCGCTCGCCTATGGCCTGGACAAGAAGATTGACCAGAAGATCGCGGTATATGACCTGGGCGGCGGCACCTTCGACATTTCCATCCTGGATGTGGGCGAGGGCGTGTTTCAGGTTCTCAGCACTAACGGCGACACCTTCCTGGGCGGCGATGACTTCGATCAACGCATCATGAACTGGATCGCCGACGAGTTCAAGCGCGAGAGCGGCATTGACCTGCGCTCCGACCGCATGGCGCTGCAACGCCTGAAGGAAGCCGCGGAGAAGGCCAAGATCGAGCTTTCAACGACGATGCAGACCGAGATCAACCTGCCATTCATCACCGCTGACGCCAGCGGGCCGAAGCACCTGCAGATGAACCTGACCCGCTCGAAGCTGGAGCAACTTACCGGTGACCTGATCGAGCGCACCATCGAGCCGTGCCGCCAGGCCTTGAAAGACGCCAAGTTGACCCCCGACCAGATCGCGGAGGCGGTGCTGGTGGGCGGGATGACGCGTATGCCCGCGGTGGTGGACGCGGTGCGTAAGTTCTTCGCCCGCGAGCCGCACAAGGGCGTCAACCCCGACGAGGTGGTCGCGATCGGCGCGGCGATCCAGGCGGGCGTGCTGGGCGGACAGGTGAAGGATATCCTGCTGCTGGACGTCACGCCGTTGTCCCTGTCCATCGAAACGCTGGGCGGCGTCGCCACGCCGATGATCGAGCGCAATACGACGATCCCGACCAAGAAGACGCAGACCTTCTCCACCGCGTCCGACCGGCAGACCGAGGTCGAGGTGGTGGTGACGCAGGGCGAACGGCCGATGGCCCGTGACAACAAGCTGCTGGGCAACTTCCGACTGACCGGCATCCCGCCGGCCCCGCGCGGCGTCCCGCAGATCGAGGTCACCTTCGACATTGACGCGGACGGCATTCTGCACGTCAGCGCCAAGGACAAGGCCACCGGTCGCGAGCAGAGTATCAAGATTACGGCTTCGAGCGGGCTTTCCAAAGACCAGGTCGAGAAGATGGTGAAGGAGGCCGAGCAGCACGCCGACGAAGACCGCAAGCGCAAGGCCGAGATCGAGGCGCGCAACCAGGCCGACAATGCCCATTACCAGGTGCAGAAGTTCCTCCAGGACAACGGCGACAAACTGGCCGACGCAGACAAGAAGATGTTGCAGGAGCAGATGGATGCGCTGAAGGCCGCGCTCGATCGCAACGCCAGTTCCGATGAGCTGGAAAAGGCCACGAACAAGCTGATGGACGACTGGCAGAAGGTCGGCGCGAAGATGTATGAGCAGTCCGGACCGCAGACCCCGCCTCCCGGCGGCCCTGATGGCGGCGCGCAGGGTGGATCGGGCGAGGGTGGGGATGTGGTGGATGGGGAGTATCGGAAGGTTTAATGGAACCTCTCCGCGTCCTCATCGCCGATGATGAGAGCATCCGCCTGTTGAGCCTGCGCGCTCAATTGGCGGCGCTGGGCCACCGTGTCGTCGCCGAAGCATCTACCGGCGAAGAGGCGGTGGCCCTGGCCGACCGGTGGCGACCCGATCTGGCGATCCTCGACATCAAGATGCCGCTGATGGACGGCATCGAGGCTGCCGAGCGGATCACCCAGACGCGGCCCATCCCCATTATCCTCCTCACCGCCTACAGCGAGGCGCAACTGGTCGAGCGCGCCGCGCAGGCCAACATCTCCGCCTACCTGATGAAGCCGGTTTCCGAAGAAGACTTGCTCCCCGCCATCACCCTGGCCCTGGCCCGTTTCAAGCAATTTCAGGCGCTCCGGCAGGAGGTGGCCGACCTGCGCGAAGCGATGGAGGCGCGCAAGCTGATCGAACGCGCCAAGGGTATCCTCATGCGCCGTCTCAACCTGACCGAAGACGAAGCCTTTCGCCGCCTGCAGCGGCAGAGCCAGGAAGGCAACCGCAAGCTGGCGCAGGTGGCGGAGGCGATCATCGTGGCAGATCAGATGTTATGAGGTAATTGCCGCTAGACATTCAGTCCGGTCTGGTGTATGATCGTGGCCGGAGGTAATAATCCATGAATGGAAACCAGTTGCTTGAGCGAATTACCGCCAATCCCCGGGTCATGGTCGGCAAGCCGGTGATCAGGGGCACGCGCTTGACCGTCGAGCACATCCTCAACCTGCTGGCTCACGGCGCAACCGAAGCGGAGATACTGAACGAGTACCAGGGGCTGACTCACGAGGACATCCAGGCTTCCCTACTGTTCGCAGCTCAATCTCTGGAGAGCACCCTGTTCATGCCGCTGGCGATGGAGCCTGCCTGATGCGTTTTCTCGTGGACGAGTGTACTGGCCCAGCCGTCGCGCTATGGCTGTGCGAGCATGGGCACGACGTTTTCTCCGTGTATGACGAAGCGCGCGGCGTGGATGACCCTGACGTGGTGCAGAAGGCATTCGCCGAGAATCGAATTCTGATCACCAATGACAAGGACTTCGGCGAACGAATCTATCGGGAAGGTCGTCCGCACAGAGGAGTCGTGCTTCTGCGACTCGAAGATGAGCGGGCTTCGGTCAAGATTGACACGATTCGGCGACTGCTTGCCGGCTATGCCGACCAACTCGCCGACCATTTCGTGGTGGTGACGGAGGAGCGAGTCCGCTTCGCCCGAAAGTAGCTGACCGCTGCCGCGACTCCCACTGCCAGACCCACCCCGCGGAGCCGACAATGCCACGCCTACGAATCGTACTTGCGCTCACCGCCTTGTTCCTGGCGGTCTGTAGCTCCGCAGGCTCGCTGCCGCCTACCCCTCCGCTGCAGCCCGTGTTAGACATTCTGTGAAGTCTGATGTATGATCGGGACAAGTCGAGACAACGGAGAACATCATGAGTCCCAAAGTGCTCGAGGCCGGCAACCTCATCTTTTGGTTTCACAGCTACGACGCCCGGCACGAGGAGCGGGCGAGTGTTCACGTGGGCAAGGGTTCGCAGGACGATTACAACGATGCCAAGGTTTGGCTGGAGCCGGAAGTCGAGGTGGCGCGACCAGGGCGTACGCTACGAAGCCATGAACTGAACCGAGCGCTTCAAGCGATCAGACAGAATCGGGATTACCTGTTGGAGGCGTGGTATGGCTACAAGCGCGGTGTTGATTGATGAGGAGTTGGAAGTCAAGCAGTACGAGGTGCAGTACCCGATTTCGGCCTACGTGTTTCCCAAAGAGGCGCGGATCCATTGGGCGCGCTTCGACGACGAATACATGCACGTGGAATTGACCGATGGTCGCATTCTCTCTATGCCGCTGTGGTGGATCCCGACTTTGTATAACGCCGCGCCCGAAGAGCGGGAGAAGTTCGAGATCGGACGGAATCGCACCATGATCGTCTGGGATCCGGACAAGTGCGCGATCAACGACGAGGTGTGTATTGCCGATTACCTGGGGCCATGTGCATGAAAGAGGAACTGTTCAATGACGCTCTGTACTTCCGATTGACCGATGCCGCGATCTTCGAGTCAGAAGAGGTCCAGCCTGGCGTGATCCTGGACTTCGATGAGAAGGGTCGCGTCGTCGGAGTTGAGATGCTGGCCCTGAGCACACGCACCGAGCCGGAGAAGCTGCACATGCTCCAGTTCGAGACGGCGTAGTAGCATCCATCCCAAAAGGAGCTGCCGATGACCCGCCTGCGCATCGCCCTCGCGCTCATCACACTGCTCCTGGCGGCCCGTAGACCCGTTGTTGCCAGCGCAGACGCGATGGGTGAGCGACGCGGATTTGACTTGAGGAGATGACTTGCACGATGAGCCAAGTTTTCACGACGGTGCTACACAAGGAAGGCAAGCTGTACGTGGCCGAATGCCCGGAGGTCGGCACGGGTCAGCCAAGGCTATACGATTGAAGAAGCAGTCGTCAGTCTCAAAGAGGCGACAGAGTTGTATCTGGAAGAATTCCCGCGACCCGCGATCTCTCGATGAGTTCATGGCGAACCTGTAGCATCCGATCTGGCTGATTTTCCGAACTCGGCAATTGGGGAGGTCCTGTCTTCACGCCAAAACATGACCTACATCATTGCCCCCCACTCCACTCTCTGGCATACTAACCCCGTCTCATAACCCCGCAGGCTGACGATGGCCTGCAACCGGCACAGGTGGTGAACGCCTGCCCGTTTCGTCGCGCGCGAAGGGGCGGGCGTTTTTGTTTACGACGAAGGACGAGCGACGAAGGACCGCCGCGAGCGGGGTGTCATTCGGCCGGTCATTGGTCGTTCGTCGTTGGTCTCTAATGGAGCAGTTCGTGCGAAGCTGTTGGCAAATCCGGCAGGAACTCTACGAAAAGGGCGGCGAGGGCAAACCGAACGGCTGGCTGGTGGACTGCACCGAGTGCGTGATGTTCCACAGCGACCAGTCGTGTTGGGAGCAAGGCAGCGGCTCCCCCTGCTGCTGCGCGCCCGTCCACGTCACCTGCGACTTCTGTGTCCTCTACATCGAGCACCGCCGCGAGATCGCCGAGCTGATCCAGGCGAACAAGCAATCCGGTTCAACCTCTGGCACGCCAGCGCACGCGCCTTCGGCCGCGCGGCTGCCCATTCCCAGCAAAGGAGACAGGTCAAACGTTATGGAAAAACTACAACTGAACGTCCCCGACATGTGGGCGGACCATCACGTCCTCAAGGTGCGGGCTATCCTGAACGCGATGCCCGGCGTGCAGGATGTGACTGCCAGCTCCGCGTTCCGCATGGTTACACTGACCTTCGACCCCGCCGTCAGCAGCGCCGGAGCGATCATGGGCACACTGGACGACGCCGGCTACTCGATCGCCACCGACGGCTCGGGTGTCATCGCCGAAAGCGTCCCTGTCGCTGATGGCAAACGCGATCCCGCCTGGACCCGCCTTGGCATGCGCCAGACGAAGACCGACGAGCGGGATTTAAAAACCAAACGCTAGAAGCTAGATTGCGCCTGCCAGCCGTCAGTTTCCAGCTTCCACGCCCGCGCAGCGGGCAGTCCAGCTTCCAGTTTCAGGAGCAACACTCATGGCAAAAGTCAGCATCGTTCCAAGTATTGATCCGGCGGCCTGCGGAATTCTGGATTACGCCACGGAAATGGGCATCCAGACGTCTTTCAGCCGCGCGGCCGATTTCAAACCCTGCACCATCGGCAACGGCCAGTCCGGCATCTGCTGCAAGAACTGCTACATGGGACCGTGCCGTCTGACCAAGGACGGGCAGGTAGGCATCTGCGGCGCGACCGCGGATACTATCGCCGCGCGCAACCTGGCGCGCGCCATCGCCGCGGGGGCGGCTGCACACTCCGACCATGGTCGCGATCTGGCCTTCACCCTGCATGCCGTCGCGACGGGCGAAGCCCAGGGCTACGAGGTCCGCGATGAGGCCAAGCTCTACTCGGTCGCAGCCAAGCACGGCATCCCGACCAAAGGGCGCACGGTCAAGGAGATCACCCTCGACATCGCCAACAAGGCGATCAGCGAGTTCGGCCAGCAGCGCGGCCAGTTGAGCTATCTCTCGGTTGCGCCACCCAAGCGCCAGGCGATTTGGAAGGAACAGGGCGTGGCCCCGCGCGGCATTGACCGTGAGGTCGTCGAGATCCTGCACCGTACGCACATGGGCGACGACCAGGACGCCAGCCACATTCTTACAGCCGCGATGCGCACCTCGCTCTCCGACGGTTGGGGCGGCTCGATGTGGGCCACCGATATCTCCGACATCCTTTTCGGCACCCCCAGCCCCAAGGTGGGCGAGGTCAACTTGGGCTGCCTGGAAGAGAAGCAGGTCAACATCATCGTCCACGGCCACGAGCCGACTCTCTCCGAGATGATCGTGACCGCGGTTCAAGACCCCGAGCTGATCGCCTACGCGGTGAGCAAGGGCGCGGAGGGCATCAACCTGGCCGGCATCTGCTGCACCTCCAACGAGGTGATGATGCGCCAGGGCATCCCGTCGGCCGGCAACTTCCTGAACCAGGAGTTGGCGATCCTCACCGGCGCCATCGAGGCGATGGTGGTGGACGTGCAGTGCATCATGCAATCGCTGACCGGCGTGGCGAGCCATTTCCACACCGAAGTCATCACCACCAGCCCGAAGGTGAAGATCACCGGCGCGACCCACATCGAGTTCGACGAGCACCACGCGCTGGATATTGCCAAGAGCATCGTGAAACGCGCGTGCGATAACTACGTCAACCGCGGCGAGACGCGCATCCCCAAGTCGAGCGCGCAAGCCGTGGTGCCGGGGTTCAGCCACGAATACCTCAACTACATGCTGGGCGGCTTCTACCGGCAGTCGTTCCGACCGTTGAACGAAGCCATCGCCTCGGGCCGTATCCGCGGCGTAGCGGCCGACGTCGGCTGCAACAACCCCGGCCTGACGCAGGACAAGGCGCACATGGACGTCATCAGCGCGCTGCTGAAGAACGACGTCCTGATCGTCAGCACCGGCTGCGGCGCGCTGGCCGCAGGCAAATACGGCTATCTGCTGGGTGAAGCGGGCCTCGACAAGGTCGGCCCCGGCCTGCGCGAGATCTGCGAGACAATCGGCATCCCGCCGGTGCTGCACCTGGGGTCCTGCGTGGACAACAGCCGCATCTTGACCATCTTGAGCCAGATGGCGACCGAAGGCGGCCTTGGCGACGACATCAGCGACATCCCGGCCGTAGGCCTGGCGCCCGAATGGATGAGCGAGAAGGCGCTGGCCATCGCCTCATACTGCGTCGGCTCCGGCGCCTACGTCATCATGGGCGTTCGCAACCCGGTGTACTTCTCCGATGGCGTGACCGACATCCTCTCGAAGGAGTGGGAAGGGCGCTTCGGCGGCAAGCTGGAGTTCGTGGTCGAGGCCGAGGAGATCGTCAAGAAGACGCTGGAGCACATTGACAAGAAGCGTGCCGCACTCAAGCTGCCCGTCTACGACGCGAACCACTTCGGCGCTTCCGGCGACGCAGCGACGGAAGCGTATTTCGAGCTGCCGCTGGAAGAGCAGATGGCGGAGATGTACGGGTGATTGAGTATTGGATATTAGGTATTAGGTGTCAGATATTAAGTGTTGGCTTCCTTCAATATCCAATACCTAATACCCAATATCCGTCCGCAAAAGACGGAGGAACACACACATGTCGCGTTACATCGCCACGCGCGCCATTCGCGGCGCGAACCTGATCACACAAGAAGCCGAGGCGTTGCTGAACAAGGCCCTGAAAGAGAAGGGACCGGAGACGCCGGTGGCTTTTCCGAATACCGCCTACGATCTGCCCACGATCCTGGGCATGACTGGCCGCGAGATCACCAAGCTCGGTGAGCTGCCGCCGGTGCTGGAACATGCCAAGGATCTGCTGCACCCAGTTCCGTCGGCCCACTGCTGGACGCCCTACCTGGGCGAAACGCTCGACTGCGGCATGGCGACGCTGCTGTCGGCTGAGATCATCGAGGCCGTGCGCTTTGTCTACGGCGAGGAGCCTGGCAGCATCTCTGGCTTCCACGCCGCGGGCGGCAGCTTCACCAGCCCCGATATGGCTGAGGGGGGTAACGGCATGGGGCGGCTCAACGGCCCCATTGACGACATCCAGTTGCGCGCGTGGGGCATCCAGCTCGTGGATGGCCGCATGCCCGGCTTTGCGGCCATCGTCGGTGCGGCCAAGAGCAACGAGGTCGCGGTCAAGATCGTGCGCGAGCTGCAGAAGCGCAACATCCTGATCTTCCTCTGCGGCAATACCAACGGCCGCTCGATGATCCACCAGCTCCAGGAAGAAGGGGTGGAGATGGGCTACGACACCTATATCGTGCCGTTCGGCCTCGACACCCTTTCCGCGATCTATCCCATCGGCTTCGCCACCCGCTCCGCGCTGACCTTCGGCGGCATGAAGGGCGGCCAGGCCAAGGACATCCTGCTCTACAACCGCCAGCGCGTCTTCGCGTTCGTGCTGGCGTTGGGCGAAGTGGATGACCTGAAGTACGCCGCGGCCGCGGGCGCGATCAACTACGGCTTCCCCGTCATCGCCGACACCCGCATCCCGCAGATCCTGCCCACCGGCGTCACCACCTACGAGCACGTCATCTCGATGCCGTTCAACGAGATCGAAGGCAAGGACGACCTGGAGCGGGCTGAGAAGCTGGTGCAGAAGTGCGTCGAGACCCGCGGGGTCAAGATCAAGCTGACCGAGGTGCCGATCCCCGTGCCCTACGGCTCCGCGTTCGAAGGCGAAGTCGTGCGCAAGGGCGACATGCGCGTCGAGTTCGGCGGCAAGTACAGCCGCGCGTTCGAGTACCTGCGCATGGTGGACATGGATCAGGTGGAAGACGGCAAGGTCGAGGTGATCGGTCCCGGCTTCGACGAACTGCCCGAAGGCAAGGCGATGGACATGGGCATCCTGGTCGAGGTGGCCGGCCGCAAGATGCAAAGCGACTTCGAGCCGGTGCTCGAACGCCAGATCCACTACTTCTGCAACGGCGCGTCCGGCATCCAGCACATCGGCCAGCGCGACATCACCTGGATTCGCATCAGCAAAGCCGCGGCCGCGAAGGGTTTCAACCTGCGTCACTTCGGCGACATCCTCCACGCCCGCTTCATGGCCGACTTCGGCGCGATCGTGGATAAGGTGCAGGTCAAGATCATCACCGATCCTGCCTTGTTCCACGAATGGCTCGGCAAGGCCCGCTCGGCCTACGATTATCGCAACCGCCGCCTGGCCGACATGACCGACGAAGTGGTGGATGATTTCTACACCTGCACGCTCTGCCAGTCCTTTGCGCCGACGCATCTGTGCCTGGTCAGCCCGCAACGGTTGGGACTGTGCGGCGCGTACAACTACCTGGACTGCGCCGCGAGCTATTCGATCAACCCGACCGGCCCGAACCAGCCCGTGCGCAAGGGCCGGATGATTGACCAGGTCAAGGGCATCTACACCGGCCTGAACGAGATCGCGGTGCAGAAGTCGCAGGGGGCGGTGCAGGAAGTCTCGATGTACTCGATCATGAACAGCCCGATGACCGCGTGCGGCTGCTTCGAGTGCATCGTGATGCTGATCCCCGAAGCCAACGGCGTGATGGTGGTGAGCCGCGAGGACACCAGCATGACCCCGGCCGGCATGACCTTCAGCACCCTGGCGGGCATGGCGGGCGGCGGCTTGCAAACCCCCGGCGTGATGGGCATTGGCAAGTACTATCTGACCAGCCCGAAGTTCATCTCGGCCGACGGTGGCTTCAAGCGCATCGTCTGGATGAGCAGCATCCTCAAGCAGACCATGGCCGCGGAGATGGCGGAAGTGGCCGCGCGCGAGGGCGATCCAGACCTGATCGGCAAGATCGCGGATGAAACGATCTGCACCGACGTAGATGGACTGCTGGCGCACCTGGAAGGGACGGGGTATCCGGCGTTGATGATGGAGCCGATGTTCTAGGCGGACGAAGGACGAACGACCGAGGACGAAGGCGCCGTCGGGTGGGTTGGCGGCGCCTCCGTGATGCGTGCTGCGTGATCCGTGAGGGTTGCGTGGCACGTTGCGCGCTTTTCGCAGGCACTCGGCGCGTTAGGATGTCATCGCAAATCGGGGTATAATCAACCAGGAGCCATCACGAGCCTGGCGAACCATCGTGACAGCGGTTTAGCAACGCGCAGAGAAGTCCAGACAGGGGGTGCACTATGACGGAGGCAATTCTTCAACGGGTGCTTAATCAGATACCGGTGCTCGACCAGTATGAGTTGCGGCAAGTACAGCGAGCCGTGCAAGAGCGACTTGCCCCACGGGAACAAACACGAAAGCGTCGCGCATTCTACCACGCGCTGCGTGCTTCCGGCCTGGTCAACCGAATCAAGACGCGTCCGCCAGGCGATGTCATCCAGCGACGGTTGGTGCAGGTGCAAGGTCCGCCTGTTTCACAGACGATCATCGAGGAACGACGCTGAATGGCCGACTACTACTTCGATAGCAGTGCTCTCGTCAAGCGCTACATCAATGAAACTGGCTCAGCGTGGGTCTGTGGCTTGTTTGACCCTAACTTGAGGCACGAAGCCTTCATCGCAGCGGTCACGCCCGTGGAGATTGTCGCTGCAATCGCACGACGCGCGATTGGGAAGACGATCGCCCAGGTTGACGCCGTGGCGGCCTGTACCCAATTTCGGGCAGATCTCCAAACCAGTTACCAGGTTGTTGAATTGACGGATGTATTGCTCACCCACGCAATGTCCCTTGCAGAGACGTATGCCCTGCGCGGATATGACGCCGTGCAGTTGGCCGCCGCGCTGGCGATCGATGCGCTCTGTATAGAGAATGAACTACCTCCGCTCATTTTTGTTTCCGCCGATGGTGAACTGAACGCTGTGGCTGCCGGCATAGGCCTGACTATCGAAAACCCCAACAACCATGTATGACCCGCCTCAAGGGGTGATGGAGGAGTAGGGATGCAGAAAGATCCAATTGTGGCCGAAGTACGCAAGATTCGTGAAGACTACGCGGCTCAGTGCAACTTCGATCTGCAAGCGCTGTACCGCGCGCTGAAAGAACGAGAACAGCAAGACCCCCGTCCGAAGGTTTCCTATCCAGCCAAGCCGGCAAAGATTGCTCCAAGAAGGAAGTCAGGAGCGATGCGGAACGTACCGCGCACCGGGAAGGAATTGCTTCTCCGAGAAACCACAGCCTGGGAAACCGCCAGTGAGGAAGATGCGCTGAAAACCGAGAAGAGACTGGCGGAGATGAAGTGATGGCGCGCGGAGATGTCGTGATCATCGAGTTGCCATCGAGCGAGTTGCGCGAGCAAAGTGGGCGACGTTTCGCGTCGGACTTCAGCCGTTGATCCACGACACTTTGCGGGAATCCATGAGGCGCGATGACCTGGACGAGCGACTGCGGCGGATTATTCGCGAGGAACTGCACCGCGAGGTTCTGCAGCCAAACGCTTGAGACGTGCTGCGCGAGCCGAGAGGGTCGCGTGGCACGCAGCACGTTCTGGTTGGCAGTTGATCTTCACAAGTCGAGGTAGGCGTCAGCATATGACTGACACCGTCTGAAGGAAGGCAGGGAAGCCACTTTGAGATCTACCAGCCTATCGGTGCTCGCTGTGATCTGCATCGTCTATGGCGTCGTCATCATCGCTATTACGGCACTTGAGTGGATACTGGTCGAGATTCTCACTCCTTTCATGATGGCCCCACTACAACTGCTCTCGTGGGCGGTGCTTGGCCTACTGATCCTTGTCTCGATGATCTATTTCGCCGCGCGATGTCGAAAGAATCTCAGGCGGTCGAGCTTACCGCTCTTGATAAACACCGTTGTCGTCTTGATACTGTGGTTTGTGCCATTTACGGACATATGGCTGAATCTTGAATTCAACGTGAACAAGAACAAGTACGATCAAGTTGTGCAGATGGTTGAAAGAGGTGATCTTCATTCAGTTGCATACGTGACGCAACTGCCACCGGCGTACCGCAGCATCTCACGGGGTGGCGATGTCATTATCGACAGAAGCGACGGCGTAACAAGCGTCTTCTTCTTTACCTTCCGCGGCGTACTGGACAATTTCTCGGGCTACATGTATCGGTCAAACGATGCACTGCCGCCTGAAAATTTCATGCTCGGTGACTGGGTTCAGATCAAGCGCAAACGGCCGTACTGGTTCTTCTGTGCTTCTCAATAACACGCGCAGGGTGAACGGTTCCCATATCCCGCCGTGCAGCACCGCGGGCCACGTCAACCCAGGCATGGACGTGGCGCCGAAGCGCGTCGCCAGCATCGTGATCTCGGAGGTCGCGCCTGCCGTTTGCCGCGGATTCGTTCCTGGCAACCATCTCTTGACGATCTGTACCCTATATGGTACACTGGGGATACGTGAGCACCGAACCGATCCTGCGCGTTGTTTTCTTTCGCTCTGAGTCTGGCCGTGAACCGGTGCGCGAATGGCTGCGCGAGCTTGACCAGGCGGATCGGAAGATAATCGGTGAAGACATTAAGCTGGTGCAGTTCCGCTGGCCGCTTGGATGCCGTTGGTCAGTAAGCTGGAGCCTGACCTGTGGGAAGTCCGCAGCGACTTGCCCGGCAGACGGATTGCCCGTGTCTGCTTCACGGTGAAGGCTGGCGAAATGGCGCTCTTGCACGGATTTATCAAGAAGAGCCAGAAGACACCGTTGCAAGATCTGGAGTTGGCCCGTGAGCGGAAAAACCTCTGGCGAGGCGGATGAACCTATGAACAAATACACCGGTAGTGATTTCGACGCGTTCTTGAAGGACGAAGGCATCCTCGAAGAAGTGACTGCCAGGGCGCACAAGCGACTCCTGGCGCTCCAACTGAGCGATGCGATGAAGGCTTCCAACACGAGCAAGCTACAACTCGCCAAGAGACTCCAAACCAGTCGCTCTCAGGTTGATCGTCTGCTAGATCCCGACAATACTGCTGTCACCCTTGAGTCTTTGGAGCGCCTGGCGCAAGCCGTGGGCAAGCAACTCAGAGTTGAGTTTGCATGATCCGATTTTTTAGATAGGAACCCATGCCCGAACCCCTCCTCGTCCGCGACGTGATGCGCATCGGCGTGCCGACCTGCAAAGAGACTGACACGCTCGACAAAGTCGCCGCGCTCATGCTTGACCAGGCGGCCACGGCGCTCGTCGTGCTGGATGAAGAAGCCGACACCCGCGGCTGGATCAACGAGGCGCGGCTGGCCGCGGCCTATTTGCGCGTCACGCAGACCCTTGAGGTCTCCGAGACCTCAAGGGTCTCTTCGCTGACCGCCGCCGACATCATGGACGAGGACGTGCCCGAAGCGCCGAGCGACATCCCGCTGGCGGCGGCCGCGCAGCTCATGGCAGACACGGGCGCGGATCACCTGTTTTTCCTGCACCATGCGGCCGGTCGCACGTGGCCTGCGTCGGTGCTTGGCTTACGCGATCTCGTGCGGGCGATGGCGGGGCCGGAGTACATCAAGAATCAAGGCACTGCGGCGCCGCGTCCCACGCCGATGGACTTGTTCAGACAAAGATACGGGTTGCCGAAGAAGTAGGGGCGATCCGGGCGACTGTCAATACGCCGTCGTCAGCGTGCGGTGATACGGCTGCACGTCCGGCCCTTGCTGCCGGCCGGCGTACCAGAGCCAGTAGTCGAGGTGCAGAGCGGTGACTGCGGGGAGGCGGGGGGCCAGGTCGCGGCGCATCAGCTCCGCGGCCCAAATCGTGGCGATACGGAGCTCCAGCTCCCAGCGGAAACCAGCGGGGATGAGCGCCTGGCCGTCCACGGCTGCGGCCAGGTCAGGGGTGTAGGCCAGGATGCCCAGGCGGCGGAGCACCTGCGGCAGCTTGTAGTCGGCGAAAACGGTGAGCTGGTCGGCGCGGGCCAGGCGGCCCCAGCCCTGCCCGCCGAATGCCTCGAAGAGCATCGCGACGGCCAGTTGCGCCCGCTTGTAGAAGGGCACGCGACGTCCCTCGAAACCCCAAACGTCGTCGAACGACGGAAACCGCTCGACCAACACCTTTACCAGCCGCGGGGCATCCCCGCCCGCGGCTGCGATAACCTCCGTGAATCGGCCGCCGAATTCCGCGGTCAGCACCCGCCCCACCTCCTGCCAGATTGCCAGCCGCTCGGCCATCAGATGAAGCTGCCCGCGTCCAGCCAGGATGTGGGCCAGGTCGGCCGCGGTGAGGCGCGCCAGGGTCGCGGCATCCAGGATCGGGATGCCTTCATCCAGCGCGCGGTGGATCGAGCCGAGCACGGCCATCGAGCCATCCCACCACTGGCCGCCGAACTCGACTTCCCACTTCGGATCGCCCCAGTAGCAGAAGTTGATGGCGTTGAAGAGCAGGATTTGGCCGGCCAGCGCATCAGGATCGCGACGGTAGAAGACGGGGAAATCCCACGCCGGCAGTTTCAGGTCGCCCGGGCCGATGCCCGCGCAGACTTCGGTCAGCCGCGCTTCGTCAATCCTCACGCAGCGCAGGCGCGATGTGTTCTCGGCGACGGCTTCGAGCACGCCCAGGGTCGGTGCAGTCGTAATTTCAGTCAACGGGCAAAATCCTCCCTACCGACGCCGCAATAGATGCGGCATATAGACACGCTGCGCTGTGACTCGGGTCGCCGTAGGCGTCGGCGTGCTGACAGGCCGCGTGCCGGTCGCCGTCGGTGTGCGCGTGGCGGTCACAGTCGGCGTCTTCGTCGGGGACGCGGTAGCGGTCGCGGTCGGCGTCGGTGTACGCGTGACCTGCCCAGTGTATTCGTCCGCACCGATGTCGAAGCCGGGACCGGCCGGCCGCGTATCGCCATCCATGTCGGCTCGGATGCTCGCATCAACGCCCGCGTCGCGCGCCGCCGACGCGCTGCCGATGTGATAATCCCCCGCCGCGGCGTTCAGGAAGGCCGGGGCGCCGGCCACATCCCCCTGGGTCAGGATGGCGCTCAGGTTGTCGGTCGTGTTCGCACCGTTGCCGGACCAGAGGGTGCTCACCAGCGTCACCGGCTGGTCCACCGCGCCGAGGCCGGTCGTCTGTCCCGCGACGATAGTATCCACGAACATTGCCGACGCGTCCCGCACGGTGGATCCGACCGGGTACGCGTCCGGCAGGGCGCTGTCAAGGGTCAGCCGCCAGGCGTCGCCGTACCCTATCGCCACCAGCCGGCGCCAGGCCCGCGTCGTTCCATTGGTGTGGAGGATCAACAGCGTGTCGCCGATGCGGTAGTAGCACGGGGTGGTGACCTTCAACTGCGTGCCGCTGGCATACGGATCAACCAGCGAGCCCGCATAGAGCGGAGATTCGAGCCAGACGCCTGCTCCGACCTGGTTATCGGCGATAGTCGTGTGGAGGAAGCGGCCCCACGTCAAAGGTTCGGACAGGTTGCCGGTCTTGCCCATCCAGACGCCGCTGCCCTGGGTGTCGGCCCGGTTGTGTGCGATCACGGAGTTGGTCACGCTGAACTCATTGCTGCTCGCGATGGAGAGACCGCCGCCCAGCCCGGTCATCGCCGCGTTTTTCGAGGCGGTATTGCCCAGGATTGTGTTCGCATCGAGCCGCGCCATGTAGCTGGGACCCAGGTAGATCCCGCCGCCGCTGCCCGCGCCGCTCTGGCTGGCCACATTGTCCGCGATCAAATTGTGTGTTACGGTGAAGATGTCGGTACTGTTCATCGTATTGCGCGAGACGTACAGCCCGCCGCCCTGACCGTCGCCGGCGCCTCCGGCGACATTTCCCCGTACGGTGTTGCCGGAGAAGGTCGTAGGGCCGCCGAGGCTGGCGCCGCGCAGTCCGATGCCGAGCATCACGCCTCCTCCGCTGCCGCCGCCCGCCGTGGCAGCGCGGTTGTCCAGGATGCTGTTGCCGGTCACGACTGCATTGCCGCTGGCGCACAGGCCGCCGCCCCCGCCCCCCGCGGCTGCCGCGCTGGCGATGTTGTCCTGGACCAGGTTCCCCGTGAAGGAAGCGGCTGCGTGGACGCTGGCGTAGATGGCGACCCCGCCGCAGTAGGCCGCCTGGGCCGTCGCGCCGGTGTTGCCGGTGAAGGTATTGCCGCTGACCGTGCCGTCGGCCAGCCACAGGTCGAGGCCGCCCGCGCCGCTTTTCCAGCCCGAAGTGTTGGCCGCGGCCGTGCTCCCCGTGTTGCCGCGCACCGTGTTGCCGGTCAGGGTGGCGGCAGCCCTGACGTCATAGGTCACGTAGCCGAAGCTCAACCCGCCGCCGACCCCCTGGTCAGCGGTGCTCGCGATATTGTTCTCGATCGTGTTGTCGCGGAGGGTCAGCATGCCACTCTCGGCATAGAATCCGCCGCCGAAGCCGTCTTTGCCCTTGCTGGCCGTGTTCGCGGCGAGGACGTTGCTGCTCAGCGTGATCGTCACGTCGCTCGTGAAGATGCCGCCGCCGTAGCCGGTGAAGCCCTGGCTGCCGGTGTTCTCCTGCACCGTGTTGCCGGTCAGTACCACCAGCCCGGGCCGCGGCGTCTGGGCCGAGGCCTCGATGCCGCCGCCGTAGCCGTAGCCGGTGATGTTGGCGATGTTGTTGCGGACGGTGTTGGCCGTCAGCGCCGTGTCGAAAGGCTCGTTTAAGGAGATGCCGCCGCCCCGGCTGTTGTTGTTGACCGGGGTGCTCCCCATGGCGGTGTTGCCGGCAGTGTTGCCCTGGATCGTGTTGCCGGTCAGGGTTGCCTTGACCCGCCACAGCTCGATGCCGCCGCCCCGGCAGAGGGCCGTGGCCGGCACGGCGTTGCCGCAGGCCGCATTGTCCTGGAAGGTGTTGCTGGCCAGCGCGATCGTCGCGATCCGGGTGTTGAGGTCCGAGACGGCGTAGAGCCCGCCGCCGTCGCCGACGGTGGCCGTGGCAGCGGTGTTGCCTATCAGGCGGTTGTCCGTGAGCGTCGCGTTGGCGTCGCGGAGGAAGATGCCGCCGCCGCTGCCTGGGCCGCTTGCGCTCGCGCGGTTGCCCTGCACTGTGTTGTTCGTGAACGTGATTTCGCTCCCGTCCGCTCTGATCCCGCCTCCGTAGCCCGTTGCGCCCGCGGCCGAGGTCGCCGTGTTATCGGCGATGGTATTGCCGGCCAGGGCCGCGGTGACTGTATCCAGATGGATACCGCCCCCCCATCCCCCGCTGGCGGTGCTGGCGGTGTTGTTCCGGATCGTGTTGGCGGACAGGGTGACGGGGCCGCCCCAGCCGGGATAGTTCTTGACGAGGACTCCCCCGCCGTAGCCGATGCCGCCGGTGCTGGCCCGATTGTTCTCGACGGTGCTCCCGTCGAGGGTCAGGGTGCTGAACATGGCCGCCAGCCCGCCGCCGTATCCGGAGCCGGATGCGACAGTGCTGGCTGTATTGCTGTAGATCGCGCAGTTGTGGAGCGTCGCCTGGGCCAGGTAGACGAAGACACCGCCGCCGGCCGGCCGGTCGGCCCCCCCGTAGCCGCCCAGCCCGGTCGCGTTGCCGCCGGTGATCCGTAGACCTTCCACCGTGACTGCTGGGGCCGCCGTCACTGTGCCAGAGATGACCAGCCCACGGCCCAGCCCCTGGGCGTCAAGCGTCGTGGGGTTTGCGGCGGGGTTCGGCGTGGTCCAGTTGGCGGTCGTGAAGCCCCCGCGGAGGTTCAGCGCCTTGTCAAGATAGACGACCTGGGTGATGCCGGAGCGGGCGCTCACGCCGCTGTAGATTCCCGCGGCGATGCGAATCTCGTCGCCCGCTGCGGCAGCGTCTACGGCCGCCTGCACCGTCGCATAACACGGACTGGCCCCGCCGCAGTTGCCGCCGGGCGCGACGTAGCGCACGGTGGCGGCAGGCGTAAGACCCGCCGCAGCCGTCCGCGATCCCATCACGCCGGCCGCCAGGGCCAGCGCCAGGCCAACGCCCAGCAACACAGCGATCCCTATGCCAGTGAAGCGATCATTCATCGGGGACTCCTTGGCATTACAGCAACTCAGGTCGTTGGTTTTCTTGCCCGCGCCAGGTTGAGCGCTAACAACCGCGCCAGGATATCATCGTCTGAAAGATCCACCGGCCAGCCGTACGCGGCGAGGACGGCCGCGTCCAGCGCCCGGTGCGCCAGGTCGAGCCACGCCGGCCGCGCGTTGTAGAGGTGCGTGAGGGTGCGAGCGGGCGAGACCTTCGAGGTTTCCGAAACCTCGAAGGTCTGTCGCGGGTTCAGCCACGCGTCGCGCTTCGCCACCAGTCCGGCCGCGGCCGCGGCGATGGCCTGCACGCGCGGGTCGTCCGCCGGTTCCCGGCCGGGCGGCCACGGGAAGGGGAAGGTCTCGAAGGTGGTGGTGGGGGTGTAGCGTGGCCGATCCTCCAGCGATGTGCCCATCCGCAGCGCCCAGACCTCGTGGACGCGAGAGTGGAGGACACCGAAGAAGTAGTCGTCGTCGCGGGCGACGACGATGAGCAAGTTGGCAGGCAGTACCTCGACTGGTATCCAGGAGAAGAAGAAGTGTTTGGAGACCATTGACGTGCCAATGTAGCGCGACAAAGGCTTCAAAGCAGCACGCATTTCTGGCCGAGGCCGTTCGTGCAACCACCACTGGCTGATCGTGGAGCGTTGGTTAACTCGTTTGGGTTTGACATTGGCCACCACGTACTCAAACGGCGCCTCGTACAGGGCCGCTTCTTCCATGGATGTTCCGATCCCAAAATCAATGATCCAGACGTCGCGTGAGCCGCGCGTTAGATCCATGCCGTTGAAGTAGGGTCGCAGCACGTCGCTGTTGGGCCGACCGTTGGGGTTCAACGGCAAGGCCATCCATTCTCGTGCTTTTTCTGCGGGTATGTCGAAGGGTCCAGCGGGCGTTACGCCCATGAATGACAACCCAAGGTTTTCCGACAGTCGTTGCGCTTGCGTCAGGTCAACGGCTGCCGTCAAGTTGCTATTGATCATGGCGGCAGGCCGCCCATCAAGCTCTCTCGCCGCTTCCTTGCCGCCATCGAACCCGACCATCGAAACCCGCACCGCTGCGCCTTCCAGCACCCACGGCCGATCGCTCCAGGCCATGAAGATGTCACCACTCTCTTTGATTTGCTCCAATACTCTGCGACTCGCGCCGCCTCGAATGGAATTGGTCGCCAACAGCCCGGCCCGTTTCGCCTTCCCTGCCGCGATCTGCGCCCGCGCCTTCTCAAACCAGTAGCACACCAGGTCGGCCTCGCGCGGCACGCGGCCGTCGTACAGCTTGAACAGGCCATCCACGTACGCGTCGCCCAGCTCGGAGCGCAGCCGCTTCCCGCCCAAAAACGGCGGGTTCCCGATGATCACATTAGCCGCCGGCCACTCCGGCTCGCGAGACCTGACAGGTTTTGGCGCTTCATGTTCCTCTGTCGGCATGTCGCTCTCGAAACCTGTCAGGTCTAGGATCGCGTCCATCTGCTGGATCGCTTCCAGCGGCCGCAGGATCGGCTCGGCCGGAATGCCGTAGCCGTTCTCGCGGAACCACTGAATGTAGCCGATCCAGATGGTGGCCTGCGCCAGCTCGCGGGCGTAGAGGTTGATCTCGATGCCGTGAAGCTGCTCCGGCGAGACCATCGGCAACGCGCGGCTGTCGCCCAGGGTCGCGGCCAGGTTGATGACCTCCTGCTCCAGGTCCAGCAGTTGGCGCAGCGCGATGTAGAGGAAGTTGCCGCTGCCGCACGCCGCGTCCAGCACCTGCACGGCCGCCAGCTCGGCGCGGAAGCCGCGCAGCAGGCCGAACAGCTCCGCCTCGATTTTAGCCAGTTGCCGGGTCTTCTGCGGCGACGGCTTGCTCCCGGCTAACAGGTCGCGCTTTTTAGCCTTAGCCTCAGCCTTAACCTTAACTTCCGCCCAGCGTCGTCGCAGCGGGGCCATCAGCACCGGCTCGACGATCAGCAGGATGTCCTCCTTGCCGGTGTAGTGCGCGCCGAGCTGCGACCGCTTGCCGGGGTCCAGGCTGCGCTCGAACAGGGTGCCCAGCACCGAGGGCTCGATCGCGGCCCAGTCCAGCCCGCTCACCTCGGCCAGGATGCGCAGCCCGTCCGCGTCGAGCTCCAGCGCAGTATCGTCGTCGAACAGCCCGCCGTCCACGTGCGGCACATCTTCGACGCCGAACGGGCCGCCGGTCGCCATCGCGGCGAAGAGCTGACGCACCTGGGCGGTGAACGCGGCCGGTGAGCGGTGCGGCTTCGTCACCAGGCGGTTGAACAGCTTGTTCGGCAGAATGCTGGCGTCCTCGGCGAACAGGCAGAAGAGCAGCCGAATCAGGAAGTGGGCGATGGCGTGGGGGTCTTCGCCGCGCGCGCGCAGCAGGGCCGCCAGCCGGGCGAAGTGCGTGGCGGCCTCCTCCGTCACCTGCTCCGGGGTTTTGGCGTCGCGCAGCGCATCCGGGTCGGTGAACGCCTTGTGCAGGATTGCCAGCTTCGCGGGGATCAGCAGGTCATCCAGCGCCAGCTCGTAGACGCGCTTGACGGTGTTGGTAAAGTTGGTGTGGATGACGATGCGCTGCAGGTCGCAAACGATCAGCAGCGGCGGGTTCAGCAGCGACTCGCGGTATTGCAGGAGCTGCCGGTACGCCCGGCCCAGGTCGGCGTCCTGGCCCTTATACTCCCAGGCGAAGTAGCCCATCTTCCAGACGTCGGCCCAGCCCTGGCCGCCGGTCGTCTTGCCCGCGCCGGCCTCGAAGGTGTACCAGCGGCCTGCGGAGTCGGCTTCGGTCGGCGTGGGCTGGCCCAGCAGCGCGCACAGGTCGTTGAAGTGCGACTGGCTGGCCGAACGCTCCTTCAACGTGGCGTGGCGCCATTTGGCGACGAAGTCTTGCGGTGAAAGGGTGGCAGGCATGGCAGTTTACCAGTGCAGCGGCCGATGGTCAACGCGCGCTTCAGACATTTGTCTCAGCTAAAAAGTCGCACACCGTCTCCATGTAGCGGGCGAACTGCTCGCGGCGAATGCTGTGACCAGCGCCTGCGATGTGGGCGATGCGCGTTTGCGGCGTGAGGGCCTGAAGCGCGGCCGCGCTCTCCGGCGTGACAAGCGCGCCCAGCGCCGGATCGGCCGTGAGCAGCAGCGCCGGGCAGGTGATGCGGCGCACGGTGGCCGGCCAGTCCACAGTCTCCGGTTCCCGCCTGACGAGGATGTTGAAGCTGAATCGCAGCTTCGCGTCGGCCCAGGGACCGAGCTCGGCCTCCGACCAGGTGGGTGATGCGCTGCGTGCATGAGCGATCAGTTCCTCGCGCGTTTTGCGTTTCAGTTCGATAATTCCCAGGCGTAGGGCCGACAGCCGCGCGGGCGCCTCCTGCACCGCGGCCGGCGCCCACCCCGTGGGCGGGTCTTCCAGTAGGATCGCGCGCGGCAGGTCGGGGTAGGTGCCGGCGAGCACGAGGGTTGAAGCCGCGCCCATCGAATGGCCCAGTACCGCCGGCATCTTCAGGCCCAATTCCTGGATCACGCTGGCCAGGTCGTTGGCGTGATCTGCGGAACCATACCCCTGTTCGGGCGCGGCCGAGCGGCCGTGGCCGCGCGCATCCACCATCACGACGTCGTAGTCGGCTTCCAATGCCTCGGCAACGGGCGTCCAGCATAGGCCGTCGTCGGAGAAGCCATGCGCTAATACCACCGGCGGCTTCGCGCCGCCCGTGCGGGTAAAGTGCAACGTCAGACCGTTGACCACAATGTCGCCAGATTGCCAGAGGATCATCGCTGCGCTCCTTGTGAATTTGAACGGCGGACTGAGGCTACCAGTCTACCAGTCTACCAATCTACCCAGTTTACCGACCTACCTGGTCCCGATCTACCCGTGTCTACGGACGAAGCGGTTCATCCGCTCCAGCGCCTCTTCGAGCTTGTCCTGCGCGGTCGCGTAGCACATGCGCACGTAGCCCTCGCCGCCCAGCCCAAACGCGGGGCCGGGGACGGCCGCAATCCGCTCCTCCTCCAGCAGCGTCCACGCGAACTTCTCCGAGTCCATCCCGCTGGCGCGGATGTCGGGGAAGGCGTAGAACGCGCCGCGCGGCTCGAACGCGGGCAGGCCGATGCTGTTCAGCCCGCTCACCAGCAACTTGCGCCGGACGTTGTACGAATCGCGCATCGCCAGGACCGCATCTTCGGCCCGCGGGTCGGTGAGCGCGGTAATCGCCGCGACCTGCGCGGTGGTGGACGCCGACATGATGGTGTACTGGTGCACCTTGCGCATGGCGCCCAAGATGTCGGCCGGCCCCAGCCCAAAGCCCAGACGCCAGCCGGTCATGGCGTAGTCCTTCGAAAAGCCGCCGACGATGAGCGTTCGTTCGCGCATCCCAGGCAGGCTGCTGAAGGTTGTGTGCGGAGCGGCATAGGTCAGCCGGTCGTAGATTTCGTCGGAGATGACGAGCAGGTCGTGACGGGCCGCGACGGCCGCGATCTCGCGCATCCGCTCGATGTCAAGCACCGCGCCGGTGGGGTTGTTGGGATAATTAATCAAAATTGCCTTGGTCTTAGGCGTGATCGCGGCCTCGATCTGGCTGCCGGTGACCTGAAACGCGGTGTCAACGTGGGTGGCGATCGGCACGGGCACGCCGCTGGCGAAGCTCACCTCGGCCTCGTAGGAGACGAAGCAGGGCTCGGGAATGATCACCTCGTCGCCGGGGTCGATAATGGCGGTGAGACCCAGGTAGAGCGCCTCCGAGCCACCGACTGTGACCAGCGTCTCGTCCTCCGGGTCGTAGGCCACGCCGTAACGTTGCGCCCACTTGGCCGCGATAGCCTGGCGCAGCTCCAGGATGCCGGAGTTGGAGGTGTAGCGCGTCTCCCCGCGGTTGAGCGACGCGATGCCGGCCTGCCGGATCACTTCCGGCGTGACGAAGTCCGGCTCGCCGATCCCCAGCGAGATCACATCTTGCATTGTCGCGGCGATATCGAAAAATTTACGGATGCCGGAAGGCGGTACGGCTGCCACTCGGCGCGAGATACGATTAAGCATGAAGAAAAGCCTCCGTATTAGATTGCCAAATCATTCCACATCCTACCTCACCGTCAGCGCCACGTCGGTCACGCGACTGTCGTAATCGTGGCCGGCGGCGTAAATGGTGATGGTGTTGATGCGGGCCGGACGGGTGTCCCGGAGGAGGTCGAACAGGTTGGGTGATTCGTAGGTGTACCAGATACCAAGCGGGATCTTCTCGCCGGTCGGCTGATCCCACGTGCTCTTGGTCGGCAGATCCATGTAGTAGAAGCCCTGCACCCATGGCAGATCCTTGCCGTAGATGTCGGAATAGTTAATCCTGACCATCACCGGGTACTCGGAGGCCCGATAGCCGCCGCCGGGCACGCTTTGGTAGAGCAACTGCACGTCGAGCCGTAGCACCAGCGAGTCGTAGCCCTGCACATCGCGATTAACGGCCTGCTGTACGCCGATTTCGCTGGGCGCGCCGTCTTCCTCGGTCCGGGTGAAGCGGAGCATCTGCCGGCCGTCGTTTTGCTCCTGCGTCACAACGCCCGGCTGTAGACCCTTGCCCGTTTCGATGTTGCTGACCGACTGCCAGGTGGGCGCCAGGCGTCCATCGAAACTGCCGTTGAGCACCAGGTTCAGCGCATCCGTCACCGGCAGGTCGGGGGGGGCATCGGCGCGCACGCTCACCCGCTCGCCGCTGTGCACCGTAACCAGGGTGTTAGCCGCTATCACCTGCGCCGTGCCCAGGCGGACGCGTACCACCGTCTCCCCTTTTTCAATGGCGATGTCGAACGTGCCAGGCCCCAAGGTGACGCTGGCCTGGGGCGTGACGAAATCCGCCCGTACTGGGCGGCCATCCGCGGTTTGCGTGGTCGTTCTCACCCGGCCACGTTGAAGGGTAAAGGTAAGCTGGTTCGGATCGCTGCTCAGACTGAAGCGCGGCGTCCGCGCGCGCTCGATGCGCACAACGGTATCCTGAAACAACTGCACCGTGCCCAACACTTGTCCGGCGGCCTCGTCGGCAAAGACCGTGAGCAGCGCCTTGGCCGTGTTGTCGGTCGTCACCTGGCTGCCCTCGGCCGCAGCGCGGCGGTCGGTCACAGCGACGGGATCATCGGCGTTGGGCGCGCGCAGTTGCACCGTGCCGGCCATCGCAGTCACGTAGGCCGTCTTGGCCTCGGCCGCATGGAGCAGATAGCTGCGCCCTCCCAGCGGCACGACGACTGCCAGCAGGCAACAGAGAAGGAAGCTGGCGAGCAGGATGAGCCAGGCGACCCGTTGCGGGTTTTGACGCCAATTCATGGAGGGTTACTCCCCGCGTTTGCGGATGTTGTCCAGGTAGTGTTGGGCGTCCCGGTCGTTCGGATTGGTTTCCAGCGCGGCGGTGAAGTGGGCCGCGGCGCGCTCGGCGTCCTGATCGAGCCGGTCTCCGACCGAGCGCTCCAGGTAGATCAGGCCCAGGTTGTAGTGCACGTTCGGCGCGACCGGGTCGAGCGCCAACGCGCGCTCGAAAGCCTGGATGGAGCGCTCCTGGCGCTCGGCCGTGGCAAAGGGCAGCTTGCCCAGGTAGGCGGCGGCTAGGTTGATCCAGACCATCGGGTTATCGGGTTCCAGCCGGACGGCGGCTTCCAACACGGGCACGGCCTGGGCGTGTTTGCCCTGCAAAATGTACGCGCCCCCCAGGTTGATCGCCGCCGCGGCGTTGTCCGGGGCCAGCTCCCAGGCCTCGGTCAGCAGGGGCAGCGCCTCGCCGGGCCGTTTCGCGGCCAGCAGCCGGGTGCCCCCGGCCAACAGGGCCTGGACGCGTTCGGCCACGGGTGGCTCATTGCGCTCGGTCGTCGGCTGCAAGGAAGGCATCTTAGGGAGTTGTGGTTTACGATGCTTACTCATTTCGTTTCGTCCGGCGGATCACCATCTTGGAATTGTCATGCTGAGCGGGTTAACAAGTCAAAGCACGCTGCGGCAAGATTCCAGCGAAGCATCTCTGTGAAACTTCAGTCAGTCGCTCCGTGGGAGGCAAGGAGATTCTTCGCTCTCGTTCGCCATCGCGAGGGGTTCATGGTAAAGCCGCTCAGAATGACGCGCCATGATGCAAAAGTGCCTTACGACACCCACGCGATCACCGCCGTCACCGTCGCCAAACTCGCCAACGACGAAATGAAGATCGAGCCGGCCACCAGGTTCGGCTCGGTGTCGTAGCGGCTGGCGACGATGCTTGCCGAGACGGCGCTTGGCACAGCCGCCTGCACGATGCCCACTTGCCGGGCCAGGCCGGTGAGACCCAGGGGCGCGGCAAGCACGGCGGCGATGGCCGGCGCGACAAGCAAGCGCAGCGCCGCGGCCAGCCCGGCCAGCCCCCAGTGCCGGCGATCGAGCGGCAATACCGCCAACTGCATCCCCAGGACCACCAACATCGCTGGCACTGTGGCCCGGCTGCCCAGGTCGAGCGCTCGACTCAACGGCAGGGGGATGATCCATCCCAGGCGGTTGGCGGCCAGCCCCAGCGCGATGGCGTAGACCGCGGGATTGCCGAACACTTGCCCCAGGGCATAGCGCCCACTTGCGCGGCCGCGCGCGGCCAGAAAGACGCCCAGCGAGTTCACCATCAGGTTATCAACGATGAAACAAATCAGCGCCAGCGCCACCGCTTCTTTGCCGAACGCGAACTCGTTGACGGGCAACCCGAAATTGCCGGAGTTGGCGAACACGACCGACAGCAACAACGCACTCCGAACCTGGCCTGTCAGCTTCAGCCGTCCGGCTAGAAGGTACACGGCCGGCACCATCAGTGCGTAGAAGAGCAACTTGAGCAGCGCCAACCGTCCCAACAGCTCCGGCGCAATGGTGGTCGTCGCCAGGTTGACGAAGACCAGGCAGGGGTTGAAGATGTAAAACGTCACACGCGCCAGCGCTGCCGGGTCGAGCCGACTGGCGCGGCCCAGCGCGTAGGCCGCGCCGACCACCAGGAGCAGGGGCGCCAGCACCGTGCCGAAAATCGTCAGGAACATGGGCGGCTTTCCCTACGCCTCATCCTCGTCCCAATCCTCGCCCTCGGCCTCGTCCTCCTCGTCCTCCTCGTCGTCCCAGTCGTCTTCGTCCTCGCCATCTTCGTCGTCCCAGTCTTCATCTTCTTCTTCATCCAGATCGGAGATAAGGTCTTCGTCGTCGTAGCCATCGTCCATGAGAGCATCCAGGTCGTCCGTATCGTCTTCTTCGTCATCGAGATCATCCCCGTCGGCGGGATGCCGGTGGGCCGCGGCTCGCTCGTCTGCCCCCTCGTACTCCAGCAGAGTGTCGTCGAGCGCGCCGCGGTTGAAGGTCAGCTCCTCCATGGCTTCGCCGGCCGCCTCGGCCAGGCGCGCGTCGTTGCCTTGCAGACAGGCTTCCAGGCCGCGTTTCGCCTCCGCCCCGCCGATCTTGCCCAGGGCTATCACGACCGCCTCGCGCACGTTGCCGTCTGGATCATCCAGCAGGCGCAGCAACGGTCTGACCGCGACGCTCAGCCCCAGCTCACCGGTTGCGGCGGCTGCCTCGAAGCGCATGGCCGGGGTTGCGCTGCCCAGCTCGGCCAGCACGTATTTCGCCCAGCGGCGATCGGCGGTGCGCCCCATGGCGAAGACCGCACTCTGGCGCATCAGCTCGTCTTCGTCGTAGTAGGCGCCGTCCATCAGCTCATAGACGACCGCGTCGTTCAGGTAGGCTAACCCTTCCAGCGCTCGTCGTCGGACTTCGTTGACCTCGCCGGGCCGGCTCCAGGCGGCCCGCAACGCCTGTTCGACCTGGAGCGCGTGGGCATCCGCGATCTCGCCCAGCACCCCCAGTAACACGAAGTGGCCCAGCGAAATCGCGGCCGCGGCGCGCACTTCGACGACGGGGTCTGCGGTCAAGAGCGCGACTAGCGGAGCCACCAGGCTCGTGCGCTCGTCTTCCCACAGTCCTTCCACTGCCAGCCGGCGCACCTGCGCATCGGCATCCGCCAGGCATTCGCGGAGTATCGTATGGAAGTTCAGGTGGATATTGGCCTCCGCCTGCTCCACCATCGCGCCGACCAGCTCCTGCCGGCGTTGTGCGCCGAGACCGAGCCAGGCCGTCCGAAACTGGGGCGTCGCGCCGCGGGGCAGATCAGACAGCGGGGCCAGGTTCAACGTCCGCGCCGGCCGGCTTCCGTCGGCCAGTTGATCTAAGAGAAATTCAAGCTCTTCTGACATGCATCTAATTCCAGGTAAAGGTTCTCGACTGGCTGGGCTGACCGAGCGGGATCACCCGCTCGCCCCCCTTGCCGTCGGTGGTCACTTGTACGATCGTGACAAACCACTTGTACTCCCGCGCCGGCTGATCGGCCAGGCCAAACAACCAGAGCGGCACGCGTATGCTGGTAAGCGGCGTGGATGGCAACGGATAGGTCTGTGCAGCGCCCCCCTGGGTCCACCGGATCGTCACCTGGTATTGCGCGCCCGGTGGCAGACTATAATCTGTGCGCCAGATCAGCTCGATGACCGCTTCGCTGCCGGAGTACGACGCCTGATCGCCCGGATTGACCAACCCCGGGGCCGGCAGGCTCGGCGCCGGGGTCGCTGTGGGTGGCACGGGAGTCGCGGTGGGCAACGGCCGCGGTGTGGCCGTTGGTGGAAGCGGCGCACCGGAGGCCGGGATGACAAGCTCCTGGCCCACCTGGAGCGTCGTGTCGGCGGTGATGTTGTTGGCCGCCGCGATCGCTTCCCAAGCCACGCCAAATCGTTGGCCGATGCCGGCCAACGAATCGCCGGCCTGGACGCGATAGGTCGTTGGTCCCGCGGCCGCGGCCGGTGTTGCGGTCGGCGCGGGGCGGGTCGGCGTCGCGGTCGGCGCGACCGTGGGCGATTGCGCGCCGATCGCAGTTGAAGCCGGCGTCACCGCGGTTGGCGCAGTGGTGATGGTCGGCGATCGGGTTGCCGTGGGCGCCCCCGTTGGGGAGGCTGTCGCACTGGGCGCCGGCGTGGGAGCCGGCAGGCGCAGCTTTTGGCCGACCTGCAGCATCGTATTGGCGTTGATGCCGTTCTCGGCGGCAATGGCCTGCCAGGGCAGCCCCAGCCTGGCCCCGATGATTTCTAACGAGTCGCCGCTTTGGACGGTGTAGGTCAGCGCTGGCGTCGGGCTGACCGTGGCGCTTGGCGTCGCGGTGCGCGGCGCGACGGTCGGCGTGCGGCTGGGCGAAGGCGTCGGTGACCGGGTGGGGGTCGGGGTCGGCGGTACGGGTGTCGGGCTGCCCGGCGTAGGAGACGCCAGCTCGGCCACCTGCACTAGGCCGGTCAACTGCTCACGCGTGCGCGTCAACTCCTGGCGGATGCGCTCGACGGGCAGCCGGCCCACGAGCCACAGGCCGGCGATCACGACGAGCAGCAGGCCGGCCAGCCATAGCAGCCAACGCGGGCCGGCCGGGCGAAGGTTCCGGCCGCAGCGCGGGCACATCGCCATCTCGACCGTAGCGCGACCGCCACAATAAGCGCAGTGCATCGTGCGAATCCGCCGGCGCTGGCGCGCGCCGCATTCGGGGCAGATCAGCATCCCCTCTTGGAGTCGCGCCCCGCAGCGCTTACAATACATGTTAGCGCAACCCTGGCACAACGGGCAGGCCACGAATCAGGTCGCTGACCTCGCGCACTGTCACCATGCCGAGTAGTAATAGCAGCAGGCCGAAGCCGATCAGGTGCACCAGCCCTTCCTGGTTTGGATTAATCCGCCGGCGCCGGATGAACTCGATGACGATGAAGAGGAGCCGGCCGCCGTCGAGTGCAGGGAGCGGCAGCAGGTTGGTAATTGCCAGCGCCACGCTCAACAGCGCCGTGAACTCCAGCAGCGGCACGGCCGAAGCGTTGCGCTGCGCCTCCTGCACCGCGTCTCCGGTCAGCACGGCGATGCCGATCGGCCCGGTGAAGCCAAATTCGCCGATCGGCCGGCCCGTCTGGATCAGGCGAGCCGGAATCGCGAAGGTATACCAGATGGCCTGGCCCGTCAGAGAGAGGCCTCCCGTGACCGCCTCCCCGATCGTCGCCGGCCGGGAGGGGGCGCCGATCTTGAGACCCAGCGAGCCCTGGTCCTTCGGCGGGTTGACGCGTGGGGTCATGGTGACCTGGCGGGTCTGCGCCGCGCCCGAGGTCGGGTCGCGACGGACGAACTGATAGGTGACAGGCTGTCCCAGGTGCGCGGCGGAGTGCACGCGCAGGTCATCGGTCGTCACGATCGGCGTCTCATCGGCCGCGATGATGCGATCGCCCGGCTGTAACCCGGCCGCTGCGGCCGGCGATTCCTTGACGACGTCATAGACGACCGCACCGGTCACGGTAGGATCGGGCGCGCCGATGAGGAACATCATCACCGTCAGGAGCACGACGGCAAGCAGCAAGTTCATAGCCGGCCCGGCAAACAACGTCAGGCTGCGCGCCAGCTTGGAGGCCGCGGCAAAGCTGCCCGACAGGGAAGGATCATCCTCCCCGCGCATCCGGCAAAACCCGCCAAAGGGGATGGCGTTGATCGAATAGATCGTCCCGCCGCGCTCGAACAGCTTCTTCACACGCGGCGGATAGCCGAAGCCAAACTCTTCGACCACGATCTTGCTGCGCTTGGCGACAAGCAAATGCCCCAGCTCGTGAACGAAGACCAGAACACTCATCACGATGATGAACGATACGATAGTCGTTAGAACCATGGAAACCTCACTACTCCGATTATACCCCCGATTGCTGGAAGCTGGAAACTGGAAGCTGAGAACTGGCAGTTGGGGACTGGAAGCTGGAAATCAGGGGGTCTTCTCAATCGGCCGCATCTGACTAGCAGTATATTCGCAGTACCGCAAGACTCGCTTTGCCACCCCTTCGCTACACTCAGGGCAAGTTCTAAGCGGGTTCGTCCCGTACACTGCGTTGCGGCGAAAAATCCAGCGATGGGTTTCGTTAGGAGGCGGGATTCTTCGCTGGATGCTCGCCGTCGCGAGAAGTTAGGGGCCGACCCGCTCAGAATGACAGACGCCTAACAGCGCATTTTGTGACCGTGCCGAGTATAGCATCCAGCATCCAGCTTCCAGTATCAAGCCAAAATCCGTGTTCCGGCAGCACACGCAGGATCCAGCAACGCACGTTTCACCAGATCCGGCTCCAGGCCGGAGATGATCTGCACGGCTGCCAGCGAGGGCGTGGCCCGGAGCAACGCGGCCATTTCGGTCACTTTGGCGACCATGCCGCCGGTCACGTCCACCCCGCGCGAGCTGCCCAGAACTTGCGTGAGGGCGGGGAGCATCGCGGTGGTGATCGTTGGAATCAGCTCGCCGGGCGCGCCGCTGGCCGGGTCGGCCGTGAGCACACCCGCCACTTCGCCCACCAAGATCACGCGGCCCGGCGCCAGCCGCGGGGCCAGCCAGCGGAAGATCTCCTCGGTCGAGATGATCGTCCCGCCGCGGCCGTCGTCCAGCGCCACGTCGCCGTAGAGAATCGGCGTCAGCCCGTGATTCAGCGCCGCCCGGATGGGACGTTCGTCCAACGCCAGCAGTTCCCCCTCGCGGCAGTGCGCCGACGCCGATGGCTGGATGCCCAGAGCCGGCGCGCCGGCTTCCCACAGCGCATCCACCACCAGGCGGTTGAGCTGCGCTGCGGCCCGCGCGGTCTCCGCGTACCCGCGCCATTCTTCCGGCGATCGCACCCCTGCGCGCGTGCCATAGCGGCTGGCAGCCACGTGCCCGAACGATCCGCTGCCGTGGCCGATCAGCAGCCACAGCCCCGGCCGTGCGGCCAGCGCTGACGCGATCTCCCCCGCCAGCCGGCCGAGCACGTCGGGTCGCAATGCCTGGGGCCGCGTCTTGTCGGTCAGCAGCGAGCCGCCTAGCTTGAGAAAGATCAGTTCGTGCATGGGGTCTATTTCACCACTAGACACCAAGGAAGATAGAAAGACTTCGTGCCTTTGTGTCTTGGTGGTTACGTTCCTCGTGTCACAGTCAGCGCGCCGTTCTCAAGAACGATCGAATCGCCGTCCCGAATTAGCGAAATGTCCACCTGATCCACCATCGGAATATCCGCGATGATCGCGCCGACCGCGACGATGGCCTCGCTTTCGGCGTTGACCATGGCCGCGGGCGCGTGACCGCTGCGGGCCAGGCGCAGCACCGTGTAGGAGCCGACCGTGCTGCCCTTGCCGGTAGGGAAGACCAGCACCGTGCCCGCCACCGACTTGCCCTGCAACGGGTGGCCCGGCTCAAGCACGATGCCGGTGTCGGGGTCCACGCCGCCCAGGAAGCCGATGGGCGCGGACGAAACGAGCGCCCGGCCCTCACCGCGGCCGGCTTTGATGACGCGACCGTGTAGAACGAGTGCTTTAGACACGTGACACACCTTGTAGAGAGGGAACTTGGGGGAACTCTGGGAATTTAGGGAACTTGGAGGAACTTAGAGGAACTTGGGGGAACTCCGGGAACTGGAAGGAACTCTGTGTTTCTGTAGTCGCTCCCGATTCCGTGTAGTTCCCCCAGTTCCTTCAGTTCCTTCAGTTCCTTCAGTTCCCCCAGTTCCCTCAGTTCCCTCGTTCCCACGCCTTCCCCACCGCGCCCAGCAACGCCTCATCCTCCCCCGGCTGCACCGTACGCGGATCGAGCAGCAGCCGGCCATCCGCGATGCGGGCGACTACGGGCGGCTCCCCGGCGCGGAGGGCCGCGGCCAGCGCATCGGGCGCGGGATGGGACAGGGCCACGGCGCGGGTGGGCAACGTCTCGCCTGGCAGCGACCCGCCGCCGATGGCCGACGTGGAGGGGACGACTTCGGCCGCCAGGCCGCGAGCGCACAACTCGGCTGCCCAGGCTGCCGCGCGGGTCTGGAGCGCATCCAGCGGCGTCGCGATCATCCGCCAGATGGGCACTTCTCGTTCGGCCTCGCCGGCCAGGTAGTGGAGCAGGGTCGCCTGCAACGCGGCCAGGGTGCTCTTGTCAACGCGCAGCGCGCGCGCCAGCGGGTGATGCCGGAGCTTCGCCACCAGCGCCTCGCGGCCGACGATCAGCCCCGCCTGGGGGCCGCCGAGCAGCTTGTCGCCGCTGAACGTCACCAGATCGGCGCCGGCCGCCAGGCTGCTCTGCACCATCGGCTCGGGGACCAGGCCGTAGCGCGTGGTGTCCAGCAGGCTGCCGCTGCCCAGGTCATCTACCACCGGCACGCCCGACTCCCGGCCCAATGCGACCATCTCGGACAGCGGCGCCTCGGACGTGAAGCCGATCTGTCGGAAGTTGGACGAGTGCACGCGCAGCAGGAGCGCGGTTGCCGGGCCGATTGCCTCCTGGAAATCGCGCAAGCGCGTGCGGTTGGTCGTTCCCACTTCTACCAGCCGGGCGCCGCTCTGGCGCAGCACGTCGGGGATGCGGAACCCGCCGCCGATCTCAACCAGTTGGCCGCGGGAGATGACCACATCGCGCCCGGCCGCCAACGCGGCGAGCACCAGGAAGACCGCGCCCGCGTTGTTGTTGACCACCAGCGCAGCCTCCGCCCCTGTCAACCGGCACAAGAGGGTCTCCACGTGCAGGTAGCGGGAGCCGCGCTCGCCGGCCGCCAGGTCATATTCCAGGTTGCTGTAGCCGGCGGCAACCGCGGTCATGGCCCTCTGGCTGGCCGTGCTGAGGGGCGCGCGGCCCAGGTTGGTGTGGATGATGACGCCCGTGGCGTTGATAACGGGATAGAGCGTGCCGCGCGTCATTTCGGCCAGCCGCCGGGCCGCATCTTCGGCCAGCGCGGCGAAGGTCGGCGCATCTGCGGCCGATGGCGCGGCGGTGCGGGCCGCGGCCAACGTCGCGCGCGCAGCTTCCACGGCCAGGTCGCGACCGTGCTCGGCGACCGCGGCAGCCAGCAGCTCGTGCGCCAGCAAACGATCCACGCTCGGCAGCGAGCGGCGGGGGTCGGTGACTTGTGTAGATTCATCAGGCATCGGGCGACTCCGCGAAAGACGTGGATGGCATTCTATCAGAGATTGGGATAAACGCCAAGCATCTCTCAAACGCCACCAGCAAGTCTACCCCTGAGGGTCATTTGAGCCTAACTGAAAAGTGATCACCCGCTGGATGTCACCCTGAGCGGGTTAGCGCCGTGAAGTTCGTTGCAGCGAAAATCCAGCGAAGGGTCTCGTCGCGGCAAGGAGATTCTTCGCTGGACGCCCGCCGTTGCGGGAGTTTAGGGGTCAACCCGCTCAGAATGACATTTGCGCCCAATCTACATTTGACTCCCCTAAAAAACTCGGTTGCCCGACGAATGGACAATCGCAATCTACTATATATAGGACCTGCCGACGCACGAGGCCCACTGGTAGTAGGTGTCAGACTGGCGATTGACGCCTCTTGACCTTTTTTCAGTGGAGTCACATTTGGAAACTGCTGAATTCGACAGATTGCGAAATCGGTCAACCTCCCCTATAATCCACTCATGATCAGCTACCAACTCCGCCAACGCGACTATCTGCTGCAAATCAGCCGGGCGATGACCGCGCGGCTCGACCTGCCCTCGCTGCTGCGATTGATCCTGACCAGCGCAGCCGAGATCGTGCGCGCCGAGGCCGGGCTGATCGCCCTGCGCAGCGGGCAGAGCCAAACCCTGGCGATCCAGGCCAGCTATGGCATTCCGGTCGCCACCCTACCACGCTTCGCGCCGCTGCTCACGGACTTTCCGCTGCGCGCCGCCGAATATGCCCTGCCCGACCTGGAGTTTCGACTCAACCTGGTGGCGCGCGCCATCCGCCTGCCGTTGGAGCAGGCCGTCGCGCTGCCGCTCACCTTTGCGGAGTCGCCGGAGCGAGGCGAAAACCGGCTGTTGGGGGTGATTTACCTGTTTCGCAGCGGCGCCCTCGCGTTCACCGCCAACGACGAGGCCATCCTCGCCAGCTTTGCCGATCAGGCGGCCATTGCCGTGCGCAATGCCCAGCTCTACCAGCAGGTGAGCGCCGAGAAGCAGCAGTTGGACGCCATCATCGAGCACAGCGCCGACGGTGTGATGATCCTCGACCCCGACCGCCGCGTCCAGGTGTTCAACGCTGCGCTCAGCCGGATGACCGGCTGGCCCGCGGAGCAGGCGCTCGGCCGGCCGTGCCACCAGGTGCTCGCGCTGGAAGACGCCTCTGGCCCCGATCTGTGCAGCGCAGCGACCAGCGAGGTCGCGTTTGCGGATGGCGAGCCGCTGGTCGTCGAAGGGATGCTGAATCGGCCCGGCGGCTCACGGCTCGCGGTCAGCGTCACTTACTCACCCCTCTACGATGAAGAAGGCCGCCTGGCCCAGATCATCGTCAACGTGGTGGATATCACCCGCTTCCGTGAGGCGGAAGAGCTGAAATCCACCTTCGTTTCGGTGGTCTCGCACGAGTTGAAGACACCGGTCTCGCTCATCAAGGGTTACGCCGCCACCCTGGCGCGTGAGGATGCCCACTGGGACGCGGCGACCGTGCGGGAGAGCCTGCAGATCATCAGCGAAGAGAGCGATCGGCTGAACGCGTTGATCAACAACCTGTTGGACGCCTCGCGCATCCAGGGCGGCGCGTTCAAACTGGAACGAGGGGACGTGGCGCTTGCCCGGCTGGCCGAGGTCGTGGTGGAGGCATTCCGCACACAGACGACGAAACACCGCTTCATCCTCGACTTCCCGCAGGAGTTCCCGACCGTGACCGGCGACGAGGAACGGCTGCGCCAAGTGCTCAACAACCTGCTGAACAACGCCATCAAGTATTCGCCGGCCGGCGGGGAAATTCGCGTGGGCGGGTGGAGCGACGCCGCCTCGGCCACCGTCTACGTGGCGGACCAGGGCATCGGCATCCCGCGGGAGGAGCAGGGCAAGCTGTTCCAGCGCTTCTATCGGGTGGATTCCAGCCTGCGCCGTACGACGCAGGGCGCAGGATTGGGATTGTACCTGTGCAAGTCCATCGTGGAGGCGCACGGCGGGCGGATTTGGCTGCGGAGTGAGCCGGGCAAGGGAACGACGGTGTTTTTCTCGCTGCCGGTGGAAGACGAACGACGAAGGACGAACGATGAAAGATAGCTAGTCAGCTTGCGATTTGCCTCTTGTTTTCGCCCTCATTTTGGAGTATACTGTTCTCGGGCACGGGACGAAGGGATTCACTGCACCCGGTTGCGCTCTTCCTGTCCACTTCGTACCGCCTCGTCGCTTACCTCGCACCCTGCCTGCCCGCCGTCGGGCGCTGTGACGGCCAGTCCCAATATCTAATCTCTTTTTTGCCACAGGAGGTGCGACGATGTGGGCGCAAACCGGACGCGGGGTGCGCGCGGCTCTGATCGCGTTGGCCGGCGCGCTCCTCCTACTGCTCATCGTAACGCGAGTCGCGGCCTGGCCGGTTGCCCCGGCCCCCCCCGCCGAGGTCGTCATCGGCATGGCGGGACTACAGTTTGCGCCGCCGCACGTCGTTGTCCTACCGGGCACGACCGTCTGCTGGCGTAATGACGACGCTACCTTTCACCAGGTTGTTGCCGACGGCGGCGCGTTCGCTTCGCCGCTGCTGGCTTCCGGCGACGAGTACAGCGTGACCCTGGTCACGCCGGGTTACTTCCCCTACCACTGCGAGCTGCACCCGGCCATGACCGGTGTGCTGATCGTCGGCCAGGCGCAGAGCTTGCCAGTGGCGCTGCGAAACGGCCGCTATCCCACCCCCATGCCCACCGCCACGGCCACGCGGCCCCCCGGCCCCACCTCGGTCGTGATCGGTCCGATGGGCGGCACGCTGGCCGCGCCCGACGGCAGCGCCGATGTTGCGGTCCCACCCGGCGCGGTGGATCGCAAGACGACCTTCGATTACGCGCCCACCACCCCGGTCCCGCCGCCCGGTCACGAAGACGCCGGCAACGCGTTCACCCTGGATGCGTGGGCCGGCGGCGCGCCCGTGATGCAGTTCGGCCAGCCGATCACGCTGACCCTCCACTACGAATCTATCCAAGCATCAGCAGCGCGGGCTCCCATGCCCGCAACCGGCGGCGTGGGAGCCGCCTCGGCTGGGTTTGCGGATAGACGTTTCAGCGGCGACGTCTCCGGCCTTGGCCTCTTTTACGCGGGTGACGACCAGGCCACCTGGCAAGAGGCCGAGAGCCAGATAGACGCCGACGCACAGATCGTCACTGCCGCAGTGGATCATCTGACGACCTTCGCGCTCTTTACCAAAGCCGTGCCAGCCATCTATTGGAAGGCCGGCGGGTGGATTGACTACGCGGCCAGCGGCGTGCCCGATTTCGACCAGAAGCAGGATGGCTGGCGTAACGCGGCGGGCCAATGGACGCACTGCGGCCCGGTCGCCGCGGTTAACTCGCTCTGGTGGTTCGATTCGGTCTTCGAGCCGGGTGCGATCCCACCGCCGGCGCTCAGCGACGGTTACGGGTTGGTGCAGACCTACAGTCCCGGCGCGTGGGACGACCATGACCCCCGCAACGTGCTGCCGTTCGTCAACAACCTGGCCGCGCTGGCAGGCACGACCGCGGCGGGCACGGACCCGGTCAAGCTCTCGCAAGGCATCCAAACCTATCTGCTGGCAAAGGGCCTGATCGCGGCCTACGGGGTCACACTGCTCAAGGCACCCTCCTTCGATTGGGTGGCGAGCGAGGTCATGCGCAGCGAGGACGTGACGTTGCTCATCGGCTTCTGGCAGCAGACCGCGACCGGCGGCTGGCTGCGGATCGGCGGGCACTACGTCACCGTGCCCGGCATTGATGCGGCCAGGCGGCTGATCGCGTTCAGCGATCCGTCGGTGGATGCGGCCGAGATCGGCGGGTGGGGCCGGGTATTGCCCGCGCCGCACGCCGCAGGGCACGGCGCCGGTTTGCACAACGACGCCCGCATGGTCTCCCACGATCTGTACCAGGTGGTGAATACCAACAGCCCCGGTGGAACGTGGGGGCCGTCGCAATACACCCGCTGGCTGAACCTGGCAAACTTCAACGGCCTGAACGTCCCGGACGAATTCAAGCCCTATGCCGCCACCTACAACCCGCAACTGCCCGTCGTCACCGAGGTCGAGTACGCCATCGCGGTCTCGCCGATCGGCCCGACCCCGACCCCCAGCCGCACACCCACCCGGCCGCCGACGGTGACCCCGACGGCTACGGCTACTCCTACGGCCACATCCACTCCCACGGTCACAGCCACGCCCACCTACTACTGGAAGGCGGGGGGCTGGACCGACTATGCGCCCAGCGGCGTGCCCGATTTTGACCAGCGGCAGGACAGTTGGGGCGTCGGCTCAGCGCCGGGCGCGGCCGACTGGCGCTGGACCTTCTGTGGCCCGGTCGCGGTCGCCAACTCGCTCTGGTGGTTCGACTCCAAGTTCGAGCCGAAGCCCGTACCGCCGCCCGCGATCAACGACGGCTATCCGCTGGTCACATCCTACGGCGCCGCGTGGGACGATCACAGCCCGTCGAACGTAGACAACCCGGCCACTGCGCCCGGGCCAGGCGGTGAGTTCGTGGAAGACCTGGCGTGGCGCATGGACACCGACGGCCGACGGACGGGTACGGTACACCTGGGCACGAACGTCAACACGATGTCCAACGCCATCCAGAAATACCTGGCCGACAAGGGGCTGGCGGCGTGGTACACCGTCACGCTGCAAAAGCAGCCGAGCTTCGATTGGGTGACGCGTGAGGTGCTGCGCTCCGAAGACGTGATCCTGCTGCTCGGCTTCTGGGAGAGCGACGCGACCGGGATCTGGCGGCGCGTCGGCGGGCACTACGTCACCGTGGCCGGCATCAGCCAACAGGGGAATGGCATCGCGTTCAGCGACCCGATCCGCGACAACGCCGAGGTGGGCGGCCCTGGCCGCGTGCTGCCCTTCGTCCACATGCCGCCGCACGGCCCCACGCTGCACAACGACGCGGCCTACGTTTCACACGACATCTGGTCCATCGGCCTGACCAACAGCCCCGGCGGCGGTTGGGGGCCAATCGGCTACGGTACGACCGACCTGGCGCTGAACTTCGCGGAGCAGAACGTGCCCGACGAGTTCACGCAATACACCGGTCCCTACCGCGGCGGTCCGCTCCAGGTCGAGGTCGAGTACGCGGTCGCGGTCTCGCCGGTGGAGGTGACGCCGACGCCGACCGCAACCCCGACCGAGCGGCCCACGATGACGCCGACCCTTTGGGTTCCCACAGTGACCCAAACGGCGACCGCGACGCGCCGGCCGACGGACGCGCCTACCTCCACCCCCACCGTCACCCGCACGACGACGGCGACGACAACCGCGACAGCCACGCAGACCGCAACGACGACGCGCACGGCCACGACCACGCGCACGGCGACCGCGACGATCACCCAGACGCCCACGCCGACGGCTACACCCACACCGACCTTGACGCCCACGCCGACGCAGAAGCCGGTGTTGACCGGGGTCAGCTCCAGCTTCCGGGACCTGGGCAACGGGATCATCGAGATCATGATCCACGTGCAGGACCCGGCGTTGGACGGCCTGATCTACGACATCGAGATCTTCTACAATGAGCAGTTCCCGCCGTGGGGCATGGCCGCGCCGATCGCTTGGCCGCAGGGCTGGACGCCGATGCCGAACATGGTTGGAGGCATCGGCTTTGTGACCACCAGCAATCCGCTGCGTTTCTGCCAGCCGGTCTACTTTACGATCCAGGTGACCCCGCCGCAAGTCGGCACGACCATCTGGATTCATGCAACCGACAAGGATCACAACAACCTGGGCTACATCCTCAGCCACCGACTGAGTCCCTAGCTCCCGCGCTTCAGAAACCAGGTTTTTCGAAGTAGCCTGGTTTCTGAAGCGGCGTCACTTCGTCTTTGCCATACGTCGCCATTTCGAGTAAGATCACGCTCGCAAATGCGCGAACAGAACGCCCCTATCGTGATCATCGGCGCGGGCGCGGCCGGGTTGATGGCCGCGCTCTGGGCCGCTCGCGGCCCGCGCCCGGTGCTCGTGCTGGAGGGTAGCCAGCACCCCGGTCAGAAGATCCTCATTAGCGGCGGCGGCCGGTGCAACGTGCTGCCCTCGCAGGCCGCAGCCGCCGACTTTGTCACCCATGGCTCGTCCCACGCGCTGGCGAAGATTCTCCGCGCCTGGCCCCTGGCCGAGGTGCGTCGCTTCTTCGAGGAGGACCTCGGCGTGCCGCTGCGGCTGGAAACGGAGACGGGCAAGCTCTTTCCCGCTTCCGAGCGGGCGCGCACGGTGCTCGATGCGTTGTCGAAGATCCCCGCCAGGGGGTTGACCGCGGTCAGCAGCCGCGGGGCGACGATCCGGCTGGGCGCGCGCGTCGTGGGCCTGGCGCGGGAGGGGGACGGCTGGCTGGTGCGGCTGGCGTCGGGGGAAACGGTCGAGGCGAGTCGCGTGGTGCTGGCGACGGGCGGCCTCTCGGTGCCCGCGACCGGCAGCGACGGGGCGGGTCTGCGCATCGCCCAGGCGTTGGGTCACACGCTGATCCCCACCTATCCGGCCCTCGTCCCGCTGACGGGGAGCAATCCGGCGCATCGCGGCCTGGCGGGCGTGTCGCTGATGGTGACGTTGACCGTCGTCGCGGCCCAAATGCACGTAGGGGGGGGCCTTGCGCCCACCCAGGGCGACCGCAAGGGATCGCCCCTACCGGTTCGTGGCGGTTTTCTCTTCACCCATCGCGGCTACAGCGGCCCGGCGGTGTTGAACGTCTCGCACATCGTCGTGGGCGCTATGAGGGAAGACAGCCCGCAACCGACGCTCTTCGTGCAATGGTGTGATCTCGATACGGCAGCCTGGGATGCGAGACTACGCGTAGGAACTGGCTTGGCCTTGCCGTTGCTGCGAGACTATCTTCCTGAACGCATCGCGGCGCTTCTGTTGGCTGAGACGAACTTGACCGAAGTCAACCTGGCGCAGTTGCCGCGCGCTGATCGGCGCCGGCTGGTGGAAGCGTTGGCGCATTACCCGCTCCCCTGGACAGGTCACGAAGGCTACAAGGTCGCGGAGATCACGGCCGGTGGCGTTCCCCTGGCCCAGGTCAACCCGGCCACGCTCGAAAGCCGGATCGCACCGGGCCTGTACCTCTGCGGCGAGCTGCTGGATGCGTTTGGGCCGATTGGCGGCTATAACTTTTTGTGGGCGTGGGTGACGGGGAAGATCGCAGGGGCGGCGAGCAATGCCTGAATGTTGACCGCATCCTTCGACTGCGTCCGGCACACCCCACCGGACTCCACTCAGGATGCTACGATTTGTAAGGGCGGGATGCTCGCTTCTGCCAAGTGGCGGAGCAGTTGTGAGCAGACTACGCAACACGCAACACGTAACACGGAGGCACTCGTTCCATCATGTCCACCATCACCATCCTCGGCGCGGGTTTCATGGGCACGGCGGTCGCCTGGCCTCTGGCCGACAACGGCCACGCGGTCCGGCTCGTCGGCACGCACCTGGACGCCGACATCATCCGCTCGTGTCAGGCGAGCGGTTATCACCCGCGGCTGCGGCGGCAACTGCCCGCAGGCGTGCAGCCGTTCTACGTCGAGCAGCTCGACCACGCCCTCGCCGGCGCGGATCTGATCGTCAGCGGCGTCAACTCGCTGGGCATGCATTGGATCGGCCGCACGCTGGGGCCGCGACTCTGGCCCGGCGCGACGGTCATCGCGGTGACGAAGGGGCTGGAGGCGACGCCGGCCGGCGACCTGCGCATCCTGCCCGACGTACTGCGGGACGAGCTGCCGCCCTCATTGCGCGACCGGGTCGCACTGGCCGCGATCGGCGGCCCGTGCATCGCGGGCGAGCTGGCGGGCCGGCGACATTCCTGCGTCATCTTCGCCTCGCGCGATGCCGTCGCCCTGCCTCGCCTGCGTGCGACCTTCCAGACGCCATATTACCACATCACCACCTCGACCGACATCATCGGCGTGGAAGTGTGCGCGGCGCTGAAGAATGCCTACACCGTGGCCGTGGGGATCGCGGGCGGGCTGCTGGAGGCCGCGGGCGGCGTGGACGAGGCCGGGGCGGGGATGCACAACCTGGCCGCGGCCCTGTTCGGCGCCAGCGCAAGGGAGATGGCGCGCCTCGTGGCCCTCATGGGGGGCGGGGAGAACGTCGCCTGGCTGCCCGGCGTCGGCGACCAGTACGTGACGTGCGTCGGTGGCCGGACGATCCGCCTGGGCCGGCTGTTGGGTCTGGGCCGCACTTACACGCAAGCCGTGGCGGAGATGGCCGGGGAGACGTTGGAAGGCGCCTACGTCATTCAGCAGTTGGCCCGCGTCCTGCCGGTCTGGGAAGCGCAGGGGCGGATCGGCCGCGACGAGTTGCCGCTTTTGCGGATGCTGTGCCGGGTCATCACCACGGATGCCGCGGTCGTGATTCCGTTTGAGGCCCTTTTCGGCAACTGATACGCTATGACGAACTTTCGGAACCGTCTGACATGTTTCACCCGTGATGACCGGTGCATCGCCTTATTGTTGGCAGCCTTGGCCCTGCTTACCCGGCTGCCGCTGGCAACCCAGATGCTCTACAGTTGGGACTCGGTCAACTTCGCCTTTGCCATGCAGCGGTTCGACGTGACGCACTACGCGCCGCACCCGCCGGGCTATCTCTACTACGTGGGGCTGGCGCGGCTGTTCGACCTGGCGCTGCACGACGCCAACGCCAGCCTGGTGCTGGTGAGCATCCTGTTCGCCGGTCTTTCGGTCGCGGCGCTCTTCTGCCTGGGCCGGACTGCCTTCGATCGCGCAACCGGAGTCATCGCGGCGCTGTCGCTCCTGGGCAGCGTCACCTTCTGGGCCTACGGCGTCATCGCCCTGTCCTACATGACGCTGGCGTTCTTTTCGATCGCAACCGCCTGGTTGGCTTACCTGATCCTGTTCCGGGGGGCCAGGCAGAAGCTGCTCCTGCTGACAGTCGTCTACTGCATCGGCGGCGGGTTCCGTCCCGATCTGCTGCTTTTTCTCGCGCCGCTTTGGCTGGTCTGCCTGGCGCGTGCTTCCTGGCGCGAGCGCCTGCTGAACGCTGTGCTGGCGTTGGCCGGCTTTGCGTTTTGGTTCGTGCCCGTGGTCTGGCTTTCAGGTGGACTCAGCAAGTACCTGGCCGTTTGTTCGGCCTATTTCTTCCACGACGTGCTGGAACGCTACTCGGTGATGAACGGCGGACGGCAGGCCCTGGTCGTGAACGTGCGCGACCTGACCAGTTACATCTTCTACGCGCTCTATGCCCAAACCCTCCTGTTTTTGGCCGCGGCGATCTGGTTGATCTGGCGTGGCGCGTGGCGGGAACGTACCTGGCTGTTCGTGGCGGTCTGGATCGTCCCTATGCTGGCCTTCTATACCTTCATCCACATCGGCGATCCGGGATACATCTTTGCGTTCCTGCCGGCCCTCTCGCTGCTGATCGGATGGTTCGCACGGCAGGCCTGGCCGCGCGCTGGTTTTTGGCCGGGTCGTCCGGGTCGCAGACGGGCAGGCAGCCTCGTGGCGCTCGGTCTGGTTGCGGCCCTGGCGGTCAACGCGTACATCTTCCTGATGGTGGACAAGCCGCTTACAGCGCGTGGCATCCGACGCAACGATCACATCCTGGCAGAGAGAATGGCTTACGTGCGCGCCAACTATGAACCCGACGAGGTGGTGTTGCTCTCGTATGCCAGTTTCAAGCACACGCTCTATTACCTGCCCAGATACCGCTATAGCTTTTGGGTAGACCGTTTCTCGCGGCGGCCCCGGTTCAGCCAACTACCGCCCGGCGTGCGCTACGTTCTCATCCTGGACGATGATCTGCCCCGTTTGGTGCGATACCCAGGGCAGTGGGAGACGATTGACATCTCGCCGGGGGACAGGGTTCGCCGGCTGGAGGTGCACCGCGAGCATGAGATCCTCTACGGGGACGAGGAGATCGAAGTGGAGTAAGTAGGCTTTATCGGAAATACCGGCCATTCTGAGCGGGTCTGTCTCAAACCTCTCGTTGCGGCGTGAAACCGGCGAAGAATCCATTCGCTGCGCTCAGGACAGGTTCTCCTTCATGCGGGGCTGAGACCCTTCGCTGGATTGACGCCGCAACGCAATTCACGGGATGACCCCGCTCAGAGCTTGCCCTGAGTGCAACGAAGGGGTGACAGCGTTGCGTGTTCCCGATAATGTTCATTTGCTCAACACGTACACCGCCCACGGCGACGCGCCTGGCTCGTAGGCGAAGTCGCTGACGATGTATCCCACGCTAAACAGCGTCTCGAACGCGGCGGCCGTGCCCTGGCGCCAGGCCGACGCCCGGGCACGATCGGCTACTTTGAGCGCCTGGAAGTCGGCGGGGATTTCGAGTAGCCAGGTGTCTGGGGTTGCGGCGGTGCGCCACGCTGGGCCAGGCGGGACAGGGTGCCCGGCGGGGCTTGCCGGATTGACGAACACCGCCCCGGCGGCCAGGAGGTCGGCCACCGTCGGCCGCGGACCGGCCGCCCCGGTCATGCACGCGGTCACCCGCGGCGACTTGACCCACAAATCCACCTGGAACCGATCGGACGGCAGGCCCGCGTTCAAGCCATCCAGCATCTCGCCGTAGAGGTCACGGATGTAGGTGCTGCAGACCGCGCCCAGCTTGGCGATGTTGAGCTGCGCGTTATGCGCCAGCAGCGGATCGTAGGTCCAGGTGATCCGCTCGATCCCCTGACCAGCCACAAATTCCCACTGGAGCCGTTTGAGTGCGAACCCGATACCCGCGCTGCGATAATTGGGATGGACGCCGAGCTGGTGCGAGCAGTGTTTGAGCCGCGGGGAATCGGCGGACGTGTCCAGGCCCGGAAAGCCGTAGACGAACCCGGCCAGCTCGTCCCCGGCGAACGCGCCGGCCACCAGCCCGCCGTTGTGCGCAAATGTCACCAGCAGATGGCTGGGGACGACTTCCAGGTCGCCCCCTCCCCAAATAACCCCCTGCAGCCGCTCGACCGCGGCCATTTCCTCGACAGTGTGAAGGATACGTAGCTCCAAATCTCCAACCTCCAATTTCCAACCTCCAATTTCCAACCTCCAATCTCCAATCTCTGATCTCCAATCTCCAACTTCTAATCCCCCATCTCTGCCGCATCCCACTCGCCCCACTTCGAGTTGAAGGTCAGCGACAGCCGCGCCCGCTCCTCGCGATCGTGTCGTTCCACCGCTTCTCGTGCTGCCGCCTGGCGAGCGGCGGACGCGCCGGCGTCAGGGATGCGCTGGCTCTCCGTCACGCGGACGATGCGCGCCGCCACCACATCGGCCACGCGGTAGGGCACGGTGGCCCCCTGCGGCCGGCCGACGAGCGCCTGCCCCAACGGCGTGCCGACGCCCAGAAACCCCGCGGCAAAGTCGGCCGCGGTGTCGCGCACCAGGTCGAACGCCAGGCGCTCGGCCTCGCCCGAGGCGGAGATCAACTCGACCTCGACGCGAGAGCCGATTTTGACCAGATCATCAAGCATAGCGTGCTCCGCCTAAGAAGTCAGATCTGCCGGATCGCAGATGTCACCGCCGCCGCGATCAGCTCCTCGCGCCGCCGCCGGTACTCCACGATCGGCCGGTCGGCCTGGATCAGCTTTTCGCCTTATATAGCGCCGATTAGCTGATCTCGGCGCCGTCTGTCAATGCCGGTAGGTAACCAATGCTCGTTCGCGCGCCCAGGCGTGATCCACCCTGGGAACCGGGTAATCGTGGCCGATGATGCAACCGGTCTGTCGCTGAAGCGGCGCAGGCATCATCCACGGCTGGTGGATGTATTTGTCGGGCACGCGAGCCAATTCGGGAATCCAGCGGCGGATGTAGGCGCCGTCGGGATCGAATTTGGCGCCCTGCAAGGTGGGGTTGAAGATGCGGAAATAAGGCGCGGCGTCGGCGCCGACGCCGGCCGTCCATTGCCAGCCGCCGTTGTTGGCGGCCGGGTCGCCGTCGAGCAGGTGTTGCATGAAAAACCGCTCGCCCCAACGCCAGTCAACCAGCAGGTCTTTCACCAGGAACGAGGCCGCGATCATGCGCGCCCGGTTGTGCATCCAACCGGTCTGCACGAGCTGGCGCATGGCGGCATCCACGACGGGGTAGCCGGTGCGCCCTTCGCGCCACGCGGCGAAGTCCGCCTCGTCGTTTCCCCAGCGGACGTCCCGCCGATCGGCCCGAAACGCATCGTCGAGCACGTACGGGAAGTAGTAAAGGAGCGCCATGTAAAACTCGCGCCAGATCAGCTCGGTCAGCCAGGTCTCGGCGCCTGCGCGAGCGGCGGCATCCGGGGCAGCGGCCGCCGCTGTCAACGCGGCGACCGCTGCCTGGCGAGCCGAGATCATGCCGAAGCGCAGGTAGGGCGAGAGTTGCGACGTGCCCGCAACGGCCATGCGATTGCGGGCGTCGGCGTAGGCGTGGATGGGCGGTCGCAGCCCTGCGGTGAAGGCGCGCAGGCGGTGCAGCGCCTCAGCCTCGCCGGACGGGAGAGGGATGGCGCCGGTCAGGGCCGGCTGTTCCGGGATGGGCAAGCTGGCGAAGTCGGGCGATAGGGTCGGCAGGCGTTCCGGCGCAGGCAATAGATCGCGGGGCGTGGGCAACGGCAGCGCCTTCCACGCCCGGCTGAACGGGGTGAAGATGGTGTAGGCGCCGCCATCGGCCTTGCGGACGACATCGGCAGAGCGGATGGTGACGCCGGGAACGAGGCGCAGCGGCAAGCGCGCGGCCACGGCGTCATCGCGGCGGCGGGCATGAGGCCAGGGGTCTTCTTCGGCGTAAATCGCCTCGGCGCCCGTCTCGGCGACGAGCTTCGTCAACTCGATCACGGGGTCGCCGCGGCGGACGATCAACCCCGCGCCGCGGGCGCGCAGGTCGGCGTCCAGGGCACGGAGACCGCCGAAGAGGAACGTCACTCGCTTCTCGCTGACGTCGGGGGCGGAGAGCAGGGTCGGGTCGAGGACGAAGAGGGGTACGGCGCGGCCGGCGTTGCGTAAGGCAGCCGTCAACGCCTGGTTATCGGCCAGGCGCAGGTCGCGGCGGATCCACCAGATGACAGTGGTCAAGATAAGATCTCCTGGGCAAGCCTCAGACGGCTGGCGAGCGGATTACCATCGTTATTCTATGGCAACGATGCGGGAAGGTCAAATCGCCGCAGTTTCGTCGGGCGCGCCTGGTACTGCCTTGGTGACAGGAAAGCTAAAATAGGAGATATTGGGGATTGCATTTTGCCCCGTAATAAGGTATACTTGATGGCGCGTAACAAAAGTCACAGCTCTGCGTTCTGGAGACCGATCCATGAACTCTCAGATGGCCTCCCTTCCCCCCGTCTCACACGGGGTCGTTGTCCGGGAGAAGTTGCCGTTCCCGGTAGTGTACTACCCGAACCGGCACGGCGCCTTCTTTGCGTTTGCGCGCACCGCCCACGCGACGCCGGTGCTGTGCGCGTGCTCGCGCCGGGCCGTCGAGAATTTGCTGCGCCTGGCGCCCGATTTGTGCGCCGTGGCCGTTTACGATGGCGCAGCGCGGACCTATTTCCCGGATGCCATTGCCTGGAAGATCGCCGCCTGGTCGGGCCGCGGGGCCTTCCCGGTCAAGTTCGTGCCCGGGGTGTGTCACCGCTGCAACAAGGCCGTGCCAACGTTGCCCGATTGCAACGACTCTTGTGGCGACACGTTCACGCAGTCCTACGGGTGGTACGTCAATCTGGCCTATCTGGAATTGGGCATGATGCCGCAGGGGCAGGTGTTTCTCTCCGAAGATTGCCCGTTCGACTACCGCGCCGACCTGGAAGCAGTGCGTTCGATCGAGCAGGCGTTTCAGCAGGAGTGCGCCCGGCTGTTGGAGGCGAGTTACGGGGCGGGGCGAAACGGGGTTCGCGCCAACGGTCAGGCCCGGCTGCCGGGGATAAGCGGCCTGGAGACCGCGCGGATGACGGAGTTACGCCACCAGGCTTCGTCCATGCGCCGCGATTTCAAGGTGAAGATCGAGAATCTGGTGAGGAGAGAAATTGGGGCGTACGCATAGCATCAGTTCTCTACGCTCTGCAACACGACTTCCTTCCGCTGTCTCACCCCCAGATACGCCGCTTGCACGGCCGGATTTTGCAGCAACGCGTGTCCCTTGTCGGCCAGGACAATGCGGCCCGTCTCCAACACGTAGGCATCCTGCGCGATCTCCAGCGCCTTGAACGCGTTCTGCTCCACCAGCAGGATCGTCATCCCCTTCTGGCTGATCTCCTGGATGGCGTCGAAAACCTGGTTCGCCAGCACGGGCGCCAGGCCCAGCGACGGCTCGTCCAGCAGCAGCAGCTTGGGCCGCGACATCAGCGCACGGGCAATGGCGAGCATCTGTTGTTCGCCGCCGGAGAGGGTACCGGCGTATTGCCGGAACCGTTCTTTGAGCACGGGAAACAGCCCGAAGAGATACGCCTCGTCCTCGGCGATGCCGGCCCGGTCGTTGCGGCGGTAGGCGCCCAGGGTCAGGTTCTCACGCACGGTCAGGTTGGCGAAGAGGCGGCGGCGCTCCGGCACCAGGGCGATGCCGGCCGCGACCGCCAGGTGCGGCACAGCCGGCAGCGGCTTGCCGCCGAAGACGATCTGCCCCGACCGTGGCTTGTGCACCCCGGCCAGCGTCCACATCAGCGTGGACTTCCCAGCGCCGTTCGCGCCGATGATGGCGACGATCTCCCCCGCGGGCACCGCAAAGCTCACGTCCCGCAGGGCGTGGATCGCTTCGCCGTAGAAGACGTTCAGACCTCCAACAGATAGTAACATCACGCTTCTTTTTCCCCCAGATACGCCTTCAACACCACCGGATTCGCCTGGATCTCGTCCGGCGCGCCCTCGGCGATGACGCCGCCGAAGTTGAGCACGGTGATGCGCGAGCAGAGATTCATCACCACATCCATGTGGTGCTCGATCAGGATGACCGCCAGGTTATACTTTGCCCGCATGCGTTCGATCAACTCGACCAACTCCAGCGATTCTTCAGGATTCATCCCCGCAGCCGGCTCGTCGAGGAGGAGTAACTTGGGCTGGAGCGCCAGCGCGCGGGCGATCTCTAGCTTGCGCTGAAGTCCATAGGGCAGCGCCCCGGCCACCTGGCCGGCGTGTTCCCGCAGGCCCATGACATCCAGCAGCTCCAGCGCGGCGTTCTGCAGGCGCGTTTCGGCCTGGGGGACCGTCCACGGCCAGCGGAGAAACGCTTCGGGCAGGCTGTAACTGCTCAACGGGTGGAGCGCGGTTTGCACGTTCTGGAGCACGGTCATTTTGGAGAAGAGGCGGATGTTCTGGAAGGTGCGTGAAATGCCGCTCCCCACGATGCGATCCGGCGCCGTGCCGAGCAATTCCCTCCCTTCGAGACGCACGCTGCCGCCGTCGGCCCGGTAGACGCCGCTAATGAGGTTGAAAACGGTCGTCTTGCCCGACCCGTTGGGGCCGATCAGCCCCACGATCTCTCCCGGCCGGACAGCCAGGTCCACGCCGTTGACGGCGGTGATGCCGCCGAAGGATTTGCGGAGGCCGCTGATCGCCAGCAGAGGGATAGGAGCGCCGAGGTGCTGAGGAGCAGGGTGGCGGGGGGACGGGGAAGCAACGCGTTCCTCTGCTCCCCGGCTCCCTTTCTCCCCTGCGCCCCAGCGCCTCTGGACCAAAGCTGGCCCCACCACCCGCGTCCACCCACGCCCCAACGCGATGCTCAACGCGACCACGCCCGCGCCCGCGGCTACGGCGACGAGCACGGCGGGCACAGTGCCCCAGTAATCTCCGAACTCGTTGTAGATCCCCACGCCGACGGTCAGCGCCACGGTGACGCCGACGATAAGCAGCAGCTTGGGCAGGTTGGCGACGCTCAACTCCTCGTAGCCGAACAGACCCTTGGGGCGGTAGTTGATGATGACCACCAGGACGACACCGTAGAGCACCAGCCGCCACAGCGCCAGCCCGCGGAAAAGCTCAGGGATGACGACGAAGAGCGCCACGGCCACGATCGGCCCGGTCAGGCTGCCCATGCCGCCCGCCACCACGCCCGCGGTCAGCAGACCCGAGAGATCCATGCTGAAAATCGAAGGCTGGATGAAGGTCAGATAATGCGCCAACAGGCCGCCCGCCAGCCCCGCGAACGCCGCGCTGATCGCCAGGCTGAGCATTTTATTGGGCAGCAGGCGGATGCCGATCATCTCGGCCGCCACGGGGTCCTGGCCGATGGCAATGGCGTTGCGGCCGTAGGTGCTCTTGAGGAAGTTGCGGGAAAGCCAGATGACCAGGATCAGGAACAGGCCAGTGTTGAGCGGATCGGCGAATTTGTGCAGCCCCGGCAGGCCGCGCGCGCCCTGGGTCAGCGCCAGGTTCTCCAGCAGCACCTTGACCGCCTCGCCGAAGCCCAGGGTGGCGATAGCGAAGTAGTCGGAGCGCAACTTGGCTCGCAACGTGGGATAGCCGATGATCGCGCTGGCGAGCATGGCCACGGTCATGCCCGCCAGCAGCGCGGGGATGAACGGCCAGCCCAGGAAATGGGTCAAGATGGCGGTGGTATAGGCGCCGAGCGCCATGAACGCCGCATGGCCGAGCGAAAACAGCCCGGTGTAGCCGGTGAAGATCGCCAGGCCCACGGTCGCGATGGCGTAGATGGCCGCGTTGGTGAAGATGGCTTGGGCGTATTGCATTACAGTTTTTCCTCTACCTCACGGCCAAACAGACCGGTCGGGCGGAAGATGAGGAGAAGCACCAGGATGCTGAAGCTAAACACGTCGCGATAGAGCGAGAGGGCCACCGGGCCGATGTTCGTCACCGAGACCAGCGCCTCGATCAGCCCCAGCAGGATGCCGCCGACGACCGCGCCGGGGAGGCTGCCCAACCCCCCGATTACGGCGCCGATGTAGGCCTTGTTGGTGATCCAGCCCATGCTCGGATAGACCATGTACTTGACGCCCATGAAGACACCCGCCATGCCGCCCAATCCGCCGGCGATCAGGAACAGCACCCCCACCAACACGTCCAGGTTGACACCGAGCACGGAAACCATCTCCATGTCATAGGAGGCGGCGCGAATCGCCATGCCGACTTTGGTGTAGTTGAGCATGAAATGAAGGATAGCGATGGCGACCACTGAGAAGCCGAAGGCGAACAGATCCATGCGGCTGACGACCGCGCCCCCGACGGCGATCGAATCCTGGGCGAAGACGGGCGGCAGGGCGTAGAGCTTGGCCCCGATGGTCGCGTAAAGCAGATTCTGCAGGGCGATCGCCACGCCCATCGCGCTGATCATCAAGTAGAGGGAGGGCGCCCGGCGGCGGCGCAGCGTGCTGTAGGCGATGCGCTCGTTCAGAAACGCCAGCACCCCGGCCCCGGCGATCGAGACCAATAGCGCGGGCAGAAAGGGGAGATGCAGCCAATGCACCATCACCGCCCAGGCGATGTATGCGCCGAGCGTGATGATCGCGCCGTGGGCGAAGTTGGAGAAGTTCAGCACCGAAAAGATCAGCGAATAGCCCACAGCCATCAGGGCGTAGATGCTGCCGATGGACAGGCCGGTGATGATGGTTTGGAGGATCACGAGATGCCTCGGGTGATGATAGATTCACCGGGTAGGTGGGTTCGTGTTGCGTAGTGCGGGTGTTCACCGCAGCGCAAAACTCACCGGGAACGCGAGGTGCGGTCAGCAGCCGTGGTGCGTATTACGTGGTGAGCGGCATCGGTGCTAAAACTCTCCCGCCCACGCGCCACGTACTACGCACCACGCACTACGTCAGTCCGTCGTCACGAACGTCTTCACGTACACGAACTTCCCGCCCTTCACCTGCTGGATCACGGCAGGTTTATTGAGGGGGTTATGGGTCTTGGGGTCAACGCTGAGCTTGCCGGTGAGGACCTGCAGGTCCTTCGTCTGCTCCATGGCGTCCCGGATCTTCGTGCCATCGGTCGAGCCGGCGCGCTTGATGGCGTCCGCCACCCACAGCATGGCGTCGTAGGCCATGAGCGGGTTGGGGAGCACGGGATCCTGGTTGCTGTACTTGGCGCGGTAGTCCTTGATGAAGCCCTGGATGGCCGGGTCTTCGAGCGCTGCGAGGTTGACGAAGTACGCGCCTTCCACGGCCTGCCCGCCCAGGTCCATCAAGTCGGGACTGCCCCAGCCGTCGCCGCCCATCAGCACGGCCTTGATGCCCAGATCGCGCGCCTGCTTGGAGGCCAGCGCGGCTTCCTTCTGCATGGTCGGGATGAAGAGCACATCGGGGTTGCCTTCTTTGATCTTGCCAAGCTGGGCGCGGAAGTCCAGCTCGCCGGAGCGGAACGCTTCCTGGGCGACTACCTTGCCGCCGCCCTTCTCGAACGCTTCGACGAAGTACTTGGACAGGAATTGGGAGTACTCGTCGCCCACGTCGTACAGCGTGGCCGCGGTCTTGGCTTTCAGATCCTTGGCCGCGAACTGCGCCGCGACGGTGCCCTGGAACGGATCAATGAAGCAGACGCGGAAGGTGTAGGGTACCACCGAGCCATCGTCGTTCACCGTGACCTTCGGGTTGGTGGCGGTGGTGGCGATGAGCGGCGTCTTGCCGGAATTGACGACCTCGCGGATGGCGTTCGCCACACCGCTCTGGCCGGGACCGATGATCGCGACGACGTGATCCTGTTCGACAAGGCGCTTGGCGACGTTGACCGCCTCCACCTTGTCGGCGCGGGAGTCGTAAGCGATGACTTCGAGCTGCGAGCCAAGCACGCCGCCCTGTTTGTTGATTTCCTCAACGACCATCTTGAGGGCGTTCGCTTCGGCCTGCCCCCAGGTGGCACTGCTGCCGGTGAGCGCGACCACGTGGCCGATCTTGATCGTCTTCGGCTTGGCCGGCACGCAGCCAGCCGCGACGGTGAGCAACAGGACCGCGACCAGAACTAAGCTGAATACCTTGTTCCGCATGTTCTCCTCCTCAGAAATGAATCAGGTTGGGTACCGCATCAAAATAGAGAGAGTCGAGCTTGGCCGCAGGATGGCGCCTGCTGGGGATCACCCCCTTCGTGTGGATTGGATGACACGCCCGGAGGCTGGTGGCCCGGCGCTGGGTCAGCATGGGCAGATCGAGCAAAATAGTCAACGGTACGAAGACGTAGCGCTGCGCCCGACGCGGAAGGCGTCGTCGGCGTGTGGGTGGGGTAGACACAGCAGCCACGCGTGCAAAGCTGCCCCAAGCGGCGGTGCGAGCGGGGCCACGCGACGGGTGGTATTATACAGGGATTTCGCCACACGTCAATTGAGCGTTAGGTCACAGTAGACGCCGTGCGCTTTTGACCGGGACATCGGGCGCGGCTATAATATCCCCATGAGTCTATTTTTGCATCCCCCCAAGTCTTTCCAGGCGATCCTCTTCGACCTGGACGGCACGCTGCTCGACAGCAACATGGACACCTTCCTGCCGCACTATCTTCAGCGGCTGGCCGGCCGGGTCAGCCATCTCTCGCCGCCGAAGGCGTTCATCGCCCATCTGCTGGCCGCGACTGACGCGATGGTCGCCAATGACGGTCACGCGACCAACGAAGAGGTGTTTGCCGCGGCGTTCTATCCCTTCGCCGGTCACACCCGCGCCGAGCTGGAGCCGATCTTCCAGGATTTCTACGCCAACGATTTCCCTGCGCTGTCGCAGCACACGCAGCGCAAGCCGGACGCGCGGCCCGTCGTCCAACGCGCGTTCGACCTGGGTTACGACGTGGTGATCGCCACCAACCCGCTTTTTCCGGCCACCGCGGTGCAACAACGTCTCGAATGGGCCGGCGTGGCCGATTTTCCCTACCGGTGGATCACCTCCTACGAAAACAGCCGCACGTGTAAGCCGAATCTCCGGTACTTCGATGAGATCTGCCGGCAGATCGGCCAGCCTCCGGCTGCGTGCCTGATGGTCGGCGACGAGGCGATGGACATGGTCGCCAGTCGCCTCGGCATGACCACCTTTCTGGTCCCGGGCGCTTCAACCCACTTGGACGATTCCGTACCCGAGCCAACCTACCGCGGTAGCCTGGCCGACCTGGCCGGATTGTTGGAGAGATAGATGACCGCGTTGCTCCAGGCTCTCCCTGTCCATCCACCGGGCGACGCGCCGGCCGAACCCGAGGTTTTTCAACTCGCGGGCGTCGCCACGGTCAGTTCTGGGCACGCCCTTCACGACACCTACACCGCCTTCCTGCCGCCGCTCCTGCCGGTGCTGATCGAGAAGTACAGCTTTTCGACCGCGCAAGCCGGCGTGTTGAGCGTCTTCATGCAGTGGCCGTCGCTGCTCCAGCCGTTCATCGGTTACCTGGCCGACCACGTCAACCTGCGCTATTTCGTCATCCTGGCCCCCGCGATCACCGCCACGGCCATGAGCCTGCTTGGCGTCGCGCCCAGTTACGCGGTGATGGCGATGTTGCTGATCGTGGTCGGCGTGAGTACGGCCGGACTGCACGCCGTCGGGCCGGTCATCGCCGGCAATCTGTCTGGGCAGCGCAACCTGGGCCGGGGCATGGGGCTGTGGATGGTCGGCGGCGGGTTGGGCTACACGATCGGGCCGCTTATCATCGTGGCCGCGCTGCAAGCGTGGGGGCTGCACGGCACGCCCTGGTTGATGATCGGCGGTTGGCTGGCCTCGGTCGTGCTCTTCATCCGGCTGCGCAACGTGTCATCCTATTCGGCCAGGCTCGCGCAATCGCGGCCCTGGCGTCAGGTCCTCCGTGCCATGCGGCCGGTGCTGCTCCCGATGGTCGGCATCATCGTAGTCCGTTCCTTTATGGCTTCCGCGCTGGGGACGTATTTGCCCACCTTTTTGAGCCGGGAAGGGAGCACGCTTTGGTTTGCCGGCGCCGCGTTTTCGATTTATGAAGGCGCGGGTATGGCGGGCGCGTTGGCGATCGGATCTCTGAGCGATCGGCTGGGGCGGCGCCGGGCTTTGGCGATCGCGATGACCCTCACCTCGCCGCTGATGGCCGCGTTTCTCGCGACCGGCGGCTTTGCCCGATTCCCCATCCTGGCAGCTATCGGCTTCTGCGCCATGTCTATCAATCCCGTGATGATGGCGCTGCTGCAAGAGAGCTTCCCCGCCAACCGTGCGCTGATCACCGGCTTCTACATGGGATTCAGCTTCCTGGCTCAGGCCGCCGCGACGGTGATCCTCGGCACGCTCGGCGACCATTTCGGGCTACGCGACGCCTTCGTTCTCAGCGCGGTGGTTCCGCTGCTCGGCCTGCCGCTGATTTTGCTGCTGCCGCGCAAGGGCCGGAGCGGGCGCGGCGAGTGAGAAGCGCTCTGCGTGAACTACACTGCGCACGGTCCCAGAGTGCGCTTTCAGGCGTCTGTCGTTCTGAGCGGGTTTGCCCCTAACTTCTCGCGGCGGCGAGCATCCAGCGAAGAATCCGTTGTCGCAACGAGACCCTTCGCTGGATTCTCGCCGCAACGCACTTCACGGGACCAACCCGCTCAGGGTGACAAAACCAATGTTATAGAAGGGACTGCAAAACATGTCTAACCCAAGACTGAGTCGCGCCGCGGTCATGCCCGCGGCCAATGCGCCCATTGAGGTGCGCGACTTCCCGCGCCCCACGCTGGAGCCGGGTGCGATCCTGCTGGAGACCCTCTTCAGCGAAGTCTGCGGCACCGACGTGCACCTGCACCACGGCCACCTGGCCGGCGTGCCCTACCCGATCATCCCTGGTCACGTGAGCGTGGTCCGCGTGGCCGAGACCGGCGGCGATGTGCTCGACCTGGACGGGCTGCCGCTCCGGCCGGGCGACGTCATCACCTTCCTGGATGTGCACGAGACGTGCGGCAAGTGCTGGTATTGCACGGTGGCGAAGGCCAGTACGCGCTGTCCCAGCCGCCGCGTCTACGGCATCACCTACGGCGCGGCCGAAGGGCTGCTCGGCGGCTGGTCGCAGATGATCTACCTGAAGCCGGGCGTAAAGACACTGCGCCTGCCGCCCAACCTGCCGCCGCAGCGGTTCATCGCGGCCGGCTGCGGCCTGCCGACCTCGGTACACGCGATCGAGCGCGCCGACATTCAACTCGGCGACAACGTGGTGATCCAGGGCAGCGGGCCGGTGGGGCTGAACGCGGTGATCCTGGCGCAACTGCAAGGCGCGGGACAGGTGATCGTCGTCGGCGCGCCGAAGCTGCGCTTGGAGATCGCCAGGGCGTTGGGGGCGGACGAGGTATTGGATATTGGGGATTATGACCCGGCCGAGCGAGTGGCGCGGGTGCGCGAACTGACCGGTGGTCGCGGGGCCGACGTGACCATCGAGGCGACCGGCGTCCCCGCGGCCGTGCGCGAGGGGATGCAGATGACCCGCGATGCTGGCCGGCTGGTGGTGGTGGGCCAGTACACCGACGTGGGCGAGGTGGCAATCAACCCGCATTGGGATCTCAACCGTAAGCACCTGGAGGTGCGCGGCTGCTGGGGGAGCGATTTCAGCCACTTCTACCGCGGAATGCGTGTGGTGGCGCGCTACGGCGACCGCTTCGGGTGGGAGCGGATGATCAGCCGCGAGTACAGCCTGGCCGAGGCCGGGCAGGCGTTGGCCGACGTCGAGCAACTCAAGGTGGTGAAGGCGCTGATTAGACCGTGACGGAGGACGAACGACGGCAGACGGTGGACAGACGACGGACCATCGCGGCCCGCGTCCGTCCTCCGTCGTCGGTCGTCCGTCGTCCTCTAGCCGCAGCACTTGCTCGACGATGGTCGCGTGAACGCACGCACCGTCTTGGTGATCCAGAAGACCGACCAGGCGACCATGGCGATGCCGGCCAATGAGATGCGCGTGAGATCCATGATCGGCTCGAACTTGACGCCAGCGGCCGTGATGCGGATGACACCTTTCGGCTGGGCCTTGCCGCCTCCACCGCCCCCGCTGCCCTCGCCTTCGCCTGCGCTGGCGGGCGTTTCTGTCTCATCACCGAAGGCCGAAGCCGGTCCGCGACCACGGCCGGAGCCGTAGCCGAACGCGTAGCCGACGCTCGCCACGGGCAGGATCGTGGCGTCCCCTTCCTTGATCGGCTCGCCGAATACCGCGCCGACGTTCAGGCGCTTGAGCATGTTCTCGATCGGTTCGATAGTTGCAGTCATCGTGTCGTCCATTTGGATCCTCCTGTTTAGCTTCTTCTACAATTTGGCACTACACTGTGGTCTGCGGCCGAGCCGCGCCAGGCTTACGGCCAGCATGATCGCCATGCACACGCCAGCGACGGTGAGGCCGGCGACGACGATGCCGCGGATGGCCTGACGCGTTGCATCGAAGGTGACGACGTGACGCTCTGCGCCATCTGGCTCGCGCACGACCACCTCGACCGGTGTCACGCGTACCAACGCGCCGAAACCTCCGCCGCCCTCGGTCTGCGATCCGCCGTACCAGCCGCCGGCCCGCGCCACGGGCTGGATCGTCCGGCCGCCGATGGTGATCTGCTGGCCGGTGAGCAGCCGGTCAATGCGACCGGGCTTGTCGGGTCGTTCTGTCATTTTTCTCCCTCCTCACGTGCCCCCAACAACTTCACAAGACGCGTGTAGTTCGTTCTCCGCGCAAAAGCGCCAGCAGCCGGCCATGATCACAACGCGGCAGGCACAGTGCGGCGCGGTCGAGCCGGCCGCGGCGGATATAGGCCAGCGTCTCCTCTTCCAGCGTCGAGACATGTACCGGCGCTCCGTCCAGGTCAATGGTCGCTTGTGTCGTCGCGGCCGTAGCCACCCACCGGTCGCCCTCGCGGCGTTCCAGGTCGCCCATGACCTCGACCGGCACGCCGTCGAAGTCGAAGCGGCCGAAGTGGGAGCGATAGGTTGCGCTCTCGCGTAACGCCACCGGCTCTACCACCTGCCCGGCGAACAACTCCCCGAAGCGATAGGCCCCGGCAGCGTCGGTCTCGATATCCAGATCGCGCACGACCAGCGGCAGGCCGTGCAGCGCGGGCGACCCGCCGCCGACCACGGTGTAACTGACACCTGCCTCGGCCAGTCGCGCCGCGATCTGCCGGAGCACCCGCCGCCACGCCGGCTTGGCCGCGATCACCAGCAGGTGCTCGACACCACCGAAGAGGGCGGGATCCGCGGCGACGCGGTAGTTCACTTCGGCCCAGGCATCCCAGGCCGGGCCGGCGAGCGCGTTCACGCCAAAGTCCTCGACCGTGCTGACCAACCCTTCGACGCCCAGGATGGTCCGCACCTCCAGGCCCGCGCCCCACATCAGCGGCGACGCCTCGTCCGGGTGGGCGAAGTAGGCGAAAAAGGAAGGCCGGTCGCCAGCGGCCGGGGGCAGCCGGCCGCTGCGGAGGATTTCGGCGTAGATGTCGGCCTCTTCGAGCAGCTCGGCCGGCCGCCGACCGGCGCAGTCGCGGTGCGCGGCGTAGCGGGTGATCAACGCGGCGAAGAGCAGCCCACTCGGCTTCAACACCCGCGCGGCTTCGGCCAACGCCAGCTGGCGCTCGTCCGCTTCGAGCAGGTGGTAGAGCGGCCCCATCAGCAAGACTGCGTCGAACGTATCGTCCGCGAAGCGGCCCAGATCGAGTGCGGTGCCCTGCTCGAAGGTCAGCGCGACCCCGGCCTCCGCGACCTTCTGCCGGGCCAGCGCCAGGTTGCCGGACGAAAGGTCGAAAAGGGTCACGTCGTAGCCCCAGCGTGCCAACTCGATTGCATAGCGACCCGGCCCGCCGCCGCAATCCAGCACACGCGCCGGGGCCGGCGGCAGATGCTCAGCCAGCGCTCGCAGCGTGACCGCGAACTCGGTGCGGTGCCGTTCCATGCGCGCCCATTCGCGTTCGGGAGCGGCGTCGTAGAGCCGCGCAACGCTTTCGGATACCGGCGTTGGATGTTCTGGCATCTTTGAGGTCACGCCGGTTGGACGAACACCGCGGTGCCGTAGGCGAGCACTTCGGTCATGTTTTCGCCCAGCTCGGTTGCGTCGTAGCGGACACCGATGATGGCGTTGGCGCTTAACTGCTCAGCATGCTGCAGCATCAGATCAAATACTTCAGATCTGGTCTGTTCACACAACCATCTCAAACCTACTCTCCCTCTGCAACACATGAATCGCACCCCTGTGCATCGCCGCAGTGGCGGCGCCCAGGGCGAGCGCCCCTATGACTCCCATTGTCTTGTCCAGTGTGCTTATAATGCCAGATGGGTAGTCTGTGGCGCACCCGATCGGCCAGCCACCGGAGTATAGCAGACCACGCCAGCCTCGTCAACCGCGCTTTGGCAGGAGAGACCGCAATAAGCCCACGAGAGAAGAATCGTACTGCAGGACGGCCCAAGCGCCCCGGCGCAACAAAGGTGTGCGCAATTCGCTCACGCCAACTGGCGGCAGTTGCCGTTTGGTCTGCCCATACAAGCTCTCGTGGGCGTTGTTGGTCGCGGGTAGGCCCAGCACATCGTAGCAATGAAAGAGCCCCGACCAATAGCGTTCGCTCAGGTCGCACACATCTTGGCGAAACTGCCGCAGCCACGGGCTGAGATCCGCAATGATCGTCAGGGACCCCAGGTAATGCGCCAATTCGCGGGCCACGGCAGCGCTGCCTGGGCCTGAGAAGCCTTGGCTCGCCATGTAGGAGGTCCGCCCTACTCGTAGCGGAGCGCGTCCGCCGGATAGATGCGCGAGGCCTGGATCGCGGGCAGGATGGTGGTAAGCAGCGAGAAGAGGTACGCGCCCAGGACGATGATCCCGATCTGGCCCCACGGCACGGCCAGGGTACGCCCAGCCGTGATGACGCTGAATAGTTGGCCGATGATGGCCTGTCCCATCAGGATGCCCGCAGCGGTACCCAGGCCGATGCCCACCAGGGCGATGAAGCTGGCCTCCAGCACAAAGGAGAGCGCGACCATTTCAGGCTGGTAGCCGATGGCCCGCAGCATGCCCACCTGCTGCCGTCGCTCCACCACCGTGCGGGCGCTGATCACGCCCAG